>NZ_JBIWLU010000006.1:0-620953 GCF_044766365.1 Streptomyces sp. NPDC102279 | reverse complement strand
AAACGCCCGGTTACATTCCGAACCCGGAAGCTAAGCCTCACAGCGCCGATGGTACTGCAGGGGGGACCCTGTGGGAGAGTAGGACGCCGCCGAACTAATATTAGAGCTCCGGCTTTCAGAATTTCGATTCTGAGAGCCGGAGCTTTTTTGTTTTCCGAAGGAGTTTTCGCTGACGCCGCGACCCCTCTGCGCTGGTGCAAGGAGCCTGCGGGTAAGGTCAGGGGGCATCGTTGGCTCGTTTCCCACAGGAGGCTCCCGGGTGGAGGTCCAGGAGACCCGCGTCCAGACGGACCGGGTCCTCACCATCCCGAACATCCTCAGCATGGCGCGTCTTGTCGGCGTCCCCATCTTCCTGTGGTTGATCCTCAGGCCGGAGTTCGGTGGCCCCAAGAGCGACGGCTGGGCCCTGCTCGTCCTCATGCTCAGCGGCATCAGCGACTATCTCGACGGAAAGCTCGCCCGGCGCTGGAACCAGATCAGCAGCCTCGGCCGGCTGTTGGACCCCGCGGCCGACCGGCTGTACATCCTGTCGACGATCGTCGGTCTCACCTGGCGCGAGATTCTCCCGCTCTGGCTGACGGCCGCACTGCTGGCACGCGAGCTCGTCCTGCTCGTCATGGTGGGAATCCTCCGGCGGCACGGCTATCCGCCGCCGCAGGTGAACTTCCTCGGCAAGGCGGCCACCTTCAACCTGATGTACGCCTTCCCGTTGTTGCTGCTCAGTGACGCCAGCGGTTGGATCGCGTCAGTCGGCGCTATTTTCGGATGGGCGTTCGCCGGATGGGGTACAACCCTCTATTGGTGGGCAGGAGTCCTCTACGTGGTGCAGGTCCGCCGGCTGGTCCGAGCGGACACGATGACCGATTGAGCTCGGCCCGATTGGGCGCCTGCTGCAGTGCCCCGATGGCCCCCGCTCGAGAACTGCGGGACAATCAGGACGGGTGAAGTCGGCTGTACCGTCGTCTCTTAGAGGAGGACGCTTCCGACATGAAGGCCGTCGTGATGGCCGGCGGCGAAGGCACACGCCTTCGCCCTATGACCTCAAGCATGCCCAAGCCGCTCCTGCCCGTGGTGAACCGCCCGATCATGGAGCACGTGCTCAGGCTGCTCAAAAGGCATGGGCTCAACGAGACAGTCGTCACCGTGCAGTTCCTGGCCTCGCTGGTCAAGAACTACTTCGGTGACGGCGAAGAGCTCGGCATGGAGCTGACCTATGCCAATGAGGAGAAGCCACTCGGTACTGCCGGGAGCGTCAAGAACGCCGAAGAGGCGTTGAAGGACGACGCCTTCCTCGTCATTTCCGGTGATGCTCTCACCGACTTCGACCTCACCGAACTCATCGCATTCCACAAGGAGAAGGGCGCGCTCGTCACCGTCTGTCTGACGCGCGTCCCCAATCCCCTGGAATTCGGCATCACCATCGTGGACGAGGAAGGCAAGGTCGAACGCTTCCTGGAGAAGCCGACCTGGGGCCAGGTCTTCTCGGACACGGTCAACACGGGCATCTACGTCATGGAGCCCGAAGTCTTCGACTACGTCGAGGCCGACGTCTCCGTCGACTGGTCCGGCGACGTCTTCCCCCAGCTGATGAAGGAAGGCAAGCCGATCTACGGCTATGTCGCCGAGGGCTACTGGGAGGACGTGGGCACCCACGAGAGCTACGTAAAGGCGCAGGCCGACGTCCTCGAGGGCAAGGTCGACGTCGAGGTCGACGGCTTCGAGATATCTCCCGGCGTGTGGGTGGCCGAGGGCGCGGACGTGCACCCCGACGCCGTCCTCCGCGGGCCGCTGTACATCGGTGACTACGCCAAGGTCGAGGCGAACGCCGAGATCCGCGAGCACACGGTGATCGGCTCCAATGTCGTCGTCAAGAGCGGTGCGTTCGTGCACCGTGCCGTCGTGCACGACAACGTGTACATCGGGCAGCAGAGCAATCTGCGCGGCTGCGTGATCGGCAAGAACACCGACATCATGCGGGCCGCCCGGATCGAGGACGGCGCGGTGATCGGCGACGAGTGCCTCGTCGGCGAAGAATCGATCATCCAGGGCAACGTGCGTGTCTACCCGTTCAAGACCATCGAGGCCGGCGCCTTCGTCAACACCTCGGTGATCTGGGAGTCCCGCAGCCAGGCGAATCTGTTCGGCGCCCGCGGTGTCTCCGGCATCCTCAACGTCGAGATCACGCCTGAACTCGCCGTGCGTCTCGCCGGCGCCTATGCCACGACCCTGAAGAAGGGGTCCACGGTCACCACGGCCCGCGACCACTCCAGAGGTGCCCGCGCCCTGAAGCGGGCGGTCATCTCCGCTCTCCAGACCAGCGCCATCGACGTACGCGACCTGGAGAACGTACCGCTGCCGGTGGCACGGCAGCAGACGGCCCGGGGCAGTGCGGGCGGAATCATGATCCGGACGACGCCCGGCGTGCCCGACTCCGTCGACATCATGTTCTTCGACGAGCAGGGCGCCGACCTTTCCCAGGGCGGGCAGCGCAAGCTGGACCGGGTGTTCTCCCGCCAGGAGTACAGGCGGGCCTTCCCCGGCGAGATCGGGGACCTGCACTTCCCGGCGAGTGTCTTCGACTCGTACACCGGATCGCTGCTGCGCAACGTCGACACCACCGGCGTCAGCGAGTCCGGTCTCAAGGTGGTCGTGGACGCCTCCAACGGCAGCGCGGGGCTTGTGCTGCCGAGCCTGTTGGGCAAGCTGGGTGTCGACTCGCTCACCATCAACCCCGGCCTGGACGAGTCCAGGCCGACGGAGACGGCGGAGTCGCGGCGGGCCGGTCTCGTACGGCTCGGCGAGATCGTCGCGTCGGCGCGGGCCGCGTTCGGCATCCGCTTCGACCCGGTCGGTGAGCGGCTCTCGCTCGTCGACGAGAAGGGGCGCATCGTCGAGGACGACCGTGCCCTGCTCGTCATGCTCGACCTGGTGGCCGCGGAGCGGCGCAGCGGCCGGGTCGCGCTGCCGGTGACGACCACACGGATCGCCGAGCAGGTGGCGGCGTACCACGGCACCCAGGTGGAGTGGACGACGACGTCCCCCGACGACCTGACCCGGGTGGGCCGTGAGGAAGCCACGATCTTCGGTGGCGACGGGCGCGGTGGGTTCATCATTCCCGAGTTCAGCGGCGTCTTCGACGGTGCGGCCGCGTTCGTACGGCTCATCGGTCTCGTGGCGCGGACCCAGCTCACGCTCAGCCAGATCGACGCGCGGATTCCGCGGGCGCACGTCCTCAAGCGGGACCTCGCGACACCGTGGGCCGTCAAGGGCCTGGTCATGCGCCGGGTCGTGGAGGAGGCGGGCGACCGCTCCGTGGACACGACGGACGGCGTACGGGTCGTCGAGGCCGACGGACGCTGGGTCATGGTGCTGCCCGACCCCGCCGAGGCGGTCACGCACCTGTGGGCCGAGGGCCCGGACGACACCTCCGCCGAGGCTCTCCTCGACGAGTGGGCGGCCGTGGTGGACAGCGCCGGGCGCTGAAACATCCTTCACCCGCGCGTGTCGGACAAGTGCCCCCAAGGGGGCCTGTCCGGCACGCCGGTGGGGCCATTCGGAGGTAGCACCCGCGACGTGCGACGATGTGCGGCATGCCGCAGCAGCCCCCCGTTCGGAGCAGCGCTCCGCGCCCCTCGCGCCCGGACGCCTCCATGTCGCTGCTCACCAATGTCATGGATCACAGCCTCGACGACGGATACGCCGAGGCGGCCGCCCGCAAGCAGGCCGAGGGCGAGGGTGGTCTGCCGAAGACGCTGCGAGCGAAGCTCGGACTGGCGGCGGGCCTGGTGCTCGCCGCGCTGGTGGTCACCGTGGGAGCCGCGAACGCGCGGATAGCGGCCCCGGTCGTCGCCAAGGAGCGCCAGGAACTCATCGACCGCATCGAGCGTGAGTCCTCGGCCGCGGACAAGCTGGAGAAGAACGTCGACACGCTGCGTTCCGACGTGAGCGCACGCCAGCGCGAAGCCCTGAAGAAGACCGGCGGCGAGCAGGCCGACCTGGTCAGCATCCTGTCGGGTGCCACCGATGTGCACGGCCCGGGCGTGAAGCTCGTCGTGAACGACGCCAAGGAAGCCAGCACCGGCGGCGACGGGACCAACCCGCGGGAGACGTCGGGGTTCTCCGACACCGGACGCGTGCGGGACCGTGACATGCAACGCGTGGTCAACGGGCTCTGGGAGTCGGGCGCGGAGGCCGTCTCCGTCAACGGGCAACGGCTGACCGCCCTGTCGGCCATCCGGGCCGCAGGTGACGCGATACTGGTCGACAACAAGCCGCTGGTACCGCCGTACACGGTGCTCGCGGTGGGGGACGGCCAGCGACTCAGCACCAGGTTCCAGGACAGCGCCGACGGGCTGTACCTGCACGCCCTGCAGGAGAACTACGGCATCCGGACCAGCATTTCCGCCGAGGACGACGTCCGGTTGTCCGCGGCACCGAGTGTGATCGTACGTACAGCAGAGCCGAGCACAGAGAAGGGCACATCGTGATCGCCGTACTGGGCCTCGTCGTGGGAGTCGTGGCTGGATTGTTGGTCCGGCCCGAGGTTCCGGCGGTTGTCGAGCCGTACCTTCCGATCGCCGTCGTCGCGGCGCTCGACGCCGTGTTCGGCGGCCTGCGCGCGATGCTCGACGGCATCTTCGACGACAAGGTCTTCGTGGTCTCGTTCCTGTCGAACGTGGTCGTCGCCGCGCTGATCGTCTTCCTGGGCGACAAGTTGGGCGTGGGCGCCCAGCTCTCCACGGGTGTCGTCGTCGTCCTCGGTATCCGCATCTTCTCCAACGCCGCCGCGATCCGCCGGCACGTGTTCCGGGCGTGAGGCCGATGAGCAACGAAGACGAGACCCCCGAGAACCCGCTGCGCAGAGAGCTGCCGGAAGAGGTCCCCGCCGCCGCGGAGGCCCCGGGCCCCGCACAGCCGGAGCCGGGCGCCCGGCCGTCGTCCGCAGGTCGCCGGCGGCTGGCCGACGGGCTGTGGCCTCCGCGCGTCTCACGCGCCCAACTCATCGTCGCCGTGCTGCTGTTCGGCCTCGGCTTCGGCCTGGCCGTCCAGGTGGCGTCCAACAGTGACGGAGACAGCGCCCTGCGCGGAGCCCGCCAGGAGGATCTCGTACGCATCCTCGATGAACTCGACAACCGCACTCAGCGTCTTGAAGACGAGAAGCAGGGACTCGAGGACCAGCGCACCGAACTGGAGAGCAGCTCGGACCAGGCCGAGGAGGCTCGCAAGCAGACGGTCGAGAAGGAGAAGCAACTCGGCATCCTCGCGGGCACCGTGGCCGCCCAGGGTCCCGGCATCACGCTGACGATCGACGACACGAAGGGGACGGTCAAGGCGGACATGCTGCTCGACGCGATCCAGGAGCTGCGCGCCGCGGGCGCGGAGGCGATCCAGGTGAACGGAGTGCGTGTCGTCGCCGGTACCTATCTGGCCGACTCCGGAGGCGGGGTGAAGGTCGACGGGAACAAGATCACCCAGCCGTATCGTTTCAAGGTCATCGGCAAGCCGCAGGACCTGGAGCCGGCGCTGAACATTCCGGGGGGTGTGGTGCAGACGCTCGAGAAGGAGCAGGCCACCGTCACGGTGGAGCGTTCGACGAAGATCGTCGTGGACGCCTTGCGACCGGCGGAGCGGCCTGACTACGCTCGGTCGTCCTCCCCGTGAGGTGGGTCGCATGAGGTCCGCCGGGCGAGGGCATGAGGTTGCGGGGGGTCGGCGCACCGAATGGGTGGTGCGTGGTGGAAACTGTCTGGTGGATACGGACGTTGTGAGGATGTCCGGGTCGACCGGTGTGTTCAATCAGTGTTCGTCCTGCCCCACGGGCGGGTCTGTTTCGGTCAAGGGGAATCGCCCGTGAAGTTGTTTGCGAAGTTGTTCGGCAAGAGCACGCGAGAGGGCAGTGGTGACAACGCGACCGCCCGTCACCGTGCACCGCGCCAGGGAGACGGGGCGGAGGCCCAGAGCGGCGACCGCCCGCTGTTCCGTGACCAGGTCGGCGGTGCCGGTGGTCCCGGCGCGCCGTCTGTTGACCCTGCCCAGTCGGGCCGCATAGGTTTCGGGGAACCGTCAGCCTCAAGCTCGGGTGGAGGGTTTACCTCCGATCCGTATGCGTCCCAAGCCCCTGGTGGGCAGCCGCGGCAGGAGGATCCGTCCATGTCGGCCCTGGTGTGTACGAGGTGCGGGAACCGGAACGCGGAGAACAGCCGGTTCTGCTCCAACTGTGGTGCCCCGCTGCGGGGCGGCGCGGAGCGCCCCTCCGAGACGACGTCCACGATCTCGATCTCCGGGATCGAGGCCTACGACGCCGAGGTGACGGGCCAGACGCCCTCGCCGATGCTCTCCCCTGAGGCGCAGGCGGCGGTCGACGCGCTGCCGCTCGGCTCGGCGCTCCTCGTCGTGCGCCGCGGGCCGAACTCGGGCAGCCGCTTCCTGCTGGACGGTGACCTGACCACGGCCGGGCGTCATCCGCAGAGCGACATCTTCCTCGACGACGTGACCGTGTCGCGCCGTCATGTGGAGTTCCGTCGCGTGGCGGACGGTTCGTTCACCGTCGCCGACGTCGGCAGCCTGAACGGGACGTACGTCAACCGGGAGCGGATCGACCAGGTCGCCCTGTCGAACGGTGACGAGGTGCAGATCGGCAAGTACCGGCTGGTGTTCTACGCGAGCCAGCGGGGCGTCTGACCCTCCCCCAACTCCGTCCGGGGGGACACCGAGGGATGTCCATGCTTCAAACACCGAGCGGCGGTGCCGGCAGCGGCACCGCCGCGGACAGTGGTCTGATGAGCATCGGCGCGGTGCTGAGCCAGCTGCGCGACGAGTTTCCCGAAGTAACCATCTCCAAGATCAGATTTCTGGAGTCGGAGGGACTCGTCGAGCCGCGGCGGACCCCGTCGGGGTATCGCAAGTTCAGTGCGAACGACGTCGCGCGCCTCGGTCACGTCCTGAGGATGCAGCGTGACCACTACCTCCCGCTCAAGGTGATCCGCGAGCATCTGGACGCGCTGGAGCGCGGTGAGCAGGTGCGTCTGCCCGCTGTGGGCCGCCAGCGCGACTCCGGTGACGGAGAACCCCTCGGAGAGCTCTACGGCGGGCCCGAGGGGCCGACAGCGGCTCGGGTGGGCCGCGCGGAGCTGCTGGCCGCCGCGGAGATCGGTGAGCAGGAACTCGAGGAGTGGGAGTCGTACGGCCTGATCGGCCCCTTGCCGGACGGTGTGTACGACGCCGAGGCGGTGACCGTCGCGGCGCTCGTCGTGGAGCTGGGCCGGTTCGGGATCGAACCGCGCCACCTCCGGGCGATGAAGGCGGCGGCGGAGCGCGACGCGGGCCTCGTGGACCAGGTGGTTGCCCCGCTGCGGCGCCACCGCAACCCGCAGACGCGGGCGCACGCGGAGGCCCGTGCGAAGGAGCTGGCGGGGCTCACCGTGAAGCTGCACGCGGCGCTCGTGCAGACCGCCCTGGGCGTGCGACTTCGCTGATCGGGGCACCGTCGCCGCCGGTGGATCGGCCACCCGTTCTGTGCCCGACTACCCAAACGTCCCGAGCACGGCCTAGGGTTGCTGTGTGAACGAGCTCGATGTCGTAGGTGTCCGGGTGGAAATGCCCTCCAACCAACCGATCGTGCTTCTGCGTGAAGTGGGAGGCGACCGCTACCTCCCCATCTGGATCGGACCGGGGGAGGCGACGGCGATCGCCTTCGCCCAGCAGGGCATGGCCCCCGCACGACCGCTGACCCACGACCTGTTCAAGGACGTGCTGGAGGCGGTCGGCCAGGAGCTCACCGAAGTACGGATCACGGACCTCCGTGAGGGTGTGTTCTACGCCGAGCTCGTCTTCGCGAGCGGGGTCGAGGTCAGCGCGCGTCCCTCTGACGCCATAGCGCTCGCCCTGCGCACCGGAACGCCGATCTACGGCAGTGACGGGGTGCTGGACGACGCGGGTATCGCGATCCCGGACGAGCAGGAGGACGAGGTGGAGAAGTTCCGCGAGTTCCTCGACCAGATCTCGCCCGAGGACTTCGGCACCAACAGTCAGTGAGGCCGGCGGCGCGGGAGTCGGTTCGTCGGCATTTGCCCGTGGCGAGTGTGGTGTGCCGCGGCCCGCGCCGAGCGCATTCGGCTAGCCTTTCCCCGCGGTAGGACACGGCAAACCACTCCTTGGGTGATTATCACTCGGCGTGCCGAGTGTGGCGATCGTTGACGCGCCCCTGGTGACTGCCTACCGTCGAGAAGGCAGGTCAAGGACGGAGGTCGGCGTGAGAAGCAGCGGCGACGGTACGGCTGGGGGTGCCCCCGGACGCGGTCTGGGGGAGAGCGGCCCGTACCCGCTTCATGGCAGCGCGGCCGATCACGTTCCGCGGCGGCCGACGGCAGTGTCCGACGAGGGAGGGGCTGTTCCCGAAGAGGTCGGCTACCGGGGACCCACGGCGTGTGCCGCCGCGGGTATCACCTACCGGCAGCTGGACTACTGGGCGCGGACCGGTCTGGTCGAGCCCAGTGTGCGACCGGCCTACGGGTCGGGGACGCAGCGGCTCTACAGTTTCCGTGACGTGGTGGTTCTGAAGATCGTCAAGCGATTCCTGGACACCGGGGTGTCGCTGCAGAACATCCGCACCACGGTCCAGCACCTCAGAGAGCGTGGTTTCCAGGACCTGGAGCGCATGACGCTGATGAGCGACGGCGCGACGGTCTACGAATGCACCTCTCCCGACGAGGTCCACGCCCTGCTGCAGGGCGGACAGGGAATCTTCGGCATCGCTGTCGGCGTGGTGTGGCGGGACGTCGAGAGCGCCCTGTCGCAGCTCCACGGAGAGCGCGTGGACACCGGGGAGACGCTCCTCGCCCACAATCCCGCCGACGAGCTGGCCCGCCGGCGCAACCGGGCTGTGTGACCGGAGCGCTTCCGATGACGTGATGCCCCGGCGTTGCCGGGGCATTGTCAGTGGCGTAGGGCAGCATCGGACATGTGAGAACCGCGCCCACGATCCTGCATCTCGACATGGATGCCTTCTTCGCCTCGGCGGAGCAGGCGTCCAAGCCGAGTCTGCGCGGGAAGGCCGTGGTCGTGGGCGGCCTCGGGCCGCGCGGAGTCGTCTCCACCGCTTCGTACGAGGCCCGGGTCTTCGGGGTGAACTCGGCGATGCCGATGGCCCAGGCCCGCCGCCGCGCACCGAACGCCGCGTATCTGGTGCCGCGCTTCGGGCTCTACCGCGAGGTCAGCGAGCAGGTGATGGGTCTGTTGCGGGCCCTGTCACCGCTGGTGGAGCCGCTGAGTCTGGACGAGGCGTTCGTGGACCTGGAGGCGGGCGGAACGGCCTGGGACGAGCGCTCGGCGCGGCTGGCGGGGGCGAAGCTGCGGGCGGACATCAGAGCGGTCACGGGGCTCACGGGATCGGTGGGGCTCGCCGCCTCCAAGATGCTGGCGAAGATCGCCTCTGAGCAGGCGAAGCCGGACGGTCTGGTGGTGATCGATCCGGGCACCGAGCGTGAGCTGCTGGGGCCGATGTCCGTGCGGACGCTGCCGGGTGTCGGGCCCGCGACCGGGGACCATCTGCGGCGGGCCGGGATCACCACGGTCGAGGAGATCGCCGAGGCGGGCGAGGACGAGCTCGTACGGCTGCTGGGGAAGGCCCACGGGCACGCGCTGTTCGCGATGGCGCTCGCGCGCGACGACCGGCCTGTGGTGTCCGACCGGGAGGCCAAGTCGGTCTCGGTCGAGGACACGTACGACGTGGACATCCACGACCGGGTCCGCGTCGGCCTGGAGGTGCAGAGGCTCGCGGACCGTTGCGTGCGGCGGCTGCGCGGGGCCGGGCTGTCGGGGCGGACCATCGTGCTGAAGGTGCGCCGGTACGACTTCTCGACGCTGACCCGGTCCGAGACGCTGCGGGGGCCCACGGACGACCCCGGGGTCGTCCAGGAGGCCGCCGCGCGGCTCCTGGAGGGCGTGGACACGACCGGGGGCGTGCGGCTGCTCGGGGTCGGTGTCTCCGGGCTCGCCGACTACACGCAGGAGGACCTGTTCGCGCAGGCACAGGCGCAGGCGCACGCCGAGGCCGCGGCAGCGGCGGAGCCGTCGGCGGAGGAGCATGCCCAGGCTGAGCCGGACACGGGTCCCGCGGCCGGGAAGGAACCGCCCGCGGAGCGGAGGTGGTCCGCGGGGCACGACGTCCGGCATGCCGAGTTCGGTTACGGATGGGTGCA
The DNA here is from genome assembly GCF_044766365.1 of Streptomyces sp. NPDC102279. Lineage (NCBI taxonomy): Bacteria > Bacillati > Actinomycetota > Actinomycetes > Kitasatosporales > Streptomycetaceae > Streptomyces > Streptomyces sp. NPDC102279. Next base: position 610,754 of record NZ_JBIWLU010000006.1, on the reverse strand, counting down.
GGGAAGCGGTCTGGGCCGGGTCACGGTGCGGTTCGAGACGCCGTACTCGGAGCCGGGCCGGGTGCGGACCTTCCGGACGGACGATCCGCGACTGGAGCCGGCGGATCCGCTCCCCCTGGTGGAGCGGAGACCCGAGGAGCCCGGGCGGACACCGGCGGACGTGGAGCCGGGGGCGTCAGAGGGCGGGGCGCCCGAGTCCGGCCCGACGGCCCGGGTGGTCCCGGGCGCCGGGGATCAGGTGTCCTCGGATCCCGCGAGCCGGCCGAAGTCACGGTCCGGCGGAGGCGGAGGGGACGCCACGTCGAGTCCGTAGTGGTGGTAGAGCTGGAGCTCCTGCTCGGGGGAGAGGTGCCGGCCGACGCCGAAGTCGGGGGCGTCCTTGATCAGGGCCCGGTCGAAGGGAATGCGCAGGGTCCCCTCGACGACCTCACTGGGTTCCAGGGGCACGAACGCGTCCCTGCTGAACAGACCGGTGCGTATGGCCGCCCATTCCGGGACCCCGGTCGCGTCGTCGAGGTAGACCTCGTCGATGGTGCCGATCTTGGTGCCCTTGCGGTCGAACGCCTTGCGGCCGATCAGGTTGCGCGGATCGATGTCGGTCTGCACGGTCCCTCCACGTGTCGTGGTCGCAAACTCATCCGTAAGCAGTACATCCGTAAGCACTACAAAAGAGCACATTCGGGCGGGCGGCCACTCGAAGGCAGGTGTCTTGTCCCCGCTGGTACGCTGGCCAACGGCTGCTGATCCCGTGCGGGAGAGTCCTCCAGACTTCACCGGAGGCGCCGAAGGAGCAAATCCTCCCCGGAATCTCTCAGGCTCACGTACCGCACGGACGAGGTCACTCTGGAAAGCAGGGCGGGTGTCGATGGCCCCCGCCCTCACCGACGGTGAAAGCCGGGACGTCAGCGGACGGCCCGGTGAAGCTCTCAGGTTGAGATGACAGAGGGGGAGGCCGTCGGGGTACCCGTGCCGGGGTACCCCTCGAAGGTCGCGTCAGACCAGGAGGCCTCCGCCATGACCGCCCATCGCATTCCGCTCTCCGAGCTCGAACAGGGAATCCCCTTCGAGCAGCGCCACATCGGGCCCGACTCCGAAGCCCGGGCCAAGATGCTCGCGCAGGTCGGATACGGCTCGCTCGACGAGCTGACGGCCGCCGCGGTGCCGGACGTGATCAAGAACGCCGAGGCACTGAAGCTGCCGGCCGCGCGCACCGAGTCCGAGGTGCTCGCCGAGCTGCGTTCGCTCGCGGACCGCAACCAGGTGCTCGGCTCGATGATCGGCCTCGGTTACTACGGCACGTTCACGCCGCCCGTGATCCTGCGCAACGTCATGGAGAACCCTGCCTGGTACACGGCGTACACGCCGTACCAGCCGGAGATCTCGCAGGGCCGGCTCGAGGCCCTGCTGAACTTCCAGACCGTCGTCGCCGAGCTGACCGGTCTGCCGACCTCGGGCGCCTCGCTGCTCGACGAGGGCACCGCCGCCGCCGAGGCGATGGCGCTGTCCCGGCGCATGGGCAAGAACAAGAAGGGCCTCTTCCTGGTCGACGCGGACGCGCTGCCGCAGACGATCGCGGTCATCGAGACCCGCGCCGAGCCGGCCGGTGTCGAGGTCGTCGTCGCCGACCTCGGTGACGGTATCCCGGCCGACCTGGCCGGGCGCGAGATCAACGGCGTGCTGGTCCAGTACCCGGGCGCCTCCGGTGCCGTACGCGACATCAAGCCGCTGATCGAGCAGGCGCACGCGCTGGGTGCGGTCGTCACCGTCGCGGCCGATCTGCTCGCCCTCACGCTGCTCACCTCGCCCGGTGAGCTCGACGCGGACATCGCCGTCGGCACGACGCAGCGCTTCGGTGTCCCGATGGGCTTCGGCGGACCGCACGCCGGCTACATGGCGGTGCGCGAGAAGTTCGCCCGCAGCCTGCCCGGTCGTCTGGTCGGTGTGTCCGTGGACGCCGACGGGCACAAGGCGTACCGCCTCGCCCTGCAGACGCGTGAGCAGCACATCCGTCGCGAGAAGGCGACGAGCAACATCTGCACGGCCCAGGTGCTCCTCGCCGTGATGGCCGGCATGTACGCCGTCTACCACGGCCCCGACGGCCTGCGGACCATCGCGCGGCGCACCCACCGTTACGCCACGGTGCTGGCCGCCGGGCTCACCGCCGGCGGTGTCGAGGTCGTGCACGGCGCGTACTTCGACACGCTCACCGTGCGGGTCCCGGGCCGCGCCGCCGCCGTTGTGGAGCGTGCCCGCGACCTCGGCGTCAACTTCCACGGTGTGGACACCGACCACGTGTCGATCTCGTGCGACGAGACGACCACGCGCGCGCAGCTCGCGGCCGTGTGGAGCGCGTTCGGTGTCGACGGCGACGTCGAGGCGCTGGACGCGAGCGCGGAGGACACCCTGCCCGCCGCCCTGCTGCGCGGCGACGAGTACCTCGCGCACCCCGTGTTCCACCAGCACCGTTCCGAGACCGCGATGCTGCGTTACCTGCGCAGGCTCTCCGACCGCGACTACGCGCTCGACCGCGGGATGATCCCGCTGGGCTCCTGCACGATGAAGCTCAACGCGACCACGGAGATGGAGCCGGTCACCTGGCCCGAGTTCGGGCAGATGCACCCCTTCGCGCCCGCCGAGCAGGCCCAGGGCTACCTCACGCTCATCCACGAGCTGGAGGACCAGCTCGCCGAGGTCACCGGCTACGACAAGGTGTCGCTGCAGCCCAACGCCGGTTCGCAGGGCGAGCTGGCCGGTCTGCTGGCCGTCCGCGGCTACCACCGGGCCAACGGCGACGACCGGCGCACGATCTGCCTCATCCCCTCCTCCGCGCACGGCACCAACGCCGCGAGCGCCGTGATGGCGGGCATGAAGGTCGTCGTCGTGAAGACGGCCGACGACGGCGAGATCGACGTCGAGGACCTGCGTGCCAAGATCGAGCAGTACCGTGACGAGCTGTCGGTGCTGATGATCACGTACCCCTCGACGCACGGTGTGTTCGAGGAGCACGTCGCCGACATCTGCGCCCAGGTGCACGAGGCCGGCGGCCAGGTCTACGTCGACGGCGCCAACCTCAACGCCCTGGTGGGTCTCGCCAAGCCGGGCCACTTCGGCGGCGACGTCTCGCACCTCAACCTGCACAAGACGTTCTGCATCCCGCACGGCGGCGGCGGTCCCGGCGTGGGCCCGGTCGGCGTGCGCGCGCACCTGGCCCCGTACCTGCCGAACCACCCGCTGCAGCCCGCGGCCGGTCCCGAGACGGGCGTCGGTCCGATCTCCGCCGCGCCCTGGGGCTCCGCGGGCATCCTGCCCATCTCCTGGTCGTACGTCCGGCTGATGGGCGGCGAGGGCCTCAAGCGCGCCACGCAGGTGGCCGTGCTCTCCGCCAACTACATCGCCAAGCGCCTGGAGCCGCACTTCCCGGTGCTGTACACCGGCCCCGGCGGTCTGGTCGCGCACGAGTGCATCATCGACCTGCGTCCGCTGACCAAGGCGACCGGCGTCAGCGTGGACGACATCGCCAAGCGCCTGATCGACTACGGCTTCCACGCGCCGACGATGTCGTTCCCGGTGGCCGGCACCCTGATGATCGAGCCGACCGAGTCCGAGGACCTGGGCGAGATCGACCGGTTCTGCGACGCGATGATCGCGATCCGCGCGGAGATCGAGAAGGTCGGCTCCGGCGAGTGGGCCGTCGACGACAACCCGCTGCGGGGGGCGCCGCACACGGCCGCCGCGCTCGGTGGCGACTGGGAGCACGCGTACAGCCGCGAGGAGGCCGTGTTCCCGGCCGGTGTCTCGAAGGCCGACAAGTACTGGCCGCCGGTCCGTCGGATCGACCAGGCCTACGGCGACCGCAACCTCGTCTGCTCCTGCCCGCCGCTGGACGCCTACGAGGACTGATCGGCACGCAGGACGCGAGCGGCTACGGGGAGTGACCACCCGTGGACATGCGTCGGGGCCGGTTCGGAGAGTACGTCTCCGGGCCGGCCCCTCGTGTGTCTGGGCGGCCTGTCAGGGCCGCCCGGGTGTGCGGGTCAGGCCGCTGTCATCACCGCGGCGCCGCCCAGCGGGCGGTGCGGGGCGATGATCCGGCCGTCCGGCAGGAGCTCACCGGTGTCCTCGAAGAGGAGAACGCCGTTGCACAGCAGGCTCCACCCCTGTTCCGGGTGATGCGCCACGAGACGGGCGGACTCCCGGTCGGCGGACGCGGCTGACGGGCACGGTGGCTGGTGCTGGCACATGGATGGGATCTTTCGCTGGGTCGAGAGGTCAGTGATGGATGTGGTGTCTGTCCCGCGGCTCGATGTACTCATGGCCGCCCCCCGTTGATGTGTGGTCTGGAACCCAGTGTTGCCCCACGGGCGTCGATCCGCAGGGATTTGACGGCACCGCTTCTCACAGGTTGATGACGCATCACCCGTGCGGACGGTTCATCCCAACTGCACTACCTCTTCGGGTGGTTCGAGGTGACCGAATAGGGCTAGTCCGCTCGGGTCCGGAGCGCGTCGTCCCTCGTACGAGCGTTGCGGAGCCCCGATGAGCGGATCCGCGGTCCGGGGCCGTGACAGCGCTGTGCCCCGCGGCCGGCCGTCGGCCGCGGGGCACGGTGGTCGTCAGGTCAGGCGGGTGAGCCGAGCAGCGGGCCGGGAGTGACGGGGGTGACCCGGTGGGTGAGCACCGGGAGGAGTTCGGCGACGCGGTGCGGACGGTGGGCGGCGATGCCGGGCGGGGCGGGGGCCAGCGGGACGAGGAGGTCGGTGGCGGCCGGATGGCCGTCGGCGCCGTCGGCCGTGATGTCGCCGTGCAGCCAGAGGGTGAGCATGTACAGCTCGGGTACGGACAACAGGCGTGCCTGGTAGGGCTGGTGCATGGCCTCGGCCTGCCCCAGGGCGTGTTCCGTGGCGGCGATGTAGGGCCCCTCGAAGAAGCGCGAGAAGGCCCAGCCGTCCGGCGTGAGCATGGTGTCGGCGGCGGCCACCGCGCGGTCCCCGCTGCGGAGCAGGAAGCGCCAGCCGGCGAGCCGGGTGGCCGACGCGCCCGCGGGCGTGATGCGGTCCAGGACATGGACCGGCAGCGGGAGTTCGGGCGTGATCGGTCCCTGTGCCAGGCGCAGGGAGGGGGTGCGGGCTTCGCGGACGGCGGTGGGAGAACCGAGTGCCGTGAGGACGGTGCGCAGGGCGGGCGCGGGAGCCGGAGGTACGTGCAGCGGCATGGTGGGTCGCCTCTCGTTCGACAGGCACAGTGGCGCGAGGGAGGGGGCGGACGGCGCTGTCAGCTCTCGGGTCAGAGGGGCGTGGGTTCTGGATCCGCCGACAGGAATGCCGCCTGTCGTCATCACCGTGACGACAGGACCTAGGACCGCGAGCGCAAACTCTCTGCCTCGGTAGCGGAGTTTATACGACACGTGTTCATACAGTGTTTCGGCTAGTCGTACCGAATATGAAGAACAAGGCACTATTCGGTCGCGAAAACGCGCGCTTCATCCCGGTTCTGTGTGGCCGCACCGCGGTGACCTCGGAATATTTCACCGGAGCGGTCGGCCGATACTCGTCGGCGTTTTTCACGAGATCATGCCGACGGTAAACTTGCTTATTGCCGCATGCCTCGTGAATGTGCCCGGGGAAACGGATCCCAGCGTAGCGGCCGATGGGCGCGCGCGGGACGTTATGGATCGCGTTGCCGGGGCATCATCTTCCGTACCCGGGACGCCAAGGCCGCCGGATCGTCGGCCTGCCCAGTCGAGGAAGGACATCGCGATGGGGGAGAAGGTCGTTGCAGGGCCGTTCGACCTGAGCGACCGACAGCGCCACCGCGACAAGCTCCGGCAGTGTCTGACGGTGCTGGAGAGGCTGTTGGAGGAGAAGAGGTTCGATCGGCCGCAGAACCTGATGGGCCTGGAGATCGAATTGAATCTCGCGGGACCCGACGGCATGCCGCGCATGATGAATGCGGAAGTACTGGAGCGGATTGCGAGCAAGGATTTCCAGACAGAACTCGCCATGTTCAACCTGGAAGTCAACATAGCCCCACACCGCTTGGGCGGCCGGGTATTCGACCGGCTCGCCGAGGAGTTGCGCACCTCACTCGCGTACGCCCATCGAAAGGCGAGCGAGGTCGATGCGGGAATCGTCATGATCGGCATCCTGCCGACCCTCGGACAGGACGACCTGGTCTCCGCGAACCTGTCGGACGTCGACCGGTACGCCCTGCTCAACGACCAGATCGTCGCCGCGCGCGGTGAGGACTTCGTGCTCGACATCGACGGGGTGGAACGCCTGGTCTGCCGGTCGGGATCCATCGTGCCCGAAGCCGCCTGCACCTCCGTGCAGTTGCACCTGCAGGTCACCCCGGGCCGCTTCGCCGACGTGTGGAACGCCGCGCAGGCGGTCGCCGCGCCGCAGGTCGCCGTCGGCGCCAACTCGCCCTTCCTGTTCGGGCACGAACTGTGGCGGGAGTCGCGGCCCCCTCTCTTCCAGCAGTCCACCGACACCCGCCCGCCAGAACTGAAGGAGCAGGGGGTGAGGCCCCGCACGTGGTTCGGTGAACGCTGGGTCACCTCGGCCTACGACCTGTTCGAGGAGAACCTGCGGTTCTTCCCGCCGCTGCTGCCCATCTGCGACGAGGAGGACCCGCTGGAGGTCCTGAACGCCGGCGGTGTGCCCAAGCTCGCCGAACTCGTGCTGCACAACGGCACCGTGTACCGGTGGAACCGGCCCGTGTACGACATCGCCGACGGCGTTCCGCATCTGCGGGTCGAGAACCGGGTGCTGCCCGCCGGTCCGACCGTCACCGACGTCGTCGCGAACGCCGCCTTCTACTACGGGCTGGTACGCGCGCTGGCCGAGGAGTCCCGGCCCGTGTGGACGCGGCTGCCCTTCGAGGCCGCCGCCGCCAACTTCGACGCGGCCTGCAAGCACGGCATCGAGGCGCGGCTCGAGTGGCCACGCCGGGGACGCCACAGCGGCACCACCCAGGTGGACGCGGCGAACCTGATCCGCGACGAGCTGCTTCCGCTCGCCGCCGCCGGACTGGACGCCTGGGGCATCGAACCCGCCGACCGGGACCTGTACCTGGGCGTGATCGAGGACCGGTGCCGACTGCGCACGAACGGCGCGACCTGGCAGGCCGCCACCTTCCACCGGGCGCTGGAGAAGGGACTCGGACGGGACGCCGCGCTCGCCGCGACGACCAGGCGCTACGGCGAACTCATGCACCTTGGGGACCCGGTGCACACCTGGCCGGTGGGGCTGCCGGAGCCGGCTCCGCTGGTGTGAGGCGACGCGGGCGGCGGCCCGGCGCGGCCGGACGGGGGCACCGGCCCTCCGCCCGGACCGCGGGGCCGGGGCAACCGTGATGCCGGAGCGTCAGCCCGTGGTGCCGGAGCCCGCCGCGACGATCGCCTTGAGCATCACCGCGTGGATCTGCGCCGGGTCGTTGACCTGCTGACCGGATCCGCCGGTCGCCTTGGCGATCTGGTCGACCTCCTCCTTGTCGGCGTCCGGGCCCACCGCGATCGCGATCAGCGGCACCGGGTGCTCCGGGTCGGTCAGCTTCTGCAACTGGGCGATGAGACCGGAGCGGGAGATGCTGCCCGGATCCTGGTTGGCGCCGTCGGTCAGCACGACCAGCGCGTTGAACTTGCCCTTCGCGTAGGACGCGACAGCCGCCTTGTACGCGGCGAGCGTCGTGTCGTAGAGACCGGTGGCCCCGCCGGGAACCGGCTCCAGGGAGCTGAAGGCCGCCGACAGCTTCTCCCGCTGGGTTCCGGCGCCCTTCGCGTCGCCGAGCCGGGCGGTCGGCACGAGCACGCGGTAGTCCTTGTCGCCGTCGAGCTTCGTGGAGAACTTCCACAGCCCGATCTCGTCCTCGGGGGTGAAGGTGGCGAGGGCCTGGAGCAGGGACGACTTGCTGACGTCCATGCGGGACTGGCCTGTCCCGGCCACCGGTTCGCTCATGGACGCGGAGGCGTCGACGACCGTGGTGATCCGGGCGCTCTGCACGGTGATCGTCCACATTCCGAGGGCTTCCTTGACCGCGGTGGGCGACTCGGGTTCCGTGGCGGTCCGGGTGTAGGGCTGCGGCGAGCTGCCGCCGGCCGCGGTGACCAGGGACCTGGACGGGTTCTGCGCGTCCGTGCGGAAGCCGTACTTCCGCAGGATCTTCTGCGGGCCGGGTTCTCCCAGCAGGGTCATGAACCGCAGCGCGGCCCGGCTCTCGTCGGTGCTCAGCCCGGCCTCGTCGACCAGGGTGTAGGGGTAGTCGAGCAGGGGCGCTCCGTCCTTCGGGTAGAACAGGTCGAGGTCCTGTCCGGCTTCGTCCGAGGCGTTGTGCGCGAACGCCGCCTGCTCGGAGAGGATCAGCGCCTGGTTGCGCTTCGGGTTGCCCTGTTCGGTGCCGGAGTCGTCGCGGGGCAGGGTGTCGAGGACCTGGGTGTCGCTGTCCGAGGTGCGCTGAGAGAGGGCCTTGGCCATGGCGGCGGCCTGGGTGTCGCCGCCCTTGATCCTTGACGCGGCCGCGCTGATCCGGGTGAGGGCGAGCAGACCCGTCGAGCTGCGCGTCGGGTCGGCCGCGCCCAGCTTGAGCTTGTCGTCCTGCATCGTCGCGCCGACCAGTTCGGTCCACGCGTAGGTCTTCTTGGGCCAGCCGAGGGTCTTCGCGGCCGCCGGGACCATGGCGACGCCGACCGGTGTGGAGGCGATGTTGCCGGCACCGGTGACCTGGGTGGCGGTCGTGGCCCCGGTGACACGCTCCACCCACACCCCGGAGTCGGGCACCCACACCTGCATGTCGGTCGGCTTGCCGGTCCGGAGCGTGTCGGTGACCTTGTAGGACTCGCGAGCGATCACCCGGACGGCGAGGCAGCGGCCGTCCGAGGTGATGTTCTTCTCGCGCGCGTACGCGGCGGTGGCCGTGAGAGCGGGCGTGATGTCCGGCGACGCGGCCACCGTGAAGTGCACGGCGTCGTCCTCGCAGGAACCGCCGAAGGAGAACAGCCCGCCGCGGACCGCGACGGCCGTGCCGCCGGCGACGGTGAGGACGAGCACGGTCGCGACGGCCACCGTGCGGCGCCGCGCGCGGATCCGGGGGTCGGCGACGCCCGCCCGGCGCTCGTCGGGCAAGCTGTGACGTCCCATGACGGTGTTGTCCCTCCGAGGTGAGCCTGAGCCGTGGGACAGCCGTAAACAGGCAAAGGGGGAAGTACACCCCGTACGGCGCCCGTGTCCCCCAACGGCCTGTCGCGCACGATCTTCGCAACTTCTTTCGAGACCCTAGCGGGGCGAAGATGGGGATGAGGCGGGATTACTCAACTGGAGGCGGGAGTGCAGGTGGAGGCGGGGTCGGTGGCCGATTCTTTTCCCGAAGAGCGGCTGACACGACGGATTTTCCGGGATGAGACGCTGCTCGTCCTGGCGCTGTCGCTCGGTGCGAGCGGAGTGTCCGCCCTGATCAGCTTTGTCGGATCGGTCACCAAACCAGGGGGCTTGAAGGATCAGGCGGCCACGCTCAACGCCTCGGCCGCGCCGGGGCGTCCGTGGCTCGATCTGGCCTGGCAGCTCTTCGGTATCGCGTCCGCTCTGGTGCCGGTCGCGCTCGTCGCGCACTTGCTGATGCGCGAGGGCAAGGGCATGCGCGTGATCGGGTTCGACCGCACGCGACCGTGGCCGGACCTCGGGCGGGGTGCCGTGGTCGCGGCGGTGATCGGCAGTACGGGGATCGCCTTCTATCTCGCGGCACGCGCGTTCGGCGCCAACCTCACGGTGGTGCCCGAGGCGCTGCCCGACGTCTGGTGGAAGTACCCGGTACTGATCCTCTCGGCGGTGCAGAACGCCGTACTGGAGGAGGTCATCGTCGTCGGGTACCTGCTGCGCAGGCTCGGGCAGTTGGGCTGGACGCCGGGGACCGCCCTGGTGGCGAGCGCGGTGCTGCGGGGCTCGTACCACCTCTACCAGGGCATCGGCGGGTTCGTCGGCAACATGGCGATGGGCATCGTCTTCGTCTACCTGTACCGGCGTTGGGGCCGGGTCGGACCGCTGGTGGTGGCGCACTCGCTGCTCGACATCGGCGCCTTCGTGGGATACGCGCTGCTCGCGGGCAAGGTGGGGTGGCTCCCGACGGCATGAGCGCCGGGAGCGGACCACGAAGGGGCGTACGACAGGGTCGTACGCCCCTTCCGTGTGCCGGGACGGGTGGCGAGGCCGGCCGGGCGCGCGGCCCTGGCGCGGCTACGCGAGCAGCTCGCCGTCGACGACGGTGACCGCGTGCCCGGTGAGCAGGGTGCGCTCGCCGCGCAGTTCCGTGCGGACCAGACCGGAGCGGGGTGAGGCCTGCAGCCCCGTGAGGGCCGTCCGGCCGAGGCGCTCGGACCAGAACGGGGCGAGGGCGGTGTGCGCGCTGCCGGTCACCGGGTCCTCGTCGATGCCCACGTTGGGGAAGAAGCAGCGCGACACGAAGTCGTAGCCGCGGGCGGGGTCTTCTGCGCGGGCGGTCGCGATGATGCCGCGCTTCGAGTAGCGGGCGAGCGCCCTGTGGTTCGGGGCGAGACCGAGCACCGTCTTCTCGCCGGCCAACTCGATCAGCAGGTCCCCGGTGTTCGGGCCGGTGTCGAGGGTGGCCAGTGGTTCGGCGCCGAGGGCCTCCGCGACACCGGCCGGGGTCGCGACCGGTGTGAGCGGCGCGGTCGGGAAGTCGAGCGCGATCGAACCGTCGTCGCCGGGGGTGGCGACGAGAACGCCGCTGTGCGTGGCGAACCGCACCGGACCCCGATGGGCACCCGACGTGTGCAGGACGTGCGCGGCGGCCAGTGTCGCGTGCCCGCACAGGGCGACCTCGGTGGTGGGGGTGAACCAGCGCAGCGCCCAGTCGGCCTCGCCGCCGGCGGGGAGAGGGTGGGTGAACGCCGTTTCCGCGTGGTTGACCTCCACGGCCACGTTCTGGAGCCAGGCGTCGTCCGGGAAGGCGTCGAGGAGAAGGACCCCGGCCGGGTTGCCGGCGAAGGGGCGGTCGGTGAAGGCGTCGACGATACGAATGCGCATGGTCCGAAGCTAGCGGCCGTACGAAGCGCGGGGCCAAGGCCAATCCGGTGCGTCTGGACTCAGGAGGGCGCCGCCGCGAACGCACCCCGTGAACGCCCGCCCGGCAGGCGGGAGACCGGGAAGCTCGCGGGGGACTGGACGCCGTCTCGTCGGCGCGGACACCGACCGGTCTCACCGGACTCCGGTCGCACGCGGTGCGGCGGGCCGGTCGGAGGAACGACGACGTCAGCCGACGAACGTCCCCTCAGGGCTGTGGGCCTTCGGGGCCGGCTTCCCCGGCCCGCGCCGCGGCCGCCGCGTCCAGCAGGAGCCAGCCGTCGATCTCCACCGTCCGCCGCTCCTCGGGGAGCCATCCGCGGGCCAGTGCCACATCCAGCAGGGCCCGGACCGCGCCCGGCTCGTGCAGGTTCAGGTCGGCTCCCCGGGTGAAGCCCACGTCCCCGGAGCCCAAGGGGGCCCCGCCCGGGACGTACCGGGCGGGCCCGTCGGCGAAGACGACGCGCAGGACTCCGCCTGTTCCGGACGGCTGCAGGGCCAGGGTGAGGATCTGGCGGCAGTCGACCGCGCGTCCGTCGGGATCCCTGCGGTGGCTGTGGCGCATCGTCCACAGATACGCGCGCCCGTCGGCGACGAGGCGACGGGACTGCTTCGAACGGCGAGGCATGCGGGCGAGGCTACGCGGCCTCACCCGCATGCCGGGCGGCAGAGCCGAACGGCAGAACGGAGGACCTGCTCGGAGCGGGGGTTGTCTTCCGAGCGCTTCCGATATATCGTTGACGCATCGCGACCGATCAACGATGGAATGGAGTGATTGCGATGCGTTCCCGTGGAGAAGACTTCGGATACGAGCACGAACACGGACATGGACACCACGGCGGGCCCGGCCATCGAGGTCGGGGCGGCTTCGAGGGGCGGCGGGGGGCTTTCGGGCCCTTCGGGCCGGGTGGACCCGGTGGCCCCGGCTTCGGCGGACCGGGCTTCGGTCCCGGCCCCTGGGGCGGGCGTGGCGGTCGGGGCGGACCCCGGGGGAGGGCGCGGCGCGGCGACGTGCGCGCGTCGATCCTCGCCCTGCTCAAGGACCGGTCCATGCACGGCTACGAGATGATCCAGGAGATCGCCGAGCGCAGTGGCGGGGCGTGGAAGCCCAGCCCGGGTTCGGTGTACCCGACCCTCCAGCTGCTGGAGGACGAGGGTCTGATCACCAGTGAGGCGGAGGGCGGCAAGAAGCTGTTCTCGCTCACCGAGTCCGGCCGCAGCGCGGCCGACGAGGGACCCGACGCGCCCTGGGAAGAGGCCGGGCGCGGGGTCGACTGGGAGACGCTGCACGAGATCCGGCAGGCCGGATTCGGTCTCATGGAGGCCTTCGGCCAGGTCTGGAAGACCGGCAGCAAGGATCAGCGCGACAAGGCGCTGAAGGTCATCAACGAAGCCCGCAAGAAGCTGTACCTGATCCTCGCCGACGAGGACTGACGGCATGCTGTGGTACCTGCCGGCGCCCCGTGGAAGTGTTTCCGCGGGGCGCCTTTCCGCATACGGGGTGCCGGGTGCCGCCGCGCGCGACGCGGAGCCGTGCGGAACTCAGGCCACCAGTCCGGACAGCTTGCGCAGCGACTCGTCGAGCGCGGCCGTCGCCGAGTCCTTGAGCTTGCCGGCCATGAGGGAGACCGCGGCACCCGTGAACTCGCCGTCGATGCGCACCGACGTGGCGTCGCCGTCGGGGGTGAGTGTGTAGCGCGTGGTGACGTTCACCGCCATCGGGCCCTTGCCGCGGATGGCCAGCACGCGGCCGGGCTCCAGTTCCTCGATCGTCCAGGTGACCTCGGCCGGGAAGCCCATGAGCTTCATGTTCTCCGCGAAGGTGCCGCCCACTTCGAACTTCTCGGGCCCGCCGTTCGGGAAGTTCGTGTGCGTCACGTTCCACTCGCCGTACCCCGGCCAGTCCGTGAGCCGGTCCCAGATCTTCCCGGCGGGCGCCTCGATGCGTGCTTCCGCGCTGACTTCGGCCATGCGGCCACCCCTTCGTGTCGGGGGCTGCGCCCGGCGCAGCTCCGGTGTCGCGGAACGTAGCCGCAGGCCCCGCAACATTCAATACTGATGAACCGTCAGAAATTGCGGACGGGTGTCTGAGGGGCCCGCGGAGGTGGGGCAAGGCGGCGCGCGCTCCTCGGGGGAAATCGGCGCGAAGTCATCCGCAGGGAGGAGAATCCGCGCAGGGATGCCCACCCTGTGTCGGACTCCAAGATGCTGCCCGCCGGGGATGCCCCGGCTCCGCGAGGCTGATGAGGTAAGGGATGTGTCGTCCCGTATCCCCCAGCAGTCCGCCGCCGAGAGCGGCCCGAACCATCCTGACAACGATGCCGGTCTCAGCGCGGAGCTGGCCTCGGTGGTCTCCGGTGCGCGAAGACGGGCGCTGCGGGACGGCGACCGGCAGATCGACACGGCCCATCTGCTGCACTCGCTGCTGGAGTCCGACCAGCAGGTGCGCGCCGTCTTCGACGGGGCGGCGCAGCTCGCCCGCCTCCTCGGCTACCTCGTGCAGCGCAGCATCGGCTACGGACTGCGCTGGCAGGGCTCCGTCGAGGATTCCGGCGTCGTCCCGGTCGTGACCGAGGCGGGCTGGTCGCCGGCGGCGGCCGGCGCGATGGAGCGGGCGCACGAGAATGCCGTGCTGCGCGGGGACGAACGCGCCCGCGGCCTCGACCTGCTCGCCGCGCTCGTCGCCGACCCCCGGTCGAGGGCCGTCGAGGTCCTCGCCCATGCCGGGGTCGACGTCCCGGTGCTGCCGGGAGGGGCGGCGACGGAGTCCAGTCGTTGAGACAGGTGTCAACGGGGATGACGGTCATGTCATCGCCTGCCATCATGTGCCCGTGCATACGTCTCAAGGGAGTCAGGGCAGCCGCGGCAGGGGGGTCGGCCTGGGACTCGCGCTCGTGTCGGCGGTCGCCTTCGGCGGATCGGGTGTCGCGGCCAAGCCGCTGATCGAGGCGGGGCTCGACCCGCTCCACGTGGTGTGGCTGAGGGTCGCGGGCGCCGCGCTGGTCATGCTTCCGTGGGCCGTCCGGCACCGGGCGCTGGTGAAGCGGCGCCCCGCGCTGCTCGCCGGGTTCGGACTGCTCGGCGTGGCCGGCGTCCAGGCCTGCTACTTCGCCGCCATCTCCCGCATCCCCGTGGGTGTCGCCCTGCTCGTGGAGTACCTCGCTCCGGCACTCGTCCTCGGCTGGGTGCGGTTCGTGCAGCGCAGGCCCGTCACCCGTGCCGCCGCACTCGGCGTCGTCCTCGCCGCCGGCGGACTCGCCTGCGTGGTCGAGGTGTGGTCGGGGCTGAGCTTCGACCTCCTCGGGCTCCTGCTCGCGCTCGGTGCCGCCTGCTGCCAGGTCGGCTACTTCGTCCTGTCCGACCAGGGCGGCGACGCCGGGGACGAGGCACCCGCCCCGCTGGGTGTCATCGCGTACGGGCTGCTCGTCGGAACGGTCGTGCTGACCGCCGTCGCCCGCCCCTGGCGCATGGACTGGTCCGTCCTCGGCGGCAGCGCGGACATGAACGGCACGTCCGTCCTCGCCTCGCTGCTCCTCGGCTGGATCGTGCTGATCGCCACCGTCGTCGCCTACGTCACCGGGGTGCTCTCGGTGCGCAGGCTCTCCCCGCAGGTCGCGGGGGTGGTCGCCTGCCTCGAAGCGGTGATCGCCACCGTTCTCGCCTGGGTGCTGCTCGGCGAGCATCTCTCGGCTCCGCAGATCATCGGCGGAGCGGTCGTCCTGCTCGGCGCGTTCATCGCGCAGTCGTCGGCGCCCGCGAAGCCCTCCGACGGGCCGGTGGCCGGTGGGCCGGGCGACGCCGAAAGGGAGTTGTCGGCCCACGGAACCGCCGTCTAGGCTGCGGATCATGCCAGTGACGCTCGTTCTTCCGCCTCCGGCCGCCTGAGGCGGGCGTTCCGGAGACCGCCCGGCCCCGTGCCGGGCGGAACGGCGCTGCCCGCAGAAGAAGTCCGAGGACCTTTCCGTACGTCCCCGCCACCACGGCCGGGACGGCGACGTGGTCCTTCCCGAAACTTCTGCGGATCTGCGGAGAGAACACGTGTCGAACTCGAACACTTCTTCCGGCCTGCCCATCGGGCGAGGCCTGCTCTATCTGATCGTCGCCGGTGCCGCCTGGGGCACCGCGGGCGCGGCCGCGTCACTGGTCTACCGGGCCGGCGACATGGGGCCGATCGCGCTCTCCTTCTGGCGCTGCGCGGGCGGACTCGCGCTGCTGCTCGCCGTGCGGGTGCGGCCGGGGCGCCGCCCGGTCCGTCCTGTCGTCCGGGAGCCCCTCGGCGGCAGGGCGCTGCGGATCGGTCTCACGGGGATCGGTCTCGCGGTCTTCCAGACCGCCTACTTCGCCGCCGTCGAGGCGACCGGGCTCGCGGTGGCGACCGTCGTCACGCTGGGCGCTGGGCCGGTGCTCATCGCGCTCGGCGCGCGGCTGGCCATGGGGGAGCGGCTCGGGCGCGGCGGGAGCGCCGCCGTCGTCGGGGCGCTCGCCGGGCTCGGAGTGCTGGTCCTGGGCGGTGAGGGCGCGACCGTGAGGCCCTGGGGTGTCGTGCTCGCCCTGCTCTCCGCGGCCGGATACTCGGCGATGACGCTGCTCACCCGGTGGTGGGGGCGCGACGGCCGGGCCGACGGGTCCGGCACGACGGTGGGGGCGTTCGCCGTCACCACCGCCTGCCTGCTGCCGTTCGCGCTCGCCGAGGGGCTGACGCCGCACACCGCGCACCCGGTCCAGGTGCTGGCCCTGCTCGCGTACATCGCCGCGGTTCCCACCGCGCTCGCGTACGCCCTCTTCTTCGCGGGTGCCGCTGTCGTCCGCTCGGCGACGGTGTCGGTGATCATGCTGCTGGAACCGGTCAGCGCGGCGGTGCTCGCCGTCTGTCTCCTCGGCGAGCGGCTGACCCTGCCGACCGTCGCCGGCACCCTGCTCATGCTCGGGTCGGTCGGAGGACTCGCGGTGGCGGAGGCGCGTGCCGCGGGTGCAGGGCGCCGTTCGGCGGCGGAGCGGGAGGCGGCACTGGTGTGAGGACCGCGCGGGCGCGGGCCGATCGGCCCGCGCCCGGTTCCCCGCACTTGCCGTGCGGAACGCGGGTCTCCCTCGACCGGTGATCCGTCAGGCGGTCAGGTAGTCCGGCAGCTCGATACCCGGAGCCAGGTCGTCCGCCGGGACCGGGGTGCCGTGCCCCTTGGTCAGCGGAACCACGCCGGTCCAGTACGGAAGACCGAGGTCCTCCTCGTCGTCGTTCGGGCCGCCGGTACGCAGCTTCGCGGAGACCTCGTCCAGATCGAGGCTGATCACGGCGGTGGCCGCGAGTTCCTTGGCGTTGGCGGGCCGGGAGTCGGCCGAGCGCCCGGCGACGACGTGGTCGACCAGCGCGTCCAGCGCCAGGCGCTTCTCCTCGGGGTCCGTCACCTGGTGGGCGATGCCGTGCACCACCACGGAGCGGTAGTTCATCGAGTGGTGGAAGGCCGAGCGGGCGAGGACGAGTCCGTCCACGTGCGTCACGGTGAGGCACACGGCGAGGCCGGGATCGGCCTGGCCGGTCATCCGCAGGGGGCGTGACCCGGTGGAGCCGTGGACGTAGAGACGCTCACCGGCCCGTGCGTACAACGTCGGCAGCACGACCGGCGCGCCGTCGCGGACGAAGCCGAGGTGGCAGACGTATCCCTCGTCGAGTATCGCGTGCACCAGCTCGTGGTCGTACGCGGCGCGCTCCTTGGAGCGGGTGGGGACGGTGCGGTCGGTCGGGGTGTAGGCAGCGGACTGCGTCGTCCTCGGCTGGGTGCTCGTCTCCGGCATTGCCTTCTCCATTGCACTAGTGCATAATCTGGTTTGTGCTAGGAGAGTATCGGATCGAGGGGCGTCGCGCAGCCGACATCGCTGCCAGTGTCGAGCGCGCGGTGGGGTCGGGAGAGCTGGAGCCGGGGCAACTGCTCCCGCCCATGAGGGAGTTGGCCGAGCGGCTCGGGGTCAATCCGAATACGGTCGCGGCCGCCTACCGCACGCTCCGGGAACGCGGGGTGATCGAGACCGCGGGCCGGCGGGGCAGCCGGGTGCGGTCGAAGCCGGTCACCACGGGACGGGAGTACCTCCGCGTCGAGGTCCCCGAGGGCGTGCGGGACCTCGCCCACGGCAACCCCGACCGGGCGCTGCTGCCCGGCCTCGCCGAAGCCTTCGCGGCAGCGGGGCGGGCGACCGACCGTCACCCCGTGCAGTACGGGGAGGACGCCGTGGAGCCGGAGTTGGGGCGGATCGCCCGCGCCGACCTCGACGCGGACGGAGTGCCAGAGGGGCCCCTGGTCGTCACCTCGGGATCGCTCGACGCCATCGAGCGGGTCCTGGCGGCGCACCTCAAGCCCGGCGACGCGGTGGCCGTCGAGGACCCCGGCTGGGGCAGTGTGCTCGACCTCGCTCCGGTGCTGGGGCTGCGTACGGTCGGGGTCGGTGTCGACGACGAGGGCCCGCTGCCCGACGACGTACGGAGTGCGCTGGCCGGCGGGGCGCGGGCGCTGATCGTCACCGACCGGGCGCAGAACCCCACCGGCGCCGCGGTGACCGCCGCACGCGCGCGTGCCCTGCGCTCCGTGCTCGCCGAGTACCCCGAGACCCTGCTCGTCGAGGACGACCACGGTCACCGGATCGTCGACGTGCCCCTGCATCCGCTCGCCGGGGTCACGCGCCACTGGGCGTTCGTGCGTTCCGCCGCGAAGGCCTACGGCCCCGACCTGCGGCTCGCCGTGCTCACCGGGGACGCGGTCACCGTCGACCGCGTGCACGGACGGCAGCGGCTCGGACCCGGCTGGGTGAGCCGTCTGCTGCAGAAGGCCGTGGTCCATCTGTGGACCTCCGGCGCGGTCGACGTGGCGGCCGTGCCGGCCGCCTACGGACGGCGCCGCGACGCGCTGATCTCCGCCCTGAAGGCACGCGGCGTCACGGCGTACGGGCGCAGCGGCATGAACGTCTGGATCCCGGTCCCGGACGAGACCGGAGCCGTCGCCCGGCTGCTGCACGCCGGATGGGCGGTCGCCCCCGGCGCCCGGTTCCGGATGAGCGCGCCGCCGGGCATCCGGATCACCGTCTCGACGCTCGGGCCAGACGACATGGAGCCGCTCGCGGACGCCGTCGCCTCCGCCGTGCACCCCGGTCCGGCACGCCGATACGTCTGAGGCGTGCGGGGCGTGCGCCGGCCGTCGTGTACGCGGACGGCGCCGGGCGCGCACCGGACGGTGGCTGCCCCGCGTTTCAGCGGCGCGCCTTCGCCTGGGTGAGGGCCGCGCCCGCCAGGACGATCACCGCGCCGACCGGGGTCGACCAGGTCAGCGACTCGCCGAGGATGGCGACGCCGGCGGCGGTGGCGATGACCGGGATGAAATACGTGACCATCTGGGCCGTCGTCGGACCGACCTCGGCGACGATGCCGTACTGGAGGAAGATCGCGAGGCCGGTGCCGAGCGTGCCCAGAGCGACGATCGCGAGCAGCGGAACCACCGGGAACCGGCTCGGCAGCGTGGTGAACAGCGGCGTGACAAAAGCGAGTTGCACGGTCGCCAGCAGCAACTGGGCGCCGGTCATCGACAGGTGCGAGGAGCCGGTGCCGGCCAGCGTGCGGCGGACGTAGATCCAGCCGACCGGATAGCTGAGCGAGGCGAGCAGGGCCATCGCGGTGCCTGTGGCGTCCAGGCCGTGGAAGCCCTGCCAGACGCCGAGGACCGTCAGGACGCCGAGGAATCCGATACCGAGTCCGGCGACCCTGCGGCGGGTGGGCCGGTCCTCGGAGAGGGCGACCAGGGAGAGGGCCATGCCCCACAGTGGCGAGGTCGCGTTGCAGATGCCCGCGAGCGTGGACGGGATGGTCAGCTCGGAGTAGGCGAACAGGGAGAACGGCAGCGCGTTCAGCAGCAGGGCCGCGACCGCGAGGTGACCCCACGTGCGCGCCCCGCGCGGCAGCCGCTCCCGCTTCACCGCCATCGCGGCCACGAGCACCGCCGTCCCGAACAGCAGCCGGCCGAAGGTGACCTGGAAGGGCGCGTAGCCCTCCGTGCCGACCTTGATCAGCAGAAAGCTGAAGCCCCAGATCAGGGACAGGATCCCGAACCGGATCCGCCAGTCCAGGGCGGTACGGGATCGGGCCGGGACGCCGGCCGGTGAGGTGGTGCGGGGCGTGGTGACGGTGGTCATGGGGCCAACGATGAGGCACCACGAGCTCGTAGCACAAGCGAGAAGTTCGGAGCGGTATCTCGTAGCATCACTTACATGTTGAATCTGGAACGCCTGCGCACCCTGGACGCCCTCGCGCGGCACGGTTCGGTGAGTGCGGCGGCCGAGGGCCTGCATGTGACGACATCGGCCGTCTCGCAGCAGATGTCCAAGCTGGAGCGCGAGGTGGGCCAGCAACTCCTGGCCAAGAACGGCCGGGGGGTGCGCCTCACCGACGCGGGACGGCTGCTCGCCGAGCACGCAGCGCGCATCCTGTCCCAGGTCGAGCTGGCGCAGTCGGACCTGGAGGCGCACCGCGGGCAGGTGGTGGGCGAGCTGAGACTGTCGGCGTTCCCGACCGCGGCGCGCGGGCTGTTCCCGGCCGCGCTCTCCGCGCTGCGGGCCGACCACCCGGGACTGCGGGTGCGCTCCAGCGAGCTGGAGCCGGAGGCCGGGGTCGCGGGCGTGGTCCGCGGCGACCTCGACCTGGCGGTCGTGCTCGACTGGTACAACAAGCCGATGCCGCTCCCGGACGGCCTGGTGAAGGCGTCGATCCTCGACGACCCCGCCGATGTGGCGATGCCGGCCGGACACCGGCTCGCGGGCCGGGACGAGGTGGACCTCGGGGAGTTCGCGGACGACGAGTGGATCACCTGGAACGAGGGCGAGTTCTGCCACGAGTGGCTGATGTTCACCCTGCGCTCCAAGGGCGTCGAACCGCACGTCGGGCACCGTGCCGCGGAGACGCACACCCAGCTCGGGCTGGTCGCCGCCGGACTCGGCGTGTGCGTGGCCCCGCTCCTCGGGCGCCATCCGATGCCCGAGGGGGTCGTGACGGTCCCGGTGCGCCAGCGGGTGCGCAGGCACGTCTACGTGGTCTGGCGGGCCGACGCCGACCGCAGGCCTTCGATCAGGGCGGCGGTGGACGCCCTGCGCAGGGCGGGAGAGGCGGTCGAGTGAGCCGCCCGGAGGGGCGGTTCGGCTACATCGGGGGCAGCTTGCGGAAGTCCCAGGAGGCGATGGCGTCCGGCGTCAGCCGCATCCACGCGTGCCGGCCGTCGTGCGGCATCTCCTCCAGACCGAAGTTCTTCCGGGCGAACAGGGTCTCCGGGACGTCGAGTTCGGCGCACAGCTCCCCGGTCCGCGGGAACTCGCCCACGAACTCGACGGTGCCGGACAGCTCGACGCCGCGCAACTCCCCGTACTCCTCACCGGAGTCGATCACCACGGCGACGCGCGGGTCGTTGCGCAGCTGCACCCAGCGCTTGCTGCGCACCACGGAGTAGAGCCACAGGGAGGTGCCGTCCCAGGTGAACCAGAGCGCGCTGACGTGCGGGACGCCGTCCTTGGACACGGACGCGACGCGACAGGTGCGCTCGGTGGTGAGGAACTCGTCCAGTTCGCCGGGAGTCATCATGATCTTCCGGCCTCGGCGCTGAGTGACGGCCATGCGGTCCCCTCGTCCTGTGTCTGTCGGCCCCGTTCCCTGCGGATCGGGTCTTCTGACGTTCCGTCAGAAAAGCATGAGGTGTCTTCCGTCCTCACGCAATGGTCGTTACGCTCGCCCGCCCCGACCCACGACGACAAGGAGAGCCATGCCGTCGTCCGAGCACCTCAGTGAACTCCTCGACCCGGCCGGCACGGTACTGCTCACCATCGAGTGCCAACAGGGTGTCGTGGGGCAGGACAGCGCGCTGCCCGAACTAGCCAAGGAGGCACGGTCCTCCGGAGTGCTGGCCCGGGTCGCCCGCCTGGTCGACGCGGCCCACGAGTGCGGCGTGCAGGTCGTGCACGCGGTCGCCGAGCGGCGCCCGGACGGTCGCGGCGCGAACCGCAACGCCCGGCTCTTCCGTGCCGCCGAACGCCTGCCCGTGCAGCAGCTCACCGGCACCACGGCGGTGCGGGTCGCGCCGCCCATCGAGGTCGCCGAGGAGGACTTCGTCGTTCGCCGGCTGCACGGGCTGTCGCCCATCGCGGGCACCGACGTCGATCCGCTGCTGCGCAATCTGGGCTGCCGCACGCTCGTCGTGACCGGCGTCTCGGCCAACATCGCCGTCCCCAACGCCGTGTTCGACGCCGTGAACCGCGGCTACACCGTCGTCGTGCCGGCGGACGCCATCGCGGGGGTGCCGGCCGAGTACACCCCCGCGATGATCCGGAACACCCTCGCGCTGGTCGCCACCATCACGACGACCGACGACGTGCTCGCCTGCCTCAAGGGGCCCCGGCGGTGACGCCCGGCACGATCACGCGAGTTTGATCGAGTCGCCCTCGACGGTGATGGTCGCGGCGGCCAGGGCGCTGGTCGCGGGCCCCTTCTTCACACTGCCGTCGGTGGCCGAGAACTGGCTGCCGTGGCAGGGGCAGGTGATCACGCCGTTCGCGATGCCCTTGACCGCACAGCCCTGGTGGGTGCACTTGGACGAGAAGGCCTTGAAGGTGCCGGCCGCCGGCTGGGTCACCACGACTCCCTGATCGGCGAAGACCTTGCCGCCGCCCTCCGGGATGTCACCGGTCTTCGCCAGCTCCGTGCCGCCGCCGGCCCCGCTGTCCGTGCCGCCCGAACTCTTGCTGCCGCTCCCGCCGTCGCCGGGGCCCACGCTGTCGGAGGCTTTGTCGTCCGCACCGCACGCGGTCAGCGCCACGGCGAGTCCCGCCGCGCCGACCGCCGCCACGACGGTGCGCCGTGCCGGTCCCGGCACGGGGTGAAGCGATTCGCTGGTCATGCTGACTTTCCCTTCGACGGACGTGAGGTGATTCTGATCAGAAGTACGGTCGGGCCGTCCGCCCTGTTCAGGGCATGAGGACTTCTTGACCGGATCGACAGCGAGTCGACAGGAGCGGCGCCGCGGCGCGGTGTCCCCGTCCGGGAAACCGGTTCGGGCGAGGCCCGCGGGCTGGGTCGGCCGGGCGTGGACGCCCCAGTAGCCTGGGGCGATGCTCAAGGAAGTCAACGCCACCCGCTACATCACGCCGTTGCGTGAGGGCGGCTCGCTGCCGGGACTCGTCGAGGCCGACGACCTCGGGACGTACGTCATGAAGTTCACCGGCGCGGGCCAGGGGCGCAAGACGCTCGTCGCGGAGGTCGTCTGTGGTGAGCTGGCGCGCCGGCTCGGACTGCGGGTGCCCGGACTCGTGACGATCGGCCTCGACCCGGTCCTCGGCCTCGGCGAACCGGACCAGGAGGTCCAGGAACTGCTGAAGTCGAGCGGCGGCCCGAACCTCGGCATGGACTTCCTCTCCCGCGCCCTCGGCTTCGACCCGCTGGCCTTCGAGGTCGGCCCGGAGGAGGCCGGCCGGATCGTCTGGTTCGACGCGCTGGTCAACAACGTCGACCGGTCCTGGCGCAACCCCAACCTGCTGATGTGGCACGGCGAACTGTGGCTCATCGACCACGGTGCCACGATGATCTGGCACCACCACTGGCCCGGCGCGGAGGCCTCCGCCGCCAAGCCGTACGACATCGCCGACCACGCTCTCGCGCCCTTCGGCCCGGACATCGCCGCAGCCGCCGCCGAGCTGGCCCCGCTGGTCACCGAGGACCTCCTCGCCGAGGTCACCGCCCGGATTCCCGATGCCTGGCTGGCGGACGAACCCGGCTTCGAGTCGCCCGACGCGCTGCGCCGCGCCTACGCGCGACCGCTGCTGGCCCGGGCGGGCGACATCCACCGACGGATCAAGGGCGTCGACGGCATCGAGGGGGACAAGTGAGCGAGCGGGACGTCTTCGAGTACGCGCTGCTGCGGGTGGTGCCGCGCGTCGAACGCGGGGAGTGCTTCAACGCGGGCGTGCTGGTGTACTGCCGCGCCCGGACCTTCGTGGCGGCCCGCACCCATCTGGACGAGGGCAAGCTGCTCGCACTCGACCCGGGCGCCGACGTGGCGGGCGTACGCGCCGCGCTGCGTGCCGTGGAAGGGGTCTGCGCCGGAGGCAAGGCCGCCGGTCAGGCGGCGGGGGACGACGCGGGGCGGCGCTTTCGCTGGCTGATCGCACCCCGCTCGACGGTCGTCCAGCCCGGCCCCGTGCACACCGGCCTGACCGCCGATCCGCAGGCCGAGGCCGAGCGGTTGCTCCAGCTGCTGGTCAGGTAATGGATCACATGCGCGCGGTGTGCCGTTGACACCGGGTGCCAGGGCTTCTAGCGTCACGTCTGCTGAAGGTACTAAGCGGTCGCTCACTGGACGGGCGTACCGTGTGAGCCGCAGGTCCTTCGGGGCTTCCGAAGGTGCCGCAAGGTTGTCGAGACAGCTTGGCCGGGCTTGGGCCGGCTTTCCAAGGGCGAGGAGAACCAGCAATGTCCACCACTGAGCAGCGCGTCGCCGTAGTCACCGGTGCCGCGCGCGGCATCGGCGCCGCGACCGCCGTACGTCTGGCCGCCGAGGGCCGCGCCGTCGCGGTGATCGACCTCGACGAGGCCGCGTGCAAGGACACCGTGGAGAAGATCACCGCCGCCGGCGGCAAGGCCCTCGCGGTCGGCTGCGACGTCTCCGACGAGGCCCAGGTCGAGGCCGCCGTCGCCCGCATCGCCGAGGAGCTCGGCGCGCCGACCATCCTGGTGAACAACGCTGGTGTCCTGCGCGACAACCTGCTGTTCAAGATGAGCGCGACCGACTGGGACACCGTCATGAACGTGCACCTGCGTGGTGCCTTCCTGATGGCGAAGGCCGTCCAGAAGTACATGGTGGAGGCCAAGTTCGGCCGGATCGTGAACCTGTCGTCCTCGTCGGCGCTGGGCAACCGCGGCCAGGCCAACTACTCCACGGCCAAGGCCGGTCTGCAGGGCTTCACCAAGACGCTCGCCATCGAGCTCGGCAAGTTCGGCGTCACCGCGAACGCCGTCGCGCCCGGCTTCATCGTCACCGACATGACCGCCGCCACCGCCGCCCGCGTCGGCATGGACTTCGACGACTTCCAGGCCGCGGCCGCCACGCAGATCCCCGTGCAGCGCGTCGGCAACCCCGACGACATCGCCAACAGCATCGCGTTCTTCACCGGCGAAGCCGCCGGATTCGTCTCCGGCCAGGTGCTGTACGTGGCCGGCGGACCGCTCAACTGAGGCCGGGGGAAACCGACATGACCACTCTTCCCGAACTCTCGGGCAAGGTCGCGCTCATCACGGGCGCGAGCCGCGGCATCGGCTACGGCGTCGCGGAGGCCCTGGTCGCCCGCGGTGACCGGGTCTGCATCACCGGCCGCAACGAGGACGCCCTCAAGGTGGCCGTCGAGGCGCTCGGCGCCGACCGTGTCATCGGTGTCGCCGGCAAGGCGCACGACGAGGCCCACCAGGCCGTCGCCGTGGAACGCACCATGGAGGCCTTCGGACGCGTCGACTACCTGGTCAACAACGCCGGTACGAACCCGGTGTTCGGCCCGATCGCCGAGCTGGACCTCAACGTGGCGCGCAAGGTCTTCGAGACCAACGTCGTCTCCGCGCTCGGCTTCGCCCAGCAGACCTGGAAGGCCTGGCAGAGCGAGAACGGCGGCGCGATCGTCAACATCGCCTCCGTCGCCGGCCTCGCGCCCTCGCCGTTCATCGGGGCGTACGGCATCAGCAAGGCCGCGATGATCAACCTGACCGTGCAGCTGGCGCACGAGTTCGCGCCGAAGGTGCGCGTCAACGCGATCGCACCCGCTGTCGTGAAGACGAAGTTTGCGGCCGCACTGTACGAGGGCCGTGAGGCGGAGGCCGCTGCGGCCTACCCGCTCAACCGGCTCGGCGTGCCCACCGACATCGGCGGGGCCGCCGCGTTCCTCACCTCGCAGCAGTCGGACTGGGTCACCGGTCAGACGCTCGTGGTCGACGGCGGTCTGTTCCTGAACGCCGGCGTCGCCTGAGACACCGTCGGGGATCGTTCCCCGGACCCAGGGCCGGTGGCCTCCCGCACGCGGGGGACCACCGGCCCTTGTGTTGTGGGCAGTCGACAACGCGGGTGCCCGTGTCGGGCGACGCGGAGTCCGATATGCGGAGCCTCGGACGGTTCACAGGATCCTGACAACGTAGTCACAAACGTGCTGATCAAGTGCCCTGCCGCGAACACGGTTCCGGCGCCGGGGTGCTGCGGTATGGTCTGCCGACCCTTGGTACGGCAGATCGAGGAGCGTGCGCGTGTTCAACCGGAACAGATGCCTGAGACAGCTGGCTGCGATCACGTCCATAACCCTGGTGGCCGGATGCGGCGTCTTCTCCTCGGGCTCGTCCGAAGACAAGGGGCCGATCGTGGTGGGCACCACGAGCTCCCCGAGCACGCTGGACCCTGCCGCCTCCTGGGACGGGTCCTGGGAGCTGTTCCGCAACATCTACCAGACCCTGCTGGGTTACCCGAACGGCTCGGTCAGCCCCCAGCCGGACGTGGCGGAGAAGTGCGCGTTCACAGACGGAACCAACCGCACCTACCGCTGTGAACTGCGGCCGGACCTGACGTTCTCCGATGGCGACCCGCTGGACGCCCGGGCGGTCAAGTACTCCATCGACCGCATCAGGAAGATCAACGTCCGTGGCGGCCCCGCGGGTCTGCTCGGCAGCCTCGAACGGGTCCAGGTGCTCGGCGAGCGCGAGATCGTCTTCCACCTCAACCAGCCCGACGCCACCTTCCCGTTCGTGCTGGCCACCCCGGCGATGTCGATCGTCGACCCCGAGGAGTACCCGGCCCGCTCCCTGCACAAGGGCGACAAGGTCTTCGGTTCCGGGCCCTACAGCCTGGAGTCCTACCAGGAGGGCAAGCAGGCCGTCCTCGTCAGGAACAGCCACTACGAGGGCTTCGCCAAGCGCCGGAACGACGCGGTGACCATCCGCTACTTCCCGGACTCGGCCCAGATGGTGGGGGCCCTGAAGGACCGGAAGATCGACCTCACCTACCGCGGGCTCGCCGCCTCCGACATCGTCGACCTGCAGGAC
This sequence comes from Streptomyces sp. NPDC102279, assembly GCF_044766365.1. Lineage (NCBI taxonomy): Bacteria > Bacillati > Actinomycetota > Actinomycetes > Kitasatosporales > Streptomycetaceae > Streptomyces > Streptomyces sp. NPDC102279. The sequence continues at coordinate 584,603 of NZ_JBIWLU010000006.1, read as the reverse complement.
GGCGGCACGGACAAGGACCTCCAGCTCGTCGAGGGCGCGGGCACCGAGATCAGCTACCTGGTCTTCAACCCGAAGGACCCCTGGGCCGGGAAGGCCGCCGTCCGCAAGGCGATCGCGCAGATCGTCGACCGGCCCGCCATCGCGCACAAGGTCTACCGCGACACCGTCGACCCGCTGTACTCCATGGTCCCGGCCGGCCTGGTCGGTCACACCACCGGCTACTTCGACGCCTACGGCAGCCCCAGCACGTCCAAGGCCCGCAAGATGCTCCAGGACGCCGGGATCAACCGACGCGTCCCGCTCAAACTCTGGTACACGACCGACCGCTACGGCTCCGAGACCGCCCCCGAGTTCCGCGAGCTCAAGCGACAGCTCGACAACTCCGGCCTGTTCACGGTCACGCTCAGCGGCCGCCCCTGGAAGACCTACGAAGCCGGCTACCGCGACGGCGAGTACCCGGTGTTCGGGCGCGGCTGGTTCCCCGACTTCCCGGACGCCGAGAACTTCATCGCACCCTTCGTGGGCGAACAGAACGCGCTCGGAACGCCGTACCCGGCCCCGCGCATCACCGAGCACCTGCTGCCCGACTCCCGCGGCGTGAGCAACCGCGCCGCCGTGGTCAAGGAGTTCGAGGAGGCCCAGCAGATCCTCGTCGACGACGCACGGCTGCTGCCCCTGTGGCAGGGCAAGCAGTACGTGGCCGCGAGCGGGGAGATCTCCGGCGGTGAGCGGGCCCTGGACCCGTCGACGATCATGACGATGTGGGAGCTGGACCGAAAGACCAGCTGGTAGCGGGCCCGGACCGGCCGCCGCGACGACCCGCGTGCGGCCGGACACCAGGGCCTGCCGTCCGGTCACGTCCTGGCGGACGGTGAGCGGCGCGGGGCACGGAACCGGTTGTCAGTGCGCGACGGTAGGTTCTGTGGTCCGGAAGTGACCGCACATCGGAGGAAGTTGACGTGACCGATATCGCCATGCTGCCCGAGTCCTGGCGCGGCGTACTGGGCGAGGAGCTGCAGCAGCCCTACTTCAAGGAACTCACCGAGTTCGTCGAGGAGGAGCGTGCGAACGGCCCCGTCTACCCTCCGCGGGAGGAGGTCTTCGCCGCGCTCGACGCCACACCGTACGAGCGGGTGAAGGTGCTCGTCCTCGGCCAGGACCCGTACCACGGCGAGGGCCAGGGACACGGCCTGTGCTTCTCGGTCCGCCCGGGAGTGAAGACCCCGCCGTCGCTGCGCAACATCTACAAGGAGATGAAGGAGGAGCTCGGCACCCCGATTCCGGACAACGGCTATCTCATGCCGTGGGCCGAACAGGGCGTCCTGCTGCTCAACGCGGTGCTGACGGTGCGTGCCGGTGAGGCCAACTCGCACAAGGGCAAGGGCTGGGAGAAGTTCACCGACGCGGTCATCCGCGCGGTGGCCGAGCGCCCCGACCCCGCGGTCTTCGTGCTCTGGGGCAACTACGCGCAGAAGAAACTCCCGCTCATCGACGAGACGCGGCACGTGGTGGTGAAGGGGGCGCACCCTTCGCCGCTGTCCGCGAAGAAGTGGTTCGGCTCGCGTCCTTTCACGCAGATCGACGCGGCCGTGGCCGCGCAGGGCCACGCCCCGATCGACTGGACCGTTCCGAACCTCGGCTGACCGTCGTCCGCCGGGGACCACCGCTGGGTCAGGACCGTCACCGTCCTGGCCCATCGGTGCACGGGGGCGCCTGAGCGCGATTGTCGGCGGCTCGGGCTAGCGTCGGCGGAGACAGTGACGAGCCTGGAGGACACGGTGGCGGAGCAACAGGAGCAGGCGGCGCCGGACGCCATGATGACCAGGATCGGACAGGCCGTCATGCTGCACCACGCCGGTGACCGCGAAGAGGCCCGGACCCGCTTCCTGGATCTGTGGGGTGAGATCGGCGACGGCGGCGACGCCCTGCACCGCTGCACCCTGGCGCACTACATGGCCGACACCCAGGACGACCCCGCGGACGAACTCGCGTGGGACCTGCGGGCCCTGTCGGCCGCAGACGAGCTGACGGACGGCCGGGTCGCCGAGCACCATGAGTCCCTCGCCGTGCGCGCGTTCTACCCCTCGCTCCATCTGAACCTCGCGGCCGACTATGTGAAGCTCGGCCGTTCCGAAGCGGCGCGCACCCATCTGAGCCGGGCGCGCGGAGCGACCGGCGCGCTCGCGGACGACCGGTACGGCGACGGCGTCCGGGCGGCGATCGGCCGCCTCGAACTGCGCATCCAGGACACCGGCAGCTCGGTGCGGACGAACAGGCCCGACCGTTTCGGTGGCCCCGGGGGCGAGACCCTGGGACCGCCGAGGCAGCGTCCGTGAGGCCGCGCGGGCGTGCCGCGGGCGGGCTTCAGTTTCCGTAGGTCCCGGAACAGATGACCGCCTCGGGACTGTCCGCCTTCCAGCCGCCGTAGGTCCTTCCCAGGGCACACACGTCCGTGTTCCTCGGTACGTCGGGGGAGACACGCGGGACAGTGGCGCGGGGCTCGGAGTGGCGCGGCGCGGCAGGAGGGGCCGGGCGCGGGTGATGCGGGCGGGGACGCGCGGGCGCCACCGGCGCGGCGGCCGGCGGGGGAGCCGCCCGCTGCCGGGGTGACGCGGCGGGCCTCGGCTCCTTCGAGGGGCCGACGCGTTCCAGGGCTTCACGGGCCGGTGCCTGCACGATCTGCGGTTCCGCACGGCCGCCCGGCTGCGGCACGGCGGATCCGGACGGGGCGGTCGGCGGGCCGGAGGCGGGCGGCCGCTGGACGGTCATACAGCCGGAGAGGGCGGTGACCGCCACGGTGACCAGCAGCGTCGCGGTCGTCGTCGTTCGATGCACCCCCGCAACTCTGCTGGTGCGGACCGGTTTTGGGGAGCGGAGAGCCGCAGGTTGCCCCGCACGAGTGATCCTTCCGCTCCTCCGGTGGGCGCGAGGCCCGGCGAGCTGACGACGGAGGAGACCGCGAGCCGGGGGCACGGTCCCCGTCGGGCCGGGTCCCACCGACCGCCGCCCCCCTTCCGCCCCGCCCGCCGACCGAGAGGCGTCGACCGGGCGGACCGTGATCGCGAAGAGCGGGCGCCCCTGAACGGCCGCACGCGGAAAGGTGCCGTCGCCGACCATTGCGGACCTGCGCTTTTCCCATGCCGCGCGGGACGGCATCGCCGACGGACGCCCGACGCGCCGGCCGTATGCTTCCGACGGAGCACGGGCTCGGGCCCCCGCCCTCGGACAGGCGCGCCGGGACACGTGCCCGCGGACAGGCTCGGACGAACGAAGGAGATCGCTGTGAAGGTCGGCTGCATCGGACTCGGCGACATCGCGCAGAAGGCGTATCTGCCCGTGCTCGGCGTGCAGCCGGGGATCGAACTGCACCTCCAGACGCGGAACCCCGAGACACTCACCCGGGTCGCCGACACCCTTCACCTGCCGACGGCGCAGCGCCACACCGACCTGGACGACCTCCTGTCGCAGGACCTCGACGCGGCGTTCGTGCACGCTGCCACGGTCGCCCACCCGGAGATCGTCACGCGCCTGCTGGAGGCGGGCGTCCCGACGTACGTCGACAAGCCGCTCGCCTACGAACTGGCCGACTCCGAGCGGCTGGTGCGGCTCGCGGAGGAGCGGAACGTCAGCCTCGCCGTCGGGTTCAACCGGCGTCAGGCACCCGGATACGCGCAGTGCGTCGAGCACCCGCGCGAGCTGATCCTGATGCAGAAGAACCGCACCGGGCTGCCCGAGGCCCCTCGGACGATGGTGCTCGACGACTTCATCCACGTCGTCGACACCCTGCGGTTCCTGGTGCCCGGCCCGGTCGACGACGTGACCGTCCGCGCCCGTACGGAGGGCGGACTGCTGCACCACCTCGTCCTTCAGCTCGCCGGGGACGGTTTCACCGCGCTCGGTGTGATGAACCGGATGAGCGGCTCGAGCGAGGAGATCCTCGAGGTGTCGGGCCAGGACACCAAGCGACAGGTCGTCAACCTCGCCGAGGTCGTGGACCACAAGGGACAGCCGACTGTCCGGCGGCGCGGGGACTGGGTGCCGGTGGCCCGTCAGCGGGGCATCGAGCAGGTGGTCCTGGCGTTCCTCGACGCCGTCCGCGCGGGAAAGGTGCTCAGCGCCCGGGACGCGCTGGCGACTCATGAGCTGTGCGAGCGGGTGGTCCTGGCGGTTCAGGAGCGCTCCGCCGCACTCTGAGCGCACGGGCACCCTCCGTCAGGCACAGCGCCGCCAGCACGAGCAGGGCACCGTGCACGGGCCAGTCCCCGAAGCGGACGTACGGGGTGACGCCGGTGGCCAGCGGCACCTCGTACACCATGGCCTCGCTCGCGTCCGTGCCGAGCCAGGAGCCGATCCGCTCGCCGCTCGGGCCGTAGACCGCCGAGACTCCGGTGAGTGTGGCGTGAACCATGGGGCGGCCGGTCTCGGCGGCTCGCAGCGCGGCGAGCGAGGCATGCTGCTCGGGTGCCCAGCTGTGCTGGAAGCTCGACGTCGAGGACTGGGCGAGCAGCACCTCGGCTCCGTCCTCGGCGAGATGGCGGCTCATGTCGGGGAACGCGGACTCGAAGCAGACCATCGGACCGATGCTCAGGCCGTGCCCGACGTCCATCACCACCTGCTCGGTGCCCCGCATCCGGTCCTCGCCGGCCGCTTTGCCGACGGAGGTGGCCCAGCCCAGCAGGGAACGCGCCGGCACGTACTCGCCGAAGGGGACCAGCCGCATCTTGTCGTAGCGGTCGCCGGTCGGGCCGTGCGGACCGACCAGCACCGAACTCTTGTAGATCCCGGGTCGGTCCGAGCGGCGCGCGTCGACGTTCACCAGGATGTCGGCGCCCACCTCGCGCGACAGTGCCGCGATGCGGTTCGCCAGATCGGGCCGGCCGGCGAGGTCGAACCCGACGCTGCTCTCGCCCCAGACGACCAGGTCGGCCCCCCGGCCCGCGAGTTGCCGGGTGAGGACCTCCTCCCGGTCGAACCGCTTGTCACCACTGGCGCGGCCGTCCACGACGCCGGGCTGCACGACGGCGATCCGTATGCGGCCGTCGACGTCCGGGCGCGGCGACCACACCCAGGCCGCCGAGGTCACGGCTGCCGTCGCGACCAGTCCGGCCACGGCGGGCACCCGGGACTCGCGCACCGCGACCAGGACGGCGACCGCGACGTTGACCGCGACGAGCAGGAAGCTGAGCAGCCACACCCCGCCGACCGAGGCCAGCCGCAGCGCTGGTTCGACCTGCCACTGACTCGAACCGAGCAGACCCCAGGGGCCGCCCAGCCCCTGCCAGGAGCGGACGAGTTCGATCGCCAGCCAGCCCGAGGGCAGGACGAGGAGGGCGGCGCCGACCCGGGCCGGTGAGGGCACTCCCGCCAGGAACCGGCGTACGAGCCAGGCCCAAGGGGCCCACAGCGCGCCGAGCAGAGCCGCTATGAGGACCGTGAAGACGTGCAGGCTCGGCAGCAGCCAGTGGTGCACGGCCAGCATGAAACCGAGCCCGCCGAGCCAGCCGTCGTACGCGGCACGCCTGTCTGTGGGCGCCGCGCGGGCCAGCAGGATCCAGGGCACCAGCGCGACGTACGCGAACCACCACCAGGACGGGGCCGGGAAGGCGAACATGGGCAGCGCGCCGGCCAGCGCCGCCACGGCGTTCCGCCTCCAGGGGGAGACGAGCCATCGGCCGAGCGGGCGATCGGGCCTCGTCACAACGTGCCTCCCTCCCCGGTGGTCCCTCCAGTGTGCGTGTCCCCGGCGATCTACGACAGGGGGCACGGAGCGTGAGGCGGGGCGCGCACCGGGGACAGCGACCCAGGTCGTGACACCTGACACGTTGGCGGGGAGGAGGAGCGGGCTAGGGCCGGTGGCGCGCAGGCCACCGGCGCGGGGGCGCAGGCGCCGGGGTCGGGGGGGCGGTGGTCGGTCAGGTCGTCGCGGGGGCGTGCCGGGGTTGCGGCATCCGGCGCCACTTCTCCTCGACGACGACCTGACGCAGTCGCCAGCCGTCGTCCGTTCGGAGCAGGCCGAAGGAGTAGCGTCCGCCGCACACGAAGTCGGGGGCGGTGGACGCTCCGTCCTGGCCGGCCAGCCTCATCGGGTTGATGTAGTCCGCCTGGAGCAGGCCGGTGTCGCCCGCGTTCTGGTCCAGGAGCTCGAAGCGCACGCGCCGGTTGACGATCAGGTGCTGGCGCATCGAGAACAGCTCCAGGCTCCCTGCGAGCCACTCCGCGACCGCGCCGGCGTCGCCCTCGATGCCGCCGGCCGTGCGGTAGTCGGCGCGTCCGTCCTTCGTGAACAGCCTTCGGTAGGCGTCCCAGTCGCCGTCGTCCACCGCCACCGCGTACTCGGTCACGAGTCCGTCCACGGCCAACCGGTCCATCACGGTAGCGAGTTCCACGCGCTGCGTCATCGGCTCAGTGTTGGCCACCGGGACAGCCACGCCAAGGGGGTCGGCGGGGTTATTCGGTGCCCGGCCGCATCGGGTTCCGTTTTCGCCCACGGGTGTCGCGGACCGTGGACGCCGGGCGCGGACCACGGACCGCAGCCGGTGACGCGTCGTCGCAACGGATCTGCGATCGTGGGTGATCCACTTCCGACCGCGGACCCGGGTGACGCGGTCGGCCGCGCTGGGAGGTTGTCATGGCACGTCCTGTCACGATCGTCACGGGTGGCAGCCGGGGCATCGGGGCCGCGACCTGTGTCCGGCTCGCGACCGACGGGCACGACGTGGCCGTCGGCTACGTCAGCGACGCCGATGCGGCCGAGCGGACCGAGTCCGCCGTTCGCGAGACCGGTGCGAGGTGCGTCACGGTGCGGATGGACACCTCCGACGAGGCCGACGTGGAGCGGCTGTTCGCCACGGCCGAGGACCGCCTCGGACAGGTGACGGGACTGGTGAACAACGCCGGGGTGACCGGACCGCTCGGCCGCCTCGCGGACGCCGATCCCACCGACCTGCGGCGCGTGCTGGAGGTCAACGTGCTGGGCACGCTGCTGTGTTCGCGCCGCGCCGCCCGCTCGATGGCGGCCCTGGGCGGCGGTGTCATCGTCAACGTGTCCTCGGCCGCGGCCACCCTCGGGAGTCCCGGCGAGTTCGTGCACTACGCGGCGAGCAAGGCGGCCGTCGACGCGCTGACCACGGGACTCGCCAAGGAACTCGGTGCCGACGGCATCCGCGTCAACGCGGTCGCGCCCGGAATGATCGACACCGGGATGCACGCGGCCATGGGCGCCCCCGACCGTGCCGAGCGGGCCGCCGCGTCGATTCCGCTGGGCCGGGCCGGCCGGGCGCAGGAGATCGCCGCCGCCGTCGCGTGGTTGATGTCCCCCGACGCGTCGTACGCGACGGGAGCGGTGCTGCGGGTGTCCGGCGGGCGCTGAGGCCGCGGCAGAGCCACGGGCTCGCGGCGGTCGGCCTCAGGCCGCCTCGATGATCTCCCCGCGGATCGCCTCGGCCCACCGCACGACCAACAGCTCGTACTCGGCCCGCTCCTGCGCGGACAGGGATCCGCCCGCCCGCGTCCACAGGGCACGGATCTGTTCGTTTAACGCGGCGGCCGAACGCACGGAACCAGACGGATCGAAGTCGGGGGACATGCGCACCAGCCTAGGGGCAAGGACTGACACTGCGCTACCGGACGGCTACGCAACCCGTATGCGCTTCGTCACGACGAAACGGAACGACATCACGCCGGTCGACGAACTTCCCTTGGCGAGACGCCGGTTGACCTGGTCCCTCGCTCCGTCCACCGGGCCGGGCGGGGGATCAGCCCGCCGACTCCGCCGCGTGCGGGCTCAGGGTGCCCATCGTGACCAGGGCGATGATGACGATGCCGAGGGCGATCCGGTACCAGACGAAGGGCATGAAGCTCTTGTGCGAGATGAACTTCATGAACCAGGCGATGACCGCGTATCCGACGGCGAAGGCGATGACCGTCGCGAACATCGTGGGACCCCAGGCCACATGGCCCTCCTCCGCCGCGTCCTTCAGCTCGAAGGTGCCTGAGGCCAGGACGGCCGGCATGGCGAGGAGGAAGGAGTAACGGGCCGCAGCCGCACGGGTGTAGCCCATGAACAGGCCGCCGCTGATCGTCGCGCCCGAGCGGGAGACGCCGGGGATCAGGGCCATCGCCTGGCAGAGGCCGTAGATGAGGCCGTCCTTGGTGTTCAGGTCCTCGAGTGACTTGCGCTGCTTGGCCGCCCGGTGCCTGCCGCCCGTCTCGTCGCGGGCCGCGAGCCGGTCGGCGACGCCTATGACGATGCCGACCACGATCAACATGGTCGCGGTGACGCGCAGATCGCGGAACGGCCCCTCGATCTGGTCCTTGAGGGTGATGCCGAGCACCCCGATCGGGATCGAGCCGACGATCACCAGCCAGCCCATCTGGGCGTCGTGGTCGCGGCGCATCGCCTTGTTGGTGAGCGAGCGGAACCACGCCGACAGAATGCGTCCCACGTCCTTGCGGAAGTAGATCAGCACGGCCGCCTCGGTGCCCAGTTGCGTGATCGCCGTGAAGGCCGCACCGGGGTCCTCCCAGCCCGCGAACGCGGCGGTGAGCCGCAGATGCGCGCTGGAGGAGACGGGAAGGAATTCGGTCAGCCCCTGGACGAGTCCGAGGATGAGGGATTCAAACCAAGACATGAAGTTACGTGGTCCAAGCGCTGATCGAGGGAGGGCGACGGGCACGCCGTATCGCGGTGCGAGGTGATCACGGGTGTTGAGGGCAGCGTAGCGTCCGCGCCCGATCGTCCCGCCACAGGGGTTTCACCGGCCCCTCACGCCCGGCTCGCCGGTGAGGCCAGGTCCGTCGCGCGTTACGCCACCACCGGTCCCGTCACCGTCCACCCCGGGCTCTGGGGGTGGGGCGTCAGGGTGTCGTGGTCGACCTGCCGGCCGCATTCCCGGCAGACCACCTGGGGGACCAGCTCGTGACCGCAGTCGTGCTCCAGCACCATGGGCCGCGCGCCGTCCTCCTGGAGGTGCCGGTCGCCCCACGCCATGAGGGTCAGCAGGACAGGTTCCAGCTCCAGCCCGGCGGCCGTCGCCCGGTACTCGTAACGCCTGGGCCGCTCGCTGTACTGCACCTTCTCCAGGACGCCCACGTCGACGAGGCGCTTCAGCCGGGTGGTCAGCACGTCGCGCGGGGCGCCGGTGTTGCGGACGAGCTGGTCGAAGCGGGTGGCGCCGAGCGACACCTCGCGCAGGACCAGCAGTGAGTACTTCTCGCCGACGAGGGCGAGGGTGGCGGCGATGGAACAGGGGCGCGCGTCCTTCATGGCTTCAGTCTACGGGGAGGGTTGGATGTTCCAACTCACTCGGTTACTCTTGGGTCACTTAGTGGGTTGGGAAATCAAACGCACTCGGTCCGGACGCGTCGTCGGCGCACCCGGCGCGGTGCACCGAGTGGGGGAGCCGGACCCGCTCGGACGCCGGTACCCGACCTCAGAGACCTGAGAGAGGCATCCCATGCGTGACGCCGTGATCGTCGAAGCCGTACGCACCCCCGTGGGCAAGGGCAAGCCGAACGGCTCGCTCGCCCACGTCCACCCCGTCGAACTCCTCGCCCACACCCTCCGCACGCTGGTCGAGCGCACCGGGATCGACCCGGCGCTGATCGACGACGTCGTCGGCGGCACGGTCGACCAGGTCGGCGAGCAGGCCATGAACACCACCCGGTACGCCGTGCTCTCCGCGGGCTTCCCGGAGAGCGTGCCCGCGACGACCGTGGACCGTCAGTGCGGTTCGTCCCAGCAGGCCGTCCACTTCGCCGCCCAGGGCGTCATGTCAGGGGCGTACGACATCGTCGTGGCCTGCGGCGTGGAGTCGATGAGCCGGGTTCCGATGTGGTCGAACGTGCCCGCGGGCAAGGACCCGTTCGGACCCGGGGTGGCCGAGCGCTATCCCGAGGGGCTGGTGCCGCAGGGCATCAGCGCCGAACTCATCGCCGCCAAGTGGGGCATCACCCGCGAGCGCATGGACGCCTACGCCGTCGGCTCGCACCACAAGGCGGCCGAAGCGTGGGACAGCGGTCTCTTCGACGCCGAGGTCGCACCTCTGGAAGGCGTCACCCGTGACGAGAGCGTCCGGCCGGGCAGTACACCCGAGACGCTCGCCGGTCTGAAGCCCGCCTACTACGACGCCGGATTCGGCGACCGTTTCCCGCAGATCGACTGGTCGGTCACGGCGGGCAACGCGAGCCCGATCAACGACGGCGCCTCGGCCGTGCTCATCATGTCCGGCGAGACCGCCGACCGCCTGGGCCTGCGGCCCCTCGCCCGTCTGCACAGCTTCGCCGTCACCGGCTCCGATCCGCTGCTCATGCTCACCGGCGTGATCCCGGCCACCGAGAAGGTGCTGCGCAGGGCGGGCCTCGACCTCGGCGACATCGACCTCTTCGAGGTGAACGAGGCCTTCGCGGCCGTCGTCCTCGCCTGGCAGCAGGAGACGGGCGCCGACCTGTCCAAGGTCAACGTGCACGGCGGAGCGATCGCGATCGGCCACCCGCTCGGCGCGAGCGGCACCCGGCTCACCACGACCCTCGTCCACGCCATGCGCGCCCGCGGAGCCCGCTACGCGCTGCAGACGATGTGCGAGGCCGGCGGCCTGGCCAACGCGATGATCCTGGAAGCCGTCCGGCCCTAGGGTGCCGTCCCGCGCAGATGGTGACGCTTGCGCCAGGCCACCACCGCGCCGACCAGGGCCGGAACCGCGATGAACCCCATCGCGATGAGGAAGGCCGGAGAGGTCGGAGCCGACGCGCGGGCGCCGGCGACCGCGTACGCGGCGGTGTTCGGGATCGAGCCGAGCGCCGTCGCGAGAAGGAAGGGCAGCCATCCCATGCGGGAGACGGCGGCGCAGTAGTTGGCGGCCCAGAACGGCACGCCCGGGAAGAGCCGGGCCACCATCATCGAGCGGAACCCGTGCTCGCTGAGCTGTCCGTCCGCCGCCTTGAGCCAGCGGGCCCGCAGCAGCGGGCGCAGCGCGTCCTGCCCGAGGATCCGGCCCAGCCCGAAGGCGACACCCGCGCCGAGCACGGTGCCCGCCAGTGCCGTACCGAGACCCAGTTGGGAGCCGAACAGGGCGCCGCCCGCCAGGTTGAGCAGCGGGCGGGGCACGAACGCGACGGTGCACAGTCCGTACGCGACGGCGAACGCCAGGGCTGCCGCGGCGCCGCCGAGCTGGGGCGGCCAGCCGTCCGCGAGCAGGCGCTGCGGTTCGAAGAGCAGCACGCTCGACGCGGCGCCGGCGAGCAGGACGAGCAGCAGGGACAGGCGTGACCAGGGAGAGAGGAGCACTCTCAGACACCGGGCGGCAGGGCCGGTGCGTGCGGTGTCGAGGGCGGCGGGCGCGGCGCCGACGAGCTCAGCGGCGACGACCAGATCGGTGGTGACGCCGAGCTTGCCTGCGGTGGCCTGGGGAGTGACCGTGGCGGTGCCCCCAGAGCGGTTGGTGGCATCGAGCATCCGGTGACACTAACCGACGGATGTGTGTGATCGCCGTATGGTTCGTCTCATGGGCGTCACAGCTTCCGGAACGTCAGATACTCCGTTCGAGGTGCCGGACAGCACGCTCGCGGACACTTTGATGGAACGGCTCACGGCCGTCTACCCGGCCGCCGCGGATCCGGAGCGTGCCGCGTCGACGGGCGCGTACATGAAGGACATCGCCCCCTTCCTCGGACTGACCACTCCCGAGCGCCGCGCCCTCTCGCGGACGGTGCTCCTGGACACCGGCCGCCCCGAGGAGAGGGACTGCACCGCGCTCGCGCTGCGCTGCTGGGAGCTGCCGGAACGCGAATACCAGTACTTCGCCGTCGACTACCTGCGCCGTCATGTGACGCGTCTGTCCCCGGACTTCCTGCCGGTGGCCCGGCACCTCGTCGCCACCGTCTCCTGGTGGGACACGGTCGACGCGCTCGCCGCGCACGTCGTGGGCGGGCTCGTGGCCGCCGACCCCGCGCTGCGGTCCGCGATGGACGCCTGGATCGAGGACGACGATCTGTGGGTCGCCCGGACAGCGCTGCTCCATCAACTCCGACACAAGGAGGCCACCGACGTCGAGCGGCTGTTCGCGTACTGCGTCCGCCGGTCCGGGGACACGGATTTCTTCATCCGGAAGGCGATCGGGTGGTGTCTGCGCGAGTACGCCAAGACGAACCCGCAGGCGGTACGTGACTTCGTGGCCGCGGAGCGCGAAAGGCTCGCCCCGCTCTCCGTGCGCGAAGCCCTCAAGAACATCGGCCCCTGACGCACGGACGGCCTCCCCGTGAACCCCCGCCTCCTGAAGCTCCGTTCGCGCTACGACGCCGCGGCGGGGGGACGGAAAACCATTCGACGTGCGACGACGCATGGATGAGTATTTCCTCATGTTCCGGTACGCCTTCCTCCTCGCAGCATCCGCAGTCGCGGATGCGCCGAAGGCTGCCGTCCCGTTCATCGCGGCAGCCGTCGACGGCGCCCGAAGCTGACCCTTCCCGGATCGTCCGGCGGACCCCGCAGGGGGAGGGTCGGCAACTCCTGGGGGTCCCCGCTCCGGCCCGTTCACGCCGGGGCCATCACTCAGCTCCGCTGACACTGAAGAGGCTTCGAGGTACAGCCATGCCCAAGACGGCTTACGTGCGCACCAAACCGCACCTGAACATCGGCACCATGGGTCACGTCGACCACGGCAAGACCACGCTGACCGCCGCCATCACCAAGGTGCTCGCCGAGCGCGGCTCCGGCGGCTCCACCCGATACGTTCCGTTCGACCGCATCGACCGGGCCCCGGAGGAGGCCGCCCGCGGCATCACCATCAACATCGCGCACGTCGAGTACGAGACCGACACCCGGCACTACGCGCACGTGGACATGCCGGGCCACGCCGACTACGTCAAGAACATGGTCACGGGCGCGGCCCAGCTCGACGGGGCGATCCTCGTCGTGTCCGCGCTCGACGGGATCATGCCGCAGACCGCCGAACACGTGCTGCTCGCCCGGCAGGTGGGCGTCGACCACATCGTCGTGGCCCTCAACAAGGCCGACGCCGGTGACGAGGAGCTCACCGACCTCGTGGAGCTGGAGGTCCGCGAGCTGCTCTCCGCGCAGGGGTACGGCGGCGACGCGGTACCCGTCGTACGGGTGTCCGGCCTCAAGGCCCTTGAGGGCGACCCGCGTTGGACCGCGGCGATCGACGCGCTGCTCGACGCGGTGGACACCTACGTGCCGATGCCCGAGCGCTATCTCGACGCGCCGTTCCTCATGCCCGTCGAGAACGTGCTCACCATCACCGGACGCGGAACGGTCGTCACCGGTGCCGTGGAGCGCGGCACGGTCCGCGTCGGTGACCGCGTCGAGGTGCTCGGCGCCGGCGTCGACACGGTCGTCACCGGCCTGGAGACCTTCGGCAAGCCCATGGAGGAGGCGCAGGCCGGTGACAACGTGGCGCTGCTGCTGCGCGGGGTGCCCCGCGACGCGGTCCGCCGCGGGCACATCGCCGCCGCGCCCGGCAGTGTCGTCCCGAGCCGTCGCTTCACGGCGCAGGTGTACGTCCTGTCGGCCCGCGAAGGCGGCCGTACGACAGCTGTCGCCACGGGGTACCGGCCGCAGTTCTACATCCGCACCGCGGACGTGGTCGGCGACGTCGACCTCGGCGAGCGGGCCGTGGCCCGGCCCGGTGACACCGTCACCATGACGGTCGAGCTCGGGCGCGACGTCCCGCTGGAGCCGGGGCTCGGTTTCGCGATCCGCGAGGGCGGCCGGACGGTCGGCGCCGGGACGGTGACGTCGATCGGCTGACCGGCTCGGCCGGGCCACGGTTCTCCACCCGTGTCGTCGCCCCACAGGGGTGGCGACACGGGTGCCCGCCCGCACATGCGGGGACCGGCCGCGCCCGGACGGGGCGCCGGGCTTCCCCCGGGCGGCGCGGCCGGCGGCAGGCCGCACAATGGAGCCGTGGACGAGCCGATACCCGTGACGCGGGCCGTGGATCACGGGACCGCGAAGCTGATGCCCGACGTGGACCGGAAGCGGGCGTGGCTGCTGACCGTGGACGGCGCACCCCAGTCGTACGTGGACCTCGACGAGCCGACGCACCTGGAGTTCGAGTACACGCGTCGCCTCGGGCACGTTCTGGACACGGTGGCCGAGCCGGGACGGGCACTGGACGTCCTGCACCTCGGCGGCGGGGCGCTCACCCTGCCCCGGTACGTCGCGGCCACCCGGCCCGGTTCACGGCAGGACGTGGTGGAGGCGGACCTGGGCCTGCTCGCCCTGATCGGCGAGCACCTGCCGCTGCCGTCCGGCACGGGTGTCACCCTGCACGGCGCCGACGCCCGGCACTGGCTCGAAGCCGCGGCCCCCGGCGCCGTGGACATCCTGATCGCCGACGTCTTCGGCGGCTCGCGCATCCCGGCCCATCTGACGTCCACCGCGTACGCGCACGCCGCCGAACGGGCCCTGCGCCCGGACGGCGTCTACCTCGCCAACCTCGCGGACGCGGCGCCCTTCGCCTTCCTCCGATCCCAACTCGCCACGTTCTCGACGGTGTTCGAGGAACTCGCCCTGATCGCCGAACCCGGGGTGCTGCGCGGGCGCAGGTTCGGGAACGCCGTGCTCGTGGCCTCCCACCGTCCCCTCGACACGGCGGCCCTGGCCCGTCGTACCGCCGCCGACGCCTTCCCGGCGCGCGTCGAACACGGCGCCGCGCTCAGGCGCTTCGTCGCCGGAGCGGCGCCCGTCGGGGACGAGGACGCGGTCCCGTCACCCGAGCCGCCCGGCGGATCCTTCGGCATCGGCTGACGCGAGCGTTCCGCCGGACAGCTGGGCGCCCTCAGCACCGAGCAGCGGGACACCGTCGGCGGGGGACACGGGCGTCCGCTGCGCCACCTGCCTGGTCCGGCGCGTCAGGTTCCGTACGTCCGGCACGCACAGCACCGCCGCCGTGACCACCACGACCAGCACGGAGCAGCCCCACAGCGCGGACGTGCGGCCGAAGGCCTGCTCGGCGGGGCCCGCGAGCGCGGTGGCCAGCGGGACCATCGCGACCGAGCCGAACCAGTCGTACGCCGACACCCGGGAGAGCTTGTCCTCAGGGATCTCCTGGTGCAGCGCGGTCATCCACGAGACACCGAACACCTCTATCGCCAGACCGCTGACGAACATCACCGCGTACAGGGGACCCACCGGGACGGGAACCGCGAGCGCGGCGGCGGGCGCCGCGAGCGGGAAGACGCACAGGGTGCCGGCGAACAGCAGCCGCCGCGGCTTCCAACGGGTCATGAGGAGGGCGCCGCCGACGGTTCCGGCGCCGAACGCGCCGAGGGCCAGCCCCCAGGGCCCCGGCCCGCCGAGACTGTCCCGGGCGACCAGCGGACCGTAGACCGCGTCCGCGGCGCCGACGACCGCGACGACGACGGAGAACTGCGCGACGATCGTCCACAGCCAGGGGCGGCCGGCGAACTCGTGCCAGCCGTCGCGGAGATCGGCGAGCAGACCGCCGCCGGGTTCGCGCGGCGGTATGTGGCCGACGTCCAGGAACGAGCGCAGCGCGCCGGCGACGGCGAACGCCACCGCGTCCACGGCGAGCACCCAGCCCGGCCCGATCACGGCCACCAGCGCTCCGCCGAGGGCCGCTCCGCCGAGCCCCGCGCCCTGCATCGCCATCCGGAACACCGCGAACGCGCGGCCGGCCTGTTCGCCGTCGACCGAGGACATCAGCATGCCCTCGGCGGCGGGGCCGAAGAACGCCTGTCCGGTGCCGCCGAGCGCGGACAGCAGCATCATCTGCCACAGCTGCGCGTGACCGCCGAGGACCAGCAGGGCGAAGGCGCCCTGTGAGACGCAGTTGAGGACGTTGGCGGCGACCATCACCCGATGCCGCGGCAGCCGGTCCGCGATCGCCCCGCCGATGAGCAGGAACAGGACCAGCGGCAACGTCCTTGCCGCCGCGACCAGACCGACGTCGCCGCCGTCGCCACCGGTGTCGAGAACCGCGAACGCCGCCGCGATGAGCGCGCCCTGGCTGCCCAGGTTGGTGACGACCGCGGCGGCGGTCAGCAGGGTGTAGTTCCGTCCCGCCCAGGAAGGGCGTCGGGTGCGGCGGGGGAGGGCGGCGGCTGAGGTCACCCCGAGACTATCGCCGCCCGGCGCTCGACTTGCCAAACCGATTGCACCCGCGTCGAGCAAACGCCCCGCCGGGACGGATCCCGGCCCTCAGGAGTCGGTCGGGGTGCCGTGCAACCGCACCGTGCTGAGGATCCTCCGCACGGTCGCGTCGGGGACCTCCTCCTTGACGCCCTTGGCGCCGTAGAAGGTCCACGCCACGAAGTCGCCCGCCGAGTTCTTGAAGGCGAACGTGGTCGCCTTGCCCTTCGTGTCGCACTTCCCCTTCTCGGGGACAGCCGTGGAGTACGTCGTCGCGACACTGCCCTTGATGCCCGACGCCGTGGTGTACGTCTCGGGCTTGCCGATCTTCAGCAGCTTCTTCGAGGCGTCCTTCTGGTCGGTGTACCCGCCGAAGACCCACCACGCGGAGTCGTTGCGCGCCACGTCGGCCGTGTTCTTGGCGCCGCTCTGGCCCTTGGTGCCCGTCGCGGCCAGCGACGTGTCACTGTCGTGACCGTCCTTGTCGTCGTCGGACGTGCACCACTTCTCCTTGAGGAACGCGGGCGCGGACATGCCGATGAGGGCGGAGCCGTCGCCCTTCTTGTCGTCCTCGAAGCCGATGAAGGTGCCGGGCGTCTCGACCTTCCAGTCCGCCGGAACGTCGAAGGCGGTGCCCCACTTCGGGTTCACCACGACCTTCCAGCCGGCGACCGTCGCCTTCTCCTCGTCGCCGCCGCGCGGGTCGTCGTCGCTCCCGCTGACGCTCGCGCTAGGCGACGTCGAGGCGGACGCCTTGGGCGACTTGGACGCGTCACCGCCCGCGTTGTCGTCCTTGTCCCCGCTGCCCAGGACGAGGAACGCGGTGACTCCGGCGGCGATCACCACGGCGGAGGCCGCGACGATCGCGGTGATCTTGGTCTTGTTGCCGCCGCCCCCGCCCCCGCCCCCGCCGCCTGCCGGCCGGGGTCCGCCGAGGGGGACGGTCGGAGGCCCCCACTGCGGCTGGCCCTGCTGCGGTCCGTACGGGCCGGGCTGCTGCTGCCCCGGCTGCGGGCCCGGCTGCTGGTATCCGGGTTGCTGGTAGGGATTCGGCTGCTGGTACCCCGGCTGCTGGTACGGGTTCTGGTCCTGCGGGTTCTGCTCGCCCCCGGGCGGCTGCTGTCCTGGCCACATGGCCGGTAACGATAGAGGGGCCGGAGACCCGAGTGCCATGGCGGTCCCCGAAAGGGCCGCGCCGCCACGGTACTTGCCCCCTTTGGTCCCGGCTTGCGACCGGCGGCGACCTCCCTCTGTCTCGCGCATGCGGCCGGTCGGCCGGAACGGGTGGTGGGCGGCGGGCTGGTCAATGTTTGCTACCCATGGGTAACATCGAGGTATGAGCGCAGACCAGATGACGATCGGCGAGATGCTCGCCGCGACCGTGCCGATGGCCCGGACCCTGAACCTCGAGTTCGTCGAGACCTCTCCGGAGAAGGCCGTCGTGGCGCTCCCGGACCAGGGCGACTTCCACAACCACGTCGGCGGACCGCACGCCGGAGCCATGTTCACGCTGGGGGAGTCGGCCAGCGGAGCGATCGTCCTGGCCGCCTTCGGTGACCAGCTCTCGCGCGCCGTGCCGCTCGCCGTGAGCGCCGAGATCGCGTACAAGAAGCTCGCGATGGGCCCCGTCACCGCCACCGCGACGCTCGGCCGGCCCGCCGCCGAGGTGGTGGCCGAACTCGACGCCGGTCAGCGGCCCGAGTTCCCGGTCGCCATCGCGATCCGGCGCGGCGACGGCGCCGTGACCGGCGAGATGACCGTCGTGTGGACGCTGCGTCCCAACGGCTGAGCCGCATCGTCCGCACCGGGCCCTGATCGGGGAGTACGACCCGATCGGGGCCCGCGGTCGTTCCCGGGCCCCGCCGTCGCTCAGGCCGCGGGGCCGGACCCGGCCGTGACCGCCGGCAGGGCGGCCCCGGTGAGCCGTTCGGCCTCGGCCCACAGGCGGGCGTTGGTCGCGGGGTCGAGCGCCCGGCGGGTGACGCGGGCCGTGGCCGTCGGGCCGACCAGACCGAACCGGCCGCCCGGACCGTAGTAGCCGCCGGCCGCCGCGTCGGGGCTGGTGGCCGCGTGGAGGAGCGGCTCGGTGCCCTGTTCGACCTGCTGCTTGGGCAGGAAGTCCAGCGCGTTGAGCAGGGACCGCTTCGGCTTGTCCCGCCCGAGGCTCGCGCCCGCCGTCTGGAGGTTGGTGACGGTGTACCCGGGGTGGGCGCCGGTGCTCAGCAGGTTCCAGCCGCGCTCGGCGGCGACGGCCGCGAGCTGCCGGGTCAGGATCAGGTCGGCCAGTTTCGACTGGGCGTAGGACAGGTTGGCGCTGTAGCGGCGGCGTTCCCACTGGAGGTCGGAGAAGTCGATACGGCCGTAGGCGGCGGTGCCGCTGCTCATCGTGGCGACCCGCGGGGCGCCCGAGGCGAGCAGGGCCGGCAGCAGTCGCACGGTGAGCGCGAACGGGCCGAGGAAGTTGCTGCCCATCTGGAGCTCGAACCCGTCCGCCGTGGTCATCCGGGTCGGCGGCGCCATCACGCCCGCGTTGTTCACCAGCAGGTCGAGCGGGATGCCGTCGGCCAGGACACCGTCCGCGAACTCCTCGACCGTCGCGAGGTCGGCGAGATCGACGCGGCGCACGTCGAGCCGGGCCTGCGGATGGCGGGCGAGGATCTCGGCGCGGGCCTGCTCGCCCTTGGCGACCGTACGGACGGCCATGACCACGTGTGCTCCGGCGGCGGCGAGCCGCCGGGTGGCCTCCTTGCCGGTGCCGCTGTTGGCCCCGGTGACCACGACGAGCTTCCCGGTCCGGTCCGGCACGGTGTACATGAGAACTCCCTCGGCAGATTCAAAAGACCAGCGGTCTTTTCTGCCTTCGAACGTAGCAGACCGTTGGCCTGATAACGAGAGACCGAGGGTCTGTAGGGTGGGGCCGTGAATGCGTCCTTCCGGCGCGCCCGTAGCGAGGAGTGGCGCGCGGTGGGGGCGCCGGCCCTCCGTGACGGGGGAGTTCGGTGCGGCCGTCGACGGGGGCGCGTCCGTGGCCGAGCGCGGTGACCGGGGTGCGCGCGGTGTCCCTCGCGGCGCGACCGGTTCTGTGCGACCTGCTCGGCGCGCAGGCGCCCGCCCTCGAACGGAACGTCTCGCCCGTCGTCGCCGCCGAGTGCGAGTACGAGCACGCCGCGATCGCCGGCGTCGGCGTGCTCGCCCGGCTGGTGCGCACACACGTGCCCGAACTCGGCGACCGTGACGCCGGACCGTCTGCCGCCGCCATCGTGAAGGTCGCCGGAACGGCCTGGCCGCATTCGCGGCCTCCGTCGCGATGCTCGGCGCCACGAGGCCGATCCCCAACTGGCCCTCCTTTGCCTCGACTTCACCGAGGTCCTGCGCGAGATGCTCGCGGTCGGCGTCGCGGGCCTGCTCGCCCGCGCGGCACGCGACGGCGCCGACTCCGCGCCCGGAGCCCGACCGGCCTGCCTCGCCCCGAGCGGGCCGGACGCGGTCCGGCTGACCGCACTCCTTCGGTTCTTGTCCGACTCCCCGCTGTTTCTGTTCACTTCATTGACACGAGTCACCTCGGGTCATAGTTTTCGCGCCGTACCCACGGAGCCTGACGGGCGGTCAAGTCGGCCTCGCAGCACGCTGTGTTCAAGGACCGAACGCGCCGGCCGCCGGCACCCGTACACGCGGACCACGACGACGTGCCCGCGCACCGAAGGAGTGACGGCTCATGTCCCACACCTTTTCCCGGCGATCGGCCCTGCGACTGGTCGGCGGTGCCGTCGCGGTCGCCGCGGCCGCCACCTCTCCCGGCTTCGTCCCCGGCGCCCACGCGGCATCCGGACCGGGCGCGGGCCCGCGCGTTGAAAGCCTGATCCGCAGACTCACGCTCGACGAGAAGATCTCCCTCCTGCACGGCGCGGCCGACCCGGAGTCGCTCGGCCAGGCTGGCTTCGTCCCCGGAGTACCCCGCCTCGGCATCCCCTCCCTGCGCCTCGCCGACGGTCCGGCGGGCGTGCGTGTCACCCGTCACGCGACAGCCCTGCCCGCCCCCGTGCTGCTGGCCTCCGCCTTCGACCCGGCACTGGCCCGCCGCTACGGCCAGGTCATCGGACGCGAAGGACGCGCCCTCGGCCAGGACGTCCTGCTCTCCCCGATGGTCAACCTCATCCGGGCCCCGTACGCGGGCCGCAACTTCGAGACCTTCAGCGAGGACCCGCTGCTCGCCGCGGACCTGGTCGCCGCCGAGATCCGCGGCATCCAGGGCGAGGGACTCATCGCCACCGTCAAGCACTTCGCCCTGAACAACCAGGAGAAGGACCGCCAGTCCGTCGATGTCGTGGTGGACGAACAGACCCTGCACGAGGTCGAACTCCGCGGCTTCGAGGCCGCCGTCGACGCGGGCACCGGAGCGGTCATGGGCGCGTACAACAAGGTCGACGGCACCTACGCCTGCGAGAACCGGCCGCTCCTGACCGGAGTCCTGCGCGATCAGTGGGGTTTCGACGGCTGGGTGATGACCGACTGGTTCGCCGCCCACAGCACCGCCGCCGCGATCACCGCGGGCCTCGACATGGAGATGCCCGACGGCACCTACTTCGGCGAGGCCCTGAAGTCCGCGGTCCGGAACGGCAGCGTGGCCGAGACGTACGTGGACCGCGCCGTGCGCCGGATCCTCGGGGTGATGGACCGCTTCGGCCTGCTCGACGGGAGCGCTCCGGCCCGCCCGGCCCGCGACGCGAAGGCGGGGGCGGCCGTGGCCCTGGAGGTCGCCACGGCGGGAGCGACCCTGCTCCGCAACGAGCACCACGCGCTGCCACTCACCGGCGCGGCGGCACGCGACATCGCCGTCGTCGGGCCCACGGGCATGCTGCCCTTCGTCAGCGGCGGCGGTAGCGCGCACGTGGTGCCCGACCACGCCGACAGCCCGCTCGACGCCATCCGCGCCCGCGCCGGACGCGGCGCCCGCGTCTCCTACTCGCTGGGCGAGGACCTGTTCGGCAAGGCCGTTCCCACGAGCGCGGTCAGCCCGGGGCTCACCACCGAGGAACAGAACGTCCCCGCAGGACAGGCGTGGTCGTACGAGGGGACGCTCACCGTCGCCGAGGCCGACGAGTGGACGCTGGTCATCCACTACTCGGGCGAACGGCCCAAGGTCCTCCTCGACGGGCAGGACCTCTTCCCCGTGGCGCCCGGCTACGGCGAGTACTTCTCCGGCGGCCTGGTCTCCGCCGCACCGGACGGGCTGGCGGTGCGGCGCGCGACCCTGAACCTCGCAGCGGGAGCCCACAGCCTCCGGATCACCGCGAACGGCGGGAGTGGAGGACAGGTGTTCCGGCTGCGGCGCATCACCGGCGCGACCCGCGCCCAGGACGTCGCGGAGGCCGTCCGCGCTGCCCGGGCCGCCCACAGCGTCGTCCTGTTCGCCTACGAGGACGCAACCGAAGGCCTGGACCGCACGACCATCGCCCTCCCCGGGCACCAGGAACACCTCATCGAGGCGGTGTCGGCGGCGAACCCGCGCACCACCGTCGTCCTCAACACGTCGTCCTCCACGTCCATGCCGTGGCTGCGCCGCACCGCGGCCGTGCTCCAGATGTACTACCCGGGCCAGGAGGGTGCCGCCGCCACCACCGCCGTCCTGTTCGGCGACCGCGATCCCGGGGGCCGGCTCACCCAGTCCTTCGCCGTCGACGACGACCACCACCCCGTGGCCGGGGACCCGCGCCGCTACCCGGGCGTCGACGGCACCGAGGAGTACTCCGAAGGCATCCATGCCGGGTACCGCTGGTACGACGCCGAGGGCGTGCGCCCGCTCTTCCCGTTCGGCCACGGACTCTCGTACACCTCCTTCGCCTACGACGACGTCCGCGTACGGCAGGACCAGCGCGGACTGCGGGTCGAGTTCACGGTGCGCAACACGGGGCGGCGCGACGGCGTCGAGGTCGCTCAGGTCTACGTCGGGCCTTCGCCCCGGACCGGACTCGACCAGGCCGTACGGGCGTTGGGCGGCTACCGGCGGCTCGCGCTGCGCGCGGGGGAGCGACGACGGGTCAGCGTGCGAGTCGCCGCACGCACCCTCTCCTCCTGGGACACGGAGAAGCACGGCTGGGTGCTCGGAACCGGGCGCCGGACCGTCTGGGTCGGGGCGTCCTCGCGCGACCTGCGGCTCAGGACCACCGCGGAGGTGCGTGCCTGACCCGGAGCCGGTGCGCCACGGGCCCGCCCGCGCGGCCCGGCGGCCCCTCCCTCGTGCGCCGCCCCTGCCCCCGCCGACGGGCCGGGGCGGCTGCCGGGCCGCACGACGGGACCCCGGCCCGGAGCGACCAGGTAGGCTTCCGGGCGTGCGCTCCGGGGGAATCGCGCGCCGGGTGACCGAGCGAGACACAGCCGCCCGAGTCAGGCACAGCTCAACGGGAGGAACCGGCGTTGCACGTCCAGGAATGGCTCGAGACGGTGCCCGCGGTCAGTATCTACGCGCTCGTGGGCCTGGTCATCGGCCTGGAGAGCCTGGGCATCCCGTTGCCCGGAGAGATCGTTCTGGTCTCGGCGGCCCTGCTCTCCTCCCAGCACGCGGGCATCAACCCGGTCATCCTCGGAGCGTGCGCGAGCCTCGGGGCGATCGTCGGCGACTCCATCGGCTACGCGATCGGCCGCAAGGGAGGCCGCCCGCTGCTCGCCTGGCTCGGCGCGAAGTTCCCCCGGCACTTCAGCGAAGGCCATGTGGCCACCGCCGAGCGGTCGTTCCAGAAGTGGGGCATGTGGGCCGTCTTCTTCGGCCGCTTCATCGCCCTGCTGCGGATCTTCGCGGGCCCGCTCGCGGGTGTGCTGCGCATGCCGTACTGGAAGTTCCTGATCGCCAACGTCCTCGGCGGCATCGTCTGGGCGGGTGGCACCACCGCCGTCATCTACTATGTCGGTGTCGTCGCCGAGTCCTGGCTGAAGCGCTTCTCCTGGCTCGGCCTGGTCGCGGCGGTACTCATCGGTCTCGGCTCGATGCTGATCGTCCGCCGCAGGGCGAACAAGGCGTCGGCGGAGCACGAGGCGGCGGAACCGGAGCCCGTCCCCGCCGCCGACTAGCGCATTCCCCGGGGACCGCCTACTCGTGGATCCCGCGGTGCGCCTTGGCCAGCTCCACGTACAGCGTGCCGTTCAGGGTGATGCCCTCGCGCTCCTCGTCGGTCAGCGGGCGCCTGATCTTGGCGGGCACCCCCGCGACGAGCGAGCCCGGCGGGACCCGCATCCCCTGCGGCACCAGTGCCTGCGCGGCGACCAGCGAACCGGCCCCGATCACGGCTCCGTTGAGCACCGTGGCGCCCATGCCGATCAGGCAGTCGTCCTCGACGGTCGCGCCGTGCAGCACGGCGTTGTGGCCGATGGAGACCCGCTCCCCGACGGTGATGGGGAAACCGGGGTCCACGTGGAGGCTGCAGTTGTCCTGCACGTTGCTGTCCGCGCCGATGACGATCGGCCCGCAGTCGGCCCGCAGCACCGCGCCGTACCAGGCGCTCGCGCCCGCGTGCAGCGTGACGTCCCCGATGACCACCGCGGTGGGCGCCACGAACGCCTCCCCGTCGACCTGCGGGTCCTTGCCGCCGATTCCCTTGATCAGCGCCTGCTGAGTCGTCACCGTGTCACCGTCTCGTCGTCTCGTCGGTTGTCGTCGCGCGGACGGTGGCACCGGCCGCACCGGCACCGTATGCCATCGCCGGCGCCCCTGGTGGGGCGAAGATCACAGCGAGGCGACGGCGTCCTCGTACCCCGTGCTGAGTACCGTGAGCGGGTGCCCAGGAGCAAGAACACGTTCTCATCATGGCGGCGACGTCTCGCGCAGCGCGTCGTCCACGCGGGCTGGGCCTGGGTGCAGCGCACGGGTGCGGTCACGGCAGAACACCCGGGACGGTTCCGCTTCGGCGCCATCGGGCCGAGCACCCGGCTGGCCTTCCCGCTCGGCACGGTCTTCGGGGAACCCTGGATCCAACTCGGCTCGCACTGCATCGTCGCCGAACAGGTCACGCTGACCGCGGGTCTGATGCCCGACCTCGACCTCGGACCCGACCCGATCCTGCGCGTCGGGGACGGCGTCGTACTCGGCCGCGGCAGTCACGTCATCGCCGACACGACCGTCACGATCGGCAGCGACTGCTACTTCGGGCCCTACGTGTACGTCACCTCCACGAACCACTCGTACGACGATCCGCACCAGCCCATCGGCCGGCAGTGGCCCCGGATGGAGCCCGTGGAGATCGGCCCCGGCTGCTGGATCGGGACCGGGGCGGTGATCCTGCCGGGTGCGCGGATCGGCAGGAACGTCGTGGTGGCCGCCGGCGCGGTCGTACGGGGCCCGGTGCCCGACCATGCCGTGGTCGCCGGAGCGCCCGCGCGCGTCGTCCGGCGCTGGGACCCCGTGGCCGGATGGCAGCCGCCGCTGCGGACCCCGCCGCCGGTGCCGATCCCCGACGGGGTGACCTCGGACCAGCTGTCGGCGCTCTCGGGGCTCGACGAGGAGACGGCCGCGCGCCTCGCCGCGCTGGACCCCGACACGGCGGACGTCTCCAGGGACGTACCCGCGCAGACCGGGGACGTCCGCGCCGAGTCCTGAACCGGGTGGTCCGCGCCGCCCCCGGGATCAGCCCGTCGCCAGCAGAACCGTGCCGACCAGGGCGAGCCCCGCTCCGGCCGCCTGCACGGCACGCAGCCGTTCCCGCAGCAGGCCGCGCGCGGCCAGAGCCGTGACCACCGGGTAGAGCGAGGCGAGGACGGCGGCCACGGTGACCGGGCCGTGCTGGGCGGCCACCGAGTACGTGCCGTTGGCCGCTACGTCGGCGAGGCCGACGAAGGCGAGCGCGGGCAGGGACGCCCAGGGGAAGCCGCCCTCGGGAAGGGCGGACGCCCCTCGCCGCACGGACACGGCGAGCGCCGCGCCGCCGGTGACGACGTTCGTCACGCGCTGCACGAAAAGGGCCAGGAACAGTCCGGTGACCGACGAGGACGCCTCCGCGATGAGCGCGAACACCGTGCCGAACCCGGCGGCAGCGATCAGCGTGAGGAGGATCGCCTGCCGCTGCACGGGCGCGCCGCGCAGCTGGGGCCCGCCCGCGAGCACGACCCCCGACACGGCGACCGCGATGCCCGCCACCTGCAGCAGCCCGGGACGCTCGCCGAGGAAGAGGCCCACGCCGATCGGGACGGCGACGGCCAGCGAGCCCAGCGGCGAGACCACCCCCATCGGGCCGAGCGCGAGCGCCTTGTAGAAGGAGAGCAGCGCGACCGGACCGACCAGGCCCGCCGCGAACGCGAACCACAGCTGCGGCCCCGCCGCGCTCCAGGCGCCGGTGACCAGCACGATCGCGCCCAGCACCACCGCCGCGATCGTCTGGGAGACGACCACCACCGTGAGGGCGGGCGTCCGGCGGGTCAGCAGGCCTCCCCCGAAGTCCGCCAGACCCCACAGGAGGCTGGTGGCCAGGGCGAAGAGTGCTGTCACGGGGGCCTCGCAGTACAGTTCGGTGAACGATCAGGTGCACCACACGATAGTTCACCTGGTTGAACTCTGTCATTCAAAATATTGGACGGAATGTGTCGGATCTCGACCTGCTGACTCAGTCCCTGGGGCGCAACGTCAAACGCTGGCGCGCCGAGCGCGGCTTCACCCTGGAAGCGCTCGCCGCCCGCGCCGGAGTCAGTCGCGGCATGCTCATCCAGATCGAGCAGGCCAGGACCAACCCCAGCCTCGGCACCGTCGTGAAGATCGGCGACGCGCTCGGCGTCAGCATCACCACCCTGCTCGACTACGAACAAGGGCCCCGTGTCCGGATCGTCCCCGCCGAACAGGCCGTGCGCCTGTGGCACACCGACGCGGGCAGCTACAACCGGCTGCTGGCCGGGACCGAGGCGCCCGGCCCGCTGGAGATGTGGGACTGGCGGCTCATGCCGGGCGACGGCAGCCCCTCCGACCCCCACCCCGCCGGGACCGTCGAGCTCGTGCACGTCCTCGCGGGCGAGATGACGCTGACCGTGGACGGGGTCGAGCACCGCGTCCCCGAGGGTGCGAGCGCGTCCTTCGAGGCCAACACGCCCCACGTGTACGCCAACAAAGGAGAGGTCCCGGTCGACATGGTGATGGCCGTGTCGGTCCCGCTGGTGCACTGAGCGGCCGGGCGGCTCCGGTCCCTGTCCGCCGGGCGGACACTCCCGCGCGAGGCCGGTTCGTACGGCTGTTAGCGTGCCGTCATGCGCGCACCGATCGGACACTTCGACCACGCCGTCCCCGCCCCCGACTGCCTGGACGAACTCACCCGTCCCGTCGCCGACGCCGTACGCGGCTGGCGCGGGGCCACCCCCGCCGAGCGGATCGTCCACGTCGACACGAACCCCGAATGGGCCGACACCGCCACCTTCGTCGAGCACTACGGCAAGGACCTGCTCGACCAGTCCGCCAACTGTGTGGTCGTCGCCGGCAGGCGCGGCGGTGAGACGACCCTTGCCGCCTGCGTCGTGCTGTCCGCCACCCGCGTCGACGTCAACGGAGCCGTACGCCGCCAACTCGGCGCCCGCAAGGCCTCGTTCGCCCCGATGGACACGGCGACCGGTGAGACCGGCATGGAGTACGGCGGCATCACCCCCATCGGACTCCCCGCCGACTGGCCTGTGTTGGTGGACCCGGCCGTCGTCGCGCTGCCGTACGTGCTCGTGGGCAGTGGGCGCCGGCGGGGCAAACTCCTCGTGCCCGGAGCGGCGTTCGCGGAGCTGCCGAACGCGGTGGTGCTGGAAGGGCTGGGCCTCGCCTGACCCGTCCGCCGGGGGAGCGGCGGCCGTGACCGGCCGCCACGCGCCCCAGCGGCGCTCGTTCAGGCGGTGACGTGATGCGCCAGCCTCCCGTGCGGGTCCTCCTCGCCGGGCAGCGGCGCCGGATCGGCGTGGACGAGGGCGGCGGTCAACTTCGGCACCGCGTGCAGCAGGGCGTGCTCGGCCTCGACGGCGATGGTGTGGGCCCGGCGCACGGTCACCTCGCCGTCCACCACCACCGCCACCTCCGCGCGCAGCCGGTGGCCGATCCAGCGCAGCCGCAGCTCGCCCACGTCCCGCACGCCCGCGACGTCCCGCAGCGCCCGTTCGGCGCGGTCCACCAACTCGGGTTCCACGGCGTCCATCACGCGTCGGAACACCTCACGGGCCGCGTCCCGGAGCACCACCAGGATGGCCGCCGTGATCGCCAACCCCACCAGCGGGTCGGCGAGTTGCCAGCCCAGGGCCGAGCCGCCCGCGCCCACCAGCACCGCCAGCGAGGTGAACGCGTCGGTACGGGCGTGGAGTCCGTCCGCCACCAGCGCCGCCGAGCCGATCCCGCGGCCGACACGGATCCGGTGCCGGGCGACCCACTCGTTCCCGGCGAAGCCGATGAGGGCGGCGCCCGCCACCACCGGAAGGTGCCGTACGGGGTGCGGATCGAGGAGGCGGCCGACCGCTGTCCAGGCCGCGAAGACCGCGGACGCGGCGATCGTCAGCAC
This sequence comes from Streptomyces sp. NPDC102279, assembly GCF_044766365.1. Lineage (NCBI taxonomy): Bacteria > Bacillati > Actinomycetota > Actinomycetes > Kitasatosporales > Streptomycetaceae > Streptomyces > Streptomyces sp. NPDC102279. The sequence goes on along the minus strand of NZ_JBIWLU010000006.1, from coordinate 556,997 downwards.
GATCACGACGCCCGCGAGATCCTCGGCCCGCCCGTAGCCGTAGGTGAAACGCCGGGTCGCCGCGCGACGGCCCAGCACGAACGCGATCCCGAGCGGTACGGCCGTCAGCGCGTCGGCCGCGTTGTGTACGGTGTCGCCGAGCAGGGCGACCGACCCCGACAGCACCACAACCACCGCCTGCGCCAGGGCTGTTGTGCCGAGGACGGCCAGTGACACCCGCAGGGCGCGCATGCCCCGGGCCGACGACTCCAGCGCGGCGTCGACGCGGTCGGCCGTGTCGTGGGAGTGCGGGGCGAGCCGATGGCGGAGCCGGCGGATCAGCCCGGGGGACCGGTCGCCTGCCGGGTGACGGTGGCCGACGTGGTCGTGATCGCCGTGCGGATGGGGGTGCCCGGTCCGGTGCCGGTCGCCGTGCGCATGCCGGTGCTCGGTCCGGTCGCGTCCGCCCGGCGGATGACCGTGACCGCCGTGCGACTCGCCCTCGTGCTCGCGGTGGCCGTCCCCGTGGCCGTCGTGGCGGCCGTCCTCGTGATGGTGCCGTTCGTGCACGGGCGTCCCCTTCCGCTGCGCGGGAGTGGACGCGCGGACGCCCACGACGCCATTATGTGCGTATGAGCGCACGCATGCACCTGTCACCTGCGCACGATGCGCACCCGCGCAGCCCCGGCGAGGAACAGTTCGCGCTCGCTGCCGAACTCCTCGCCCTGCTCGGCGACCGCACCCGTCTGACGTTGCTGCACGCGCTGGCCGACGGCGAGGCGGACGTCAGCACGCTGACCGAGGGCTGCGGGGCCGCCCGCCCGGCCGTCAGCCAGCACCTGGCCCGACTCCGTCTCGCCGGGCTGGTGACCACGCGGAAGGTCGGTCGCAGGGTCATCTACTCGCTCGGCGACGGCCATCTGCGCCGGGTGGTCGACGAGGCGCTGAGCCTGGCCGACCACCGGCTGTCCGACCGTCCCGCGCACGACTGAATCCACGCGACCGCCGGGCATTCAGGGCGCCCCGGCACCGCCGAGGGGCACCGTGTCGTCCTCGCCCTCCTCCATCAGGTTCGCCGCCGCGCCCACGATGCTCGGGTCGGGCAGACCGACGACCTCCTCGTCCTTGTCCGCGTAGGCGAAGCGGGCCAGCACACTGCGCATGGCGTCGACGCGGGCCCGCTTCTTGTCGTTGCTCTTCACCACCGTCCAGGGCGCCTGTTCGGTGTCCGTCTCGCGGAACATGGCGACCTTGGCCGCCGTGTAGTCGTCCCAGAGGTCCAGCGAGGCCAGGTCCATGGGACTGAGCTTCCACTGCCGCACCGGGTCGACCTGGCGGATCGTGAAGCGGGTGCGCTGCTCGCCCTGCGAGACCGAGAACCAGAACTTGATCAGGTCCACTCCGTCGTCGACGAGCATCCGCTCGAACGCGGGCGCCTGCCGCATGAAACGCCGGTACTCGTCGTCGCTGCAGAAGCCCATCACCCGCTCCACACCGGCCCGGTTGTACCAGGACCGGTCGAACATCACGATCTCGCCCGCCGTCGGCAGATGCTCGACGTACCGCTGGAAGTACCACTGGCCGCGTTCTCGTTCGGTGGGCTTCTCCAGGGCCACGACGCGGGCGCCGCGCGGGTTGAGGTGCTCGGTGAAGCGCTTGATCGTGCCGCCCTTGCCGGCCGCGTCACGCCCCTCGAAGACGATGACGAGCCGCCGTCCCGTCTGCTTGATCCAGCTCTGCAGCTTCAGCAGTTCTATCTGCTGGAGCCGCTTGTGCCACTCGTACTCCTTGCGCTCCATCCGCTGTTCGTACGGGTAGTTCTCCCGCCAGGTGTCGACCGTGCTGCCGTCCGGCCGGATCAGTACCGGGTCGTCGTGGTCGGTGTAGTCGACCCGCATGCCTGCCAGCAGTTCCGTCATCCGGCCCTCCCCTTCTCGTGCTGCGTGTTCCCCGTCCACCGAGTTCTTCCCGCCGAGTCAGTGGAACTGCGGCACGATCAGATAGATCCCGTACGCCACCACGGCCGCGCAGGCCAGGAAGCAGAGCCCTGCCTGGGTGATCCCCAGGGCGCCGGCGCCGGAGGAGCCCGTGTCGGCGTCGCCTTCGCGAGCGGCCTCGACCCGGGCGAGCCCGAGCACGCCGAGGGCGAAGACGGCGACCACGGCCACGGTGACTCCCGTGCTCACCGCGGCGACCTCGCCGAGTGCGGTCCAGTCGAGATGCATGTCCGGAACTCTCCCTGACTCAGGCGGCCGAGCCGACGCCGGCCGGCGATGCGGTGCGGACGGTGACCTGGTGGTGGTCGTTGACGTTCGAGGCGTGCACCGGGTTGCGGCGCGAGGCGGCGACGATGACCGACGCGACGGCCACCGCGACGAGCGCGATCACCACGGTGCCGACGGTCCCGCCGTGCTTCACCACGCTCGCCGACACACCGCCGACCAGCGCGGCGGCCGGCAGGGTCACCAGCCAGGCGACCGCCATCCGCCCCGCGGTGCCCCAGCGCACCTCGGCCAGCCGCCTGCCCAGTCCGGCGCCGAGAATGCCGCCCGAGCAGACCTGCGTGGTGGACAGTGCGAAACCGAGGTGGGCCGAGGTGAGGATCACCGCCGTGGACGCCGCCTCGGCCGCGAAGCCCTGCGGCGACTGGATGTCCGTGAGCCCTTTGCCCATCGTCCGGATGATCCGCCAGCCGCCGATATAGGTGCCGAGCCCGATCGCCAGGCCCGCCGACGCGATGACCCAGACCGGCGGTCCGGCGTCGTGACCGAGCGCACCCGCCGAGATCAGCGTCAGCGTGATGACGCCCATCGTCTTCTGCGCGTCGTTCGTTCCGTGCGCCAGCGACACCAGCGAGGCCGAGGCGATCTGACCGAGCCGGAAGGCCTTGGTCACCGACCTCTCGCGGGCCCGGGCGGTGATCCGGTACGCCAGGTAGGTGGCCAGCAGTGCGGCGACGCCCGCCACGACCGGCGAGGCGACCGCCGGGATCAGGATCTTCTCGACCACCTTGTCGAAGTGGACGCCCTTCGCGCCCGCGCCGACCCAGACCGCGCCGATGAGCCCGCCGAACAGGGCGTGCGAGGAACTGGACGGAAGCCCGAGCAGCCACGTCAGCAGGTTCCAGAGGATCGCCCCGACCAGGCCCGCGAAGATCATGCCGGGGGTGACGAGGGTGTCGTCGACGATCCCGCCGGAGATCGTCTTGGCGACCTCGGTGGACAGGAAGGCGCCGCCCACGTTCAGAACACCGCTGATGAGGACGGCAGTTCTGGGCTTGAGGGCACCGGTGGCGATGGACGTGGCCATCGCGTTCGCCGTGTCGTGGAATCCGTTGGTGAAATCGAAGGCCAGAGCCGTGACGATGACGACCGCCACGAGGAACGTGATGTGGTCCATCCCTCGATGAAAGCAATCGGAGGCGTACGCCGGGCGAACCGGAGGCAAAGCGCACGCATGGCCGAGTCGAGATGGACGTGAGTTCACGGCGTATCGGACGGCGTCGGCGCACGCGGACTTCACTGATGGACCGTCAAATCACTTGCTCGCCGCCGGATGCGCTGATCAGGATGACGGTCATGCCGACCTTCGCCGCACCCGACGGAACCCGACTCGCCCACCACAGCAGGGGCGAGGGCGCGCCGCTGCTCTGCCTGCCGGGCGGACCGATGCGCGCCTCCGCCTACCTCGGTGACCTCGGAGGGGTGACGCGGCACCGCCGGCTGTGCCTGCTCGACCTGCGGGGCACCGGCGCCTCGGACCGTCCGGCCGACCCGGCGACGTACCGCTGCGACCGGCAGGTCGACGACGTGGAGGCGTTCCGTACGCACCTCGGACTCGACCGGGTCGATCTGCTCGCCCACTCGGCGGGCGGCGACCTGGCCCTCCTGTACGCGGTCCGGTACCCCGAGCGGGTCCGCTCCCTCACCCTCGTCACCGCCCGGGCGCGGGTGCTGGGTGTCGAATTCACGCCGGAGCACCGGGCGGAGGCGGCGGCGCTCCGCACGGAGGAGCCGTGGTTCGAGGGCGCGCACGAGGCGTACGGGCGGATCTGGGCCGGCACCGCGAGCGATGCCGACTTCGACGCCGCCACCCCGTTCTTCTACGGTCGTTGGGACGCGGCCGCACGCGCGCACGCGGCGACCGATGCCGATCAGACCAACGAGGAGGCCGCCGACCGCTACGCGACGCCGGAAGTCTTCCGGCCCGCTGCCGCCCGGTCGGTGGTCGCCGCCTGGGACGTGCGGGTGCTGCTCGTCTCGGGGGCCCTGGACAGCGGCCCGCTGCCGCGCGTGGCCGCGACCGTCGCGGACCTCTTCGCGCGGGCCGAGCCGGCCGTCCTGCCCGGGGCCGGGCACTTCCCGTGGCTCGACGATCCGCGGCTCTTCACGGACACGGTCGCGAAGTTCCTCGACAGCCAGGAGTGAGCGGACCGAACTCCCCGGCCCCGCTCCGGGAGAGGGGCGAAGGAGGTGAACGGGCCCTAGGCCAGGCGCAGATCGACCCATTCCGCCGTCTCGCCCGGCAGGACGTACCGATCGATCTCCACGAACCCCTGGTGTCGGGCGAAGCGCAGCCCTGCCTCGTTGGCCGCGAGGACGACCGTCTCGACCGTCTCGGCGCCCAGCGCCCGGGCCTGCTCCAGGCCGCGCGCGTAGAGCTTCTCGCCGAAGCCCTGTCCGCGGTGCGCGGCCAGCACACGCGCGATGACGGTCGCCGTCCCGCTGTCCTCGGCCGGCGGGCGCACGGTCGTGCAGCCCACCAGGACGTCACCGAGGTAGGCGACCTCCAGACGGTTGCGCCGGACCCGCTCGCGCACGTCGTCGAGCGACAGGGCCGCGGGCGGGACGATCACGTTGTGGACGTGCTGCCAGTCCGCGAGACGGGCTTCGTCGTCGGGCTTCTCGATACGAAGGATGGGCACCGGAGCAGGAAACCCGCGCGGGCCGTCCGGCGTCAACGGCGTTTCCGCGCAAGGCCGCCCGGACGGTCCCGGGCAGTCGTGCCGGCCGGTTCAGCCGAGCCGCGGGATCTCGATCGCGGGGCAGCGGTCCATCACCATGTCGAGCCCGGCGGCGCGCGTCCGTTCGTAGGCCCCCTCGTCGATCACGTCGAGCTGGAACCACACGCCCTTGGCCCCGATGGTGACGGCCTCGTCCGCGACCGGACCGGCCAGCCCGCTGTTCACGAACACGTCGACGACATCGACCTCGAAGGGGATGTCCGCCAGCGACGCGTACCCCTTCTCCCCGTGGACCGTCTCGGCTTTCGGGTGCACCGGCACGATCCGCTTGCCGAAACGCTTGAGGACGCCGGCGACGCCGTAGGCCGCGCGGTGCTGGTTCGAGGAGAGCCCGACGATCGCCCAGGTGTCGCCCAGCTCGGTGAGGATCTTACGGATCGCTGCCTGGTCGCCGTACACGCTCGGCCTCCTCGTGGGTCCCTGACATGAGTGCTCGGCCGTCCGGCCGCCCACCAGGGACAACGGCGCGCGCCACGCGGTGATTCCCGACGATTCCCAGCGGTTCGCCGTCGCGGTCGCCGGGCGGCCGGAGAAGCCGCGGAACGTGGCGCGGTCCGGCACCGGACGGCCCCGCGACCGGGAGCAGCTGTCCGGAATGGCTCCCACCTCCCCGCGCCCGGCCGCCCACCGGCCTAGGCTCAGCCCGTGCTCCGTATCCTCGACGCCCGTACGGGCGAACTCATCGACGCCGCCCGCGCCCGCCGCGGTCTGGTCCGGGTCCACGCGCGCGTGGACACGTTCGACGCCACGGGGCTGCGGGTGCTGGTCTGCGCCGACGTCCTGGTACGGACCCTGGAGGTCGGCAGCAACCCCGTGTGGGCGACCCTGACCTCGGCGGAGGACCCTGCCGACGCGGACAGGCTGCGGGAGAGCGCGGCCGGACTCGGCATCAGGCCCTTCGAGGAGCATCACGACGCCGGGACGGGACCGACGGCGACACAGACCGTCGAGGTGCGCGCCACGGGCGGTACCTCGACGGACGCCGTCCGTTTCGAGGTGGCGCCGGTCGACACCGGCGGCGGCCCGGTTCCCGCTCCCGCCGACCCCACCGTGCTGCGCCTGGCACTGCTCGCGCCGCGCAGGGACCAGCCCCTCAGCCTCGACGCCGCGACCCTGGCGGACGCCGAGGCCACGCTCAAGCGCTGGCGCGCCGCCGTCGCCGGATGGGCCACCCGGCCGTCCAAGGCCGTCCCCGACGACGTACGCCTGCGGCTGCGCACCGCCTGGGAGGACGACCTGGACATCCCCGCCGTGCTGGACGTGCTGCGGTGGATGGAGACGTCGGACGTCGCGGAGGGCGCCCGCTTCGAGTCCTACGCCTACGCCGACCGGCTGCTCGGCCTCGAACTCACCCGCGAGATCGGTTCGGCGTGGTGAATGGACGTGCCCCGGCGGGCCCGCGGCGCAGACTCGTCGTGCTGCGGCACGCCAAGTCCGCCTATCCCGCCGGAGTCCCCGACCACGAGCGCCCCCTCGCGCCGCGCGGTCTGCGGGACGCGCCCGCCGCCGGCCGCGCCTTGGCCGACGCCGACTGGATCCCCGACCTCGCGCTCTGCTCCACCGCCGTACGGGCTCGGCGGACCTGGGAGCTCGCGGCCGATCAGTGGGGCACGCCGCCGCCGGTACGGGTCGACGAACGGCTGTACGCGGCCGACGTACCCGAGCTGCTCGACGTGGTGCGCGAGGTCCCCGAACACGTACGGACGTTGCTGCTCATCGGACACAACCCCGGACTGGAGGAGCTGATCCTCACGCTCGCCGGGGACGGGTTCGACGACACGCTGGACCAGGTCCGGACGAAGTACCCGACGTCGGCCGTCGCGGTCCTCGTCTGGCACGGCGCGGGCTGGCACGAACTGGCGCCCGGCGCGGCGCTGCTCACGGACGTCGCCGTGCCACGCGGCAAGAAGGCCTGATCCCGCGGGCCGACCGTACCCGCGCGGCCCCGGTCCCTGCGGCCGGGGCCGAGCGAGCACCGCCGTCGGGCACGCGTGCGTACAGCGCATACGCTGGGACGATGCAGGACGAGTACCGCACCGTGGCCCGCGCGGGTGTGCACGAGACCGAGATCAACCGCTCCCGTTTCCTGTGCGCCCTCGCCCCGGCCGCCACCGAGCGGGAGGCCCAGGACTTCATCGCCGCCGTCCGCAAGCGGCACGCCGACGCGAGCCACAACTGCTCCGCGTACGTCATCGGTGCGGACGCGGCCGTGCAGAAGGCGAGCGACGACGGCGAACCGGGCGGCACCGCGGGCGTCCCCATGCTCCAGATGCTGCTGCGCCGCGACATGCGGTACGTCGTCGCCGTCGTCACCCGCTACTACGGCGGGGTCAAGCTCGGCGCCGGTGGACTGATCAGGGCGTACGGCGGCTCGGTGGGCGAGGCGCTGGACGAACTGGGCACCATCACCCGCCGCCGGTTCCGGCTGGCGACCGTCACCGTCGACCACCAGCGGGCCGGCAAGGTGGAGAACGATCTGCGCTCCACCGGGCGCGAGGTACGTGATGTTCGTTACGGCGAGGCGGTCACCATCGAGATCGGGCTGCCGGACGCCGACGCGGACGCGTTCCGCGCCTGGCTGGCCGACGCGACAGCGGGGACAGCCGGGTTCGAACTGGGCGGGGAGGCCTACGGAGACGTGTGACAGTCGGCACGAACGGGATGAAACGGTCAACTCCGGTGCCGGTCATGACGGGCTGATACGGGAGTAACCGCCCGTGATGTCAGACCCGGCCGTTACCCTTCGGGGATCATGAGGCTCCTGCACACTTCCGACTGGCATCTGGGCCGGGCGTTCCACCGGGTGAACATGCTCGACGCCCAGGCCGAGTTCATCGGTCACCTCGTCGGCACCGCGCGCGAGCGCGAGGTGGACGCGGTGGTCGTCTCGGGAGACGTGTACGACCGTGCCGTCCCGCCGCTCGCCGCCGTCCAGCTCTTCGACCACGCCCTGCACCGGCTGGCGGGCCTGGGCGTGCCCACGGTGATGATCTCCGGCAACCACGACTCCGCGCGGCGCCTCGGCGTCGGGGCCGGCCTCATCGACCGGGCGGGCATCCACCTGCGGACCGACGCCGCGGCCTGCGGCACCCCCGTGGTGCTCGCCGACCGTCACGGCGACGTCGCCTTCTACGGCCTGCCCTACCTCGAACCGGCCCTGGTGAAGGACGAGTTCGGCGTGGAGAAGCCGGGTCACGAGGCCGTGCTGGCCGCCGCCATGGACCGGGTCCGCGCCGACCTCGCCACACGTGCTCCGGGCACCCGCTCGGTCGTCCTCGCCCATGCCTTCGTCACCGGCGGGGCGGTGAGCGACAGCGAGCGGGACATCACCGTCGGAGGGGTCGCCTCCGTGCCCGCCGGGGTCTTCGACGGCGTCGACTACACCGCCCTCGGCCACCTGCACGGCAGCCAGACCATCGGCGAGCGCGTGCGCTACTCGGGCTCCCCCCTGCCGTACTCCTTCTCGGAGGCCGACCACCGCAAGACCATGTGGCTGGTGGACCTCGGACCCGACGGCTCCCTGGACGCGGAGCGGATCGACTGCCCCGTGCCACGCGGCCTCGCCCGCGTCCGTGGCCGTCTGGAGGACCTGCTCGCCGACCCCGGCCTCGCGCGCCACGAGGACGCCTGGGTCGAGGCCACCCTCACCGACCCGGTGCGGCCCGCCGACCCCATGGCCCGGCTGACCGAGCGCTTCCCGCACACGCTCAGCCTCGTCTTCGACCCCGAGCGCTCCCCACAGGACCCCGACATCTCCTACGCCCGCCGGCTGGCCGGCCGCAGCGAGCAGGAGATCGCCGAGGACTTCGTCGCCCACGTGCGCGGCGCGGGCCCCGACCCGCGCGAACAGGCCGTGCTGCGGGACGCGTTCGACGCGGTCCGCGCCGACGAGACCGTACGGGAGACCGCCCGGTGACACCGCGCCCGCCGCACCCCCTGGGGACCGCCCGCCCGGACATCGAGAGGACCCGATGAGGCTGCACCGCCTGGACATCACCGCCTTCGGCCCCTTCGGCGGCACCCAGCGGATCGACTTCGACGAGCTGTCCGCCGCCGGACTCTTCCTGCTGCACGGACCGACGGGCGCGGGCAAGACCTCGGTCCTCGACGCCGTCTGCTTCGCGCTGTACGGCGCGGTTCCTGGAGCCCGGCAGAGCGGCCAGGGCCTCGGCCTGCGCAGCGACCACGCGGCCCCCGCCACCCGCACCGAGGTGCGCCTCGAACTCACCGTCTCCGGAAGGCGTCTGGAGGTCACCCGGCAGCCGCCCTGGGCGCGCCCCAAGAAGCGCGGCACCGGCACCACGACCGAGAAGGCGCAGAGCTGGCTGCGCTCCTACGACTCCGCGGCCGGCGTATGGACGGACCTCAGCCGCTCCCACCAGGAGATCGGCGAGGAGATCACCCAGCTGCTCGGCATGAGCCGCGAGCAGTTCTGCCAGGTGGTGCTGCTGCCCCAGGGCGACTTCGCGCGGTTCCTGCGCGCCGACGCCGAGGCCCGCGGCAAGCTGCTCGGCCGGCTCTTCGACACCCACCGGTTCGCCGAGGTCGAGAAGCGCCTCGCCGAGCGGCGCCGGGCCACCGAGGCGGAAGTACGGTCCGGTGACGCCGCGTTGCTCGCCGACGCGCACCGCATGCACCAGGAGGCCGGGGACACCACCGAGGTGCCCTTCCCCGATCTCGCCCCGGGCGATCCGGGTCTCACCGCATCCGTGCTCGCCTGGGCCGCGGTGGCCCGCAGCACCGCGCGCGAGCGGTTGACCATCGCCCACTGCGCGCGCCGGGCAGCCGAGTCGGCGCAGGCGGCGGCGGACCGCGAACTCGACGACGCGCGCGAAGTGGACCGGCTGCAGCGCCGGTTCACCGAGGCGCGGGAGCGGGCCGCACGGCTGGAGGACCGCGCCGAGGCCCACCGGGACGCCCGCACCCGGATGGAGCGCGCCCGCAAGGCCGAGGCGGTGGCTCCCGCGCTCGACCTGCGCGAGGTGACCGAGGCCGAGCACCGGCGGGCGGCCGACGCGGAGACGCGCGCGCGTGCGGCCCTGCCGGAGACGTTCGCCGGGGCCGGAGCCCCCGGACTGGCCGCCGCCGCACGCAAGGCCGCCGAAGAACTCGGCGGCCTGGAGTCGGCACGCCGCGCGGAGCGCCGCCTCACCGAACTCGGCACGGAGCGCGCCGCCCTGGACCGCCAGGAACGGGCCGACGAGGACGTCCTCCAGGACACCGACAGCTGGCTGGCCGACTGGGAGAACCTGCGCGCGGACATCGAGACACGGATCGAGTCGGCACAGGACGCCGCCTCCCGCGCCGAACAGCTCGGCGTGCGGCGCGACCCCGCGATCAAGCGGCTCGGCGCGGCCCGCCAACGCGACCAGTTCGCCCGGGACACCGAGGACGCCCACGAGGGGACGCTCACGGCGCGCGAGACGGCCACCGAGGCGCGCACCCGGTGGCTCGACCTGAAGGAACAGCGCCTCCAGGGCATCGCCGCCGAACTCGCCTCCGGCCTCGTCGACGGGGAGGCCTGCGCGGTCTGCGGTGCCACCGAACACCCGGCCCCCGCCCGGAAGATCGCCGGACACGTCGACCGCGAGACGGAGGAGCGCGCCCTCGCCGCCTACCAGCGCGCCGACGAGGAGCGTGCCGTGGCCGAGCGGCGCCTCGGCGTGGTCCGCGAGGCCCTGGCCGCCGCGACGGCCGAGGCCGGAGACGCGCCGACCGGGCAACTCGCCGAAGAGGCGGAGGAATTGGAGCAGCTCCTCGACCAGGCGCGCAGGGCGGCCTCCGGGCTGCACGCGGCACGCGAGGCGCGTGAGCAGGCCGAGCGGGAACACCGGCAACGGCTGACCTCCCAGCAGGAGGCCTCCCGCCGGGTCGCCTCGCGGGCCTCCCTCAGGGACGCCCTCGACCGGGAGAAGGCCTCGCTGGAAGGGGAGTTGGAGCAGGCGCGCGGTGCTGCCGCGAGCGTGGCCGTACGAGCCGCCCAACTGGAGCGACAGGCCGCGCTCCTCGCCGAGGCGGCGGACAGTGCCCGCGCGTTCGAGGACACCGCACAGCGGCTGAAGGACGCCGACGCGCGACTCGCCGACGCCGCCTTCCGTGCCGGGTTCGAGACCCCGCAGGCCGCAGCCGACGCGCTGCTCGACGACGAGGCACACCGAGACCTCCAACGACGGCTCGACGCCTGGCAGTTGGAGGAGTCCGCAGTCCGCGCCGTGCTCACGGAGGCCGACACGGCGGAAGCCGCCCGTCGCCCGCCCGCGGAGCTGCGCGCCGCCGAGCGGGCCGCCGAAGCAGCCGACCGCCGTCTGCGGGAGGCGGCCTCCGCGCAGGACGCGGCGGCCCGCAGCTGCAATGAACTGGACGGCCTCTCCACGCGCGCGGCCAGGGGAGTGGTGCGGCTCGCCCCCCTGCGTGAGGAGTACGACCGCGTGGCCGGGCTGGCCGGTCTCGCCGCGGGCACGTCGGCGGACAACGAACGCAGGATGCGCCTGGAGGCGTACGTTCTCGCCGCCCGCCTGGAGCAGGTCGCCGCCGCCGCGACCGTACGCCTCCAGCGCATGTCCTCCGGGCGCTACACCCTCGTGCACTCCGACGACCGCGCCGGCCGCGGCCGCAGCGGGCTCGGGCTGCACGTCGTGGACGCGTGGACCGGACGCGAGCGCGACACGGCGACACTCTCGGGCGGCGAGACCTTCTTCGCCTCCCTCGCCCTCGCCCTCGGTCTCGCGGACGTCGTGACCGACGAGGCCGGCGGGGTGCGGCTCGACACGCTCTTCATCGACGAGGGCTTCGGCAGCCTCGACGACCAGACCCTCGACGAGGTCCTCGACGTCCTCGACTCGCTGCGCGAGCGCGACCGCAGCGTCGGCATCGTCAGCCACGTCGCCGACCTGCGTCGTCGTATCCACGCCCAGCTGGAAGTGGTGAAGGGCAGGACGGGTTCGGTCGTCCGGCAGCGGGGTGGCGAGGGATGAGCGGGGCACCCACCGCATCGCGAGGCCGACGACGGCGGGCGGAGCCCCCAGCGCCCTGAGCGGGGCACCCGCCTGTCGTCTCGGTGCCTTTCAACGCCGGGTCGGCAGGGGCGGGACCCGGCCTGCGAACCGTCCGCGTCGGTCAGTGGCCCAGCGGGCGGCGGGGCAGCGGCGAGGAGTAGACGACGCTCGTCGTCACCGAGCCCAGCGCGCCGATCTTGCCCGCCACCGTTTCCAGGTGGGTCATCGAACGCGCCGCGACCTTGATGACGAAGCAGTCGTCGCCGGTCACGTGATGGGCCTCAAGGATCTCGGGCGTCGCCTCCACGAGGTCGTGGAACGGCTTGTAGTTGCCGTTCGGATACCGGAGCCGCACGAAGGCGAGGACGGGCATTCCCAGGCTCTCCGGGGCGACGACGGCCGCGTACCCCTCGATGACGCCCGCCTCCTCCAGACGCCGTACCCGCTCGGTGACCGCGCTAGCGGACATGGAGACGGCCCGGGCGAGGTCGGCGAAGCTGGCCCGGCCCTCCCGCTGGAGGACGTCGAGGATGCGCCAGTCGGTGGCGTCCGGGGAATACGCGGTCATCGTTGATGAATACCATTTGAATCCCCGGCAGAACAAGAGTGATGCCGTGGATCGTCGCTTCAGGACGGGGATAGCCACCCGTAGATTTCTGGTCAGGAAAGCCCCGCGGGACCGGTGCGGCAGAGGCACCGGGGTGGCAACGGCGACACCGGGTCGGCGGGGCACGGGAGGAAGGCCAGACCATGACTGTCACAACCGACGGCACCAATGCCGACACGGCGACCGGCACCGAGGCGACCTCGGGAGCGACCCCGACGGGTGCGTCGCCGGTGGCTCCGACGACCGGGCCGGCGGCCTCCACGGCCCCCGGTCCGACGCACCGGCCCGTGACCGCGGTGAACCCCGTGCTGCGGGTGGCGCCCGCCTCCCCGGCGGTGGCCGCGGCCTACTTCGGGGCGAGTCTCGCCTTCCACGTGGACGCGTCCGACGTGGCGGCGGCCCTCTCCGCCGGCGGTGACCCGGGGTTCGTCGTCCTCGACTCCCGCTCCACCGAGTCCTGGGACCAGGGACACGTTCCCGGCGCGGTCCACCTGCCCACCGCACTCGTCCCGGAGCAGGCCGGGCACCTGCTCGACAGGTCGGTGCCCGTCGTCACCTACTGCTGGGGCCCGGGCTGCAACGGCGCGACCCGGGCCGCCCTCGCCCTCGCCGAACTCGGCTACCAGGTCAAGGAGATGCTCGGCGGCTTCGAGTACTGGGCGCGCGAGGGCTTCGAGTTCGAGACCTGGCAGGGTCGTGAGCGCCGCGCCGCCGACCCGCTGACGTCGCCCGTGGACGCGGACGACTGCGGCTGCTGAGGACCCCAACAGGGTTCTGACGCCGGCCACTTGGGCGACGGTGACACCTCCGGACCGCCGCCGGGCGGGTTCGGGGCGCCTGCCGAACGGGTGCCGGCGGGCGCCGTGTAGCTTCTGCCCATGGTCAGATACGCGGAGCCCGGTGCGGTCGAATGGGTGGAGTCGGGCGGCGGGCCGCTCATAGCGATCCCGGAAGCGGTCCTGCCGTTCTGGTCGGGGGCGGACGGCGACGAGATGTCCTCCGACTACGACCGGGCCTGTGACGTCGAGGGCTTCATCGGCCTCGTACCCGTCGGCGACTCCAGGGCCCTGGTCCTCGGCGACGAACCCGCCTCGACCGCCTACCTCCCCGAGCACGGCATCTTCGTACGCTGGAGTGCCGCCGAGTCCGAGGACGAACTGCTCGCCGTCGTCCCGGCGGCCCTCGCCACGGCCGTGTGGGATCCGGAGGTGCAGTGGAACGTGCCCGGTCCCGTCGTCCTCTTCGACGCCGCGTGGCCGGGCCCCGTCTCCGAGCGCACCGATCACCTGAAGGTGGCTCTCGCGCCGGGCCGGTACGGGGTCCGCGCGGCCCGTGTCGAGCCGGGACCCGAGACGTGGGTGGGTCTCGTCCAGCTGCGGCGGCTGGTGGACTGACGCGTAGTGTGCGCGGTGGCCCGGCTCCTCGCGGACCGGGCCACCGCGCACGGTGTGGTCAGAGCCGGGACAGCTCCTCCACCAGGTCGTCCAGTCCCAGGGAACCAAGGGACAGGGCGGCCATGTGCCACGCCTTGGCGTCGAAGGCGTCACCGTGGTGCCGCTTCGCGTTCTCGCGGCCCAGCAGCCAGGCGCGCTCGCCGATCTTGTAGCCGATGGCCTGCCCGGGCATCGTGAGGTAGCGGGTCAGCTCGCTCTCCACGAAGTCCGCGGGGCGGCTGCTGTGCGCGCCGAAGAACTCCTGCGCCAGGTCCGGCGTCCAGCGTTCGCCCGGGTGGAACGGCGCGTCGGCCGGGATCTCCAGCCCCAGGTGCATCCCGATGTCGATGATGACGCGCGCGGCCCGCATCATCTGCGCGTCGAGGTAACCGAGGCGCTGCTCCGCGTCGGTGAGGAACCCGAGTTCGTCCATCAGTCGCTCCGCGTAGAGCGCCCAGCCCTCGCAGTTGGCGCTGACCCGGCCGACACCGGACTGGTAGCGGGACAGGTCCTCGACGACGTGCACCCACTGGGCGAGCTGGAGGTGATGGCCGGGCACGCCCTCGTGGTACCAGGTCGAGACGAGGTCGTAGACCGGGAAGCGGGTCTGCCCCATCGTGGGCAGCCAGGTGCGTCCCGGGCGCGAGAAGTCCTGCGAGGGGGCCGTGTAATAGGGGGCGGCGGCGCTGCCGGGCGGGGCGATGCGCGACTCCACCCGCTTGACCTGCTCGGCGAGCTCGAAGTGCGTGCCGTCCAGGGCCGTGATCGCCTCGTCCATCAGCCCCTGGAGCCAGGCCTGGACCTCGTCGACGCCCTCGATGTGCCGGCCGTGCTCGTCGAGGTGCGCGAGCGCCACCCACGGGGTCTCGGCGCCCGGCAGGATCTTCTCGGCCTCCGTCCTCATCTCGGCGAGGAGCCGGTGGTACTCGGCCCAGCCGTACGCGTACGCCTCGTCCAGGTCGAGATCCGTGCCGTTGAAGTAGCGTGCGAGCCGCGCGTACCGCTCGCGGCCCACGGTCTCGGGCGCCCCCTCGATCGTCGGCGCGTACACCTCGCGCATCCAGTCGCGCAAGGAGAGCAGCGCCTCCGTCGCGGTCCGCGCCGCCGCATCCAGTTCCTCGCGCAGGGACGCGGGACCCGCCGAGACGAAGTCCTCGAACCAGCCGCGCCCCTGTCCGTCCGTGTCCGACCACTCGGTGAGCTGCTCGATGAACGTGGCGGCGGGCCGCGGGGCCGCGTACAGCTTGCGGTCCAGGCCGAGGGCGAGCGACTCCCGGTAGCCGGCGAGCGCGGCCGGTACCGCCCGCAGCCGCTGCGCGACGGTGGCCCAGTCCTCGTCCGTCCCGGTCGGCGTCAGGGTGAATACCTGTCGCACCGAGTGCACCGGAGTGTGCAGATTGCCGACCGCCCGCAGGCCCTCGCCGGCGTCATGGACGGCGAGTTCGGCGGTGAGCCGCTCCCGCAGCAGCCGGCCGCATCGGCGCTCGATGTCACTCTCCGCGCCGGGCTGCCGCTCGGCCTCGTCGAGCCGGGCGAGGGTGCCGCGCGCCAGTTCGGCGACGGCCTCCTGGCCGGCGGGCGAGGTGTCGGGGAGCCTGCCGTAGCTCTCCGGAACACCGAGATAGGTACCGAGGACCGGATCGAGGGCGGTGAGTTCGTCGACGTACGCGTCGGCGACCTCGCGGGGCAGCGGCTTCTTCGTCTGTGACATGCGGCCATCCTCGTACGGGGACGGCCGCCGCGTCAGCCCCGGTCCGCCGGTCCGGTCACCGCATCAACCGGATTTCGCCGCTGGTGACGACCCTGCCGCGACCGGGGGCAGCAGCGGGCCGCAGTCCCACTGCTGGAAGATCAACCGCGTCTCCACGCGGGCCACTTCGCGCTGCGAGGTGAACTCGTCGAGTACCAGGCGCTGAAGATCCGCCATGTCCGCGACCGCGACATGGATGAGGTAGTCGTCCGGGCCGGTGAGGTGGAAGACGGTCCGGGACTCCGGCAGCAGCCTGATCCGGTCCACGAACGGCCCCACCAACTCCCGCCGGTGCGGCCGGACCTGCACCGACAGCAGGGCCTCCAGACCCCGGCCCAGCTTCGCCGGGTCCAGTCGCAGCTGATGGCCGAGAATCACCCCCGCCCGTCGCAGCCGCGTCACGCGGTCCAGGCAGGTCGAGGGTGCGACGCCCACCTGCGCCGCGAGATCGCGGTACGTCGTCCGTGCGTCGTTCTGCAACAGGCGCAGCAGATGAAGATCCACCGGATCGAGTACGACGGAATCGGCCATGGCGCGAACGTAACACGGGATGCGGCGCCCGAACCCCGTCGTGTGTTCAGGCTGCCTCTCATGGACTCCGTTGTGTACGACACCCCTGACGCGTACGACGCCGACACCCGCGACGACAGGCGGGGCGCCGGTGGTGCTTCCGTCACCCGGCCGCGTGCCCTCGCCACCGAGGCCGTGCACGCCGGGCGGGAGGACCTGGCCGCCCTGGGGCTGCACGCGGCCCCGATCGACCTGTCCACCACCTATCCCTCGTACGACAGTCGCGGGGAGGCCGCCCGGATCGACGCCTTCGCCGCGGAGGGTGCCGAACCCGAGGGCCCGCCCGTCTACGGCCGCCTCGGCAATCCGACCGTCGCCCGCTTCGAGACCGCTCTCGCGCGCCTCGAAGGCACCGAGAGCGCGGTCGCCTTCGCGAGTGGCATGGCCGCCCTGAGCGCCGTCCTGCTGGTGCGGAACGCGATGGGCCTGCGCCACGTCGTCGCCGTCCGGCCCCTCTACGGGTGCAGCGACCACCTGCTCACGGCGGGACTCCTGGGCTCCGAGGTCACCTGGGTCGACCCGGCCGGTATCGCCGACGCGCTGCGTCCGGACACGGGTCTCGTGATGGTCGAGTCGCCCGCGAACCCGACGCTCGCCGAACTCGACCTCCGGGCCGTCGCGCACGCCTGCGGTTCCGTCCCCCTCCTCGCCGACAACACGTTCGCCACCCCCGTGCTGCAGCGCCCCGTCGAACAGGGCGCCCGGCTGGTCCTGCACAGCGCCACCAAGTACCTCGGCGGCCACGGTGACGTGATGGCCGGAGCGGTGGCGTGCGACGAGGAGTTCGCCCGGGGGCTGCGCCAGGTGCGGTTCGCGACGGGCGGCGTCCTGCATCCGCTGGCCGGCTATCTGCTGCTGCGCGGCCTGTCGACCCTCCCGGTACGGGTCCGGGCAGCGTCCTCGAACGCCGCCGAACTCGCCCGCAGGCTGGCCGGGGACCCGCGCGTGGCCCGTGTGCACTACCCGCGCATCGGCGGCGCCATGATCGCCTTCGAGGTGCACGGCGACCCGCACGACGTCATCGCCGGGGTCCGCCTCATCACCCCGGCGGTGAGCCTCGGCAGTGTCGACAGCCTCATCCAGCACCCGGCGTCCATCAGTCACCGCATCGTGCCCACCGAGGACCGCCACGACGCGGGCGTCAGCGACCGGCTGCTGCGCCTGTCGGTGGGCCTGGAGGACGTCGACGACCTGTGGACGGACCTGGACGGAGCGCTGGGGTTCACGAGCGGCGTCTGAGCGGGGGCGGGGGATCGCCGGAGCGGGGGAGTGCCGAGGGGAGGGGCGAGGCGCCGGAGGAGGGCGAGGCGGGTGGCATGTCCACCTCGTGTCGCTCCTGCCCGCCGCCTCCTGCCCGCCGCCTCCGCCCCGCCGGTGAACGGGCGTGCCCGTCCACCGGCTCAGGGATCAGTCCCGGACCGCTCGCGTCCCGTGCTGCTCCTGGCCCTCGCCCGCGCCCTGGTCGTACGGCAGCAGCGAGGTGGTCACCGGCGTCGCCTCCAGACGGGCGGTGATGACGAGGGTGCCCTCCTCGATCTGGTAGTCGAGGGGGAGGCCCAGGCTGCGCATCGCGGCGACCATGCCGGTGTTGGAGGCCTGCGTGACGGCGTACACGCTCTCGCAGCCGGCATCCACGGCCATCGTCACGAGGCGGCCGATGAGTTCGGTCCCGATGCCGCGTCGCTGCCACTCGTCCTCGACGAGGAGAGCGACCTCCGTCTCGTCGCCGTCCCAGAGGAGATGCCCGAGCCCGACGATCCGGCCCGAGGCCGTCTGCACGGCGAGGGTGCGGCCGAAGCTGGGGCTGAGCAGGTGGTTGAGGTAGCGGTCCGCGTCACCGACCGGGCCGTGATAGCGCATGCCCAGGGTGCGCGGCGAGCAGCGCTCGTGCATCGCCTTGGCCGCCTCGACATCGGAGACGTCGGCGCGCCGCACGGTGATCGCGTTGCCCTGCGGCAGCGTCAGCAGGTCCCTGCCGCCCGGGATCCGCGGACCGAGCCGCGCGTCCAGCTCCACCAGCGCCCGCGCCCGCGCGAACTCGGTGGGTGTGAACGGCAGATAGGGCCGCTCCACCGTGATGACTCCGCCCTCCGGCGCCCGCAGCCGCATCACCGTGTCCTCCAGCGCCCCCTCCACCGGGGTGCCCTCCGTCGCCCGCCCCGAGAGAGGGGACTTCGCGGGCAGTGAGCGGATGGTGCACCGGCCGAGCAACTGCCGTAGTGCGAGCGGGAGTTCGGAGGCGTCGAGGGCGGTACGGGTGGCCAGGCCCAGTACCCGGGTCGGCGCGTCCACGAGGTCGTGCGCGTCGGCCCGCTCGATCCAGGTGGCGGCGCCACCGGCGCGTGCCACGTCACGGGTGATCTCGGACGCGGCCAACCCGGCGGGCGCGCGCAGCAGGAGCTCGTCGACCGTGCCGTCCGCGAGCGGGTGTGTCTGCAGGCTCAGGATGTCGACCTGCCGGTGGGCGAGGGCGGCGCACAGCCTGGCCAGTGAACCCGGGGCGTCCTTGACCGTCGTGCGCATGCGCCACAGCACGGTCTCCTCGGGGACGGCCTCCGGCGTGCCGGGCCCTTCCCGCCTTTCCTGTTCCCCGGAGGGCCCGGCCGCTCGCCGCTCGGCGAGGGGCCGGGTGCCGGTATCGCCCGTCGGGGGTGCGTGACCGTGGCGGCGTGCCCACCATGTGTGGAATCCGGCGGTGGCGACCAGGAGCACCGCCGAGATCGCCAGCAGGGCGGGGCCGTCCGGCCCGTGCCCGATCAGGTTGGCCACGCCGTCGGCGACCGCCACGGCCGTGAAGAGCGCGGCGAGTTCGACGACATCGCGTCGCCAGTGGTGGACGGGGCGCCCGTGCTTCGCACGCGTCACATCAGACATGTCTGGAGTCATACCGACACTGTGAAGGAATGGTGTTGCGTGATCACGAACGCTTTGTGACTGATCGGTTAAGTGTCACTCTGCCCCTTTTGTAGTTCTTTTTTGAAGGTCTTTGCTTCGAACGTGCGCACGGGTGTGCCCGCTCGGTCAGGGGAAGCGCACCACGGGCGTGCGACGGGCCAGGGCTCCGGGCGTCCTCGGTCGGGCGGCGACCCCTTGCGCCGCCGCCGGACGCGTTCGCCGTCAGGGCGGACGGCGGCTCCCGCCGGTAGTACCGGGCGGTCGCGACAGCCGCCACCGCCAGAAGACCGACCGCCGCTACTTGAGGCGCCGTCAGGAAATCGCGGAGAAGGGGCCGATGGTCCTTCGCCCCGACGGGCCTCGTTTCCCGCGCGACCTCAAGTCCCGGGCGCCGTACGCCCGATGGGGACTCCAGCGCGGAGTGTCGGGTGTAGAAAACGGCCGCAGGGATCGCGTCACGGAAAAACCGTGGAGGCGACCACTGGCAACGGGGCCCGACCTACGGGGACTTGCTCTGTCGCAGCTGATTCGGCGGCCTCGTGGAGCCGCGCACCGGGGGATGACTCCGGTGCGCGGCGGACTCTTCGAGGGTACGGGATCCGCACGTCCCGCACGGTCATGGCGGGACGCGCCGCCCGGCCGCGCGCCGCCAAGGTCCCGGCCGTTTGAGGACTGCTTTCCCTACTGCCCCACGCGCCCCGGCTGGAGCCGCTGTGTGAACAGCACGGTCCCGTCCTGCTCACGCAGCCGCACCGTCAGCTCACCGCTGTCGCCGTCGATGTCCACCTCGCCGAAGAACTGGTAGCCGCCGGCGGGCGAGACGTTCGAGGCGGTCGGCGCCTTCACGAACACCCGCTCCGGTCCGAACGTTCCGTCCAGGGCGCTCGCCGGGAAGGCGCCGGCGTTGAGCGGGCCGGAGACGAACTCCCAGAAGGGCTCGAAGTCGGTGAACGCGGCCCGCGAGGGCTGGTAGTGCTGCGCGGAGGTGTGGTGCACGTCGGCGGTCAGCCACACCGTGCCCGTGATCCGCCGGTGCTTGACGAACCGCAGCAGCTCCGCGATCTGCAGCTCACGCCCGAGCGGCACGCCCGGGTCGCCCTGCGCCACGGCCTCGATGTTCGGCTTCCCCTCGGTGGTGTCGGGCACCACGAGACCGATCGGCATGTCCGCGGCGATGACCTTCCACACGGCACGAGAGCGGGACAGCTCGCGCTTCAGCCACTCCAGCTGTTCGGCCCCGAGGATCCCCTGCGGGTCGGTGGTCTGGTCGTCGGGCGAGTTGGCGTTGCGGTAGGTGCGCATGTCGAGCACGAACACGTCCAGCAGCGGGCCGTGCCGCATGACCCGGTACACACGGCCGTCCCGGCGGCCCGGCGACAGCGTCGAGACGGGGAAGTACTCGCTGAACGCCCGCCGCGCCCTTCCGGCCAGCACGTCGACGCTCTTCTCGGTGTACCGGGTGTCCGTGGTCGCGATCACCTCGCCCGGGTACCAGTTGTTGCGCACCTCGTGGTCGTCCCACTGGATGATCGACGGCACCCGGGCGTTGAACCGGCGGAGGTTCTCGTCCAACAGGTTGTAGCGGAAGTTGCCGCGGAACTCCGCCAGCGACTCCGCGACCTTGGACTTCTCCTCGGTCGTGATGTTCCGCCAGGTACTGCCGTCGGGGAGCGCGGCCGTGGCCGTGAGCGGGCCGTCCGCGTAGATGTTGTCGCCGCTGCAGAGGAAGAAGTCCGGGTCGAGCCGGGCCATCGCGTCGTAGATGCGATAGCCGCCGATGTCGGGGTTGATGCCCCAACCCTGCCCCGCGAGGTCCCCCGACCACAGGAAGCGGACACCGCCGCGCCGGCCGCGCGGTGTCGTACGGAACGTTCCGGCCACGGGCTCGCCGGTGCGGCGCGGGTCGTCGGGGTCGGCGAGCAGGACGCGGTAGTGGATCTGCTCGCCGGAGGGCAGCCCGCGCAGCCGCGTCGTCCCGGTGAAGTCCGTGTCCGGACCGAGCAACGGGCCGTGCCAACGGTGCGGGTGGCGGAACGACTCGGTCGCCGAGGTCTCGACGATCATCCGGGCCGGCCGGTCGGAGCGGACCCAGACGAGTCCGGAGTCCGCGGTCACGTCGCCGGCCTGGACACCCCAGCCCGCTCTCGGCCGGCCCGACAGGGCGAAGGCCGGTGCCGAGCCGAGCGTAGTGGGCAGAGCCAGTGCAGCCGACGCGGCGAGCGAGCCGCGCAGCACGCTGCGGCGGCCGGGGAGGGAGCTGTGCGGGCGGTGCGACATGAAGGCGCCTCCGGGGGACGGATTCGGCCGGTGTGGACTGCAACACCTACTGGTGCACCGCAGCGCACACGGAAACCAGAGGTGAACAACTCTCCCTGACGGGGGAGGAAATGACGCGGGCACGGACCGGCCTGCCGACCGGCGCCACAGACACCTCGGGGCGCTCGAAGGCACCGCCGGTGCTCACGGCGTCGGCTTACGGGCACCTGTGTCGCGTAGCGCCTCCGCCATCAGACGGACGCCGTCGCGTATCCGCGCGGGCGGCAGATGCGCGTACCCGAGGACCAGCCGCACACCGTCGGGCGCGGTCTCCCCGTAGTGGGCTGCCGGGCGGACCACCACTCCTGCCGCCGCGACGCGCTCCAGGAAACGGTCCTGCGGCCCGTACCGGTCCGGGAGGGCGGCGACGGCGTGCAGGCCCGCCGCGATACCGGACACCCGCGTCCCGGGGAAATGCTCCTCCAACGCCGTCACCAGCGCGTCCCGCCGCTCCCGGTACGCCCGTTGGCAGCGGCGCAGCTGCCGGTCGTAGTCCCCCCGCTCGACGAACCGGGCCAGCAGCGCCTGGTCGAGGACGGGGTTGCCGAGGTCCATGGTCCGTTTCCGCTCGACGACCTCCTCGACGTGGGACGCGGGGACCAGCAGCCAGCCGAGCCGCAGCCCGGGGGCGAGCGACTTGCTGACCGAGCCGGTGTACGCGACGTGTTCGGGGTCGAGCCCCTGGAGGGCACCCACCGGGGCGCGGTCGTAACGGAAGTCGCCGTCGTAGTCGTCCTCGATCACCAGCCCGTCCACCCGGCGCGCCCAGTCGAGGAGCTCGGCGCGGCGCCGCGCCGAGTACGCGATCCCGGTGGGGAACTGATGTGCAGGCGTCGTCACGACAGCGCGTACGCCGGAGCCCCGGAGCGGATCGACGGCGAGCCCCTCGTCGTCCAGGGGCAGCGGTACGGTGCCGAGGCCGGCCGAGGCGAACAGCGCTCCGTGCTCCGGACTTCCGGGGTCCTCGACGCCGACATCGCGCACGCCGCGCGCGTGCAGCACGAATCCGAGCAGGGTCATCGCCTGCGCGACGCCGGAGACCACGACGACGCGTTCGGGGTCGGCGACCACGCCCCTGCGGCGGCCGAGGAGCGCGGCGAGGGCGGTCCGCAGCGCCGGCAGACCGCGCGGATCCGGATAGCCCAGTGCCTCGTGGGGCAGTTCGGCCAGCACGCCGCGGTGCGCGGCGGCCCACGCGGCGCGCGGGAACAGCGACAGATCGGGCGTGCCCGCGACGAAGTCGGCCCGCACGCCCGTCGGCCGCGGGGATCGGTCCCGCGCGCGCGGGGCGACCGCGCGGACCGCGCCGCCGACCCAGGTGCCCGCTCCCCGGCCACTGCGCAGGTACCCCTCCGCGGTCAGTTGCTCGTACGCCTCCGTGACCAGGCCCCGGGACACCCGGAGATCCCCGGCCAGCTCGCGGCTGGACGGCAGCCGGGTGCCCGGGACGAGCCGTCCGGAACGGACGGCCTCGCGCAGCGCTTCCTGGAGCGCGCGCCCCCGCGCGCGTGCCGGTGCCGCCGCGGCCGGCAGCAGCAGCTCCCAGGCGGCCGCCCACGGCGCCGCACCGGACGAAGCGGGTTCCGGCGCCCCGTCGTGACTGGTCCCCGATGACGTCATGGAAGTGGACCTTAAACCGGACCACGTCCCCTCATAGCGTCAGCGTCATGAACGCCACCACCACCCGGGGCGCCCTGCCGGCCGCCGTGGCCTGCGTCCTTGTCGGCGGTTCCTTCACCGCCAACAGCCTCCTCGGCCACTACCCGTACGCGGGCGGCCAGTTCCTCCGTTACGGCCTCGCCAGCGTCCTGCTGCTGGCTCTGGTCGGCAGGCGTGGAACGGCTCCCCTGCGACTGCTCGGCGTCCGCCGGTGGACGCGCCTCGTTCTGCTCGGGGCCGTCGGCATGGTCGGTTTCAACCTCGCCGTGCTCGCCGCCGAGCGCACGGCGGAACCGGCGGTCCCGGGCGTCCTCGTGGGCTGCGCCCCGGTCGTCGTCGCCGTTCTCGTGCCCCTCCAGGAGGCCCGTCGTCCCCGCGGGCGGGTGTTGTACGGGGCATCTCTCGTCGCCCTGGGGGCCTTCGCCGTCCAGGGCTGGGGGCGTACCGATGGCGCCGGGATCGCCTACTCGGTCGGCGCACTGGTCGGTGAGGTCGGTTTCGCCGTGCTCGCCGTGCCGGTGCTGGGGCCGCTCGGGCCGCGGCTGTTGTCGGCCACCGTGTGCGCGATCGCCGCCGTCGAGTCGGCGGCGGCCGGGCTGATCGCCGACGGCGGGGCCTGGCTGCGGATGCCGGACGCCACGGAGGCGACGGCGCTGGTGTGGCAGGCGGTGGTGGTCACCGTCGTCGGCTTCGTCTGCTGGTACATGGGCATGCAGCGGATCGGCGCCGAGCGCGCCACCCTCTTCTCCGGGCTCATCCCCGTCGCCGCGGCCGCCACCGCCCCGCTCGTCGGCACCGGCTCCTACGGGACCGCGCAGGCCGTCGGCAGCGCACTCGTGGCCGCCGGAGTGGCGCTCGGATCAGGGGCGTTGGGCCCCCTCGCCGCCCGGCGTCAGGGCGCCCCCACGGGAGAGGGACCGAGCACGTCAGCGGCTGCCGTCGAGCAGGACGCGGGCGACGAGCGCCGGGTCGTCGTTCATCGGGACGTGGCCGCAGCCGGGCAGCCGCACCAGCCGCGCGCGCGGAATCATCTGCTTGGCCCGGACACCCTGGCGCCGCACCAGCAGCCGGTCACGGGTACCCCAGGCCACGGTGACGGGCAGCGCCGGGATGTCATCGGTGAACCGGACGGACGTACCCGCCCGCAGGGTCTCGGTGAACGCCTCGGCACGGGCCAGCGCGAGGGTCTCGGCGACCACCGCCTCGGGTGAACGACGGGCCGGACGGGCATAGATGCTGCTGGTCAGCACCGTCCGCCCGGCAGCGGAACGCGAGAGCCGCTCGACGACGGGGAGCGGCATGCTCCGGGCCGCCTGGCGCATGGCGAGCAGCACACCGAAGGCGTACCGCCGCTCGGCAGGCGACCAGAAACCGGCGGGCGAGAAGGTCGTGACGGACCGTACGAGCTTCTCGCGGCCCAGTTCCAGCGCCAGCAGCCCGCCCAGCGAGTTGCCGGCGACGTGCGGACGCTCGATCTCCAGTGCCTCGCACAGCGCGCCGAGCACCGGCACCACCGTCGAGAGGTCGTGCGTGAGCCCGTCGGGCAGCGCCGGCGACGCGCCGAAACCGGGCAGGTCGACGGCGATGACGTCCCGCTCGGAGGCGATGAGCGGGATGACCGGGTCCCAGGCCTGCCGGTGATGTCCGATGCCGTGCAGCAGGAGCAGCGGTTCACCGGTGCCCACGCGCGCGTAGGACAGCGTGACCGTCCTCGGGCCGCGTGGGGAGGGGACGCTGAAGGAGACCGTGTCGGACATGGTGCTGCTCCTCGTCTGGGACGCGGGGAAGGACTGACTCGTAGACAGCTTGTCAGCAACTGCTACCGACGGGTAGCCCCTGTCCGTCATCAACCGCGCGAGGCGCGCCGGGGGCGCCGACCGGGCCGATCGGCGCGGCGGGTTCGCCTGGACAGGAAGGAGAGCGTCGGGTGGGATGGTCCGGTGGCAACCGACATCGCGACCGACGTGTTCGAAGAGCACCGGCCCGTCCTGACGGGCGTGGCCTACCGCATGCTCGGGCGGGTGGCCGACGCCGAGGACGTGGTCCAGGAGGCGTGGCTGCGCTGGTCCGCCGCCGACCGGTCCGACGTGCGCGAACCGCGCGGCTACCTCGTCCGCGTCACCACCCGCCTCGCCATCGACCGGCTCCGCCAGATCCAGTCGCGCCACGAGGCCTACGTCGGACCCTGGCTCCCCGAGCCGTACGTCACCGACTTCGCGGACACGGTGGAGGACAGCGCCGAACGGGCCGTCCTCGCCGACACCGTCTCCCTTGCCGTCCTCGTGGTGCTGGAGTCCCTCTCGCCCCTGGAGCGCGCGGTGTTCGTCCTCCGGGAGGCGTTCGGCTACCCCTACGCCGACATCGCGGCCGTCCTCGACCGGGGCGAACCGGCGGTGCGCCAGCTCGCCGGCCGGGCTCGCAAACACGTCGAGGAGCGACGCCCGCGCTACGAGGTCGACCCGGCCGAACGCAGGGATCTCACCGAACGGTTCCTCGCGGCCGCCGTGGAAGGTGACCTGGAAGGGCTGATGACCCTGTTGGCGCCGGACGCGCGTCTGATCGGAGACAGCGGAGGCCTCTCCAAGGCGCCACTGCGCGTGCTCGACAGCGCCGACAAGATCAGCCGCTTCATCGTCGGAGCCGGCCGCAAGGGCGTACCCGACCTCTCGTTCCGCTTCCTCGAACTCAACGGCGGTGTCGCGGCGATCGCGCTGTCCGCCGGGAAGCCCGACACCGTCTTCCAACTGGACGTCGCCGACGGGCGTATCAGGTGCGTCTACGTCATCCGCAACCCGGAGAAACTCGTGTCGCTCCCGGTCGGCTAGACCGCCGCGAGCCGGGTCAAGTCCGCTCGGCCGGCACGGGTTCCACATCACCGCGGCACTGCGAAAGCCCCCGCCTTCCTGGCCGGGGGCTTTCGGCGTTGTGTCGCGAACGTCGCCCAGCGCGAACGCCCCGTGAACGCTGTGCTGCAACCCGCCTGTGCGTTCCCCAAGGATCGAGGATTGGTCTTGACCAAGGGTGGGGGCGGCCCTATGGTCGCAGGGATAGTGCAGGAACCTTTAATAAACAAGGGCGCTTAAACGCCGCCGGGACACGGCGATTGCGGAGGCACAGGGTGGGGACCACGCAGTTGGAATCGGTGCCGGAACCGAAGTACTGGCATCTCAAGACCGTGCTCAGCGAGGCGCTGGACTCCGAGTTCACCGTGGGCGAGATCCTGCCCAACGAACGTGACCTCGCGGCCCGCTTCGGCGTGGCCCGGGCCACGCTGCGCCAGGCGCTCGAGCAGCTCGAACTCGAAGGCCGCCTGCAGCGCCGCCGGGGCGTGGGCACCACGGTCGCCCCGCCGCGCGTAGGCGTGGCCGTCGGCAACGAACAGCACGTGTGGCCGGGGGCGGCGGGGGACGCCTGGCAGGCCGCCGACTGCGTGGTCGCCGCACCGCCCGCTCCGGTGGCCGGCGTCCTGGAGACCGCCGAGGGCGAACATGTGCACACGGTGCGCCGCTCCCGCGTGACGCACGGTCAGCCCGTCGCCGCCGAACTCCTCTACATCCCGACGTCCTCGGTTCCCGACCTGTCCGCCATCGACGCGCCCTCGGGCGCGGCACGCGCGCGTGCGGTGCTGCGCGAGCTGCAGCGTCTGGACCTGGAGGGCCAGGACCGCGCCGTCGAGCTGGGCTCGGCCCGCGCGGACGACGCCCGGGAACTCGACCGCCTGCCCGGCGCGCCGGTGCTCGTCGTCACGACCCGGTTCTTCTCCGAGGGACGCACCGCGGCGGTCTCCGTGGCCACGTACCGCGCGGACACCTGCCGGCTCACCTTCGGTGTCTCCGGCGGCGTGGAGATCCACCACGACCCGGAGCGCCGCGCCTCCTGAGCCGCCCGTACGGGGCCCTGCGCCCCGTCGAGCAGCACCGCGCCACCCGCTCCGCGCCCCGGAATCCTCCGGGGCGCGAGCCGTTTCCCCGCTGCCGCTGCCGCTGCCGGCGTCCCGGAGTGCGTGGACCTCGGGTCAGCGGCGGGCCGTCACCGTTCCCTCCACGGCGAAGAGTTGCTCCTCGACGTGGTCCAGGGCCAGGCGCAGGGCTCCCGTCGCGACAGCCGCCTCACCCAGCAGGGAGAGGGCCACCTTGGGCGGCCGCAGGCAGTAGCGTGCCAACTCCCGCCGCAGGGGCTCCAGTACACCGTCCAGGCCCGCCGCCCAGCCGCCGATGACGACCAGCTCCGGGTCGAGGGCGAGCGCGAGCGCGGCCACGTCGTGCACGAGCCGCTGGATGAACCGTTCGACGGCGGCGCGCGCCCGCTGGTCGCCGTCCTTGGCCAGCGCGAAGACCTTGGCGACCGCCTGCTCGTCGAGCGGGTGCAGCGGCTCGTCCGTGGTCGACAGCAGCGTCTCGGGCGTGACGTCACGGCCCAGCAGATGCAGTGCGCCGATCTCACCGGCGGCCCCGCCGTATCCCCGGTGCAGCCGCCCGCCGATCAGGGAACCGGCGCCCGGACTCAGCCCCGCGAGGACGAACACCACGTCGTCGGTCTCGGTCGCCGCACCTTTCCAGTGCTCGGCGACCGCCGCCGCGTTGGCGTCGTTCTCCACGAGCACCGGACATTTGAAGGAACGGCTCAACCGCTCGCCCAGCGGCAGGCCCGTCCACTCCGGCAGCGCCGTGCCGAGCCGTACGGTGCCGTCGGCCTCCACGATGCCCGGGCTGCCGACCCCCACCGCCCGCAGGGAGCTGCGCGCCACACCGGCCCGGCGCAGCAGCTCGGCGACCGCGAGCCGCAGCCGTTCCAGCCGCTCGTCGGCCGACGCCGTCTCGTCCACGTCCTTGGCCATCGCGCCCATGACACGGCCGTCCAGGTCCGCGAGGAGCGCCGCGACACGGTGCGGGCCGATCTCCAGGCCCAGCAGATGCCCCGCCTCGGCCCGGAACCGGTATCTGCGTGCCGGACGGCCCTGACGGCGCGTGGCGCCTTCCTCGGCCGCCTGCTCGACGACGAGTCCGTTCTCGATGAGTCCCTCGACGACGCCCTCGACCGTGGGCCGCGACAGCCCCGTCACCCGGGTGACCTCGGTGAGGGTCGCGCAGTCCGTGGCACGCAGGGCGTGCAGCACCACCGCGGAATTGATCCGTCGCAGCAGAGAGGGATCCCCGCCGGTCAACCGCCCCAACGTCCGTCCTCCCAGCTTGTGCGCGTGTTGGCCGGATCGTACTCGGCGCGGGGGAGCCCGGCGAGTGCCGGGGACCATTTCGTGCTCACGAGTCACCCTCAGCCCGGCGCGACGAAGCCCGACTCGTACGCCGCGACGACCGCCTGCGTGCGGTCCCGGGCGCCCAGCTTCGCCAGTACGGCGCTGACGTGGGACTTGACCGTCTCCGTACCCACGACGAGCCGCGCGGCGATCTCCGCGTTCGACAGACCTTGGGCCATCAGCCGCAGTACGTCGGCCTCCCGCTCGGTGAGCGCGGCCCGCTCCATGGCCGCCCGCGCCGCCGGATTCCCCCCGGTGTTCCCGTACGCGGCCGCCAACTGCTGTATGGAGGAAGGGAACAGCAGGGACTCGCCCTCGGCGACCAGCCGCACCGCGTGCACGATCTCCGCCGGGCGCGCCCGCTTCAGGAGGAACCCGTCGGCGCCCGCGCGCAGCGCCTCGTAGACGTATTCGTCGTTCTCGAAGGTCGTCACCACGAGGATCTTCGGCGGATCGGCGACGGTCCGCAGGACCGCGCGGGTGGCCTCGATGCCGTCGAGCAGCGGCATCCGCACGTCCATGGCGACCACGTCGGGCCGCAGCTGCCGGACCAGCGGGATCACCGCGGCGCCGTCGGCGGCCTCACCGACGACCTCGATGTCCGACTCCGCCTCCAGCACGGCACGCAGGCCCGCGCGTACGAGAGGTTCGTCGTCGACGAGGAGAACGGTGACCGGCATCGGGCCAGCGTAGATCAACTCACCGGAAGTTCGGCGTGCACCTGCCAGTCACCCTCGTGCGGGCCCGTTCTCGCGAGGCCTCCCAGCAGCGCGGCCCGCTCCCGGATGCCGCGCAGTCCGCTGCCCCGCGCGGGCCCGGACGGGCCGGCCGGCAGCGGGTTGCGTACCTCCAGGCCGAGCGTGCCGTCGCGTATCTCTATGCGGACCCGCACCGGGACACCCCCCGCGTGCCGGAGCACGTTCGTGAGCGACTCCTGGAGGATGCGGTAGCCCTCCCGGGACACCGGGCCGGGCACGGTCTCCAGCGGGCCGCTCAGCTCGGCGTCCACCGTCGCTCCCGAGGCCCGGGCCGACTCCAGCAGCCGGTCGGCGTCGGCCAGCGTCGGGCGGCCGCTCGCCGGACGCTCCGCCTCGCGCAGCACGCCCAGGACCCGCTCCAGGTCCTCCAGAGCGGCGCGTCCCGTCTCCTCGATGGCGACCAGGGCGCGATCGGTGAACGCCGGGTCCCCCGCGGCCCGTGCCGCGCCGGCCTGGACGACCGCGACGGTCAGGGCGTGCCCGATGGAGTCGTGGAGTTCGCGGGCGATGCGGTTGCGCTCCAGGAGTTGCTCGGTGCGCTGCTCCAGGGCGGCGAGCCGCTCGGCGCGGGAGGGCCCCAGGAGCCTGCGCGCGAGGACCGTCACCAGCTCACCGAGGCCGACGACCGCGCCGTACAGGGCGAGCAGCGGCACCGGCACCAGCAGGGCGCAACTCCAGTGCGGGTCCAGCACGGACACCACGGGGTCGTCGGCCGGACGGCGACCGGCCGCCGCTCTGCCGAGGTCGAAGGCGAGGACGGGGAGCCAGACGGTGGCGGCGCACGTCAGCCAGCCCAACAGGAGTCGCGCCTCCAGCCACAGCACCGTCCGCCACCGGTCGCGCGGACCGGCGGAGGGAGCCACCGAGAACGCCTGGTCCTCACCGCCCCGCTCACCCGGCGCCAGCATGAACCGTGCCTGCACGCCCTCGCCCCGCCGCACGGCCGGGACGAGGCCCAGCGGGATCAACAGCACCGCGGGGACCCACGGCTTCGACAGGTCGATGAAGAGCCAGACGCTGACGAACAGCATCGGCACCCACAGGTGCAGCAAACGCGTGTACGTCGTCCCCCACAGCAGCGGGCGCAGAAAGCGGGCCATGCGGACATGGTGCCGGCGGGCACCGACAACGAACCTCCCCCGGGCGAGGGAGAGGGTCCCCGCCGACGGGGGAGGCGGCGACCCCTGTGCCACGGCCACGCTGAACCCATGACCGGCATCGACGTCCACGAACTGACCAAGGAGTACGGCGGCAGGCGCGCCGTGGACCACCTGACCTTCAGCGTCCTCCCCGGCCGTGTCACCGGATTCCTCGGCCCCAACGGCGCCGGGAAGTCCACCACCCTGCGGCTCGTGCTGGGCCTGGACCAGCCGACCTCCGGCACCGCCACCGTCGGCGGCCGCGCGTACGCGTCCCTCGGCCAACCGCTCCGGCAGGTGGGTGCCCTGCTCGACGCGGGGGTCGCGCACGGCTCGCGGACCGCCCGGGACCACCTGCGGGCGCTCGCCGCCACCAACCGCATCCCCGAACGCCGGGTGGACGAGGTGCTGGAGGAGTCCGGGCTCGCCTCCGTGGCCCGGCGCCGGGTGAGGACGTACTCCCTGGGGATGCGTCAGCGCCTGGGCATCGCGGCGGCTCTCCTCGGCGATCCGCCGGTGGTGCTCCTCGACGAACCGTCGAACGGCCTCGACCCGGAAGGCATCATCTGGATCCGGGAGTTGCTGCGGCGTCTGGCCCGGGAGGGGCGCACCGTCCTCGTCTCCAGCCACCTCATGAACGAGACGGCCTCCTTCGCCGACCAGTTGGTCGTCCTGGGCCGGGGACGGCTCCTCGCCGACCTGCCCCTGCGGGAGTTCATCCACGCACGCGTGCAGCCCCGGGTCCGGGTGCGCAGCACGGACGGCGCCGCCCTCGGAGGCCTGCTGGCCGGACACGGCATCGAGGCCGTCGAGGGCGAGGACGGGCTCTGGACCGCCTTGGACGTCCGGATGGAGGACATCGGGCGCCTCACCTCGGCGTCCGGCCTTCCGATCCTGGAACTCGCCGCGCAAGAAGGCACCTTGGAACAGGCGTACCTCGATCTGACCGCCGCCGAGGCCGAGTTCACCACCGCTGCGACGCAGCGCCAGGAGGTCCGGCCATGAGAGACGTCGCCGCGTCCAAGGGCCTGACGGAACCGGGCGCCACTCCCGTGGGCCGATCCGGGGCCTTCGCGCCCGCACTCCGCGCGGAGTGGATCAAGATCCGCACGCTGCGTCCGCTCGTCGTCGCACTGCTCGCCGTTCTCCTCGCCACCGTGGCGTTCTCCGCGCTCGCCGGACTCGACGACTCAGAGGGCCCGGACTTCGACCCGCTGTTCTCGGCTCTCTTCGGAGTGAGCTTCGGGCAGATCGCCGCCATCACCTTCGGCACGCAGGCGATGGCGGCCGAATACCGGGACGGTGCCCTGCGGTTGTCGCTGGCGGCGGTCCCCGGCCGGGGGCGCTGGTTCCTCGCGAAAACGGCGGCGATCGGCGCCCCGGTCCTCGTCGTCGGCCTGGTCACCGGAGTCACCGGTCTGCTCGTGGGAACGTCCGTGCTCGGTGACAGGGCGGACGGTCTCGGCCCGGCTGAGCAGGCCCGCGCGGTCATCGGCTGCGCGCTCTACCTGACGCTGATGGCCCTGTTCGCGGCGGGGCTGGCGGCCGTACTGCGCAGCGGGGTCGCCACGTTGAGCATCCTGATCCCGTTCCTGCTGATCGTGTCCTTCGTCGTCGGCGGAGCGTCGGGAAGCGTGGCGGACCTCCTCCCGGACAAGGCCGGCCAGATGGTCCTGCACCGGACGCAGGACGGCACGCTCGGTCCCTGGACCGGCCTCGGGGTGACCGCACTGTGGACCGCCGCGGCGCTGGGTGCCGGGGCCTGGAGCGTCCGGCGCCGGGACGCCTGACCCCGATGGCCTCCTGACGCCCCACCAATTGTCAGTGCCGGGGGCTTTACTGGAGGCCATGACCATCGCGCGGCATCTCGCCACGATCGACCGGCTGTGCTCCGAGAAGTTCCCCACGGAGCACGGCCGCTCCGACGTGGGAACCGCCGGACCCGGTTACCACCTGGCCGAGTTGGTGACGAGCGAGGACTTCTGGGACACGGGCGGCGCGACCTGGGAGGAGACGGAGGAGCAGTTCGAGGCGGAGCGGGACGGCCTGTCGGAGCTGCTCACCCTGCGATGGGGCCCTCCCGAGGAGATCAGCCTGGCGAGTGTCTTCGAGCGGTCGACGAGCGGCGAGGACATACCCGAGCCCTGGGGTGACCTGAGTTCCCATGTCCCGGACCTGCATCTGTGGAGACCGGAGGGCGTGGAGCGCTGGGTCGCCCTCGGGATAGGTCAGTGGGACCGTGAACTGCCGTTCCAGCTCCTGGCCCTGGTCACCGTGACGGACCCGCCGTGACTCAGGAGGCCCCGGCGGCCGACCGCAGGCGGCCGTACTCCTCGGCCATCGTCGCGGCGGTCCAATGCGCGTTGAGCCCGCTGGGGTTGGGCAGCACCCACACCCGGCTCGCCCCGATGTTCCGCTCCTGGGGGCCGACGCGCGCCTTGCGGTCGTCGAAAGCCGCCCTGTACGCGGTCACACCGACCACCGCCAGCCACCTCGGGCGCAGCCGTGTCACCTTCTCACCGAGCAGCCGGCCGCCCTCGCGGTACTCCCCGGCGCTCAGCTCGTCGGCCCGCGCGGTCGCCCGCGCCACCACGTTGGTGATGCCGAGCCCGTAGGAGAGCAGCTCCTGCTGCTCGGCGGGCTTCATGCGCCGTGGCGTGAACCCGGACAGATGCAGCACGGGCCAGAACCGGTTTCCCGGCCGGGCGAAGTGATGGCCCGTGGCAGCCGTCATCAGGCCCGGGTTGATGCCGCAGAAAAGCACCGAGAGGCCGTCCGCGACGACATCCGGCACGAGCCGGTCGCGGGCGGCCTCCAGGTCCGCGGGGGTGAGCCGCGTCAGAGGATCGCCCCCGGCGTGTAGCCGGCCGCCTCCGGGTGCTGCTTCACGATCTCCTCGACGCGGGCCACCACGGCGGCGACCTGGTCGGCGGCGGCGCCGGTGAAGGACAGCTTGTCGGCCATCAGCTCGTCCAGCTGCGCGCGGTCCAGCGGGATGCGCTCGTCCGCGGCGAGCTTGTCGAGCAGTTCGTTGCGCTCCGAGCCCTGCTCGCGCATCGCGAGGGCGGAGGCGACCGCGTTCTCCTTGATCGCCTCGTGCGCGACCTCGCGGCCGACACCGGCGCGCACCGCGCCCATCAGGACCTTGGTCGTCGCGAGGAACGGCAGGTAGCGGTCCAGCTCACGGGCGACGACGGCGGGGAACGCGCCGAACTCGTCGAGGACGGTCAGGAAGGTCTCCAGGAGGCCGTCCAGCGCGAAGAACGCGTCCGGCAGCGCGACGCGGCGCACCACCGAGCACGACACGTCGCCCTCGTTCCACTGGTCGCCCGCCAGCTCGCCCGTCATCGACGCGTAACCGCGCAGGATGACCATCAGGCCGTTGACGCGCTCGCAGGAGCGGGTGTTCATCTTGTGCGGCATCGCCGAGGAGCCGACCTGGCCGGGCTTGAAGCCCTCGGTGACCAGCTCGTGCCCGGCCATCAGCCGGATCGTCTTGGCGGTCGAGGACGGAGCGGCGGCCAGCTGCACCAGCGCGGTCACGACCTCGTAGTCCAGGGAGCGCGGGTAGACCTGGCCGACGGAGGTGAAGGCCTGCGAGAAGCCCAGGTGCCCGGCGATCCGCTGCTCCAGGTCCGCGAGCGCGGCCGTGTCGCCGCCGAGCAGGTCCAGCATGTCCTGAGCCGTGCCGACGGGACCCTTGATGCCGCGCAGAGGGTAGCGGCCGAGGAGCTCCTCCAGGCGGCCGTACGCGACGAGCAGCTCGTCGGCGGCGGTAGCGAAGCGCTTGCCCAGGGTGGTGGCCTGCGCGGCCACGTTGTGCGAGCGGCCGGCCATGACCAGCTCGGCGTACTCGCCGGAGAGCTTGCCCAGACGGGCGAGGACGGCGACCGTGCGGTCGCGCATCAGCTCCAGCGAGAGACGGATCTGCAGCTGCTCGACGTTCTCCGTGAGGTCGCGGGACGTCATGCCCTTGTGGACGTGCTCGTGTCCGGCGAGGTCGTTGAACTCCTCGATCCGGGCCTTCACGTCGTGCCGGGTGACCTTCTCGCGCTCGGCGATGGAGGCGAGGTCGACCTGGTCGAGGACGCGCTCGTAGTCCGCGACGGCGGCCTCCGGCACCTCGATCCCGAGGTCCTTCTGGGCGCGCAGCACGGCGAGCCAGAGCTGACGCTCCAGCCTCACCTTCTGCTCGGGGGACCAGAGCGTGGCGAGCTCGGCGGAGGCGTAGCGTCCGGCGAGGACGTTGGGGATACGGGGCTTTGCGGGCGCGGCAGTCACGTGTACGGAGCATACCGGCTGCACAGAGCCACTCCCGTACCGCCGGGTCGGGCCTCATGATCCCTGGACGGAGACCTCCGGACTCATGATCCCGAGCGCGGTGGACGGGTCTCGTACCCCGCTCGCGCGTGCGGGTCCGGATGGGACTGCCCGCTGCCGACCACGGCGCGCAGACCTCCGTACGTCTTGGTGGTGAAACGGTCGCGGGCCAGGCTGAGTTCGGTGGTGATCAGCTGGTTCCGCTCGTCGTTGACCTCCTCGATCTCCTCCATCAGCTGGGCGTTCCCGGCGCGCAGCGCCGCGTTCTCGTTGCGCGCCTGGTCGACCGCCCTCGCGTGACTGGCGAGCCGCAGCGCCGTGAAGGTTGCGCTGCGGGCCAGCGCCCGCTCGCGCAGGGACAGGTCCGCTTCCCGCATCTGCATGTCCAGCTCAAGACACCTCCGGTGCTCCGCCAGCACGCCGAGGTCGTGCCGTGTGCGGGCCTCGACCTGGCTGAGCGTGTGGCGCAGCATGGCGGCCAGCAGCCCCGCGACGCCCACGGTCAGGAGAGCGCCCCCGACAGCCGCCAGTTCCCACGTACGGTGCCAGACGCCCTCGCCCACGAATGTCCCGCCGGCTGTGCAGCTGGCGGTGGACGCGATTGCCAGTCTGTACGCCACGTTTCGTTACCCCCTTGCCGTGGCCCCCCGGTCGTCGCCTGCGTCAAGGTCCTTCTGGAACTCGATCGCCTGGACGATGTTCCCGTTGAGCATCGTGCGGATTCTGAGATCGGTGATTCCCCACGCGTCCATGGCCTCCTCCGGCGTGAGTGACGCCGAGGCCACCCTCCGGATCGTCGGCTGAGGCCCGTGTTCCGGGGAAAGCATGCCGCTGTTGACCAACATCTCCCGTTGGTCGAGACCGAGCACCGACGCCCATGTCGTCAGTTGCGAGGGGAGGGGGAGTGTCTTCCCCTCCAGTGTTCTGCTGATCGTCGTCAGGCTCACTCCGATCGAGCCGGCCAGTTGGGCCCGGCCGCCTGCTCGTGGGCGGACGTCGTACCCGGCCGCGGTCGCGGCCTTCGTGAGGTACTCGCCAACCCTCCTTGCGAGAGCTTGTCGCTCACCGCGGGACTCGTGGGGGGACTCTTCCATGCTCCGCATGCCCGGAGAGTAGCGCGCACGTATGCAAGTTGCACACGACTTGCACGTGGTTATCGTCGCAGGTCAGTCGGAGCGATCTCGTCG
The DNA here is from genome assembly GCF_044766365.1 of Streptomyces sp. NPDC102279. Classification (NCBI taxonomy): domain Bacteria; kingdom Bacillati; phylum Actinomycetota; class Actinomycetes; order Kitasatosporales; family Streptomycetaceae; genus Streptomyces; species Streptomyces sp. NPDC102279. The sequence goes on along the minus strand of NZ_JBIWLU010000006.1, from coordinate 521,112 downwards.
CGACAGGCCAAGGGGCAGCGTTCGTACGCCAGTTCACGGCAAAAAGTCCTACGCCTGTACCGCGAAGCAACTTGCGTACGTGTACGCAAGTTGCATATGTTGCATGACTGTGAGTTAGTCGCACGTATGCAAGTCCTGGTCGTGGGGACCTCTGCGCGCAGCGCCTCGGCATCGGCTCGATCACGTTGCGGAGCTGCGAGGCGACGGCGGGGGACACCGCGCGACCGCAAGACCCTCGCTCACGAGGCCCGGGCCGCCCGGCGCCCGGAGCCGGCCACGGCCGGAACACACCGTCACGGCATCCGCCGCCCGGCAGACCGTCGGCGCACCCGCCCACCACAGTTCATCCACTCATGAACGGAGTAGGCCTTGATCGCCGAGGCTAACGCCGCCACACCGCGGTCCGACACCAGAGAACCGGCCCTGATCGCTCGTGCCCTCGCGGGTGACCGGGACGCGTTCGGGGAGCTCTACGCACTGCACCACCCCGCGGTGCTCGCCTATGTACAACGTCGCGTGCGCAACCGGCAGGTCGCCGAGGACATCACGGGCGAGACCTTCCTCAACGCCTGGATGAAACGGGGCACTTTCACCTACCGCGGTGTCGGGTTCGCCGGATGGCTCATCACCATCGCGCGGAACAAGGTCATCGACCACTGCAAGAGCGCGCAGCGGCGGGAGTTCGTCGTCGAGGACATGCTCGGTTTCGACGAGGACCTCACCGTCAGCACCGAGGACACCGTGCTGATCGGTCTGGACGAGGAGCTGCTGCGCCAGGCACTCGGCCAACTGCGGGCGCCCCAACGCGAGGTACTCACCCGGCGCTTCCTCATGGAACTGTCGGTGCTGGAGACCGCCCGGCACATGGCGCGGACCGAGGGCGCGGTGAAGACCCTGCAGTTCCGGGCGCTGGCCAAGCTGCGCAGCGAGTACCTGGGAGTTGCGGCATGACCCCCGCGCCCGGGGGCCGCACCGCGGTCGAAGCGGAGCTCGCCGGTCAACTCGGCGCTTTCGCGCGGGAGTTCATCGCGACGCTGGACGCGCAGGGACGGCTGGTGGAGGTCGGCGGCGCCGGGGTCCTCGAACGACTGCGTACCCAGGTCGAGTCCTGGCGCAACGGCCCGGAGTCGTATCGGGTGGCCGTGGAGACGATCGTCGAGGACTGCGGCTACCCCAACGAGGTCGCGATGCGGATCGCCACCGCGCTGAACCGCAAAGGGCTGCTTCCCGGCGCCGAGGAACCCGAACCCCGGCACGACCGCGGCCCCGCGGCCATGCCGCTCCTCCCCCCTGCCCGTGGCGCCATCGTCCTGCACCTCGCCGACCGCGGCTCGGGACGCCCCTTCGCCGAGCACGTACACGGGAGCGGTCACGGCGAGGAGCCCGGTGCCGAGCGTGCACCCGAGAGCGAGTACGGCGGCAGGCGCGGGCCCGGGCCGAACCGCGAGAACGGGATCGAGAACGGAAGCGGGAACGGAAGCGCTGACGAGAACGCGAGCGAGGGCCCCGCCGGGCACGAGGCCGCGCACGGTCACGCGGTCGCGGTCGAGCCCGAGGCGACGCACGGACGGGAGACCGCGGCCGGCCACGAGGGGGCACACGCACACGAGACCGCGTCCGGGGCCGACGGCGCGCGCGGCACCGAGGTCGCCGTGGTGCCCGAGCCGGTACCCGAAGCGGTGGACGGACAGGTCCCACGGGTGCGCCCGGCCGCCGCGCGGTCCCGCACCGCCGGATGGGACACCGCCTCCGCCCGCGCGGTCTCCGTCGCCGCGACCCTCCAGTCCGAACACCTCGCGCGCCTGGAGGCCATGCGGATCACCGCGGACGGCGAGCGCGTCACCGTGGCCATCAAGGCCACGTGTCTGGCCGACTGGGAGTACTGGCTCGACGCGATCGGCGCGGCCCGCAACGTACGCACCCGCACGGCCGGGCACGCGCAGGTGGCCGCGGGGACCCTCGACGGCGTCGCGGTCCACCTCACCGCCCACGGTGTCCCCGAACTCCTCCAGGAGGCGAGCGACGCCGCGGCCGACCCCTTCTATCTCTGGGGGCGGATCTACGACCTCGGTGTGGGGCAGACCGACCGGTCCGACCGCGTCTGGCTGTCACTCGGACGGCGACAGGACGAGCGCGGGATGCCGCTGCTGGTCCTGCGCGGCACCGCCGGTCCGCCGTACCCGCTGGCCGCGATCGTCATGGCCCACGGACCACTGACCACCACCGCCCTGCCCGCCGCCGGCACCGACGGGGGCGGCGTGTAGTCGAGCGGCGCGATCGAGCCACCAAAATCTCCGCTCCGGGTGACTGTTTCTCACCCGTGCCCACCCGCACCTCTGCACCAGAAGAACCACGGCCATGCGTCCACCGGGCCGCCGGAACCCCGTACTGCACCTGGCCCAGACTCTCCCCGCGGGGCTGTAGGCGAGTGCGTCGGGCCTGGCCGGTTCTCTGCCTTCGCCACGCGGTGACGAGGTGGCGTCGGTGGGGCACATCCGCCCTGATCCGTCCACCGATGGTGTGACGGGGCGAAAAGGTACGAGTCCGTCGCCACGCCGTGCGCCCGTGCGGCCCGGCGGCGACCCGTCCGCCCCTTGCTGCCCAGGGGCGTACTTCTCAGGTCCCCGCATGAGTGCTTGGATGCTGAACCCGGCCGGGTCCGTCGGCCGGCCCGTTGCTCGCCATCCGATCCGGGTGGTGGGACGGCTCCTTTCCATGCTCCGCAAAGCTGAAGGGGTCGTCGGCTGGGCCCGGTGCTCACGCCGGGCCCAGCCGTAGTTCCCGGGAGCACGTGCCGCGAGCCGTCAGCGGGCGGCGCGCCGTCGAGCGCCCCCTGTGCGCCCTGTGGAGGCCACGGCGCGAGGCGGTAGCTTGCCTCTCATGCGGAGCATGGCCGCCGTGTCGCTCGACGGAGAGGCACGGCGGAAGCCGCCCGCGAACCGCACGTGACGAGACCGGCGGGACCCGGTACGGCGAGGCACCGGCGCTCGCCGCTCACGGACCCGCCCGCGCGAGGCGGCCTTTCCGGCTCCGTGCCCCGTGGACTCGTGCCTCGTGCGCCAGATACCGATTCAGCCCCCGTGCGCCGAATCCGCGCTGTGACCTCCCGTGACAGGACCTTCGAACGGCAGCAGGTCGGGGCGCTTCGACGGGCGGCCGTCGCCCGACGAGCGGCCCGTCAGTCGCCGTCCGATCCACGGCATCAGATGCTGCCGGGCGAAGCGTGCGTCGGCGGTGCGGCGGGAGAGGAAGCCGGGCAGGGTCGTGGCCCCCATCGGGGTGCGCCACTCCTGGTCCTCGCCTTCGTACCCGAGCGTCTGCCACACGGCCTCGGCGACCCTGCGGTGTCCCTCGGCGGTCAGGTGCAGCCGGTCCACGTCCCACATGCGCGGGTCCGCGAGCGACGGCGCCCCGTAGAGGTCGACCACCAGGGCTCCGTGCCGCTTCGCGAGGTCGTCGACGACGACGAACAGCTCCTCCATGCGCGGGCGGAAGCGTTCGAGGACCGGACCGTTGCGGGCCGGGCTGCGCATCAGGACGAGCTGTTCGCAGGCCGGGGCGAGCCGCTCCACGGCCTCCTCCAGGAGACCGCGGACGCGCCCCATGTCGACCTTGGGTCGCAGAGTGTCGTTCAGGCCACCGACGAGAGTGATCACGTCGGGCCGCATGGCGGCGGCGACGTCGACCTGCTCGGCGACGATCTGCCCGATGAGCTTGCCGCGCACCGCGAGGTTGGCGTAGCGGAAACCGGGGGCGCGGGCCGCCATCCGGGCCGCGAGGAGGTCGGCCCATCCGCGGTAGGAACCGTCGGACAACAGGTCCGACATGCCCTCGGTGAAGGAGTCGCCGACCGCGACAAGACTGGTGTAGGTGGCATTCGTCTGCATGGCGGGAAAGATGGTAACCCGAACACATACTCATCGGTCGGTCGGGTGCACCGGACAGGTCGGCCCGTTCAGCAGGGCCTGGTTCGCCCGGAGTCCGAGTCGGCCCCGCACGGGAGCACGCCCCGCCGCTCGGGGTGCCCGCCGCATGAAGGTGCCCGGCGGACAGTCGCTGTCCGCCGGGCACCCGGCACGTGTCCTGAAGGGGATGTCCTAGACCGGCTGTCCGAACAGCTCCCGCAGGACGTCCTCCATGGTCACCAGCCCCGCGAGCCGCCCGTCGCTGCCCATCACCGCCGCGAGGTGCGTACGGCTGCGGCGCATGGCCGTCAGGACGTCGTCCAGGGGAGTGCTCTCCCGGACCCGGGCGATGGGCCGCATGTCCTCCACCCGGAACGGCAGGTCACGCGGGATGGCGTCCAGCGCGTCCTTGACGTGCAGGTAGCCGAGGATGCGGCGGCCGTCGTCGACGACCGGGAAACGTGAGAAGCCCGATTCGGCCGACAGCCGCTCCAGCTCCTCGGGCGTGACGCCCGCGTGCGCGTAGACCACGCGTTCCACCGGGAGCACGACGTCGTGCACGGGCCGGCGGCCCAGTTCCAGGGCGTCGTGCAGGCGCTCCTGGGCCCGGTCGTCGATGAGCCCGGCGGCACCGGAGTCCTTGACGAGGCGGGCCAGCTCGTCGTCCGAGAAGGTGGCCGCGACCTCGTCCTTGGTCTCCACCCGCAACAGCTTCAGCAGTCCGTTCGCGAAGGCGTTGACCGTGAAGATCACCGGGCGCAGCGCACGCGAGAGGGCGACCAGCGGCGGCCCCAGGAACAGCGCCGTCCGCACCGGTTCGGCGAGCGCCACGTTCTTCGGCACCATCTCACCGAGCAGCATGTGCAGATACGTCGCGAGGGTGAGCGCGATGACGAAGGAGACGGCGTGGCCCGCGCCTGAGGGCACGCCCACCGCGTGGAACACCGGCTCCAGCAGATGCGCGATCGCGGGTTCGGCCACGATGCCGAGCACCAGGGTGCACAGCGTGATGCCCAGCTGGGCCGTGGCGAGGAGCGCGGAGACGTGCTCGAGCCCCCACAGCACACTGCGGGCGCGTCGGTCACCTTGCTCGGCGTGCGGCTCGATCTGGCTGCGGCGCACCGAGATCAGCGCGAACTCGCCGCCCACGAAGAAGCCGTTCACGACGAGCGTCGCGAGCCCGACCAGCAGTTGTACGGCGGTCATCGCGCGCTCTCCTCGGCGTCGTGCGGCGCGTGCATCAGCACGCGGGCGGCCCGCCGTCCCGAGGCGTCCACCACGTCGAGCCGCCAGCCGGTGGCCTCGACGGAGTCCCCTTCGGCGGGGATGCGGCCCAGCTCGGCCGCGACGAAACCGGCCAGGGTCTCGTACGGGCCGTCGGGCACCCGCAGTCCGACCCGGGCGAGCTGGTCGGTGCGGGCCGACCCGTCGGCCGAGTACAGGGCCCGGCCGTCGTCGTCCGTGCCGACCGGGGCGAGGTCGGGCGTCTCGTGCGGATCGTGCTCGTCACGGACCTCGCCGACGACCTCCTCGACGATGTCCTCCAGGGTGGCGACACCGGCCGTACCGCCGTACTCGTCGATGACCACGGCCATCGTGCGCTTGCCGGCCAGCCGGTCCAGCAGGCGGTCGACGGTCAGCGACTCCGGTACGAGCAGCGGCTCCCGCATGATCCGGGCGACGGGTGTCTGAGTCCGATCCTCGGCCGGGACCGTGAGGACGTCCTTGATGTGGGCCACGCCGACGACCTCGTCCAGGCTGTCCTGGTAGACGGGGAAGCGGGACAGCCCGGTCGCCCGGGTCGCGTTCGCCACGTCCTCGCAGGTCGCCCGCATCTCCAGCGCGATGACCTGGACGCGCGGCGTCATCACGTTCTCCGCCGTCAGGTCGGCGAGGTTCAGGGTGCGCACGAACAGCTCGGCGGTGTCCGCCTCCAGCGCGCCCTCCTTGGCGGAGTGCCGGGCGAGCGCCACCAGCTCCTGGGGCCCGCGCGCGGAGGCCAGCTCCTCGGCGGGTTCGAGGCCGAAACGCCGTACGACGTGGTTGGCCGTGTTGTTGAGGTGGGCGATGAACGGACGGAAGGCCGCGCTGAACCAGCGCTGCGGCGTCGCCACGCGCTTGGCCACGGCCAGCGGTGAGGAGATCGCCCAGTTCTTCGGCACCAGCTCGCCGACGACCATCAGGAAGAGGGTCGAGAGCGCCGTACCGATGACGAGGGCCACCGAGCGCGACGCGGAGGCCGGAACCCCGATCGACTCCAGCGGGCCCGCGATCAGCTTGGCGATCGAGGACTCGGACAGCATGCCGACGACCAGGTTGGTCACGGTGATACCGAGCTGGGCGCCGGACAGCTGGAAGGTGAGGTTGCGTACGGCCTTGAGGGCGCCCGAGGCGCCGCGCTCGCCGCGCTCCGCGGCACGTTCCAGTTCGCTGCGTTCGACCGTGGTCAGCGAGAACTCCGCCGCCACGAAGGCGCCGCAGGCCAGCGACAGCAGAACGGCCACCAGCAGCAGGAGAACTTCGGTCATCGGGTCACCTCCGTCCCATGATCGGCCAGGGTCGGGGGGATCGCGCGATGTCCGCGGCCGCCGTGAGGATCGCGGTGCCGGGTACTGGGAGGTTCGCCCATGGGCGGACGCTCACACCTTTCATAGGAGGACGGACTGTCCACCCAAGAGTAAAGGAAGGGCAAAGCGTTCTCCTCGGTGGCCCCCGTCCCTGATCAGTGACCAGGGGTGTCGCTGGGACCAGTCCGGTTCCCCCGACCGGTCCGGACGACACCCCCTACTCGCCGAGCGGCTTCACCCAGCGTCGCCAGTGCTCCTCGGGCGCGTACCCGGCCGCCCGCCACGCGTGGTGGGCCGACTCGTTCCGCCGCAGCACCATCGCGTCCCCACGCCGCCCGCCGAGCTCGACGAAGCGCTCCTCCGCGGCGGCGAGCAACGCCGAGCCGATGCCGAGCCGCCGCCGGTCCGGATGCACCGCCAGCCGGTACAGGTGGCAGCGCCAGCCGTCGAAGCCGGCGATCACGGTGCCGACCAGTTCCCCACCGCGTTCCGCCAGGAGCAGGGACTCGGCGTCCCGGGCGAGCAGCCGCTCGACGCCGTCGCGGTCGTCACTGATGCTCGTGCCCTCGGCGGCCGTCTTCCAGAAGGCGAGCACCGCGTCCAGGTCCTCGGGCGCGGCGGCCCGTATCCACAGGTCGGTCATGCGCCGATCCCATCACGCGGGCCGTGCGGAGGCACCGCATTCCACCATCCGGACGGCCATCGGCCGACAGTGCGCGGCCGGCCGGTGCGTAGGGGAGCCCGGTCGGCCGCCGGCCCGCCGGTCACTCGTGCGCGATGGCCGCCAGGACGTTCATCCGGGACGCCCGCAGTGCCGGGAGCAGAGCCGCGACGACGCCGACGAGCGCGGAGCCGACCACGACCGCCACGATCGTCGTCCAGGGGATGGCGAGTTCCTCCATCCCCTGGAGGGCCAGTACCCGCTGGACGCACACGCCCCAGACGAGCCCCAGCGCCAGCCCGAGCACGGCTCCGAACACGGCGATCACCACCGACTCCAGCCGGATCATCCGGCGCAGCTGGCGGCGGCCGAGTCCGATGGCCCGCAGCAGCCCGATCTCCCGGGTCCGCTCCACCACCGACAGGGCGAGGGTGTTGACGACACCGAGCACCGCGATGACGATGGCGAGCCCGAGCAGCGCGTACACGAGGTAGAGCAGCACGGCGATCTGGTCGTGCACCAGCTTCTTGTAGTCGGCCTGGTCGCGGACCTGTACCTGGGGGTACGGATCGAGAGTTTTTTCCAGACGGGGACGCAACCGGTCGGCGTCCGTGCCCGGGCTCGCGTTCACGTACAGCGCGGAGTCCTGCCCGCCGGGCACGTACTTCTCGACCGTGCCGAAGCCGATGACGAGCCCGCCCTGCATACCGAACCCGCCGCTGCCCGCCTGGTCGGTGAGGGCGCCCACGGTGAGGTCCGTCGTGCGGCCGGCCGGGAACTCGACGGGAATCGTGCTGCCCACCCGTACGCCGTGGTCCTTCGCGAACGTCGCGTCCATGGCGAGGCGTCCGTCCGCGAGCGCCGCCGCGGTGTCGCCCCGCGCGTACGTGATGTGGGCGACGTCGTCGAGCCGCCGGTCGTAGGCCGCCGCGGACGTCTCGATCCGCTTGCCGTCCGGCAGCCGGACGGCGATCGGGGTGAACCGCTGCCGGACGACGAGCCCCACGCCCTCCGTGGCGCGCACCTTGTCCGTCAACTCCTTGGAGAAGGGCACGAAGTTGTCGTTCTGCAGCACGAAGTCGGAGCCGAGCGTCTTGTCGATCTGACTGTCGAAGGACTTGCTCATGGAGGCGCTGGCCACGGACATCCCGCCGACCAGGGCCAGCCCCACCATCAGCGCGGCGGCGGTGGCGCCCGTGCGGCGCGGATTGCGCAGGGCGTTGCGCTGGCTCATCCGGCCGACCGAGCCGAAGAGCGCCGGGAAGGCGCCCCCGAGGACCCGGATCACCGGCCGGACCAGCAGGGGCCCCGCGATCACCGTGGCGGTCAGGGTCAGGACCACGCCGAGCCCCAGCAGGGAGGCGGACGTCGATGTCTTCGACGCGGACGCGCATCCGGCGAGCGCCGCCGCTCCGGCCAGCCCCACGACCACGCCCACGATGGCCCGCGTCCGCAACGGCTTCCCCACACCGGCGACTTCGGCGTCGGAGAGGGCGGCCATCGGGGAGACGGTCGCCGCGCGCCGGGCCGGCAGATAGGCGGCGACGAACGTGACGCCCACCCCGACGACGTACGACGCGACCGGTGTCGGCCAGCCGATCACCATCTCCGTGGACTTCAGGTTCATGCCGAACGCGGTCATCAGCTTGATCAGACCGACCGCGAGACCGATCCCCGCCGCGAGGCCGAGGGTCGAACCCACCAGGCCGAGGAGCAGCGCCTCGGTGAGCACCGACCGGCGAACCTGGCGGCGGTCGGCGCCGAGCGCTCGCAACAGGCCGAGTTCGCGGGTGCGTTGGGCGATCAGCATGGAGAACGTGTTGACGATCAGGAAGATGCCGACGAGGACGGCGATCCCGGCGAAGCCGAGCATCACGTACTTGATGATGTCCAGGAAGCCGCCGAGCTGCTCGGCGGACGACTCGGCCTGCTCGTCGGCGGTCTTCACGTCGTACTTCGCGGCGCCCAGCTCGGCGGCGATCCGCCGCTTGACCGTCGCGTCGCTGACGCCCTCCGTCGCCTCCACCGAGATGCTCGTGGCGGCGTCGGTGGATCCGAGGAGCTTCGTCTGCGCGGTCGGGGTGTCGAGGAAGAGCAGCGCCGCACCGGGGTTCGTGGTGGTGAACGTGGCGATCCCGACGATCCGCACCTCGAACGACCCGGGCTGCGCCTGCACCGTCAGCGTGTCCCCGATGCCGAGGTGCTTCTTGTCGGCGGTGTCGGCGTCGAGCAGCGCCTCGCCGTCGCCCTTCGGAGCGTGTCCGGAGGTCAGCTTCACCGGACTGCGGTCGGTGACCTGCCAGTCCGTGACGATGGTGGGGGCACCGGTCGTCGGGCCGACGGACTTGTTCGCGCTGTCGACGACCGGGGCGTTCTCGACGGAGGCGTCGACACGGGCCGCGGCGACTCCCTCGACCTTGGCGATCCGCTCCGCGAGCGAGGCCGGCACGGTCTCGGTGGCCCCGGTCGGCAGCTGGGAGTTCAGGTCGTTCTTCGGTTCCACGGTCACGTCGGCCGAGGTGGAGGCGAAGAGCCGGTCGAACGTGCGGGTCACCGTGTCCGAGAAGATGAGGCTGCCCGCGACGAACGCGACGGACAGCACGATGGCGAGCGCCGACAGGAGCAGCCGCCCCTTGTGCGCGAGAAAGCTCCGCAGGGTCGCCTTGAGCACAGCCGCCTCAGTCCTTGTCGAGGGTCACGTCGGCGGAGCCGGCCGCAGGGGAACCGTTTTCGGAGCCCACCGGGGGAGACTTTTCGCCGGAGCCGCTCCTGGCTGTCGGGTCGCCGGACCCGCCGGTGTCCGCCGCGGTGCCGTCGGGTTCGCGGCCGTCGTAGGTCACGCGGACCGTGTCGAAGCGCTTCATCCGCTCCAGCACGGCCTCCGCGGTCGGCCGCTGCGTCTCGTCCACGATCCGGCCGTCCGCGAGAAAGAGCACCAGGTCGGAGTGGGCGGCCGCACCCGGATCGTGCGTGACCATGACGACGGTCTGGCCCAGTTCGTCGACCGCCTCGCGCAGGAAACCGAGGACCTCGAGTCCGGCGCGGGAGTCCAGGTTGCCGGTCGGCTCGTCGGCGAAGATCAGCTCAGGCCGTGAGGCGAGCGCCCGCGCACAGGCCACGCGCTGCTGCTGGCCGCCGGAGAGCTGGGCGGGCCGGTGCTTCAACCGATCACGCAGTCCCAGCGTGTCGATGACCTGGTCCAGCCACTGCCGGTCGGGCTTCTGGCCCGCGATGTCCATGGGCAGCGTGATGTTCTCCGCGGCGTTCAGCGTCGGGATCAGGTTGAACGACTGGAACATGAAGCCGATCCGGTCCCTGCGCAGCCGTGTCAGTTCCTTGTCCTTCAGCCCGGTGATCTCCGTGCCGCCCAGCCACACCTGTCCGGCCGAGACGGTGTCGAGCCCCGCCAGACAGTGCATGAGCGTGGACTTCCCGGAGCCCGACGGGCCCATCACGGCGGTGAACCGGCCGCGCGCGATGTCCACGTCGACCGAGTCGAGGGCGAGCACCGCGGTCTCGCCCGAGCCGTACGCCTTCGTCAGCCCGCGGGCGCGGGCGGCGATCCCGTCCCCCTCCGCGCGGCCGGGTGCCTGCTCCGCAGCAGCTGTGGACAAGGCCGCCTCCTCCGTGTTTCGACGTCCCGAATCCCTCGTCGCGCCCGAGCGTAGTGTGACGGCGGGCACACCCGGTATCCCCCTTGAGTGCCGGATGCCCTCCGCCCCAGGTCGCGCTCCGGGCACGGATGTAAGGGGCACTCTCCACCCGTGGTCGCCGGGGCCCGTGGTGGCCACGGCCGCCCTTCCGGGCCCCCGGAGAGGCCGGCCCTCTTGCCGGTGCTAGCGGTTCCGCGCTAGCTTCGAAGGATGGCGAAGACTCAGCTGAACGTCCGGGTGGAAGAGGGCACGGCCCGAGCCGCCCGTGAGCGAGCCCTGGAACGGGGGATGAGCGTGAACCGCTACATCGAGGAACTGGTCCGGCAGGACACCGGGGAGGTGGGTCACACGTTCGTGGACGCCGCCGCCGATTTCATGAAGCAGTACGAGTCCGTGTTCGCCGAGGAGTTCGGCCCGGACCGTGAAGGCACCCGCGAAGGTCGTCGTTGATCCGTTGAGCAGTCTCAGAGTCGACCTTGCCTGGCTCCTCATGATCGCCGAACAGAAGACACCCGGAGATCCCCAGGTCACCGACTGGGGAGCCCTCGTCGCCGCGGTCAGCCGGCACGAGGCGGAGATCTTCGGCATTCCCGTCTACGACAGTCCGCACGCCCGCGCCGCCGCGCTGCTCCAGCTCCTGCTGCACGTCCCGGCGCTCGAGCGTTCCAACGCGATGTTCGCCTCGGCCGTCGCGTACGCCTACCTCGTCGCCAGCGGCCTGAAGGTCGTGACCTCGCCCGAACAGGTGCGGGAGCTGGCCCGTCTGGTCAAGAGCGGGGAGGCCACCGTGCACGAGATCACGCACGAGCTGCGCCGCTGGAGCCTGTAGCGCGCACGTCGTGGTCCCTACTCCGCCGGTCGGTACGCGGAGCCCAGGACGCAGTACGAGGTGGGCAGCCTCATCCCCTTCTCGGGCATGAACAGCCTTCGGTACGGGCCCAGTTCGAAGCCCGCTTCGCGCAGTGCGGAGACCGGGTCGCGGGACAGGTGGCAACCGCCGGCCAGCCGGGGCCACACCGTGCGGTCCAGGCCCCGCTGCGTCGACCGCATCACCGGTCCGCCGCCGCTGCCGTGCTCGAAGAACCGCACCGTGCCGCCGGGGCGCAGCACCCGCCGCACCTCGGCGAGCGTCCTCGGCACGTCCCGCACGCTGCACAGCACCAGCGACAGCACCGTCGCGTCGTACGCCTCGCTCTTGACCGGCAGGGCCTCCGCCGCGCCCGGCGCCACGTCGACGGGGACCTCGCAGCGCAGTGCCGCCTCCACGGCCAACTGCCGCAGCAGGCGCTCGGGTTCGATGGCGACGACTTCCGACACGGTGCCCGGATAATGCGCGAAGTTCAGCCCGTTGCCCGCGCCGATCTCGATGACCCGGCCGGACAGGCCGGCGAGCAGCCGGTCCCGGATCCGGCCCATGCCCAGCCGGGTCTCGGCGCCGACGCTGAGGCGGGCGTAGGAGCGGGCGAACACCGGATGGTGCACGGCGTCCGCCGTCACCTTGCCGGAGCGGGCCGGACGCAACGGCTTGAACGGCATGACGGGCCTCCCGGTAGGACGGGTCCTACCGGAATTGTCCCCCCGCCGGGTCCGTCGCACGCGCCGGACGGCCCACCCGCCCCCACAGCGGCTCCGCGCGGGAAGACCGCCGGACCGCGGGCCGGTCCGGAGCGATCTCCCGGGACGTCCGCGCGTCCGGCCCGCAGGGGCTCAGGCCCTGTTGGCCGCGGCGAAGGCGTCGGCGTTCCAGCGTCCGCCCAGACGCGGATCCAGCCAACCCGGGGCCCCCGCACGGAAGTCGGCGGGAGACCGGCCCCCCGCTCCCGCCGGGACCGCACCCAGCAGCGGCGCACCGCACACGGCCGGCAGGTCCGCGAGGTTGCACCGCATGGCCAGATCCGGCGCGTCCGGCCAGCTGCCGATGACGACACCGGCGAACTCCAGCTCACGGGACCGTAGCTCACGGGCCGTCAGTTCCGTCGCGTTGAGCGTGCCGAGGCCGGCCGGCGTGACGACCAGCACGGGTGCGTCGAGCATCCGGGCCGCGTCCGCCAGCGTCCCGTCCTCGTCGTCGAAGCGGACCAGGAGACCGCCCGCGCCCTCGACGAGCACCAGGTCGTGCTCGGTGGCCAGTTTGGCCGCGGCCTCGGCGACATCCCGCGGCGGCACCGGCGCGAGGCCGGCCCGCCGGGCGGCGGTGGCCGGCGCCAACGGCTCCGGGAAGCGGCCGAGTTCGAGCGTCGTGACGGCGCCCGCGAGCCGCGCGGCCTCGTCGGCGTCGCCCCGCTCTTTCGGTCCCACACCGGTCTGCGCCGGCTTCAGTACGGCCACCGACCGTCCGGCCGCGAGCGCCGTGGCGGCGACGGCGGCCGTGACGATCGTCTTGCCGACCTCCGTGCCCGTTCCCGTGATCACCAGTACCGGCATCTCAACCCTCCCGCGCCGCCGCGCACACGGCGCGCACGATCCGTTCGACGTCCCTGTCGCCCGTGACGTACGGCGGCATCGTGTACACGAGGTCGCGGAACGGCCGCAGCCACACGCCCTCGCGCACCGCGGCCGCCGTCGCCGCCTTCATGTCCACCTCGTGGTCGAGCTGGACGACTCCGATCGCGCCGAGCACGCGCACGTCCCGCACCCCCGGCAGGGACGCGGCCTCCGCGAGCCCGTCCCGCAGCCCCGTCCCGATCCGCTTCACCTCGGTCCGCCAGTCCTGTCCGAGCAGCAGGTCGACGGACGCGCACGCCACCGCCGCGGCCAGCGGGTTGCCCATGAACGTCGGGCCGTGGGCGAGCACCGGGACCTCGCCGCGCGAGATGCCCTCGGCCACCCGCGCGGTGCACAGCGTCGCCGCCATCGTCAGATAACCGCCGGTCAGCGCCTTGCCTACGCACATCACGTCCGGTGTCACGCCCGCGTGGTCCGCCGCGAACAGTTCGCCCGTCCGACCGAAGCCGGTGGCGATCTCGTCGAAGACGAGCAGCACGTCGTGCGCGTCGCACGCCTCGCGCAGCACCCGCAGATACGCGGGGGAGTGGAACCGCATGCCGCCCGCGCCCTGCACCACCGGCTCGACGATCACCGCGGCCAGCTCGTCCGCGTGTTCGCCGATCAGCTCGCGCAGCCGCTCGGCGTACGAAGCGTCGTACTCCGCCCCAGGCGCGTCGGCGAACACCTGGCGGTGGAGCACGCCCTGCCACAGCTCGTGCATCCCGCCCTCGGGATCGCACACCGACATGGGCTGCCAGGTGTCCCCGTGGTAGCCGCCGCGCCAGGTCAGCAGCCGCTGCTTGGCCGGACGGCCGAGCGAACGCCAGTACTGCAGGCACATCTTGACGGCCACCTCGACGGACACGGATCCGGAGTCGGCGAGGAAGACGTGTTCCAGGCCGTCCGGAGAGATGTCCACCAGCCGCTTCGCGAGCCGTACGGCGGGCTCGTGGGTGAGCCCGCCGAACATCACGTGGCTCATCCGGTCCAGCTGACCGCGAGCCGCCTCGTTGAGGACCGGATGGTTGTAGCCGTGGATCGCCGACCACCAGGACGACATCCCGTCGATCAGCTCACCCGCACCTCCGGCCAGCCGCAGCCGGACCCCGCTCGCCGACTCCACGACCAGCGGCTCCTGACGGCCGGGCATCGGCCCGTACGGATGCCAGACGTGCCGTCGGTCGAGGTCGAGCAGTTCCCGCACGGACAGGTCAGGCATTGGGCGCGAGGTCCGTTCCGGCACCACGGCGGCGGACGGCGACGAGGTCGGTCCGGGCGCCCGCGGGTGCGGTCTCCGTGCCTGCCGTCTCCGCGCCCGCCCGCTCCGTACCCGCGGTCTCCGCGCGGGCCCCCCCGTCGGTGGCCGCCGGGACCGAACCGCACGCCCCGCCGCCTTCGTGGGAGCCGCAGCCGCCTCCCGCGTGGGACCCGCACCCGGCCTCCGCGTGCGATCCGCACCCGGTGCCCTCGGACCCCGCGCCGGCGGCCGGCGCGTGCGAACCACAGCCGCTCGCGGCCGCGCGGTGCTCCGGCAGGGTCACCTCGCCCGCGTTCTCCACCTCGAATCCGGCGTCCGTGATCATGTCCAGGTCCGCCTTGCCCGCCTGGCCCTCGCTGGTGAGGTAGTCGCCGAGGAAGATCGAGTTGGCGAGGTGCAGGGCGAGGGGCTGGAGGGTGCGCAGATGGACCTCGCGGCCACCCGCGATCCGGACCTCGACGTCCGGGCACACGAACCGGACCATGGCGAGGATGCGCAGGCACCGCTGCGGGGTGAGGTTCCACTCCTTGGCGAGCGGGGTGCCCTCGAACGGGATCAGGAAGTTCACCGGTACGGAGTCGGGGTCGAGCGCGCGCAGCGCGTACACGACGTCGACGAGGTCCTCGTCCGCCTCGCCCATGCCCGCGATCAGGCCCGAACAGGCGGACAGCCCCGCCGCGTGCGCCTTCTGGACCGTGTCGACCCGGTCGGCGTACGTGTGCGTGGTCGTGATGTCCCCGTACGTCCCCTCGGACGTGTTCAGGTTGTGGTTGTAGGCGTCCGCGCCGGCCTCGCGGAGCCGCTCGGCCTGGCCGTCGGAGAGCAGGCCGAGGCAGGCGCACACCTCGACGCCCTCGTTCTGGTCCTTGATGGCCTTGATCGTGTCGGAGACCCGCTCCACGTCACGGTCCGTCGGCCCGCGGCCGCTGGCCACCAGGCACACCCGCTTGGCGCCCCCGGCGAGCCCCGCCGCCGCGGCACGGGAGGCCTCGTCGGGCTTCAGCCAGCTGTACTTCAGGATCCCGGCCCGGGAGCCGAGACGCTGCGAGCAGTACGAGCAGTCCTCCGGGCACAGGCCCGACTTCAGGTTGACCAGATAGTTCAGTTTCACCCGTCGGCCGAACCAGCGACGGCGTACCTTGCCGGCCGCGGCCACCACGTCCAGCACGTCGTCGTCGGACGTGGCCAGTACGGCCAGCGCCTCCTCGCGGGTCGGCAGCTCGCGCCGAAGCCCCTTGTCCACCAGCGTGTTCAGCAGGTCCATGAGGTCCGATCCTGGCGTATACGACCGGCCCCGGCCAAGGAGAGATCGGACAACAGAGTGGGTTCGACGTGTGGGTATTGCCACATCCTGGGCGGCTGGTCCGGCCGCTAGGGTCTGTGCACTGCCTACAAAACACCCGTCACGACGGTCCGGAGGACACATGGCGTTCGGCTGGATCGACGAGCAGGCCGCGGCGCGCCGCGCCGCCGGTCTCGTACGGACCCTGCGCCCGCGCCCCGCCGACTCGCCGCTGCTCGATCTCGCGAGCAACGACTACCTCGGTCTGGCCCGCCATCCGCGGATCACGGCCGCCGCCGCGGAGGCGGCGCGCACCTGGGGCGGCGGCGCGACCGGTTCCCGGCTCGTCACCGGGACCACCGAACTCCACACCGAACTGGAACGCGAGCTGGCCGACTTCTGCGGCTTCGAGTCCGCACTCGTCCTCTCCTCCGGCTACGCGGCCAACCTCGCCGCCGTCACCGCCCTCGCCCCGCACGGCTCGCTCGTCGTCTCGGACGCGGGCAACCACGCCTCGCTGATCGACGGCTGCCGGCTCGCCCGCGGCACCACCCAGGTCGTGGGGCACGCGGACCCCGCCGGTGTGCGCAAGGCGCTCGGCACTCACGAGGGCCCGGCCGTCGCCGTCTCCGACACGGTGTTCTCGGTGGACGGGGACGCGGCACCGCTCACCGAACTGGCCCTCGCCTGCCGGGAGTACGGGGCCGGACTGATCCTCGACGACGCGCACGGGCTCGGTGTCCTCGGCGACGGAGGCCGGGGTGCCCCGCACGCGGCGGGGCTCGCCGGGAACCCGGACGTCGTCGTGACGGTCACGCTGTCCAAGTCGCTCGGCAGCCAGGGCGGAGCCGTCCTCGGCCCGGCGGCGGTCATCGACCACCTCGTCAACGCGGCCCGCACCTTCATCTTCGACACCGGCCTCGCGCCGGCGGCGGTGGGAGCGGCGCTGGCCGCGCTGCGACTGCTGCGCAGTGAACCGGACCGGGCGGCGAGGGCGCGCGCGGTGGCCACGGCGCTGCACACCCGGCTGACCGCTGAAGGGCTGTCGGCGGTACGGCCGGACGCCGCCGTCGTCTCCGTGAGGGCACCGTCCCCCGAACGGGCCCTCAGCTGGGCCGCCGACTGCCGCGAGGCGGGCCTCGCCGTCGGCTGCTTCCGTCCCCCGTCGGTGCCCGACGGCGTGTCGCGGCTGCGGCTGACGGCCCGCGCGGACCTCTCCGAGGAGCAGATCGAGCACGCGGTGGACGTGATCAGCCGCAACCGGTGAACCGGCCCGCGGTCAGGCCAGGCCGGTGATGAACCCCTCCCAGGCGGAAGGGGCGAACAGCAGGGCGGGGCCTGCCGGATTCTTGGAATCGCGTACCGCGACCGACCCGGACCACGGTCCGGAGCCGGGGCGCGCCGTCTCGACGCAGTTGTTCATTCCCGTGCTGCGGCTGCTGCGCAGCCATCGCACGTCGCGCAGTGAAGTGCTGGAGGGTACGTACCGAGGCGATGCAGACAATGGGGGTGCCTCCTTACGCGCCGTCACCTATCCCGGCGATGTAGTCCAACGAGTCCTCGGGCGAAAGGGCGTGGAACTGAAGGGTGTTGAAGGCCTCCGTATAGGCCTGAAGGTCTTCTTTCCGTTCGAGGTAGAGGCTACTCGTCAAGTGGTCGAGAACAACCACATCCAGATCAGTTGTGTTCGGAAATGAGAAGATAACGAAAGGCCCGGTGATCCCGATGTGTGCTCCGGCGGCGAACGGCAGCACTTGGAGCCGGACTTGGGGGAGTGCCGCGGCCTCGCACAGCCGGCTCAGCTGGCGTGCCATCACCTCGGGGCCGCCCACCTCCCTTCGGAGCACCGCCTCGTCGAGCACGGCGCACAACTCCAGCGGGGGATCGGCGCGCAGCACGTCCTGCCGGGCCAGCCGGACCTCGACCAAGGTGTCGAGCTTGCTCTCCTCCAGCCCGTCCACGGCGGCCCGCGTCACCGCGCGGGCGTAGTCGGGCGTCTGCAACAGGCCCGGTACGACGGACGTCTCCAGGGTGCGCATCCCACTCGCGCCCGACTCCAGACTGATGAAGTCGCGGTATGCCGGCGGCAGCACTCCCCGGTACGCGTGCCACCAGTGGTGCCGGCCGTTGCCCTCGGATCCCGCCAACACGACCAGAAGCTCGCGTAGTTCGGGTTCACCGACACCGTATGCGTCCAACAGGCGCTCCACGTCGGCCGGTTTCACCCCGCTGGTACCGGTCTCGATGCGGCTCACCTTCGACTGGTGCCAGCCGAGCAGGCGGGCCGCCTGGCCGCTCGTGAGACCCGTGCCCGCGCGCAGGGCGCGCAGTTCGGCACCGAGCTTGCGGCGGCGCACCGCGGGACCGTGCTGCATGGCCGTTCTCCTTACTCCTTCCAAGCCGCCCGAATACGCTCTGCCGACGCAGAGTTCACCGCATCGAGCGACAGATATATGCATTACTCGGTGGATCGCACCCGCGACCGGCCCGCTAATGGCAGTCTGGCGCAAGCACCAGTCCGGGACCGTACTCGAACCATCCGCTCCGTGTCGGACTCCGGTCCCGTGGGAAAGGGACGACCTCGCCATGGCAGATCACCAGGAAGCAGCCGTCACCCTGCCGAGCGAAGCCGTCTCGGTTTCCGTGGCCCGTAAATTCGTCGCGGAAGTGCTGGCCGAATGGGGCCTGCCGGGCGACGCCGAAGTCGGTGAGACCGTCCGCCTGATCGTGTCCGAACTGGCCACCAACGCCGTTCAGCACACCTTCGGGCAGTCGCCCACCTTCACGGTCGACGTGTGCCTCGACCGGGAGGAGCGCCTGCGGATCGGCGTCACCGACAGCCATCCGCGCTTCCCGAAGCGACTGCCCGCGGCGGTCCAGCAGGACAACGGCCGCGGCATGGTGATCATCCGCTGGCTCGCCAACGAGTGCGGCGGCAGACTGAGCGTCCGCGCCACCCGCGAGGGCGGCAAGACGGTCTCCATCGAACTCCCCTGGACGGTACCGGTCCAGCGGGTCGCGGCCGGGGGGCCACCCGAGGCATAGAGCCACCGCGCGGACCCCGTCTCCGGCCGGACGCGCGGCAGTCGGGCGGACAGGCATCCGGACCCGCACGGCGCGACGGGCGAGCGAAACCCGGGTGCGACGAGTGGCCGGGACGCGTGCGGACCTACGCCTGCGGACGGTTGCCGTACGGGTGTCCGCGGCCGACGCGACCGAACGCGCCGCGCAGCAGGGCGCGGAACGCGTCGGCGGCGGGTGTGGTCCCGTCGGCGCGGTGGACGACCGAGATCGTGCGGCGCAGGTCTCCCGGGTCGAGCAGCCGCGTCCCCACCGGAGTCGCGGCGGTCGACGCCACCATCTCCGGCACGACCGCGACCCCGAGCCCGGCGCTGACCAGCGCGCACACCAGGGCGTAGCCCGGCGTCTCGACGAGCACGGCGGGAGTGGCACCGGCCCGGGCGAGAGCGGCCTCCACGGCCTGCCGCGGTGGGTGGTCCGGCGCCATGCTGATCAGCGGCTGGCCCGCCAGGTCCGCGAGGGGCAGCCGCCCCGAACCGGCCGCGAGCACGTGCCCGGGAGCGGTCACCAGGACCAACTCCTCGACCAGGACGGGCTCGACGGCGACGGACGAGGGCAGCGGGACACGCGGTGCGGGCTCGTAGGTGTGCGTGAGTGCCAGGTCCACCTCGCCGGACGCGACCGCCGCGATCCCGTGCGGAGGTTCGTAGTCGGCGACCGCCAGTTCCACGTCCGGATGGGCCCGGCGGAACGCGCTGAGCACCGGCGGCAGCAGATGGATGCCCGCCGTCTGGAAGGTGCCGAGCCGCAGTGTCCCGCCCGACAGGCCCGCCAACCGGGCGAGTTCGTGCCGGGCCAGCTCCATCTCGTCGAGCACCCGCCGGGCCCGCGCCACCAGCAGCTCGCCGGCGCCGGTGAGCCGCGTCCCGCGGTGCGAGCGCACCAGCAGCGTGGCCCCCGCCTCCCGTTCCAGCTTCGCCACCTGCTGGGAGAGCGCGGGCGGCGTGTATCCGAGCCGTTCGGCGGCCCGGGTGATCGAGCCCGCCTCGGCCACCGCCACCAGCGCGGCCAGTCGCGTCGGGTCGTACATGTGCCGCTCTCCCGTACCCAGAGGCCTCTTCCGTACCGAAGGGGAGGGGTCTGTGGATGACCTCTCCCCGCGGTCTAAACGAATGCTTAAGGCAATCCCAGGATATTCGACATACCTGCTGAAGGCCCGCGCGGGTGAACCTGGGGCCATGGACGCACAGCTCTTCGCCTTCACCGGAGTCGCCGCCGGCATGGTCGCCATGCCCGGGGCCGACTTCACCGTCGTCGTACGCAACGCCCTCGTCTCGCGACGGGCCGGAGTCGCGTGCGCCCTCGGCATCGCGGGCGGCCTGCTCCTGCACACGGCGCTGGCCGTCGCCGGGGTCGCCGCGGTCCTGACGGCCGTTCCGGCGCTGTTCCGGACGCTCCAGCTGCTCGGCGGCGCCTACGTGCTGTACCTGGGCCTGCGTACCGTGCACGCGCTGGGGCGGCCGCGCGGGGCCGACGGGACGGGTACGCCCTCGACGGACGACGGGGCGGGGCCGGGCGCGGGTGCGAGTGGGGCGGCGCCGGCCGGACCGGCCGCTCGACCGCTGCGGCAGGGCTTCGTCACCAACGCACTCAACCCGAAGGCGCCGATCACCTTTCTCAGCCTGCTGCCGCAGTTCGTGCCGTCGGGCAGCCCCGCGATGCCGCGGACGCTGCTCCTGGCGCTGATCGTGGTCGTGCTGGCCCTGGTGTGGTTCCCGGTGGTCGCGCTGCTCGTGGACCGGCTGGGACGGTGGCTGCGCCGGCCGCGTGCCGCACGCGCCGTGGAGGCCGTCACCGGCGGTGCGCTCACCGTGCTCGGCCTCGTGCTGCTCCTGGAGCCGCTGAGGGGCTGAGAGGGCGCCGCCGGAGGGCGGAGGGGACGGTCACCGGCCGTCCGGCGCACGGTCGGCCAGGGGGCACGCCGACGAGGCTGCCGGACGGAGGTGTTCCCTGGGCGGCGGCCCCCGCCGCCGCCCAGGGGCAGGTCAGCTGACCCGCCCGTACCAGACGCTCCGTGTCCAGATCTTCTGGAGCTTCACCACTTCCCCGGTCTTCGGGGAGTGCCAGATCTTTCCCTTCCCGGCGTAGATGCCGACGTGGTACACGCTCCGGCCCGAGTGGAAGAACACGAGGTCCCCGGCCTTGCGATGCGAGGCGGAGACGTGGTGTGTCTTGTTGTACTGCGCCGCGGCCGTTCGAGGCAGCTTCTTGCCCGCCTTCTTGAACGAGTAGAGCGTGAGCCCGGAGCAGTCGAAGCGGTGCGGTCCCGTGGCGCCGTACTTGTACGGGGCGCCGTGCTTCGAGGCCGCGACCTGGAGTGCCTTCGTCGCGGTCGTGGCCGCCTGGGCGTCGGGTGCGACACCAGGGACCACGAGGCTGCCGCCGACGGCGGCGATGGTGAGGGCCGAGGCCGTACCGGCCCTGGTCCACAGCGACGGGACACGATTGAGCGCAGTCATGCGCAACCCTTCGTCAGCCGCCTGTGAAGGATGACCTGTCGGATTCGGGCTGGCGAAGTTGCCCGGCCGCTGCTGCGGCTTCACCCCAAGGACCGCCGGGAATGCTGCTCCGGCGGACCGTCGTGCTGGGTCCTCCACTCCTGCCGATCCACTTCTGTCGACCGGGCATCCGGGCGGCGGCAGGACTCGGCGTCCGCCCGGACCGCCCCGCCGCTGTGGCGGGGGCTTGTCGTCGGAAGGGATCTTCACCCATGAACGGCGGAAAATCCGAGCGGAACCGGTGTTTTGTGGGCTTACTCACCACTCACCCGTTCGGGTGGACACCCCTCTGTTCGAAGGGGTGTTGGGGACACGGGCGACCCCCGCACCTGCACCGGAACCCCTCATTCCGCCTTTCTGTCCTCCGTGTTGCGCAAGTCGGAGGGGTCCAAGAAAGGACTGATTCCTACGCCATCAGGGGGTACACCATCTGGTGCGTTTGAGTCGCGGCGCGGACGGTCCGGCGACGCGGTGCGCGCCGGACCCGGCTGCGGGTGCCTCAACTGCCGGACGCGGGCGGGATCGTGACCCGGGCGGTCCGCCGCTCACCGTCCAGCACGCGCAGCGCCTGAGCCAGGGTCGGCGCGTGCACCTCGCTCTCGCCCCGCTGGTGCATGAGCGCGAGCGCGTCCCGCAGGGCCGTCGCCTTGGCGACCAGTGCCTGGGCGGCGCGCAGCCCCCGGTAGGTGTCGCCGGGGTGGGCCGGGTTGATCCGGCCCACCAGGTCGACCACGTCCAGATAGCGGTCGATCAGCTCGGCCTCCGCGCGGGTCAGCGCGGGCAGCGGAGGGAGGTCGGGGATCATCGGCCGCTCACCTCGCGCCGGGTGCGCCGGCCGAGGCCCCGCGGCTCGGCACGATCCGGTCGACGAACCCGTACTCCAGAGCCGCGGGCGCGTCGAGGAGCAGATCCCGCCCGATGTCCGCGGTCACCCGCTCGGGGCTCTGCCCGGTGTGCCGTACGAGCATCTCCTCCAGGGCCGTGCGGGTGCGTGTCAACTCCTCGGCGTGGACGATCAGATCGCTCGCCCGTCCGTGGACCGGGTCCGCAACCGACGGCTGGTGGACGAGGACCCGCGCCCCGGGGAGTGCGAGCCGCTTGCCGGGGGTGCCGGCCGCCAGCAGGACGGCCGCGGCCGACGCCGCCTGGCCCAGGCAGACCGTCCGCACGTCGCAGGTGACGAAGCGCATGGTGTCGTAGACGGCGGTCATGGCGCCGAACGAGCCGCCGGGCGAGTTGATGTACAGCGAGATGTCCCGGTCGGGGTCGCGGTGTTCGAGGTGCGTGAACTGCGCCATCACGTCGTTCGCCGACGTGTCGTCGATGGATGTCCCGAGGAACACGATCCGCTCGTCGAACAGCTTCGCGTAGGGATCCCGCCTCTGATGTCCCGCGCCGGTGCGTTCGGTGAACTCGGGCAGGACGTGGCGGGCGGACGGGCGGTGCATGGGCACCCCTCCTCGCGGTCGATGGATCGACATCTGTAAAAAATGTACAGGACGTACGTCACTCGGGAAGGGGCCCATGCTGAGAGCGAAAGGGCCTTGTCAGACGGCCGGGGAGTCGTTCCGGGCGCGCCTCGCGCCGCGTTCCGGAGGGGTCCCGCGCTCCGCGGAACCCGACGCGACCGGTCTAAGCTGGGCTCATGGCCTACGAGATTCCGGTGACCCAAGCCAGGGCCGAGCTGGCCGAGCTGATCAACCGCGTCGTCTACGGCGGCGAGCGCGTCGTCGTGACACGGCACGGGAAGCCTCTCGTCGCCCTCGTCTCCGCCGCCGACCTCGAACGCCTCGAAGAACTCCACGGCTCCTCCGGCGAGCCGGTGATCAGCGCCCTGTCCGGCGTCCGTGACGTGGCCTCGGCGCCCCGCGAGCGCCGGCGGTTCGGCATCGCCGCCGAGCACCGAGGACCCAACGCCTCCTGACCGCGTGACGGTTGAGAGGCCCCCCGCATCGTGAGCCGTGTGCCCCGTACTTCGGTACGGGGCACACGGCGTCGCGCGCGTGCCCGTGGCGCCGGGGCCCGTGCTCCCGCCGTATACGGTCGGTCGCCCGCGCTGCGGTGTCGTACCCCGCGTCAGGGCAGCCCGGCGGCCATGATGGCGGTGCCTGCCGTCCGATCCCTGCCCGGAGGTGATGCGGCCGAGGCCGCGGCGCGCGCCGGGTATGAGGCCGGCCAGGTGCCGGTCATGAGTGGATCAAGGACTGGTTAACGTAGTTGAAACTCCGCCCAACTAACCTGCCGATCCACGCCGCCAGGGGTTCTTGTGCCCGGATTCGCCAGGAACGCGACAAGTGTCGGTGTGTTACATCTATCTCGTCGCGATGGTTGCGGCACCCCGGGCCCCGCACGGTCCGGAGCGAGGACTGTGAGGTGGGAAGCCGTGCAACTGACCCCGCACGAGCAGGAGAGGCTGCTGATCCACGTGGCCGCCGACGTGGCCGAGAAGCGGCGGGCCCGCGGAGTGAGACTGAACCATCCGGAAGCGATCGCACTGATCACGTCACACATCCTGGAAGGCGCCCGGGACGGCCGCACCGTCGCCGAGCTGATGTCCTCCGGACGCAAGATCCTCACCCGTGACGACGTCATGGAGGGCATCCCCGAGATGATCCACGACGTCCAGGTCGAGGCGACCTTCCCCGACGGGACCAAGCTCGTCACCGTCCACGACCCGATCGTCTGACGAGGGAGGCCACGCCATGATTCCCGGAGAGATCCTCTTCGCCGACGGGCCCGTCCTCTACAACGAGGGCCGCGAGGTCACGCGTCTGACCGTCCTGAACGCCGCCGACCGCCCCGTCCAGGTCGGCTCCCACTACCACTTCGCCGAGGCCAACCCCGGACTGGACTTCGACCGTGCCGCCGCGCGCGGCAAGCGGCTCAACGTCGCCGCCGGCACCGCCGTGCGCTTCGAGCCCGGAATCCCCGTCGACGTCGAACTCGTCCCGCTCGCCGGTGCCCGTGTGGTGCCCGGTCTGCGCGGCGAGACCGGAGGTGCCCTCGATGCCTGAGCTCTCGCGCGCCCGGTACGCGGATCTGTTCGGCCCCACCACCGGCGACCGCATCCGCCTCGCCGACACCGACCTGCTGGTCGAGATCGAGGAGGACCGCTCCGGCGGCCCCGGACTCGCCGGTGACGAGGCGGTGTTCGGCGGCGGCAAGGTCATCCGCGAGTCCATGGGCCAGTCGCGCGCCACCCGCGCCGACGGCACCCCGGACACGGTCGTCACCGGGGCCGTGATCATCGACCACTGGGGGATCGTCAAGGCCGACGTCGGTATCCGCGACGGCCGGATCACCGGCATCGGCAAGGCGGGCAACCCCGACACCATGGACGGGGTCCACCCCGATCTGGTGATCGGCCCCGAGACCGAGATCATCGCGGGCAACGGGCGCATCCTGACCGCGGGCGCCATCGACGCCCACGTCCATCTGATCTGCCCGCAGATCGCCGACGAGGCGCTCGCCTCCGGCATCACCACGATCGTCGGCGGCGGCACCGGCCCCGCCGAGGGCTCCAAGGCGACCACCGTGACGCCCGGCCCCTGGCACCTGGCCCGGATGCTGGAGGCGATGGAGGGCTACCCGCTCAACTTCGGTCTGCTCGGCAAGGGCAACACCGTCTCGCACGACGCGATGCTGTCGCAGATCCGGGGCGGCGCGCTCGGCCTGAAGATCCACGAGGACTGGGGCTCGACGCCCGCCGCGATCGACGCCGCCCTCACGGTGGCCGACCGCACGGGCATCCAGGTCGCCATCCACACCGACACGCTCAACGAGGCGGGGTTCGTCGCCGACACCCTCGCCGCGATCGGCGGACGCGGCATCCACGCCTACCACACCGAGGGTGCGGGCGGCGGGCACGCGCCGGACATCATGTCCGTGGTCTCCGAGTCGTACGTGCTTCCCAGCTCGACCAACCCGACCCGGCCCTACACCGTCAACACCGCCGAGGAACACCTCGACATGTTGATGGTGTGCCATCACCTGAACCCGGCGGTGCCCGAGGACCTGGCCTTCGCCGAGTCCCGCATCCGGCCCTCGACGATCGGCGCCGAGGACATACTGCACGACCTGGGCGCCATCTCGATCATCTCGTCCGACTCCCAGGCCATGGGCCGGGTCGGGGAAGTGATCATGCGGACCTGGCAGACCGCCCACGTGATGAAGCGCCGCCGGGGCGCGCTGCCCGGGGACGGCGGCGCGGACAACCACAGGGTCCGTCGCTATGTCGCCAAATACACCATCAACCCGGCGCTCGCGCAGGGCCTCGCACGCGAGATCGGCTCCGTCGAGACCGGCAAGCTCGCCGACCTGGTGCTGTGGGAACCCGCGTTCTTCGGGGTCAAGCCGCACCTCGTCATCAAGGGCGGAATGATCGCGTACGCGCAGATGGGCGATGCCAACGCGTCGATCCCGACGCCGCAGCCGATCCTGCCACGCCCGATGTTCGGGGCGATCGGGCGGGCCCCGGCCGCGAACTCGTTCAACTTCGTGGCGCCGCTCGCCATCGAGGACGGGCTGCCGGAACGCCTCTCGCTCGGCAAGCGGTTCGTGGCCATCGACTCGACGCGGGCGGTCACCAAGGCCGACATGCGCGAGAACGACGCACGGCCGCAGGTGCGGATCGACCCCGACAGCTTCGCCGTGCACATCGACGGCGAACTCGTCGAGGCGACTCCGGCCGCCGAACTGCCCATGGCCCAGCGTTACTTCCTCTTCTGATGTCCCGCGCAGCACTGCTCGTCCTGGCCGACGGCCGGTTCCCCGCCGGAGGGCACGCGCACTCCGGCGGGGCCGAGGCCGCGGTCAAGGCCGGGCGGATCACCGGGGCGGCGAGCCTGGAGGAGTTCTGCCGGGGCCGGCTGCACACGACCGGACTCGTCGCGGCCGCGCTGGCCGCGGCGGCCGCGCTCGGCGGCGACCCGGTGGCCCTGGACGCCGCCGCCGACGCCCGGACCCCCTCCCTCGCGCTGCGGGGCGTCGCGCGCCGGCTGGGGCGGCAGCTCATGAGGGCCGCCCGTGCCACCTGGCCCTGTGCCGAACTCGACCAACTGGCCAAGGAGTTCCCCAAGGGAGCCCACCAGCCGGTGGTGCTCGGCGTGGCGGCACGGGCGGCGGGACTCGGACCCGAGGACGCCGCGTACTGCTCCGCGTACGAGTGCGTCAGCGGGCCCGCGTCCGCGACGGTGCGGCTGCTGAGCCTCGATCCGTTCGACGCGACGGCCGTACTGGCCCGCCTTGCACCGGAGCTGGACGTCGTCGCGCACGCGGCGGCGAGCGCGGCACGGCGGGTCCTCGACGAAGGGGTCGACGCACTGCCCGCGGCGTCGGCACCGCTGCTGGAGATCAGCGCCGAGGCGCACGCCGCCTGGCCCGTCCGTCTCTTCGCGTCCTAGCCGGACACGTCACGCACCGGAAGGGGAGCGTTCGGGACGACCACCGCCGGCCACGGTCGTCCCCCCCACCTCTCCCCGAGGCCCCCGTCCGTCGCGGCCGGCGGCCCACCACCACCACCGGGAGAGTCACCCGCCACCCGTCCGCGCCCTCGGCCCGGGGCGTCCGACCGGCCGACGCCGGACGGACCGCACCGAACCAAGCGGACCGGAAGAAACTGGAGCCCTGTCATGCATCTCGGCCATTCCCACGACGGCCCCGCCGCGATCAGCGCCGACGCCCACCGGCCCGACGGCCGACGCCGTGCCCTGCGCATCGGACTCGGAGGCCCCGTCGGATCGGGCAAGACCGCCACCGTCGCCGCGCTCTGCCGGGCACTCCGCGACGAACTGTCCCTCGCCGTCGTCACGAACGACATCTACACCCGCGAGGACGCCGAGTTCCTGCTGCGGGAGGCGGTCCTGCCGCCCGAGCGGATCACCGCCGTGGAGACGGGGGCCTGCCCGCACACCGCGATCCGTGACGACATCTCCGCGAACCTCGAAGCGGTCGAGGACCTGGAGGACGAGGTCGGGCCGTTGGACCTGATCCTTGTGGAGTCGGGCGGCGACAACCTCACGGCGACCTTCTCCAGGGGCCTCGTCGACGCGCAGATCTTCGTGATCGACGTCGCGGGCGGGGACGACATCCCGCGCAAGGGCGGACCGGGCGTCACCACCGCCGACCTGCTCGTGGTGAACAAGACCGACCTGGCGCCCTACGTCGGGTCCGACCTCGGACGCATGGCCGCCGACGCAAAGGCACAGCGCGACGAACTTCCCGTGGTCTTCCAGTCGTTGCGGACCGATACCGGAGTCGCGGACGTCGCCGGCTGGGTGCGCGGTCAGTTCGCCGCATGGACGGCATGACCACCCAGGGCGTACGCGCCACCGCACGGATCGAGGCCCGGGCCGACGGACGGGGCGGGACGTCACTGCCCGTGCTCGACGGCGAGGGGCCGCTCGCCCTGCGCCGCACCCGCAGCAGCGGAACCGAGGCGCGGGTGACGCTGGTCGGCGCGATGAGCGGACCGCTCGGCGGCGACCACCTCACCGTGGAGGCGCGGGTCGGCCCGGACGCGCGGCTGCGGGTCGGATCGGCCGCCGCGACCATCGCCCTGCCCGGACAGGCCGGCGGAGAGGCGCGCTACGACGTGCGCCTCGATGTCGATGGGAACGGTGAACTGCACTGGCTCCCCGAGCAGTTGATCTCCGCCGGCGGCAGCGAGCTGTCCGTCACCTCGCGCATCGATCTGCGGCGCGGCGCCCGGCTCGTCTTCCGGGAGGAGCAGGTCCTCGGCCGGGTGGCCGAGAACCCGGGACGCCTCACCAGCCGGCTCGCCGTGCGCCACGACGGACGGACCCTGCTGGACCAGGAACTGGCGTGCGGCCCCGGCGCGCCGGGCGGCTGGGACGGCCCCGCCGTCCTCGCGGGACGCCGGGCTCTCGGCCAACTCGTCGTCATAAGGCCGGAGTTCGAAGAGGAACTGCCGCAGGCGCGCCTGCTGGGGGAGTACGCCGCACTCACCCCGCTCGCCGGGCCCGCCGTGCTCGTCACCGCGCTCGCCCCCGACGCCCTGCTGCTGCGACGGATCATGGACGAGGCGCTGCGCGACCTCACATGACGTCAGAAACCGCTGGAGAAAGGCGGGTTCACGAGAACCTCACCGCTCAACGGAGCACGGCGTACCGGCTATCGGAATGGTAAAGAACGCCGGTCACATCTGTTCTCAGGGACCTCACAGCCGCAAGGATCCCCGTACCAATCGCAACGATGTACGGGGAGGTCCCACTTGAGGTCCAAGAGACCGACGAAGCGGGTGACGGCGTTCGGTTCGGCCGGCGTGCTCGTCACGGCGACCCTGATAGCCGGAGCCGTGGCGGCCCCGTCGGCCACCGCCGACTCGCTTCACGGCTGGAGCCACGGGCAGAGCCGCGAGCAGCGCGGTGCCGCCGTCGCCGCGGACCGGGCCGCCAAGGCGGGGATCGACTGGCAGGACTGCCCGGCCGACTGGGGCTTCGTGAAGCCCATCCAGTGCGGCTGGGTCAGCGTGCCGCTGGACTATGCCCACCCGCACGGCAAGCAGATCAAGCTCGCCGTCGACCGGATCGGCAGCACCGGCACGAAGGAGGAGCGCCAGGGCGCCCTCGTCTACAACCCGGGCGGCCCCGGCGGCTCCGGCATGCGCTTCCCGACCCGGGTCACCGGCAAGAACCCGCTCTGGGTGAACACCTCGAAGGCCTACGACTTCGTGGGCTTCGACCCGCGCGGTGTCGGCCACTCCGCCCCGATCTCCTGCATCGACCCGCAGGAGTTCGTGAAGGCGCCCAAGGCGGACCCGGTACCGGACAGCGAGGCGGACAAGCGCGCCCAGCGCAAGCTGGCCGCCGAGTACGCCGACGGCTGCGCCGAGCGCAGCGGCAAGGCCGTGCTGCGGCAGATGACCACGCCCAACACCGCTCGCGACCTGGACGTCATCCGCGCCGCGCTCGGTGAGAAGAAGCTCAACTACCTGGGCGTCTCGTACGGCACCTACCTCGGTGCCGTCTACGGCACCCTCTTCCCGGGCCACGTGCGCCGCATGGTCGTGGACAGCGTCGTCAACCCCGCGCGCGAGAACATCTGGTACGAGGCCAACCTGGGCCAGGACGTGGCCTTCGAGGGCCGCTGGAAGGACTGGGAGGACTGGGTCGCCAAGAACGACGCCGCCTTCCACCTCGGCGACACCCGCGCCAAGGTCCAGAACCAGTGGCTGAAGCTGCGCGCCGCCGCGAAGAAGAGCCCGCTCGGCGGCGTCGTCGGCCCCGCCGAGCTGATCTCCCTCTTCCAGAGCGCCCCGTACTACGACTCCTCGTGGGTGCCGGTCGCCACGGTGTTCAGCAAGTACGTCGCCGGTGACACCCAGGCGATCGTGGACGCCGCCGCGCCCGACCTGTCCGACACCGCGGGCAACGCCTCCGCGGAGAACGGCAACGCCGTCTACACGGCCGTCGAGTGCACCGACGCCAAGTGGCCGACCAGCTGGCAGAAGTGGGACCGGGACAACTCCCGGCTGCACAAGGACTACCCGTTCATGACGTGGGCCAACGCGTGGATGAACCTGCCGTGCGCCACCTGGCCGGTCAAGCAGCAGACCCCGGTCGAGGTGAAGACCGGCAAGGGTCTGCCGGCCGTCCTGATCGTGCAGTCCACGAACGACGCCGCCACGCCGTACGCGGGTGCCGTCGAACTGCACAAGCGCTTCAAGGGCTCCCGCCTCATCACCGAGAAGGGCGCCGGCTCGCACGGTGTGACCGGTCTGCTCAACCCCTGCATCAACGGGCGGGTGGACTCCTACCTGCTCACCGGGAAGACGGACGCGGCCGACGTGACGTGCACACCGCACGCCACTCCGCAGCCGTAGTCCCCGCGACATGAGGGGGCGGCCGGTTCCTACCGGCCGCCCCCTTCACGTTCTGCCCGGCAGGTCGCCGCCGCTCAACTCGACGGCGTGCGTCGGAACGGACGCCGCGACTCCGCCTTCTTGGCCTCCTCCTTCTTGACGTCGGCCGCGTACCGGTCGACGTACTCCTGCTCGGAGAGGGTGAGGATGGCGTACATGATCTCGTCGGTGATGGCGCGCAGCACCGTCTTCTCGTTCTCCATCCCGGCGTAGCGCGAGAAGTCGAGGGGCACGCCGAAGCGGATCGACACGGGGTGGATCCGCGGGAGTTTCCGGCCCGGGGGCTGCGCCTCGAACGTGCCGATCATCGCGCAGGGGATCACGGGCGCCTGGGCGCGCAGCGCCATCACGGCCACCCCGACCTTGCCCTTGTAGAGGCGGCCGTCGTGCGACCGGGTGCCCTCCGGGTAGATGCCGAGCAGCTCGTCCTTGGCGAGGACGCCGAGGCCCTCGCGGATCGCGGCCTGTCCGGCGTCCTTGCCGGAGCGGTCGACCGGGATCTGCCCCGCGCTGCGGAAGAACGCGGCCGTGAGCCGGCCCTTGATCCCCGGCCCGGTGAAGTACTCGGCCTTCGCGAGGAAGGTGATCCGGCGCTTCAGGATCGCCGGCATCAGGAAGTGGTCCGAGAAGGACAGATGATTGCCGGCCACGATGGCCGCGCCCGACGACGGTACGTGCTCGAGGCCCTCGATCCGCGGCCGGAAGACCAGTCTCAACAGCGGACCAAGAAGAACGTACTTGAGCACGTAATAGAACACTGGAGCGCTCCTCATTTCCCCGGGGGAGCGATCAGTGTAGGCGCGGCCGTCGCCGGGCGTAACCGTTCCGGGGTCACCCTCTGTGGCCCCTTGGCCGGTATCAGACCCCCTGCGTCAGAACCTTCTCCAGAGCCCCGAGAGCCGTCCCGAGTTCTTCCTCCGTGATGGTGAGAGGTGGTGCCAGACGGATGGTGGAGCCGTGTGTGTCCTTGACGAGGATCCCCTCGCCCATCAGTGCCTGGCTGATCTCACGGCCCGTGCCGATGGACGGGTCGATGTCGACGCCGGCCCACAGACCGCGCGAGCGGAAGCCCACGACACCCTGGCCCACCAGCGTCGTCAGGCCGTCCCGCAGGAGGACGCCCAGCGCGGCCGCCCGGCGCTGGTAGGCCCCGGTCCTCAGCAGGCCGACGACCGCGGAACCGACCGCGGCGGCGAGCGGATTGCCACCGAACGTGGAGCCGTGCTCGCCCGGACGGAGCACCTCCATCACGTCCCGGCGCCCGACGACCGCGGAGACGGGCACGATGCCGCCGCCCAGAGCCTTCCCGAGCAGCAGCAGGTCCGGGACGACCGACTCGTGGTCCACCGCAAGAGTGGTGCCCGTGCGGCCGAGGCCCGACTGGATCTCGTCCGCGACGAACAGACAGCCGGTGCGGCGGGTCAGCTCCCGGACACCGGCGAGATAGCCGTCGTCCGGGATGACCACGCCCGCCTCGCCCTGGATGGGTTCCAGCAGTACCGCGGCCGTGGTCTCGTCGATCGCCGCCTCCAGCGCGGCCAGGTCGTTGTACGGCACGACCCGGAAGCCGGGTGTGAAGGGACCGAAGCCGGCCCGTGCCGTCTCGTCCGTCGAGAAGCTGACGATGGTGGTCGTCCGGCCGTGGAAGTTGTCGGCGGCCACCACGATCGTCGCCCGGCCGGGCGCGACGCCCTTCACGTCGTACGCCCACTTGCGCGCCACCTTGATGGCGCTCTCCACCGCCTCCGCACCGGTGTTCATCGGCAGGACCATGTCCAGGCCGGTCAACTCGGCCAGGGACTCGGCGAATCCGGCCAGCCGGTCGTTGTGGAACGCCCGCGAGGTGAGGGTGAGCCGGTCGAGCTGGCGGTGCGCCGCCTCGATCAGTACCGGGTTGCGGTGGCCGAAGTTGAGGGCGGAGTACCCGGCCAGCAGGTCGAGGTAGCGGCGGCCCTCGACGTCCTCCACCCAGGTGCCCTCAGCGTGCGCGACGACCACGGGCAACGGGTGATAGTTGTGCGCCAGGACGGGCGCCTCGGCTCGGATCAGTTCGGCGGAGCCGCGCGTCGCGTCGACGGCGGCGGTACGCGGACGGGCGGGAGCGGTCATCGCATCTCCTTGGTGGAAGCCCCGGGCGTCAGCCCGGGGAGGTAACGAAGCTCCTGCGGAGCTGGGGCGGGGAGAGCCGGTTCGCCCCCGGGTGGAACGACGTTGTCAGTGGTGGCCGCTAGCTTGCTGGTATGTATCTGCGGTATTCCTTCCGGATTGAGCCGACGCCGGGTCAGTGTGTCGCGCTGGCCCGTACGTTCGGCTGTGCCCGGGTGGTCTACAACGATGCGCTCGCCGCCCGGAAGGCCGCCTACAGGGCGGACAAGTCCCGTATCGCCACAGGTGCCTTGGCGAAGCAGGTGATCACCGAGGCGAAGAAGACGCCGGAGCGGGCGTGGCTGGCGGAGGTGTCCGTTGACGCGTTGCAGTCCTCCCTGCGCGATCTCGACACCGCGTACGGCAACTTTTTCGCGTCGGTGGCGGGCAAGCGGCGCGGGCGCCGTGTGGGGTTGACCCGGTTCAAGTCGAAGAAGGAGAACCGGCATGCGGTGCGCTTCTCCAGGAACGGGTTCCGGCTGCGGGGCAATGGCCGGCTGAACCTCGCGAAGATCGGAGACGTCCGGGTCCGCTGGTCCAGGCCGTTGCCGTCCGCCCCGTCGTCGGTGACCGTGGTCAAGGACCCGTCCGGCCGCTATTTCGCCTCGTTCGTGGTCGAGGTCGAGCCCGTCACCATGCCGTCCTGCGATTCCGAGGTCGGCATCGATCCGGGGTTGACCACCTACGCGGTCCTGTCCGACGGCACGACGATCGACAACCCTCGCTTCCTGCGCCGGGCGGAGCGCAGGCTGCGCAAGGCGCAGCGCATCCTCAGCCGGAAGGCGAAGGGGTCGAAGAACCGGGCCAAGGCCCGTGTCAGGGTCGCGCGGGCTCATGCCCGGGTGGCCGACGCGCGCCGGGACTGGTGCCACCAGACGGCTTCGAGGCTGGTCCGCGACAACCAAGCGGTCTACCTCGAGGACCTGGCGGTCTCCGGTCTCGCACGTACCCGCATGGCCAAGTCCGTCCACGACGCCGCATGGGGTGCTTTCCGCCGCGTGCTGGAGGAGAAGGCCGCACGGTATGGACGGCATGTGGGGATCGTGTCGCGGTGGCTTCCCTCCTCCCAGACCTGCCATGTGTGCTGGGTCGTGGACGGGAGAAAGCCGTTGCACGTGCGCACCTGGCGGTGCGGATCGTGCGGTACTGAACATGATCGGGACCTCAATGCGTCGCGAGTGATCCTCGCCGCCGGGCAGGCGGAGAGGCTAAACGCCCCTGGAGGGCCGGTCGGCCCTGGCGTGGAGATCCCACACCAGGCACGGCCCGACGAACGGGGAACCCACCCGAAGGCCAAGCCGGCCACCACCGGCAGTCAGACGGGAATCCCCACCTTTTAGGACGAGGAGGATGTCAAGAACGGATCTCCTGAGTGCAGCACTTGATGCCGCCGCCGGCCTTCTGGAACTCCGAGAGGTCGACGGGGACGGGAACGTAACCGTGCCGGTCGAGCTGACCGGCCAGGGCCTCGGCGCGCGGCGCGATGAAGACGTGACGGCCGTCGGACACGGAGTTGAGGCCGAAGGCGAAGGCGTCCTCGCGGGTCGCGACCACCGCGTCCGGGAACAGCCGGGCGAGCACCTCGCGGCTGCCCGGCGAGAAGGCCTCCGGGTAGTAGGCGATGTTCTCGTCGTCCAGGACGAACAGGGCGGTGTCGAGGTGGTAGAACCGCGGGTCCGTCAGACGCAGCGTGATCACCGGGACGCCGAAGAACTCCTGGACCTCGCGATGCGCCTCGGGCGTCGTGCGGAAGCCGGTGCCCGCCAGGACGTAGTGGCGTGTCGGGACGAGGTCGCCCTCGCCCTCGCAGACCGCCTCGGGACGGTAGACGTCGAAACCGGCCGTCTTGAACCAGGTGTCGTACGCGGTGGACTCGGGGCGCCGCTCCGGCGCGTGGAAGTACGAGCCGAAGACCCGGCCCGCGATGACGAGCGCGGAGTTCGCGGCGAAGACCATGTCGGGCAGGCCGGCGACCGGCTCGACGGAGTCGACGGAGTGGCCGTGCGCGCGGTAGGCGCCGATCAGCGCCTTCCACTGGTCGCGCGCGAGATCCACATCCACGGGGGTGTCGGGATGCATCCAGGGATTGATCGCGTACTGCACGGCGAAGTGTCTGGGTTCGCAGACGAGAAAGCGCCGGGGGCGCGGCACACGGCTGTCGGGCACAGAGGGGTCCCTCCGCTTCCTGCGGTGTCGGCTGGGTGGATACCTCTACGGTAGGAAACGGGGGATACGGGCGACAAGCGACGAGAGCTGCGTGTACACGCACCATCGTTGCGTGATCGACTCGATCAGCGCACGTTTCGTGCGTCGTCCGGGGCCGCGTGGGTCGCTCCCGCCTCCGGAGCCTCGGGCAGCAGATGGGACAGCACCATGTAGCTGATCGTCTTCCGGATGAACGGTTCCACCCGGATGCGCTCCAGCACCTCCTCGAAGTGCTCCACGTCCACGGCCCGAACGTGCAGCAGCGCGTCGGCGCCGCCGGTCACCGTCATCGCCGCGGTGATCTCCGGATGGTTGCGCACCACCTCCGCGAGCCGCCGCGGCGGGGCCGCGCCCTCGCAGTACACCTCGACGTACGCCTCCGTGCGCCAGCCGAGCGCGACCGGCTTCACCGTGGCGGTGAACCCGGTGATCACGCCTGTCTCGCGCAGCCGGTCGACCCGGCGCTTGACGGCCGTGGCGGACAGTCCGATCGCCGCGCCGATCTCCGCGAAGCTCGTCCGGGCGTTGGCCATCAGAGCGGTGATGATCTTGCGGTCGAGTTCGTCGAACATCGCGGGCTTGCTGTTCATGGCGGCACTGTATCCAGCGGTGGCCGCCACCCCGCCGGGCACGACGGCCATGTCCCGCACATGTCCAGCCGCACGAATCGCTCTTACACTCCACTCTCATGCTGCGCGCCCTCGCCGTCGACGACGAACAACCCTCCCTGGAGGAACTCCTGTATCTCCTGAACGCCGATCCCCGGATCGGCAGCGCCGAGGGAGCAGGCGACGCGACCGAGGCGCTGCGCCGCATCAACCGCGCCCTGGAGTCAGGCCCGGGCGGACCGGAGGCGATCGACGTCGTCTTCCTCGACATCCACATGCCCGGCCTCGACGGGCTCGACCTGGCCCGGCTGCTCGGCGGGTTCGCGCAGCCGCCGCTCGTCGTGTTCGTGACCGCCCACGAGGGCTTCGCCGTCCAGGCCTTCGACCTCAAGGCCGTCGACTACGTCCTCAAGCCCGTACGGCGCGAACGGCTCGCCGAGGCGATCCGCCGGGCGGCCCAACTCCGGGACACCGCACCACGGATCCCCGTCCACGAGCCCGACCCCGACCACATGTCCGTCGAACTCGGCGGCGTCACCCGCTTCGTGGCCGTCGAGGACATCACCCACGTCGAGGCTCACGGCGACTACGCCCGGCTGCACACCGCGCAGGGCAGCCACCTGGTGCGCATCCCGCTGTCCACCCTCGAGGAGCGCTGGCGCCCCCGCGGCTTCGTCCGCATCCACCGCCGCCACCTCGTCGCCCTGCGCCACATAGCCGAACTCCGTCTGGACGCGGGCACCGTCAGCGTCCTCGTCGACTCCGTCGAACTCCAGGTCAGCCGCCGCCACGCGCGGCAACTGCGCGACCTGCTGCTGCGCCGGACCACGAGCTGAGGAGGACGGCGTGCCGCAGGACCCCGCCGAACGCCGTGTGGTCGTCACCGGAGCACCCCGACTCCCACACGCTCGCCTCCGCTCGCGCGGACGGTACCCCCATGCGCCCGGCCACTACCGGCCACGGACCGAGATCGACGAACAGACCACCCTCGGCCACACCTACGTCCGCTCCCTCATGCGCAGCCAACTGCGCGTCGCGCTCGCCGTGTTCGCCGTCCTGGTCCTGCTCGTCGCCCCGCTGCCGCTGTTCTTCGCCGCGATGCCGGACCGCGCCGGACTGGAATGGGCCGTCCTCGGCTTCTGCGTCTACCCGCCACTGGTGCTGCTCGCCCGCTGGTACGTCCGCCGGGCCGAACGCAACGAGCGCGACTTCGTGCGGCTCGTCGAGGACCGCTGACCCGTGAACCAGAACTACGCCGTTCCCGCGGTCGCCCTCGTCGTCGTCGCGACCGTCCTGGTCGGTGCGTTCGGCCTGCGCATCTCCCGGACCACCTCCGACTTCTACGTCGCCTCACGCACCGTCGGCCCCCGCCTCAACGCCGCCGCGATCAGCGGCGAGTACCTCTCCGCCGCCTCTTTCCTCGGCATCGCCGGCCTGGTCCTCGTCCAGGGACCCGACATGCTTTGGTACCCGGTCGGCTACACCGCCGGCTATCTCGTGCTGCTCCTGTTCGTCGCGGCGCCGCTGCGCCGCTCCGGCGCCTACACGCTGCCCGACTTCGCGGAGGCGCGCCTCGGTTCGCAGGCGGTCCGACGGCTCGCCGGTGCCTTCGTCGTCGGCGTCGGCTGGCTGTACCTGCTGCCCCAACTCCAGGGCGCGGGGCTGACGCTGGCCGTCATGACGGACGCGCCCGACTGGTTCGGCGGCGTCCTCGTCTCCGTCGTCGTCGTCGCCACCGTCGCCGCGGGCGGCATGCGCAGCATCACCTTCGTCCAGGCCTTCCAGTACTGGCTCAAGCTCACCGCCCTGCTCGTCCCGGCGCTCTTCCTCGTCCTCGCCTGGCAGTCCCACGGCGCCCCCCGCCACGCCTTCGACGAACCGCCGACGTTCCGCGAGCAGCGCCTCGTCCGGATCGACGACACCCTCGACCTGAACCTGTCCCGGCCGCTCACCGTCACCGCGACGGGCACCGTGGACGGCCGCCGCTACGACGCTGCGCGGCTGCGCCTGCCGCCCGGCACCCACAACGTCGAGCGCGGCACCCGGCTGACCTTCGACCGAGGCGCCCCGGTCCCCGCGGCCGACCGCGGCACCAACAGCGGCATGTCGACCTCCCTGGCGGCCGGGCGCGAAGAACGTCCCCTCTACGCGACCTACGGACTGATTCTCGCCACCTTCCTCGGCACCATGGGCCTGCCCCACGTCGTCGTCCGCTTCTACACCAGCCCGCACGGCGTCGCCGCCCGTCGCACGACCGTCGCCGTGCTCGGACTCATCGGCGCCTTCTACCTCCTTCCGCCCGTCTACGGAGCACTCGGCCGGCTGTACACGCCGGAACTGAGCCTCAGCGGCGACGCGGACGCCGCCGTGCTCCTGCTGCCCGACCGGATGATCGGCGGAGCCGGCGGGAATCTGCTGGGCGCACTCGTCGCGGGCGGAGCCTTCGCCGCGTTCCTGTCCACGGCCTCCGGACTGACGATGGCGGTCGCCGGAGTGCTCACCCAGGACGTGCTGCCCTCCCGCGGCGTACGGCACTTCCGGCTCGGCACCGTCCTCGCGATGGCCGTACCGCTCGCCGCGAGCGTGCTGGTCGGCGGGCTGCCCGTCGCCGACGCGGTCGGGCTCGCGTTCGCCGTGTCCGCGTCCTCGTTCTGCCCGCTGCTCGTCCTCGGCATCTGGTGGCGCCGGCTCACCCCGCCCGGTGCCGCCGCCGGGATGGTCGTCGGCGGCGGCGCGGCCCTCGTCGCCGTCGGCGCCACCATGGCCGGCTATCCGCGCAGCGGCCCGCTGCACTCCCTGCTCGCCTGGCCGGCCCTCTGGTCCGTGCCGCTCGGCTTCGTCACCATGGTGCTGGTGTCCCTGGCCACCGCCACCCGCGTACCGGCGGGGACGGCGGCGATCCTCGCCCGTTTCCACCTCCCGGAGGAACTCACCGAGGCGGCAGGACGGTGAGCGGGTTCCTCGCCGGCCTCTGCGTCGCCGCGCTGCCGCTTCTCGCCGCCGGGTTCTGGCTCGGCCGGCGCACCGCGCGGCCGCAGACTCTCGGCGGCCTCGGCACGCCCGTCGAGCACGCCACCTTCCAGACCCTGCACACCGCCTCGCTGGCCGCGCCCCCGCTGCGCGCCGGTCTCACCGAGGAGACGGCCCGCCGCTCCGCGCGGCGGCTGCGCACCCTGCTCGGCACCGACGCGCTCTGCCTCACCGATCAGGAGACGGTCCTCGCCTGGGACGGCGTCGGTTCCCACCACCGCGCCGAGATCATGGAACGGCTCGGCGGCCCGCTGGACACCGGCCGCGGCGAGGCCTTCCGGCTGCACTGCGAGGAGCCGTCCTGCACGCTGCGCTGGGCCGTCGTCGCCCCGCTCACCGTCGAGGAACGGGTCCACGGAGCGCTCGTCGCCTGCGCGCCCCGCGAGTCCGCCGTCCTCGTGCGCGCGGCCGGCGAGGTCGCCCGCTGGGTCTCGGTCCAACTGGAACTCGCCGACCTCGACCAGTCCCGGACCCGGCTGATCGAGGCCGAGATCAAGGCCCTGCGCGCCCAGATATCCCCGCACTTCATCTTCAACTCGCTGGCGGTGATCGCCTCGTTCGTCCGCACCGACCCTGAGCGCGCCCGTGAACTCCTGCTGGAGTTCGCCGACTTCACCCGCTACTCGTTCCGCAGGCACGGCGACTTCACCACCCTCGCCGACGAACTCCACGCCATCGACCACTACCTGGCGCTCGTCCGGGCCCGCTTCGGTGAGCGGCTCTCCGTCACCCTGCAGATCGCGCCCGAGGTGCTGCCGGTCGCGCTGCCCTTCCTCTGCCTCCAGCCCCTGGTGGAGAACGCCGTCAAACACGGTCTGGAGGGCAAGACCGACAAGAGCCACATCAGCATCACGGCCCAGGACGCGGGAGCCGAGGCCCTCGTCGTCATCGAGGACAACGGGGTCGGCATGGACCCCGACCGGCTGCGCCGCATCCTGTCGGGTGAGGTCAGCCCCTCCGGCGGGATCGGCCTGTCCAACGTCGACGAGCGGCTGCGCCAGGTCTACGGCGACGACCACGGCCTCGTCATCGAGACCGCCGCGGGCGCGGGAATGAAGATCACGGCCCGGCTTCCCAAGTACCAGCCGGGCGTCCACTCGGCGGCTCGGCGCCCCCGGCAGTGACCGGTTCGCACGGAGGTCGGGCGCCTCGCGCCGGGGTCAGGCGTGGGAGACCACCATCCCCAGCGTGATCAGACCGAGCACGACCCAGCCGAACCACAGCCAGCCGTTGCTGCCCAGTGCCACCGTGTAGGCCGTCACCATGACGAGCCCGCCCACGGTGAGCACCCCCATCGTCTTCGTCGTACCGGGCATCGCGACACCCTCCTCCAGGCGGGTCCGCATCGCGGACCGTGGCCTTTGGGGCCATTTTCACCCGGAGGGACGCAGTTCGCCAGGGGCGGGGCGACTTCCCGCGCCCGGCGCCGGTCAGCGACTGCGTGCGTCGAGCGAGGCCAGATAGGCGTTGTACGCCTCCAGCTCCTTGTCGCCGTCGCGGTCCGCTGCCCGGTCCTGGCGCTTGGCCTGCCGCTGCTCGGAGCCGTACCACTGGAAGAGCAGGGCGAGCAGGACGAGAACGGAGGGGATCTCACTGAACGCCCAGGCGATGCCGCCCGCGGCGGTCTGGTCGGCGAGCGCGTCGATGCCGAGGGAGGCGGGCGGGTTCTTGTAGGTCTCGACCATCGGCTGCGAGGCCATCATCAGCGCGATGCCGAAGAACGCGTGGAACGGCATGCCCGCGAACAGCTCCAGCATCCGCAGCAGATAACCCGGCCGGTGCGGGCCGGGGTCCACGCCCATGATCGGCCAGAAGAACACCAGCCCGACGGCCAGGAAGTGGCACATCATCGCGATGTGGCCCGCACTGGAGCCCATCAGGAAGTCGAAGATCGGGGAGAAGTAGAGCGCGTACAGGCTCGCGATGAACAGCGGGATGGTGAACGCCGGGTGGGTGATGATCCGCATGAACCGGCTGTGCAGGAACATCAGCAGCAGTTCACGCGGCCCCTTGCTGCCCCGCTTCGCCGCCACCGGCAGCGCCCGCAGGGCCAGCGTGATCGGCGCGCCGAGCAGGATGAGGATCGGGGACAGCATGCTGATGACCATGTGCTGCACCATGTGCACGCTGAACATGACCATGCCGTAGTCGTTCAGGCGGGTGCACATCATGAGCAGGACGGTCAGCACACCGATCACGAAGGAGACGGTCCGCCCCCACGACCAGCTGTCGCCGCGCCGTACGAGCCGCACCACGCCCCAGCCGTACAGTCCGAGCCCGAGCAGACACGCGACGAGGAAGAACGGGTCCATGGACCACGTGAGCCCTCGTCCCAGCGTGAACGGCGGCAGATCCATGGTCATGCCGTGCCCGCTGTGATCCATCCACCGGCTCCTGTTTCTGGGGGTGCCTCCCGGGCCCTTTTAAGGCACTGCGGGAGGGTTGTGCGCTGTCTGTCCGCACCAGACTAGAACTGCCCCCGGCCGCACTCGCGACCGGGGGCAGTTCCAGATGTGAACGTCTCAGAGCACGCACTCCGCCTCGGCGTAGCGCTCGTCCGGGACCGTCTTGAGGGTCTCCACCGCCTCCGCGAGCGACACCATCACGATGTCGGTCCCGCGCAGCGCGGTCATGTTCCCGAACTCGCCGCGGTGCACGGCCTCCACGGCGTGCCAGCCGAACCGGGTCGCGAGGACACGGTCGTACGCCGTCGGCGTGCCGCCGCGCTGGACGTGTCCGAGGATGACCGGCCGGGCCTCCTTGCCGAGCCGCTCCTCCAGCTCGATGGAGAGCTGCCGGGCGATGCCCGCGAAACGCTCGTGGCCGTAGACGTCCTTGCCACCCTCGTCGTACGCCATGGAGCCCTCGCGGGGCTTGGCGCCCTCGGCGGCGACGACGATGGCGAAGCGCTTGCCGGCCGCGAACCGTTCGCCGACCTTCGCGGCCAGCTCCTCGATGTCGAAGGGCCGCTCCGGTACGACGATGGCGTGCGCGCCCGCCGCCATGCCGGAGTGCAGCGCGATCCAGCCGGTGTGGCGGCCCATGACCTCCACGATCAGCACGCGCTGGTGCGACTCGGCGGTGGTCTTGAGTCGGTCGAGGGCCTCGGTCGCGACACCGACGGCCGTGTCGAAGCCGAAGGTGACGTCCGTGACCGCGATGTCGTTGTCGATGGTCTTGGGCACGCCGACGATCGGCAGGCCGGCGTCCGACAGCAGGCGGGCGGCCTTGAGCGTGCCCTCGCCGCCGATCGGGATGATCGCGTCGAGCCCGAGCTCCTCGACGTGGCCACGGGCCCGCTCAACACCGTCACGCAGATGGGCGGGCTGGACCCGGGAGGAGCCGAGCATGGTGCCGCCGCGAGCCAGGATGCCGCTCACCGCGTCGAGGTCGAGCTTGAGGTAGTCGCACTCCAGCAGTCCCTTCCAGCCGTCGCGGAAGCCGATGACCTCGTCGCCGTGGTCGACGACGGCACGGTGTACGACGGACCGGATGACGGCGTTCAGGCCGGGGCAGTCGCCGCCGGACGTGAGGACACCAATGCGCATAGCCCGAAATACCTTCTCAACGTGGGCCGGGGGCCGGACCACGTTGTCCGGCAGGATCTCCGCCACCCTACCGGCGGGAGGGGGCGGAACCGCACCGTGCGTCCGCCAGCTGGACGTGCCCGCTCACCTGTGCGGAACCGGTGTCAGACGGGCCCCGGGGCGGCGCCGGCTCCGCACCCCGGGAAACGCCGAGAGGAACCGTTCCTCCCCGGAACGGTTCCTCTCGGCCGGCCCGCCGTCCGACGGGCCGGTGTGCCTAAGCCGGCTGGGTCGCCGCCGCGATGCGCTCGGAGCGCAGCGCCTCGTACCAGCGGTCGTCGATCGGCGGCAGCGCGTTCACGTCGAGCGCCAGCTTGAGCAGCAGGTCGGCGATCAGCGGATTGCGCGCGAGGACGGGCCCGTGCATGTACGTACCGAACACGGTGTCGTTGTACGCGCCCTCCGTGCCGTCACCCGTGCCGTTGCCCTTGCCGAGCCGCACGTTCGCGAACGGGCGGGCGGTGGGCCCCAGGTGGGTCACGCCCTGGTGGTTCTCGAAGCCGGTCAGCGGAGGCAGGCCGAGCCGCGGGTCGATGTCCCCGAGGACGTCGCCGACGCACCGCTCGCCCTCACCGCGCGTGGACACCACGTCGAGCAGGCCGAGGCCCGGCTCGCGCTGCCCGAGGTCGTTGATGAACTCGTGCCCGAGGATCTGGTAGCCGGCGCACACCGAGAAGACGATCGCGCCGTTGCCCACCGCGCGGTGCAGACCGCCGTCGCGGCGCAGCCGCTCGGCCGCGAGCCGCTGCGGCCGGTCCTCGCCGCCGCCGATGAGGTAGATGTCACCGGAGGTGGGGATCGGCTGGTCGCTGCGCACGTCGAGACGGGCCACGTCGAGGCCGCGCTGGCGGGCCCTGCGCTCCACGACGAGGGCGTTGCCCTGGTCGCCGTAGGTGCTCAGCAGGTCCGGATAGATCCACACCAGACGCAGGCTGTTGTCACTCATTCTCTTCGTCCTCCGTGGCTCAGTTGCCGACACGACGCCTCAAGTCCTGGAAAGCGGTGTAGTTGGCGATGACCTCGATGCGTCCGGGCGGAGCCATCTGCACGGCCTGGTCGAGGTTCTCGCATACCTGGAACTGCTGGTTGGCGACTTCGAGGCGTACGGCGAGGTCCAGCTTGCGG
The DNA here is from genome assembly GCF_044766365.1 of Streptomyces sp. NPDC102279. Lineage (NCBI taxonomy): Bacteria > Bacillati > Actinomycetota > Actinomycetes > Kitasatosporales > Streptomycetaceae > Streptomyces > Streptomyces sp. NPDC102279. Next base: position 478,139 of record NZ_JBIWLU010000006.1, on the reverse strand, counting down.
TCGCCGAGGACGAAGATCGGGTGCCCGGTCAGGCGGGTGTAGTCGACGTCCCACAGCCAGGACGTGTCCGTGCCGTCGGCGCCACGCGCGTTCACCGACAGGATGACCGGGGTCGGCGGCGGGTCGATCAGCGAGAACGTCTCCAGCCAGCCCGCCGGGTTCTTGGCGAGCAGCAGACGCAGGTCGCGCTGCATGAACTGCACCACGTCGTAGCGTCCGGCGACGGCCTGCACCTTGTACATGCGCTCCAGGGCGACCTGCGGCGGCACCCCGAAGACGGCGGCGACGGCGGCCGACGAGGCGGCGTTCGCCTTGTTGGCGCGACCCGGCAGCTGGAGGTGGATCGGCCAGGCGGAGCCGTGCGGGTCGAGCACGTGGTCCCCGGACAGGGCCCAGGTCGGCGTCGGCCGGCGGAAACCGCAGTCCCCGCAGAACCAGTCGTCGCCGGGGCGCTGCATCACACCGCCGCAGGACGGGCAGGACCAGGCGTCGTCCTTCCACATCTGACCGGCCGCCACCCACATGACGTTCGGGGAGGAGGAAGCGGCCCAGACGACGAGCGGGTCGTCCGCGTTGGCGACCACGACGGCCTTGGAACCGGCGAGGCCCTCACGCCAGTGCTCGGCCATCATCCGGGTCTCGGCGGCGCGGTCGAGCTGGTCGCGCGAGAGGTTCAGCAGCGCGATGCACTTCGGGTCCGTGTCCCGGGCCACACCCGAGAGGTACTTCTCGTCGACCTCGATGACCGCGAACTTGGAGTCCGAACCCCCGGCGAGCGCCGAGGTGATGCCCGCGGGCATGTTGGCGCCCAGCGCGTTGGACACGACCGGGCCCGCGGCGCCCAGTGCCTCCGCGATCAGCCGGGTCGTCGTGGTCTTGCCGTTGGTCGCCGACACCAGGATCACGTCCAGGTGGGTGGCCAGCCTCGCCAGCAGGTCGGGGTCGAGCTTGAGAGCCACCCGGCCGCCGATCACCGATCCGCTGCCGCGTCCGGCGGCTCGCGAGACGGCCGCCGCCGCCTTGCCCGCCGTCACGGCCAGCTTGGCCCGCGGCGTCAGCGGGTCCGAGTTGCCTGACATCGTTTCTCGATCCTCCTTGCGTACGCGCCGCGCCCCTGCCCCCGGCACCGTGTGGGCCTCAGCCTATCGAGATCCACTCACGTGCCCGAATCGCGGCACCACCTGGGTGCCCGCGCGACATGCGCGCGCCTCCCAGGACCGTACCCTTGCCGCCATGCGACAGAGTTCCATCCCGGGCACCCGCGGGCGCGTCCGGCCCCTCTCTCTGCTCGGCGACCCCGTCCTGCGCACGGCGTGCGCGGAGGTCACCGACTTCGGTCCCCAACTCGCGTCCCTCGTCGAGGACATGTTCGCGACGATGTACGCGGCCGAGGGTGTCGGCCTCGCCGCGAACCAGATCGGCGTCGGACTGCGGGTCTTCGTATACGACTGTCCCGACGACGACGATGTCCGCCATGTCGGGTATGTGGTGAACGCTCGGCTCGTCGCCTCGGACGGTGTGGTCCTGCGCGGGCCCGAGGGCTGTCTCTCGCTGCCCGGACTGGAGGCGGGTACCGAGCGCTTCGACCGGGCCGTCGTCGAGGGGGTCACCGTCACCGGGGAGCCCGTCACCGTCGAGGGCACGGGCTGGTTCGCCCGTTGCCTCCAGCACGAGTGCGACCACCTCGACGGCCTGGTGTACGCCGACCGGCTCACCGGATGGCGCAGGAAGCGGATCCTGCGTCAGGTGGGCCGGGCGTCCTGGAGCGGGTGAGGCGGGGTCAGAAGCCGGGGCCGCCGACGCGGTCGCCCGCCGCGGCGAGCCGGCCCCACAGCAGGTCGGCCAGGCTGCGCACCAACTCGGCTCGTGTGCACGGCCGTTCGACGAGCCACCAGTCGCCGGCCGCGTGCATCATGCCGACGATCCCGTGGCCCCAGACCCGCGCGAGCTGCTGGCTGCCCGGACCGAGGTCCACCCGCTCCTCGATGACCTCGGCCAGTTCCTCGCCCATGCGGCGCAGGACCGGCGCGGAGTACTTGCCGACGTCGAAGCCGGGGTCGCCCGGCTGACCGCCCTCCGACGGATGCATGAGGAAGCGGTACACCTGGGGGCGGGCCTCGATGGCGGCCAGATAGGTGTCGAGCGTCGCCTCGACGCGCTCACGCCGGCCGGCCGGAGCGTCCAGTGCCGCCCGCAGCGCTCCGAGGAGTGCGTCGGTGTGCCGCTTGGCGAGCGCGGCGTACAGGCCGCCCTTGTCGCCGAAGTGGCGGTAGAGGATGGGCTTGGTGATGCCGGCCTCGGCGGCGATGGCGTTCATGGAGGCCCCGGGGCCGTCGCGGAGCACCACTCTGTCGGCGGCCTCCAGCAGCTCGCGCCGGCGGCGGTCGGCGGACCTCTGCTGGTCGGTCCGCTGTGTGGTGTCCATGTGCTCTCCCCACCCGTGGTGATTCGGTGACGCCTGCGCAAACTAACACTGTTCGGCGCACGGGGATCGAACGGGCTGCCGACCGGGACCCGGGAGTTGACTTTTTCTACTGGGCGGTAACAGACTCCAGTTACCGCAAGTAACATATCAGTGCAGCGCTGGAGGGGACATGGCCGAGTTCACCATGGAGCTCAACGACGAACAGAAGGAGGTCCGGGACTGGCTGCACGGCTTCGCCGCCGATGTCATCCGCCCCGCGGCCGCCGAATGGGACGAGCGCGAAGAGACTCCCTGGCCGGTCATCCAGGAGGCCGCGAAGGTCGGCATCTACTCCCTGGACTTCTACGCCCAGCAGTACTTCGACCCGACCGGACTCGGCATCCCGATGGCCATGGAGGAGCTCTTCTGGGGCGACGCGGGGATCGCCCTGTCCATCGTCGGCACCGGCCTCGCCGCCGTGGGCGTCCTCGCCAACGGCACCGAGGAACAGATCGGCACCTGGATCCCCCAGATGTACGGCGACGCCAACGATGTCAAGGTCGCGGCCTTCTGCTCCTCCGAGCCCGACGCCGGCTCCGACGTCGCCTCGCTGCGTACGCGTGCCGTCTACGACGAGGCCAAGGACGAGTGGGTCCTGAACGGCACGAAGACCTGGGCGACCAATGGCGGTATCGCCAACGTCCACGTCGTGGTCGCGGCCGTGGACCCCGAGCTCGGTTCCAAGGGCCACGCCTCGTTCATCGTGCCGCCGGGCACCCCCGGCCTCTCCCAGGGCCAGAAGTTCAAGAAGCACGGCATCCGCGCCTCGCACACCGCCGAGGTCGTCCTGGAGGACGTGCGCATCCCCGGCTCCTGCCTCCTCGGCGGCAAGGAGAAGCTCGACGAGCGCCTCGCCCGGTCGCGGGAGCGGGCCAGGACGGGCGGCGAGCGCGTGAAGAACGCGGCGATGGCCACCTTCGAGGCCAGCCGTCCCGCGGTCGGCGCGATGGCCGTCGGCACCGCCCGGGCCGCCTACGAGGTCGCCCTCGACTACGCCAAGACGCGCGAGCAGTTCGGCCGCCCGATCATCGACAACCAGGGCGTCGCCTTCCAACTCGCCGACATGCGCACGTCGATCGACGCCGCGCGGCTGCTGGTGTGGCGGGCGTCGTGGATGGCGATCAACGGCAAGCGGTTCACGGCCGCCGAGGGCTCGATGTCGAAGCTGTTCGCCAGCGAGACGGCGAAGAAGGTCACCGGCCAGGCGATCCAGATCCTCGGGGGCAACGGCTACACCCGCGAGTACCCGGTGGAGCGCATGCACCGTGACGCCGCCATCTACACGATCTTCGAGGGCACGAGCGAGATCCAGCGTCTGGTGATCGCCCGGACACTGTCGGGCATGCCGATCCGCTAGGCGGTGGCGAGGGGGCCGGTGGCCGGGCGGTCCGTGGGACGGCGTGCCCGGGGCCGGTCCGGTCCGGTCCGGCGCGGGTCACGCGCCGTCCGGGCGGGCGTTCAGTCGCCGGTCGTCCCGCTGCTGTGCGCGATGCAGGCGACGTCGATCCGGTCGGCCAGCTTGGCCAGCTCGATGGTGAGCGCGGCCACCGTGTCCTCGTCGAGCCCGTCCTGGCCGGCCTCCACCAGATGCAGCCACCGGCCGCCCACGGTGCGCAGCAGTTTGCTGACGTCGGCGGCCGCCACCTGCAACGTGCCGCGGTCGTCGACGATCAGGGGGAGGGTCACTTCGCGGTTCACAGAGGGGATCGTAGCTGCGGAACGCTCACGCTCCGTGCCATACGGTGGTGATGTTGCAGAACTCGCGGATTCCGTGCTCAGAGAGCTCACGTCCGTAGCCGGACCGCTTCTCCCCGCCGAAGGGAAACGCCGGGTGCGAGGCCGTCATCCCGTTGAAGAAGACGCCGCCCGCCTCGATGTCCCGCACGAACCGCTCCACCTCGGCCTCGTCACGGGTCCACACGTTCGAGCTCAGCCCGAACGGGGTGTCGTTGGCGAGGGTGATCGCCTCCTCCAGGTCGGCCGCCCGGTAGAGCGTGGCGACGGGGCCGAACGTCTCCTCCTGGTGGACGCGCATCTCGGGGGTGATGTCGGTCAGCACGGTCGGAGCGTAGTACCAGCCGTCCGAGAACCCGTCGGGGCGTTCGCCGCCGCACAGCACGGTCGCGCCGTTCTCCACGGCGTCCTCGACGAGTTCCTCCAGGTCGGTGCGGCCCTGCTCGGTCGAGAGCGGTCCCACCTCGGTGTCCTCGTCGAGCGGGTCGCCGACCTTGAGGGCCCGCATCCCCCCGGCGAAGTGCTCCGCGAAGGTGTCGAACACATCGGTGTGCACGATGAAACGCTTGGCGGCGATGCAGGACTGTCCGTTGTTCTGCACCCGCGCTGTCACCGCGGTCCGCGCGGCGCGCTCGACGTCGGCGGACGGCATCACGACGTACGGGTCGCTGCCGCCCAGCTCCAGGACCGTCTTCTTCACCTCGTCACCGGCCACCGAGGCGACCGCCCGGCCCGCCGGTTCGCTGCCGGTGAGTGTGGCCGCCTTGACCCGCGGGTCGCGCAGGATGCCCTCGACCGCTCCCGAGCCGATCAGCAGCGTCTGGAAGCAGCCCTCGGGGAAGCCCGCCCTGCGGAACAGGTCCTCCAGGTAGAGCGCGGTCTGCGGCACGTTCGAGGCGTGCTTGAGCAGGCCCACGTTGCCGGCCATCAGCGCGGGTGCGGCGAACCGGACCACCTGCCAGAGCGGGAAGTTCCACGGCATCACGGCGAGCACCGGGCCGAGCGGCCGGTAGCGCACCAGGACGCGGGAGGCTCCGGAGTCCTTCGCGTCCGCCGCGTCCGGGTGCTCGTCGGCGAGGAGGCCCTCGGCGCGGTCGGCGTACCAGCGCATCGCCTTGGCGCACTTGGCGGCCTCCGCGCGGGCCTGCTTGACGGGCTTGCCCATCTCGACCGTCATCACCCGGCCGATCTCGTCCTGGTCCTGCTCCAGGAGGTCGGCGGCCCGGTGCATCAGCCGCGCCCGCTGGGCGAACGAGGTCGTGCGATACGTACGGAACGTGGCCTCGGCGGCGGCGAGCCTGCGCTCGATCTCCTCGGCGCCGAGCGCGTCGTACGTCTTGAGCGTCTCGCCGTTCGCCGGGTTCACCGTCGCGATGGCCATGGGCCGACCTCCTGAGAGCGGGCTGTTGTTCGACCCTCCCGCGCGGCGGGGTCCGGCGCAACGCGGAGGGCTGCTGGGTGAGCCGGCGCACGTGGCCGAACGCCGGCTCTCAGGCCGAGTGCTCCATCAGCCGGTCGAGAAACGTCGACTGGGCGGCCACGATCAGCGTCCGGGCGCGGTCCGGGGTCATCCACTCCACCCGGTCCAGTTCGGGAAACTCCTGGTGGCGGCCCGATTTCGGCGGCCACTCCATGGTGAAGGTGCCGGGGACGATCGCGGCCGGATCCAGGTCCGCCTCGATCGCCCAGGCCGTGACGACCTTGCCGTTCGTCTGGGTGACCTCACCGAGCGTGACGGCCTCGCCGTCGGGCGGCGGCAGCCCGAGCTCCTCGCGGAACTCGCGGCGCGCCGCGTCCCAGGCGGTCTCGTCGGCCTCGTACTCGCCCTTGGGGACGGTCCACGCCCCGGCGTCCCGCCGCGCGAAGAAGGGGCCGCCCATGTGGCCGAGGAGGACCTCCGGTCCGTGGTCGGTGCGCCGGAACAGCAGCAGGCCCGCGCTTCGCCTGATCCTCCGCCCGCTCATGCCGTCACCTCCGGGTGGGCCGCGAGCAGGGTGTCGACCGTGTCGGCCTCGGCCGGGCGCTTGTCCTCGCGGTAGCGGACCACCCGCGCGAACCGGAGGGTGACGCCGGCCGGATAGCGCGTGGACCGCTGCAGCCCGTCGTAGGCGATCTCCACGACCAGTTCGGGCCGTACGGTCACCACGTGTCCGTCGTCCTCGACCGCCAGTTCCCGGAGCCGTTCGGTCTGCCAGGTGAGCATCGCGTCGGTCATGCCCTTGAACGTCTTGCCGAGCATGGCGAAGGAGCCGTCGCCGGTGCGGGCGCCCAGGTGCAGGTTGGAGAGTTTGCCGGTGCGCCGGCCGTGCCCCCACTCGGCCGCGAGGACCACCAGGTCGAGGGTGTGCACGGGCTTGACCTTCAGCCAGGAGGCACCGCGCCGGCCCGCGCTGTAGGGGGCGTCGAGCGCCTTCACCACGACACCCTCGTGGCCACGCGCCAGCGAGTCGGCGAGGAACCGCTCGGCCTCATCGGCGTCCTCCGGTCCCGCCGCCAGCGTCCGCCGGACCCGCATCGGTTCGGGCACGAGACGGGCCAGCTCCGTGTGCCGCTCCGTGAACGGGAGGTCCAGCAGGTCCTGGCCGTCGACCGAGAGGGCGTCGAAGAAGACGGGGGAGACGGGCACCGCCTTCGCGGCCGTCGCCACGTCCACGCGGGAGCCCACGCGTCCGGCCGTCTCCTGGAAGGAGCGCGGCCGGCCCCGCTCGTCCAGCGCGATCACCTCGCCGTCCAGGATGAACCGTTCTCCGCGCAACTCCCTGGCCATGGAGGTCAGTTCGGGAAGGCGGTCGGTGATGTCGTCGAGGGTGCGGGTGTAGACGCGCACCTCCTCGCCGTCGCGGTGCACCTGTACCCGGATGCCGTCGAGCTTCTCTTCCACCGCGCAGGCGCCGAGCTTGCCGACCGCCTCGGACACCGACGCGGCGCTGTGCGCCAGCATCGGGAGCACCGGCCGGCCGACCGTGAGCCGGAACCCGGACAGCGCCTCCGGACCCTCGGCGAGCAGGGCCCGCGCCACCGTCCGGAGCGAACCGGCGAGCATCACCGCCCGCCGTACGTCCCCGGCGGGCGCGCCGGTCGCCTGGGCGAGCCCTTCCACGGCGAGCGCGTCCAGGGCGCCCTGGCGCACCTCCCCGGTGAGCAGCCCGAACAGGAAGCGCTGCTCCTCCTCGGTGGCCGCTCCCATCAACTCGCCGACCAGCCGGGCCCGTTCGGCCTGGGAGCCGGTGCCCGACACCTGACCGAGAGCGGTGAGGCGGGCGTCCACCTCGCGCACGGTGAGGGTGGGCTCGGCGGCGGGCGGGACCTGGTTGCCCAGCACCTTCCAGCCGATGCCGAGCCGGCCCTGCGGCAGCCGGCCCGCCAGATACGGGATCACGATCGGCACGTCGTCCGGCTCGGCGTCCCGGAACAGCTCCGCGAGCAGCGCGGTCTTCCGGGACCGCGCCGAGGTGGCGGCGACCTCCTGGGACACATGGGCGAGCCGGCTCAGCAGCATGCAGCCATGGTGCTACGCGGACGCCGGGTTCACACCCGTACGGGTCCGGGCCGGTGATCGCCCGGCGCCGCGGCCGGCAGCCGTCCGTGGGGCCGGGCGCCCCAACTGCCGTCCCCGTGCCACGGCCGCGTCGAGGTCGGTGAAGAGCAGTTCGCCGTTCAGGGTGGCCGCGGCGCGGTAGCCGCCGCTCGCCGCGTTCACGACCTGCTCGGCGAAGCCGGCCGCGTTGCCGGCGGCCCAGACGCCGGGCACGCTCGTCAGCCCGGTCGGGTCGGTCACCGGATAGGAGCCGAAGGGGGTCTGGGCCGGCTCGGCCCCCAGCCGTTCGAGCAGGCCTGTCTGCGGCACGGCCCGGGGCGCCACGAACAGCACCGAGCGCGCGTGCGCGGACCCGTCGGCGAGACGGACGCCGGTGAGCCGGTCGGCGTCCACCACCAGCTCCGCGACCTCGCCGGGCACCACGGCGACCCCGGCGGCGGCCAGGCGGCGCAGATCCTCGTCGGCGAGCTCGTCCTCGGCGACGGTGTGCAGGAACAGCGTGACGTCCTTCGACCACTGGGTCACCATCAGCGCCTGGTGCACGCTCATCGGCGTCGTGGCCAGCACGCCGAAGGCCTCGTCGCGGACCTCCCAGCCGTGGCAGTACGGGCAGTGCAGCACATCGCGTCCGAAGCGCTCGGCGACGCCGGGCACCGCGGGCAGCTCGTCGACCAGCCCCGTGGTGACGATCAGCCGACGCGCGTGGACGGTGCGCCCGGCCCCGAGCGTCACGTCGAACTCCCCGGCGCCGTCACGGACCACGTCCATCGCGTGGTCACGGACGATCTCCACCCCGTAGCCCTCGACCTCCCGGCGGCCCTCGGCGAGGAACGCGGCGGGCGCCATGCCGTCCCGGGTCAGATACCCCTGCAGGTGCGCGGCGGGCGCGTTGCGCGGTTCGCCCGCGTCGACGACGAGGGTGCGACGCCGCGCCCGGCCGAGGACCAGCGCCGCGGACAGCCCGGCCGTGCCGCCGCCGACGACGACCACTTCGTATGTCTCGGTCATGGTGACCACCTCCACCCCGAACGTCGCCGATGTCCACCGGATTGACAAATGGCTTTGCCGATTCTGCAATGTGGGGATGAGTGAGGAGAGGCACGCTGGTGGGAACGGGGCGAGCCGGCCGGGAGTGACCGGGGACGCCGGGACGGACGAGGTGCTGGCCGAGGTGGGTCCCCGGCTGCGCCGGATCCGCAAGGACCGCGGGGCGACGCTGGCCGGACTGTCGGAGGCGACCGGCATCTCGGTGAGCACGCTGTCGCGGCTGGAGTCGGGGCTGCGCAAGCCCAGCCTGGAGCTGCTGCTGCCCATCGCGCGGGCGCACCAGGTCCCGCTCGACGAACTGGTCGGCGCCCCGCCGGTCGGCGACCCCCGGGTGCGGGCCGAACCCATCGTGCGGGGCGGCCGCACGCACTGGCCGCTGACCCGCCAGCCCGGTGGCCTCCAGGCCTACAAGGTGCTCGAACCGCAGCGGTCGATGGCTCCGGACCCGCGGACCCACGAGGGCTACGAGTGGCTGTACGTGATGTCCGGGCGGCTGCGTCTGGTGCTCGGCGAGCACGACGTGGTGCTCGGGCCCGGGGAGGCCGCGGAGTTCGACACGCGGGTGCCGCACTGGTTCGGGTCGACGGGGGAGGGACCCGTCGAGTTCCTGAGCCTGTTCGGGCCGCAGGGGGAGCGGATGCATCTGCGGGCCCGGCCGAAGGTGCGCGGTCAGGAGATCTGACAGCCGGGCGCTCGGCCGCGGCGTGGTGAAGACGACGGGCGTCCCCTGTTCCCAGGTGGGCAAGCGACCGCTTAGTATGCGATCGACCCCGGTCAGACGACGCAGTCCCCTGGAGGCCCCGCATGCAGGCATGGCAAGTGCACCAGAACGGCGAGCCCGCGGAGGCGATGCGCCTCCAGGAGGTGGACCGGCCGACGCCCGGTGACGGCCAGGTCCTGCTCACGGTCCGCGCCGCCAACATCAACTTCCCGGACGCGCTGCTGTGCCGCGGCCAGTACCAGGTCAGGCCGCCGCTGCCGTTCACGCCCGGCGTGGAGATCTGCGGCGAGACCGAGGACGGACGCCGGGTGATCGCCAACCCCGTCCTGCCGTACGGCGGATTCGCCGAGTACGCGGTCGCGGACGCCGCGGCCCTGCTGCCGGCCCCCGACGCCCTGGACGACGCCGAGGCCGCCGCCCTGCACATCGGCTACCAGACGGGCTGGTTCGGCCTGCACCGCCGCGCCCGTCTCGAAGCCGGCGAGACGCTGCTCGTGCACGCCGCCGCCGGCGGCGTCGGCAGCGCGGCCGTACAACTCGGCAAGGCGGCAGGCGCGACCGTCATCGGCGTCGTCGGCGGTGCCGACAAGGTCGCCGTGGCGCGCGAACTGGGCTGTGACGTCGTCATCGACCGGCGCGCCGAGGACGTCATCGGCGCGGTCAAGGAGGCCACCGGCGGACGCGGCGCGGACGTGATCTACGACCCGGTCGGCGGCGACGCCTACACCCAGTCCACGAAGGTCGTCGCCTTCGAGGGCCGGATCGTGGTCGTCGGCTTCGCGAGCGGCACCATCCCGAGCGCGGCCCTCAACCACGCCCTCGTGAAGAACTACGCGATCCTCGGCCTGCACTGGGGCCTCTACAACACCAAGAACCCGAAGCTCGTCCAGCACTGCCACGAACAGCTCACCGAGCTGGCCACGCGCGGCGCGATCAAGCCGCTGGTGAGCGAGCGGGTACCGCTGAGCGGTGCCGCGGCCGCCGTGCAGCGGGTCGCCGACGGGGTCACCACCGGGCGGATCGCCGTGGTGCCCGCACTGGAGAACGGAGCCGCCGCATGACCGACGCAGCCGAACTGCGCCGCCGCACCCAGGAGTTGCTGGCCGCGCACCCGCCCGCCGAAACCGATCGTCTCGACTTCCTCGCGGCACGCTTCGACGCCGGACTCGCCTGGGTGCACTACCCGCAGGGACTCGGCGGACTCGGCGCACCGCGCCGCCTCCAAGCCGTGGTGGACGCCGAACTGGCCGCCGCGGACGCGCCCGACAACGATCCCCGGCGCATCGGTATCGGCCTCGGCATGGCCGCGCCGACGATCCTCGGCTTCGGCACGGAGGAGCAGAAGCGGCGCTTCCTGCGCCCCCTGTGGATCGGCGAGGAGGTGTGGTGCCAGCTCTTCAGCGAGCCCGGCGCCGGCTCGGACCTCGCCGCGCTCGGCACCCGCGCCGTCCGCGCCGACGGTGACGCGCCGGAGGGCGGCGGCGACTGGGTGATCAACGGACAGAAGGTGTGGACGTCCAGCGCCCACCTCGCCCGCTGGGCCATCCTCATCGCCCGCACCGACCCGGACGTGCCCAAGCACCGGGGCATCACCTACTTCATCTGCGACATGAGCGACCCCGGCGTCGAGGTGCGGCCGCTGCGCCAGATCACCGGCGAGGCGGAGTTCAACGAGGTCTTCCTCACCGATGTCCGTATCCCCGACGCACACCGTCTCGGCGAGGTCGGCGACGGCTGGCGGGTCGCGCAGACCACGCTGATGAACGAGCGCGTTTCCATCGGCGGCATGCGCATCCCGCGCGAGGGCGGCATGATCGGCCCGGTCGCGAAGACCTGGCGCGAGCGGCCCGAACTGCGCACCCACGACACGCACCAGCGCCTCCTGAAGCTGTGGGTCGAGGCCGAGGTCGCCCGGCTCTCCGGCGAACGTCTGCGCCAGCAGCTCGCCCAGGGCCAGCCCGGTCACGAGGGCTCCGGCATGAAGCTCGGCTTCGCCCGCCTCAACCAGGAGATCAGCGGCCTGGAGGTCGAACTCCTCGGCGAGGAAGGCCTCTTGTACGAGGACTGGACGATGCGCCGGCCGGAACTGGTCGACTTCACCGGCCGGGACGCCGGGTACCGCTACCTCCGCTCCAAGGGCAACAGCATCGAGGGCGGGACCAGCGAGGTCCTGCTGAACATCGTCGCCGAACGCGTCCTCGGCCTGCCGTCCGAGCCGCGCACCGACAAGGACGTCGCATGGAAGGACCTCGCCCGATGAGCCAGGTGAGCACCGAGCCCGATCTGCTCTACACGGAGGAGGAAGAGGCGCTGCGCGCCGCCGTGCGCGACCTCCTCACCGACCGCTGCGCCGCGGCCGACGTCATTACCCGCGGCGAGTCCGCCACCCCGCACGACCCCGAGCTGTGGAAGGCCCTCGCCGACGGCATGGGCCTCGCCGGGCTCCTGGTGCCCGAGGGGCAGGGGGGCCAGGGCGCAACGCACCGTGAGGCCGCCGTGGTCCTGGAGGAACTGGGCCGCGCGGTCGCGCCCGTCCCCTACCTGACGAGCGCCGTCGTCGCCACCGAGGCCCTGCTGGGCTGCACGGGAGCGAACGCCGCCGAGCTGCTCGCCGCGCTCGCCTCCGGCCGTACGGTGGGCGCCCTCGCCGTCCCGCTCGCCGTCGGACCCGGCGCCGCCCATCGGACCGCCCGGCTGGAAGACGGCTCGCTGCACGGCGAGTTGACGGGCATCGCGGACGCGGCCGCCGCCCACGTCCTGCTCGTGCCGGCCGACGACGGCGGGCTCTACGCCGTCGACGCGGCCGCCGTCACGGTCACCCCGCAGGTCTGCCTCGACCCGACCAGGCCGCTCGCCCGGATCTCGCTCGACGGAGCGCCCGCACGGCTGCTCACCGACGACGCGCCGAGCGCTGTTCGCCGCGCGCTGCGGGCCGGTGCCGGACTGCTCGCCTCCGAGCAACTCGGCCTCGCCGAGTGGTCGTTGACGGAAACGGTTCGCTACCTCAAGGAACGCAAGCAGTTCAACCGGCCGGTGGGCGGCTTCCAGGCGGTCAAGCACCGGCTGGCCCAGGTGTGGCTGGAGGTCGTCAACACCCGTGCGGCGGCCCGGAACGCCGCCGACGCGCTGGCCACCGGCAGCACCGACAGCGACGTCGCGGTGGCCGTCGCCCAGGCGTACGCGGCACCGGCCGCCGTCCACGCGGCGGAGGAGGCTCTCCAGTTGCACGGCGGTATCGGCATGACGTGGGAGCACCCGGCGCACCTGTACCTGAAACGCGCCAAGGCCGACTCGATCGCGTACGGCACTGCGGGCGCGCATCGCGAGGCGCTGGCGGAACTGGTGGACCTCCAGGCCCCCTGACCCGAACAGGTACCGGCCCCCGGGAGGAACCCGGGAGCAGTCCGGAAAGGCCCGCCCCGCTCGGGGCGGGCCTTTCCCGTGGGCCCGCCCCCGTACGAGGGAACCGGCCGGGACTGCTGACGAGGCGTCACCGAAGGCGCGGTACGCCGCGGAACGCCCGGATCCGGTGAAGTGAACGCCCCGCGGCAGTCCGGCCAACTCCCGCAACGGCAGGGTTTCCTGACCTCTGCCGGACCGCATACTCCCTGAGGTCCCGTACGGCACCCCTCAAGGGAGGCAGAGCATGGCCCTCACCACCCGCCGCAGAGCCCTCGGCGCCCTCGGCGCCGCCCTCGCGACCTCGGTCGCGCTGCCCGCGTCGCGGGCCCTGGCCGCCGACGCGAAGCCCCGCACCCACCCCCTGTGGCGCGCCCACGCCCACAACGACTACGACCACCCGCGCCCGCTTCTCGACGCCCTCGACCACCGCTTCGGCAGCGTCGAGGCCGACATCTACCTCGTCGGCGACCAACTCCTCGTGGCCCACGACCCGGTGGACCTCGACCCCACCCGCACCCTCGAATCCCTCTACCTCGCCCCGCTGGCCGCCCGCGTCCGCGCGCAGCACGGCTCGGTCTACCGGGGGCACCGCACCCCGCTGCAGCTCCTCGTCGACATCAAGACCGAGGGCTCCTCCACCTACCTCGAACTCGACCGCCATCTGCGCCGGTACCGGCACCTGTTCACGACGTACGCGCACGGCCGGGTGCGGCCCGGACCCGTCACCGCCGTGATCTCCGGGGACCGCGCTGCCCGGGCCCCCATGGAGGCGCAGACCGTCCGGCACGCCTTCTACGACGGCCGGCTCACCGACCTCGGCAGCGCCGCGCCCGCCTCCTTCGTCCCGCTGATCAGCGACAACTGGACGCTCAACTTCAGCTGGCTGGGCGCGGGACCCTTCCCGGACGCCGAACGGGCGAAGCTGCGCACCATCATGGCCACCGCTCACCGGCACCGGCAGAAGGTCAGGTTCTGGGCGACGCCCGACGTGGCGGGCCCGACACGCGACGCCCTGTGGCGCGAACTCCTCGCCGCCGACGTCGACTACCTCAACACCGATGACCTGGGCGGTCTCCAGGAGTTCCTGGACGCCCACGACCGTACGTAGAACATCACTCGTTCGGCGGACACGTCAGCCGCCCGGACGAACTCCCCGCTGGGCCACACTTGCGGCCGAACGCCGCGAAGCGGACGTGGCGGAGGAGGTTGACGATGGCCATTTCCATCTCTGCGGTGCTGCTGCTCCTGGTGCTGGCGGTGATCTTCCTGCGCAACGGGCTGAAGGTCTCCCACGCCCTGGTCTGCGCCCTGCTGGGGTTCCTGCTGGCCAGCACGAGCATGGCGCCGACGATCCACAGCGGACTCACCGCCACCGCGGACATCGTCGGCAGTCTCACCCCGTGACGCTCCGGGGCGTGCCCTGGCGGCCCGCCCCGGAGTCGTGGACGTGACGGTGCCTCACGGGCGGGAGAACACCCCGATGCCGTTCGGCACGGGGCGCTCCGCGCCGCCGGTCGGGTGGTTGAGGACGCTGACCGCATCGGAGCCCGCCTGCCGGGCGACCATCGTCGTGGACCCGCCGCCGTCCAGACTGAAGGCGTCCTGCGACCCCAACCGCCCCATCGCCGCGGTCACTTCGGCGATGGTGAGTCCGCTGCGGAACTCCGGGGCGCCGTCCAGGGCGAGGAGCTGCAGCCGGTGCCCGTGGTCGGAGAAGCCCACGGCTGTCCGTACGGCCGAGGTCCTGTCGTCCAGGCCCGGCAGGGGCACGCCGTCGGTCATCATCGGATAGCCGCCCACCGCGAAGCGGTACGGCACCCGGGACGACCCGGCAACCAGCCTGTGCCGCACGAGGACGCGCTCGCCGACCGACAGCGTCCGCAGCAGCCGGGCGCCCGTCTCACGGCCCACCAGGACCGTGGTGCCCGGCGCGATGCCGCCACCGCCCGGCGTGTCGGCGACGGACGCGACCCGCCCGCCCCGGACCGTCACCTCGTACGTGTCGGTGCTGCACGGCGCCGCGCGCTCGGTGTCGGTCCCGCAGGTGGCGCGCACCCGGGAGACGCCGCCCCAGTCCGAGGTGAACGCGCCGACGGAACCGACCGGGAGCGCGTACTGGTTGAACCCGCCGAGCGGCCAGCTGCCGTCCTCGCTGCGGACGGATCCGTCGAGGTCCAGGCCGTCCAGCCGCGCCCGTCGGTCGACGCCCACCCCGAACACGTCCACGGTGTGCGTGCCGGGCGGCAGCGCGGGCCCGAACCGCTGGCCGTCCGGAACCGCCGCCTTGAGCGCGTGACCGCTCGCGATCGCCGGCCCCACGGTCGCACCCGTGGCCTCGACACCCGGGTGCTGGGACTCCTCGATGTTGAAGAAGTCACCGTTGACGCCGGCGACGGCCCCCTGGCCGCCGGCCAGCCGGGACACGGGCTCCCGGGACGCCACGGCGCCGGGGTACAGCAGGTCGACCCGCACATGTGGATTGCGCAGATCGACGGTCAGGACGTGCGCGTGTGCCACGCCCTTCGCGGCGGGGATGTCCAGCTGGCTGTACTCGACGCCGGGCGCGATGGTCCCGGTGTCCTCCGCCCCGCTGGCCGGTGCCGCCCCCACCAGGGCGGCACCGGCCAGCGCTCCGCATGCCGTGAAGACCGTCAGTGCCGATCTGATCCGTCCGTCGCGACGCGTCACTGTGCCCCCTGATGTCTCGTCAACTTTCCCAGGACTCAGGGGGATTGCACCAGAGGAGGGTGTCCGGGCCGGTGGCTAGCGGCCGACGACCCGGGAACGGATCAGAAAACGCACTCCTTCGGGTGCTTCGAGGGAGAAGCCGCTGCCCCGGCCCGGCACGACGTCGACGGTGAGGACCGTGTGGCGCCACAGCTCGTACTGGCTCTTCGACATCCAGAACGTCACCGGCTCCTCGACGCCCTCGACCTCCAGCTCGGCCAGCAGCACGTCGGAGCCTCCGGTGCGGAACTCGCCGGCCGGGTAGCACATGGGCGCGCTGCCGTCGCAGCAGCCGCCCGACTGGTGGAACATCAGGGGCCCGTGCAGGCCGTGCAGCCGCCGCAGCAGGTCGGCGGCCGCGCGGGTCAGCCCCACGCGCGCGACCTCGTCGGCGTCGTTGTCGTGGTCGTCCATCGGTACTTCCCGTCGGGTGTCACGGCTCGGCTCTCACGGCTCTTCCGCGGGGTGCGGGGCCGCGTGTCGGGCGACCGCCGGAGCGGGGCACGGACCAGCGGACCATCCGAGACGTTGCGACGAGGTTGCACCCGCGGGACACCGGAACCGGCCCCGGTGGCGCCCGCGGGATGCGGGTCGTCACCGGGGCCGGCCAGGGTGTGCGGGGTTGTGGTTGGTCGGTCCGGGCGTGGGACGGCGGCGGGGGAGTCCGCCTGCCCGGTCAGCAGATGCGGGGCAGTTGCTCGCCGAGCGGCATGTCGACCACGCGGGTGCCGCCCAGACCGGTGGCCGCGACGACCATGCCGGGGTGCTCGGGAACGCAGTGGCCGATCACCACGGACTCCTTGCCCAGCGGATGCGCGCGCATCGCCGCGAGGACGGCGTCGGCGTGCTCGGGCGGCACGAACGCCACCAGCTTGCCCTCGTTGGCCACGTACATCGGGTCGAGACCGAGGAAGGCACAGGCGTTGGCGACCGTTTCCGGGATCGGCAGCGACCGCTCGTCGAGCGCGATGCCGACACCCGCCGCCGTGGCGATCTCGTTCAGGGAGGTGGCCAGGCCGCCCCGGGTCGGGTCGCGCAGCACATGGAGGTCACGGCAGGCGGCCAGCATGTCCGCGACGAGTCCGGCCAGCGAGGCGGTGTCGCTCTGGATCTCGACACCGAACTCCAGCCCCTCCCGCACACTCATGATGGCCACGCCGTGCACCCCGATCGGCCCACTGACCAGGACCACGTCGCCTGGTGCCGCACGCTGCGGGCGGATGTCGACGCCGTCCGGGATCAGGCCGATCCCGGCGGTGTTGATGAAGATGCCGTCGCCGTGCCCCGCGTCGACCACCTTGGTGTCGCCGGTGGCGACCACGACGCCCGCGGTGCGGGCGGCCTCGCCCAGGGCCTCGGCCACCCGGCCCACGACGGACAGCTCGACGCCCTCTTCGAGGATGAACCCGCAGGACAGATAGGCGGGTACGGCGCCCGCCATGGCCAGGTCGTTGACCGTGCCGTTCACGGCCAGGTCCCCGATGCTCCCGCCGGGGAAGAACAACGGCCGCACGACGAAGGAGTCGGTGGAGAAGGCGAGCCGGGCGCCGCCCACGTCCAGGTGCGCCGAGTCGCCGAGTTCGGCGAGCACGTCACCTCCGAAGGCGGGGGCGAACAGGTGCTCCACGAGTTCGGCGGAGAGTGTGCCGCCCCCGCCGTGCCCCATGATGATCCTGTCGTGGTCGCGCAGCGGCGCGGGACAGGTCCAGGACGAGAAGTCGACCGGAGCCGACGCGGAGTCAGCCAACGGAACTCGCCTCCTTGCCCCGGGTCTCCAGCCGCCGGTACAGGTAGTACGCGGCACACGCGCCCTCACTGGAGACCATCGTCGCGCCCAGCGGGTTGCGCGGGGTGCACTCCTTGCCGAACGCGGCGCACTCGTGCGGCTTGATGAGCCCTTGGAGCACCTCGCCGCTCCGGCAGACGGTCGACTCCTGCGTGTCGATGCCGGTCACCGAGAAGCGGTGCTCGGCGTCGTACTCGCGGTACTTGGGCGAGAGTCGCCAGCCGCTCACCGGGATCATGCCGATCCCGCGCCAGGCTCGGTCGGTCACCTCGAACACGTCCGCCAGCATGGCCTTGGCCGCGGGACTGCCGTCGGCCTGCACCGCCCGCGGATAGGCGTTCTCCACGGTGTGCTCACCCGCCTCCAGCTGCCGTACCGCGCGCCGGATGCCCTCCAGGATGTCGAGCGGCTCGAACCCGGTCACCACGATGGGCACCCGGTGCTCCTCGGCGAGTTCGGGGTATTCGGCCATGCCCATCACCGTGCAGACGTGCCCGGCGGCGAGGAAGCCCTGGACCCGGCAGTCCGGCGAGCGCATGATCGCGTCGATGGCCGGCGGTACCCGGACGTGCGAGACCAGCAGGCTGAAGTTGGTGATGCCCAGCTTCTTGGCCTGGTAGACGGTCATCGCGTTGGGCGGCGCGGTCGTCTCGAAGCCGATGCCGAAGAACACGACCTGGCGTTCCGGGTTCTCCTGGGCGATCTTCAGGGCGTCCAGCGGCGAGTAGACGACGCGTACGTCCGCGCCCTCGCTCTTGACCTTGAACAGGTCGCGTCCGCTGCCCGGCACGCGCAGCATGTCGCCGAACGAGCAGAAGATCACGTCGGGCCGGGCGGCGATCTCCAGGGCCTTGTCGATGATCTCCAGCGGGGTCACGCAGACCGGGCAGCCCGGTCCGTGGATCAGCTCGATCTCCTCGGGCAGGAGCTGGTCGATGCCGTGGCGGATGATCGAGTGCGTCTGACCGCCGCAGACCTCCATGAGCGCCCAGGGCCGCGTGGTGATCGCCCTGATGTCGTCGAAGAGCCGTTTGGCGAGGACCGGGTCGCTGAACTCGTCCAAGTACTTCATGGCCGCGCCTCCTTCTCGACGCCGTCCGTGGGCGGCAGTCCGGTTCCGGCGGGGCGTTCGGCGCCGGCGTCGCGGGCCGCCTTGCCCCACGCGTCGCCGAACTCCTCCTCCAGCACTCCGAGGTTCTCGAACAGTTCCAGGGTCTGCTTCGCCGACTCCTCGTCCAGCCGCTGCAGGGCGAACCCGACATGGACGATGGCGTAGTCCCCGACCTGCATGTCCGGCACGTACTCCAGACACACGTCCTTGACGACACCGCCGAAGTCCACCTTGGCCATCCGCGTCGCGTCGCGTTCCTCGATCTCCAGCACTCGGCCGGGTACGGCCAGACACATGACGCGCTCCTCGCTAGTCCTGTGCTCGGGCGGCGACGATCAGCTGCCCGAGGGCAAGACCGCCGTCGTTGGGGGGAACCCTGCGGTGCCGCAGCACGGTGAAGCCGTCCCGTTCGAGGACGGTGCCGCAGCCCTCGGTGAGCAGGGCGTTGCAGAACACCCCGCCGCTGAGGGCCACCGTGCGGATTCCGGTGCGGTCTCGTGCCACCGCGCACACCTCCTGAACCAGGGCGACCACCGCCCGGTGGAACCGGCGGGCCACCGGCCCGGCCGCGACGCCGTCGTGGACGTCCGCCGCGGCGGCGGCCAGGACCGGTCCCGGATCGGCGATCACGGGCGCCGCGGGGTCCTGGCGGCCCGTTCTCAGGATGAACCGGTACGCGTCGTCGCGCTCGTCGTCGGCCAGCGGGCCGCTCAGGTCGCCCAGCGCCGCGTTCTCCAGCTCCATGGCGGCCTGCGCCTCGTACTCGACCCGGTGGCGGATCCCCGCGAGCGAGGACACCGCGTCGAACAGGCGTCCCATGCTGGAGGTGGGCACAGAGTTGAGCTCCCGCTCCAGCTGCCGTTCGAGCAGCCGGCGCTCCTCGGGTGTCGCGGCGGCGGCGCACGGCAGCGTGTCCGTCCAGGGCAGGCCGGCCGCCCGCAGATGGGACAGCGCCATCCGGTACGGGTTGCGCACGGCCGCGTCGCCGCCCGGCAGCGGGACGTACCCCAGATGGGCGAACCGCCGGTATCCGTCGTAGTCGGCGAGCAGCACCTCACCGCCCCACACCGCGCCGTCGTCCCCGTATCCCGTCCCGTCGAAGGCCACGCCGATCACCGGCGCCGAGCCGTCGAGACCGTGTTCGGCCATGCAGGAGGCGACATGGGCGTGGTGGTGCTGCACCCGGCGCAGCGGCAGCCCGCGTGCCTCGGCGGCGCGGACCGCCCACCGGGCCGAGCGGTAGCCGGGATGCCGGTCGGCGACCAGCAGGCGCGGTGCGACCGCGGTGAGGTCCGTGAGGTGTCCGGTGGCCCGTTCGAAGGCGGTCAGGGTGGCGAGGTCGTCCATGTCCCCGACGTGCGCGGACAGCCAGGCGTAGCGGCCGTCCCCGGCGCAGAAGGTGTTCTTCAGGTCGCCGCCCACGGCCAGCGCCGGCAGCACCGGGACGGGCAGCGCGACCGGGAAGGGGGCGTAGCCGCGCGACCGGCGCACCGGCAGCTCGGCGCCCGCGCAGACCCGGACCACCGAGTCGTCGCAGGGCACGTGGATCGGGCGGTCGTGCGTGAGCCAGGCGTCGGCCAGCCCGGCCAGCCGGATCAGCGCCTCCTCGTCGTCGGTCACGATGGGCTCGCCCGCGCGGTTCCCGCTGGTCATGACGAGGACGGTGGGGCCCGGCGGATCACCGGGCAGACCGAGCAGCAGCCGGTGCACCGGCGTGTACGGGAGCAGGAAGCCGAGGTCGGGGCTGCCGGGCGCGACCCCCGCCGCGACGGCGTCGGAGGCGGCGTCCCGCCGCCGCAGCAGGACCACCGGCTTGCGCGGCCCGAGCAGCAGTTCCTCCTCGACGGGGCCGAGGTGGGCGAGGCGCCGCACGGTCTCCGGGGAGTCGGCGAGCACCGCGAACGGCTTGCCGCCCCGGTTCTTGCGCTTGCGCAGGGCACGGACGGCCGCGGGATCGGACGCGTCGCACGCCAGGTGGTAGCCGCCGATCCCCTTCACCGCCACCACGGCACCCTCGGACAGCAGCCGGCGGGCCTCGGCCAGCGCCTCGGCGTCGCGCGGTGCGCGGAGGTCGCCCGGCCCCGTGCGCAGCGTGAGCCGGGGACCGCAGGCGGGGCAGGCGATGGGCTGGGCGTGGAAGCGCCGGTCGGCCGGGTCGGCGTACTCACGGGCGCAGTCCGCGCACATCGGGAAGTCCGCCATGGTGGTGCGGTCCCGGTCGTACGGCAGCGACGTGACGACGGTGAAGCGGGGGCCGCAGTGCGTGCAGGTGATGAACGGGTGCCGGTAGCGCCGGTCTGCGGGGTCGGCCAGCTCGCTCATACAGGCGTCGCAGGTGGCGGTGTCGGGGGAGACCAGCGTGCGGCCCGGGCCGCCGGAGGAGGGGCGGATGGTGAACAGCGAGCCGTCGTTCTCCAGGGGGACGGCACGCTCCTCGACGGACTCGACCACCGCGAGCGGCGGCGGCCTGGTGCCGATCAGGGCGCAGAACGCGGCCACGGCGGCCGCCGGGCCCTCCACCTCGGCCTCGACACCGCCCGTGTTGTTGGTGACCCAGCCGGACAGGCCGTGCTCCTCCGCGAGGGTGTAGACGAACGGCCGGAAGCCCACGCCCTGCACGACCCCCGTGACGGTGACGTGCCGGCGTTCGCGTCCCGGAGTCCCCGTCACGGCGCGTTCCCCCGTGCCTCGGCCCGGGCCGGGGCGGTCCCGGGCGCTCGGTCGTGCCGATGGTCGCCGCCGGAGGCGGGTCCCTGCCCGCCGCCGTGATCGTGGCCGTCGCCGTCGCCGTCGCCGTCGCCGTCGCCGTCGTGGGCGTGCCGGCCGGGTCCGTCGCCGTGGTCGTGACTGTGCAGGTACCGCTCGTGCTGCCGGGCCAGGACGGGGACGTGCGCCTCCTCGCCGTCAGCGGCGCGCAGGACGTGGGCCAGCAGGGCGTCCACCCCCTCGCCGGTGCGGGCCGAGGTCTCCAGGACCGGAACTCCGGGGTTGACCTGCTCGACACCGCGCAGGAACGCCTCCCGGTCGAAGCCGACGGCGTCCGCGATGTCCGTCTTGGTGATCACCACCAGCTGCGCGAGGCCGAAGGCCGTCGGGTACTTCACCGGCTTGTCCTCGCCCTCGGTCACCGACGCGAGCGCGATGCGCAGCGTCTCGCCGAGGTCGTACGAGGCGGGGCAGACGAGGTTGCCGACGTTCTCGACGAACAGCAGCCGCGTCCCGTCCGGCAGCCAGCCCTCCAGCCGCCGCCGGAGCATGCCCGCCTCCAGGTGGCACAGCCCGTCGGTGAGGATCTGCTGGACCGGGGCGCCCGACCGGGCCAGCCGGGTCGCGTCGTTCTCCGTCGCCAGGTCGGCGGTCACGGCCGCGGCCGGAGTGCCGGCCGCCACCGCCCGCTCCAGCAGCTGTTCGAGCAGGGCCGTCTTGCCGCTGCCCGGGCTGGAGAGCAGATTGACCGCCACCGTGCCGCGGTCACCCAGATAGCCCCGCAGGGCCAGCGCGTTCTCGTCGTTCCTCGCCAGCACGGCCTGATGCAGATCAACGGTGCGGCACATGGCCCGCCTCCTCGTCGCGTGTCGGCAGCCCGGCCGCCGCGGCCCGTGGCCCGTCCTCCGCGCTCTCCGCGCCCGGCGGTCCGTCGGCGAGGACCACCCGGACGATCTCCAGTTCCCGGCCGCCGAGCAGGGTCAGCGTCGCCCCGCAGGCGGCGCACCAGAGCATCGGCGGCATCCCGGTCGGCGCCTCGCGCCCGCAGGCCTCGCAGCGCCCGCGCCCTTCGACAGTGTCGATCAGCAGCCCGGCGCCCGCCAGCGCTGTCCCCTCCGTGGCCAGGGCGAACGCGAAGTCCAGCGCCTCGGGCACCACCCCCGCGAGTTCACCGATCCGCAGGGTCAGCGACGCCACCGCGCGTCCCCGGTCCCGCACGGCCTCCTCGACCTGCTCGACGACGGCCACCGCGATCGACAGCTCATGCACAGCCGTCACCCCCTGTGACCACCGTTCCGTCCCGTGCCGCTCCCGGGTGGGTGGTGAGCGCGCCGCTGGCTACTCTGAGAAGACGATGACTGGCCACGAGGTCGAGCGACGCGCGCTGCTGACCCCGGTGCTGCTCCTGCTGCTGGCCGAACGCCAAGGCCATGGGTACGAGCTCGTTCAGCGCCTGGGCGCCTTCGGCTGTGCCGAGGCCGACCCGGCCCATGTGTACCGGCTGCTGCGGGGCATGGAGAGCAGCGGCGAGGTCACCTCGCACTGGCACGCCTCGGAGAGCGGGCCCGCCCGCCGGGTCTACGCGATCACCCAGCAGGGCGCCATGAACCTCGCCCTGTGGTTCGTCCGCCTCGGCGATCTCCATGGCACCCTGCACCTCTTCCTGGAGCGGTACGTGCAGCTCGACGGTGTCGCCGGTCGCCCGGGACGCGGGGGCGGGGGCCCGGGTGCCGCCGGCGGCGATCCGCCCGATCACGCGCGCACGCCGGATCACATGCGTCGCATGCGCAAGTAGCGGCGGATGTCCGACAGGTTCCTGGCGACCCCGTAGGCCACCACGAGTCCCGCGGCCACGCCGACCCATGTCCATTCCATGCCTGCCTCCATCGTCGTCAGCTTCCTTGGGGTACGGCGCTGTCGCGGCGCACCAGGTCCAGCACCAGGTCGGCGGCGGCGTCCACGACCGCGGCGACCGGAGGCGTCAGCCCCATGCCCTCGTCCGTCGCGCCGGGTTCGCAGCCGATGACGTACACCTCGACGGGAAGGGTGCCGCCCGCTCCGGCGTGCAGGTCGTGCAGCAGCGCCAGCACGGTGGCCGGGTCCATCGCGTGGGTGTCCAGCGGGCCCGGTCCGGGCCGGTCCGTGGGGGGCTCAGGGCCGACGTCGATCGTGTAGAGCGTGCCCGGTGTGCCGCCCCGGCCGACGAGATCCACCAGGACGAGGGTCCGGTAGCCCTCCAGCAGGCGGTAGGCGAGGTGCACCCCGCGAATGCCGACGTCCATCAGTTCGACGGAGGGCGGGAGTTCGGGCATACGGGCGGAGAGGCGCCGCACGGTCTCCACGCCGAATCCGTCGTCCTGGAGGAACACGTTGCCGACCCCGGCCACGAGCACCCGCCCGGTGCCGCCGGGCGCGGCCGCGCCGGCCGGTTCCGTGTGCTCGGGTCCGGTCATGGCGCCGCCCCCTTCCCGTCCTGGAGCCCGTCCCTCAGAGGAACCACCTCGTCGGGCTTGAAGTAGAGGAAGCGGCCCTGGGCGCGCCGCAGGTCTGTACCGGGGTCGTCGTCCACGACGACGGCGAGGTGGGTCTCGCCGTCGAGGTCGCCGACCACGGCCTCGACGGTGGCGTGCCGGCCGACGAGGAAGGAGTCCTGGGCGTCGGAGCGGCGGGCGCCGGGTGTGAGCCGGACCCTGCTGCCGGCCCGTACGGTCGCGCCGTCGATGACCACACCGGCCGGTACCTCCGGGCCGTCGGGGTCCCGTGCCGGGTCCCACCAGGGGTGGCCGGGGCCCTCCGGCAGGCTGAGCCCGCTCTCCGGACCGGCCGGCGCCCCGCCCGGAGCGTCTTCCCCGGTGATGTCGCGAAGGCCCCGGATCGCCCCGTGCAGCCGCTCCCGGACGGCTTCCGGCATGTCGTCGACCAGGTCGATGACCTCCGCGGCCCGGGCGTCCGTGCCGCGGGCCTCGCGCTTCTCCCGGTCGGTGAGCGCGGCCGTGCGCAGCGAGAGGATCTCGTCGATCTCGGTGGCGTCGTAGAGGGGGCCGGGGCTCTCGTCGGCGACGGCGGGGTGGTCCTCCAGGATGATCGGCGAGGACAGCATGACGTCCTCGGTGCCGGGCGGTCCCGCGAGCACCGGCCAGGTGTGGTCGTTCGAGCAGCTCGCGACGAGCGGCCGGGCCCATTCGGGCGGGTCGGTCAGCGAGAGAAACCGTCCGCCGGGCACACCGAGGAGCAGATGGGCGCCGATCATGCTGTGGGCGAGGGCCGTCTCCCTGTCGGTACCGGCCCCCTCCTCCGCTGCGGTGGTGTTGTGCACGCTCACCGTCAGCCGCAGCACCCGGTAGGGCCCGGGCAACTCATCCGTCCGTGGCCGCAGTTCACCGGTCAGCCGCTGCCTGTGCCGTACCAGCCGGCCCACCGTCCGGCCCTCGGCGTCGGTCACCGGCTCGTGCTCGACGGCGGCGGGAAGGTCGAACCGCACCGCGTGGAGGACGGCCTGATCACCCGTCAGTTCGGCGAACGTCTCGTGGACCAGGACACGCTCTTCGTGCCCTTCGTCCCAGGGGACCAACACCCGGTCGGGCAAATCCAGTTCGGGTACCTCGGTGTAGCCGCCGTCCGGGTCGAGACGTTCGACCGTGCGCCGCCGGACGTGCAGGAAGCGCAGTTCGGCGTGGAGCCGGTCGCCGTCGCGGGGCTCCAGCAGGCACTCGGTGCGCTGGACGGCGTGCTCCCCGGTGGTGGCGGTCCAGGCCGGCGGCACCAGAACGCCGAACTGCCAGCGCAGTTGGTTCTTCGCGGCCGACGCGCGGTACGGATAGAGGACGTACCCCTCGAACAGCACCGCGTCCGCCACCGCGCGGGCCTGCTCGAAGCCGTACTCCAGAGGGTTCCTCATCTCACTCGACCCCCTTCGCCTCGGTGCTCGTGAGGAGTTCCTCGAAGACCCGCTCCCAGGAGGGCAGCGCCCGCGAGGACCGGTAGCGCCGCAGGGCGTCCAGTACGTCCAGCCGGACGCGCAGCCAGCCCGAGTTGGGGAAGTACTGCTCGATCATGTTCCGCCAGACGTCCACCGGCATCCGGTACGCGGTCTCCTTGTGCCAGGGCACCGGCTCGGCCCGGAAGCCGTCCCGGCCGGTGAACACCGTGCCGGAGAAGAGCAGCAGCAGCGGAATCTCGCCGCGGGACAGCGCCCGGAAGTACGAGGCCGAGGCCACCTCCGTGTCATAGGTGCACGGCACCGGGAGATCGACCTCCGTCGCGCCGGTGAACCCCGGCACGGTGATGGAGGTGTGGGCGAACTGGAGCGGCTTGAGCGTGCTGCTCCAGCGGTCCGGCTCACCGAACAGGTCACCCAGCATGCCGACTTCCTCCGGGTCGTACGCGCGCCCCGCCGGTTCGATGCGGATCTGGCAGCGCAGCGCGACGGCGTGCACCGGCTGGTGGTCGGCCTCCTCGATGCGCAGCCCGAACAGCAGCGTGGGTCCGGCGCCGAAGGGTTCGGGGCGCACACCGGTGCAGGTGAAGCGGAGATCGGTCACGGGGTGCCCCCGGAGTGCGTGGCCGTGCTCCCGGACTCGGCCGTGCCGGGTGACGCGGAGCCGGTGGCCGCCGTGCGGTCCGATGTCAACGGCCGGGCCGCCGCAGTGATCCGCTCGAAGAACTCCGCGATGTCCGCGCGTGCCTCCGCGCCGCCGTCGAAGCCCTTCCAGTGCAGCCGCATCCGCCCGACGAGCTCATAGCAGACGTCGACCGGGACGAGCGTGCAGGTCACCGGAGTGCCGCGCTCGTGGTGCAGCAGCAGAGCCTCCACGTCCGGTTCGAGGACCTCGGCGAGCCGGCTGCGCCCGAGGACCGCGTCCCAGGTCCGCGGGTCGAGTTCGCTCTCGGTGGCGCCCGCCGGACTCGGGTAGAAGGCCGCGAGCCGGTCGAGGTCGGAGTTGCGGAAGAAGAAGGCGAGCGCGACGGGGATCTGCAGCCGGTTCCAGTCCGCCTCCTCCAGCTCGAAGCCGGGATCGGTGAGGTACCGGGCGGGCACGGCCCGGAAGCGGCCCTGTCCCGCGCCGGGCCGGGTGAACAGCAGATGGCAGGGCGGACAGGAGCACTTCAGGGACCGCCGGGTGGTGTCGACAAGATGCCGGTGCTCGGCCGGCAGCGGCTCACCGCACAGGTCGCAGCGCTCACCGGCCGGGGGCGGCCGCCGGGTGAACTGCTTCAGCACGTCGGCGGTCACGGTCCCGCCCCCAGCAGCTCGCCGGGCAGCGCCACCCGCAGCTCGCCGTTCTCCTCCAGCAGGGGCACGGGCTCCAGATGGGCCCGGTCGCCCCGTCCCGCCCGGTGCACGTCGAAGGTCGCGGCGCACTCCGCGCAGCGCAGCGACTCGCCGTCGAGCACCGCGGGCGCGAGGCTCGTGGCACACACCGGGCAGCGGTCGCGGTAGGCGTACAACTGGCCCGGCAGCCGGACGAGGAGCAGGGACCGGCCGGACACCTCTGTGACACCGGTGGACGGCTCCCCCGACGGCAGTGCGCCGGGACCCAGCACATACCAGCGGGCCTGGTCGTCCGCGTTCTCCGGCGGGCCCGCGCCGGCCGGTGCGTCGTCCGGGCGGTGCGGGAGGATCTGGAGGAGGGCCGGCTGCGCCTCCTCTTCGGTCACCCCCTCGACCTCGATGTGCGCAACCTCGGGGGCGATCCGGGCGATCGCCTCCTCGATGGTCCAGCGCACGGTCTGGGTGGAGGAGGGGCAGCCGTCGCAGCTGCCGCGCAGTCTGAGCCGCAGCGTCGGGCCCTCCTGCGCCTCCAGGTCGAGCCCGGCCACCTCGACGTCGCCCGCGTGGGAGCCCAGATAGGGCCGGACCTTGTCGAGGGCCCGGCCCACCCGGGTCGCGGTGTCCTCGGGATGCAGGTCGTGCAGGATCAGCAGATCGCTGACCAGTTCGTCGGCGGTGAGCACGGCCAGCGGGTCCGCGCCCTGCGGTGCGGCGCCCAGCAGCCGTACCGCACGGGCCAGGCCCTCGCCGTAGAACTCCACCAGAGAGCGCACCAGTTCGTCCGCCGTCTCGCGCGCCTCCGGTCCCGCCTGCTGCGCCAGTTCGTCGAGCAGCGTCTCGATCCGCTCACCCGTCTCCTGTCCGGCCATCGGCAAGCACCTCTCCTGAGGAAGGTCAGACCGCCAGTCCGCTCAGCCCGGTCGGCATGTGCGTCTCCTCGACGGTCCGTCCACCGCCGACGTACATGTGCACGCCGCACGGCAGACACGGGTCGAAGCTGCGGACGGCCCGCATGATGTCGATGCCCTTGAACGTCTCGGGCGGGTTCTCCTCGAAGATGGGGGTGTTCTGCACCGCGTCCTCGTACGGGCCCGGCGTGCCGTAGCTGTCGCGCACGCTGCCGTTCCACGGCGTCGGCGGATACGGGTGGTAGTTGGCGATCTTGCCGTCCCTGATCACCATGTGGTGGGACAGCACGCCCCGCACGGCCTCGGTGAAGCCGCAGCCGATGGACTCGTCCGGCACGTCGAACTTCTCCCAGGTCTGGGTGCGTCCGGCGCGGATCTCCTCCATCGCCTGCTCGGCGAAGTAGAGGGCGGCCGCGGCGGCGTACGCCTGGAAGTAGGTGCGGGCCCGGTTGCGTTCGAGGGCGTTGCTCCACTGCGGGATCGTCCACTCCAGGGCCATCTCCGGCTTGGTCATGGTGCGCGGCAGGTTGATCTGCACGCTGTGTCCGGTCGACTTGATGTAGCCGATGTCGACGAGTCCGGACAGCGCGGTGGACCACAGCCGGGCGATCGGGCCGCCGCCGGTGTCCAGCGCGAGATAGTCCTTGCCGTCGAACCAGCGCGGTGACATCACCCAGCTGTACTTGCCGTCGAAGTCGCGCTTCTGCGGCGCCGGGATGGTGTGCTGGTTCCACGGGTGCCGCTCGTCGACGGGGTTGCCCAGCGGGTCCCGCTCGACGAACTTCTCCATGCCGGCCCAGTCCTCGTAGTACGAGCTGCCGAGCAGGATGCGGATGCCGAGGTTGATGTCGACGAGGCTGTTGGTCACCAGCTTGCCGTCCACGATGACACCCGGGGTGACGAACATCCGCCGGCCCCAGTTCTCCATGTTGGCGTACTGGAAGTCGCAGTACTCCGGGTCGTTCAGCGCGCCCCAACAACCCAGCAGGACACGGCGTCTGCCCACTTCCTCGTAGCCGGGCAGCGCCTCGTAGAAGAAGTCGAAGAGGTCGTCGTGGAGCGGGACGACCCGCTTCATGAACTCCACGTAGCGGGTGAGCCGGGTCAGGTAGTCGGTGAAGAGCTGGATGGTCGCGACCGTGCCGACCCCGCCCGGGTAGAGCGTGGAGGGGTGCACGTGGCGGCCCTCCATCAGACAGAACATCTCCCGCGTGTAGCGGCTGACCTGAAGGGCCTCGCGGTAGAACTCGCCCTCCAGCGGGTTCAGCGAGCGCATGATGTCGGCGATCGTTCGGTAGCCGTGGTCGGCCGCGTGCGGGGCCTCGGTGCGTTCGGCGAGTTCGAGCACTCCGGGGTTGGTCTCGCGGACCATCCGCTCGCAGTAGTCCACGCCGACCAGGTTCTCCTGGAAGATGTTGTGGTCGAACATGTACTCCGCGGCCTCACCGAGGTTGATGATCCACTCGCCGAGGGCCGGGGGCGCCACCCCGTACGCCATGTTCTGCGCGTACACCGAGCAGGTGGCGTGGTTGTCGCCGCAGATGCCGCAGATCCGGCTGGTGATGAAGTGCGCGTCGCGCGGGTCCTTGCCGCGCATGAACACGCTGTACCCGCGGAAGACGGACGAGGTGCTGTAGCACTCCGCGACGCGCTTCGCCTTGAAATCGATCTTGGTGTGGATGCCGAGACTGCCCACGATGCGGGTGATCGGGTCCCACGACATCTCCGTGAGGCCGTCACCGGCCGGCTTGTTCGTCGCCGTCGCCATGGTGCCGCGCCGCCTTCCTGTCGGGTGTGCTGCTCAGCGGATGACCGCGGTCACCACGGGGCCTTGTAGCCGGTCGTGAGCTTCTCGCCCTTCCCGCGCCACTTGGGTTCCTTCTCGACGGTCTTCTCGGTGATGTGCCGCAGCCGCCGTACGACCGAGCCGTAGATACCGCTCGCCGTCGCGGACACATGGCCTCCCGGCGGCTCGTCCATGAAGGGCATGAACTTGTCGGGGAAGCCCGGCATGGTGCAGGCGATGCAGATCCCGCCGACGTTCGGGCAGCCGCCCACGCCGTTGATCCAGCCGCGCTTGGGCACGTTGCACTTGACCACGGGGCCCCAGCAGCCGAGCTTGACCAGGCATTCCGGGGAGCCGTACTCGGTGGCGAACTGTCCCTGCTCGTAGTACCCGGCCCGGTCGCACCCCTCGTGCACCGTGGCGCCGAACAGCCAGGTCGGCCGCAGCTCCTCGTCCAGCGGGATCATGGGCGCCGCGCCCGCGGCCTGGTAGAGCAGGTAGAGCAGGGTCTCCGAGGCGTTGTCCGGGTGCACCGGGCAGCCCGGGATGCAGACGATGGGGATGCCCGCCTTCGACTTCCACTCCCAGCCCAGGTAGTCCGGCACGCCCATCGCGCCGGTCGGGTTGCCGGCCATCGCGTGGATCCCGCCGTACGTCGCACAGGTCCCGATGGCCACCACGGCGAGCGCCTTCGGGGTGAGCCGGTCGAGCCACTCACTGGTGGTGATCGGCTGACCCGTCTCCGGGTCGTCGCCGAAGCCGCACCAGTAGCCCTCGGACTTGACCCGTTCGTTCGGGATGGACCCCTCGA
Source organism: Streptomyces sp. NPDC102279 (assembly GCF_044766365.1). NCBI lineage: Bacteria > Bacillati > Actinomycetota > Actinomycetes > Kitasatosporales > Streptomycetaceae > Streptomyces > Streptomyces sp. NPDC102279. Next base: position 448,126 of record NZ_JBIWLU010000006.1, on the reverse strand, counting down.
CGACCAGCACGAAGGGCTCCAGCTCTCCGCGGTCGGCCTTGAAGAACCACTCGACGAAATTGTCGGCGCCCTCCACGGGGCCGCACTCGAAGTCGATCAGCGGCCAGTGCACCGCCACCTTGGGCAGTCCCGGCAAGGCACCGAGTGCCAGCTCCTCGATGCTCGGCTGGGTTGCGGCGGTCAGTGACACGGAGTCCCCGTCGCAGCTCAGCCCGGCGTTGATCCAGAGAATATGAACTGTGGCGTCGGTCGGGTCGTCCTGCGCGTCGTCCTGTGCGACGGGATCGGTCGTCGTCGCGGTCGGGGCGTCCATGAGCCCTCCTGGGAAATCGGCTGAATCCAGCCAAAAAATGGCCAAACTGCCTTCCCTATGGTGACCGGCGCGGAGCCCGCAGGTAAGTGTGAACGGGCCCTATCGTCCCCGCGCACTACCCGGGGCGGGCGCCGGCACGGCCCGCGACGACCGCTCCGGACGGGGCTCACGGCACACCGGCGTCCACCGGGGCGTCCATGGTCTGCCAGCGGTCGATCTCGAAGGTGACCCCGGGGCCGCGCGTCACCCCGTCGTCGCGGCGCAGACCGGACGCGGCGGAGAGAGGGAACCCGTCCGCGTCGGCGTCGCCACCGCGGTCCCGCAGCAGGCCGGCGATCCGGCCCCGCAGGTCCTCACGGATGAGGGCGGCCATGTCGCCGGTGAGCCGCACGTCCCGGTGCGGGGCGTGCCCGCCGCCGTGACCGGTCAGCCGTACCGACGGCAGCGGCAGCCCGTGGTCCCGGTTCCACAGGCCGACCCGGACCAGGTGCTCGGCGAGCTGCCCGAGCTTGATCGCGCGGCATCTCGTTCTGGTAGAAGCACGTGCGCCCGCCGTTGTCGTCCGCCCACTCACCGTAGGCCGCCCCGCGCCACCGGCCGAGCGCCTCCTCCAGCAGCCGCCGCGCCTCGGCCGGAGGGGCCGTGCGCGCCCGCCGAACGGCCTCCTCGAAGCGCCAGGCGTCGACCGCGTCCTGCGGCGGCCGCACCGCGTATCCGGGCGGCGCGCTGACCAGGACACCGGCCGGCGTCCGGGGGGTCCGGCTCTGTTCGAGACCCGCCGCAGGTTCGACACGTAGGCGCGCAGTGAGGCCGCCGCCTTGTCCGGGGGACGGCCGCACCACAGGCGGTCGATGAGCGGGTCGAGGGCGGCGCGCGGTGGCGGGGCGCCCGTGCCGAGCCTCGACCAGGAGCGCCTGAGGAGGGTGCGGGGGCCGAGCGGAGCGAACTCCGCCCGACACCCGAAACCCCCTGCGGGCGGCCGGACTTGCCGTCACGCCGGCGCGCCGTACACCGACGGACCCCTGCTCGGCCCAGCCACCGGCCCTCCACGCCGCTCCGTCCGACCGGTACCGGAGCGGCGTCCGGAGGACAGGCCCTAGAGCCGGTCGGCGAAGACCGAGGCCAGCTCACGCCAGGCCGCGCGGGGCAGGCCGGCGCGCCCCCCGCTCGCTGTCAGCGACTGGAAGGCGATGTGGTCGGCGCCGGCGTCGAAGTACTCCTGGGCGCGGGCCCGCACCCGTTCGGCGTCGCCCAGGGCGAACAGCGCGTCGAGGAGGCGTGCGCTGCCTCCGTCCTCGAAGTCGCCCTCCGTGAAGCCCAGACGCAGCAGATTGTTCGTGTAGTTGGGCAGTTGGAGGTACACCTCCAGCATGCCCCGTGCGGTGGTGCGGGCCCGGTCGAGGTCGGGGTCGAGGACGACGGACAACTCGGGCGCGAGCAGGGCGTCGGGGCCGAGTGCCTCGCGCGCCTCCGCCGTGTGCTCGGCGGTGACGAGATAGGGGTGGGCTCCCAGCGCCCGGTCGGCCGCGAGCCGCAGCATCTTCGGGCCGAGGGCCGCGAGAACCCGGTGTCCGCTGTCCACGGGCCGCGCCGCCTCGTCGAGGGCGTCGAGATAGTCCACCATCGCGCTGTACGGCTTCGCGTACTGCGGTGCCAACTTGTCGTGGCTGACGCCCAGGCCGAGGACGAAACGCCCCCGCGCGCTCTCGTCGATCGCCGCGACACGGGCCGCCACCTCCTCGGCTCCGTGTTCCCAGATGCTCAGGATGCCGGTGGCCACGGTGACCGTGCGGGTGGCGGCGACGAGCGCCGCCGCGTCCTCGGGGGACGGGCTTCCTCCCATCCAGAGCGTGCCGTACCCCAGTTCTTCGAGTTCGGTGACGGCTTCGACGATGTCCGCCCTGCCCGCGTCGTCCACCCGCGACGCGTGCAGAGCGCCGCTCCAGATGCCGATCCGTCCGAATGCCTCGCGTGTGTCGGAAGTCATACCGTGATCAACTGCGGCTCCGGGGCAGTTGTTCCCCAGCGGCCGAGGATGCGACCGATCGGCTGACCGGGTACCGGCTGCGGGAACACGGACCAAGGGCGGAGGCAGGAAAGGAGATCCCGGTTCGTCGCCGGAACTGACGGCGGGACGACGGCCGACCACGGTTATGCTGCGGGCCGTTGATCGCAAAGGAAGACATGTTCAAGCGACTTGTGACGGCCGCGGTGGCGGCGGTTCTGATAGCCGGCCTCGGCGCGTGCGGCAGCGGGAGTGACGTCCGCGACGAGAGCACGAACCACTCGGTCGGCGTCGACCGGGGCAGTGGGAGCGGTGCCGGGGAGTCCCGGCCGGACCCGGCCACCACGACGGACGCGAGCGTCTTCGGCCTTCGGGACGAGGTCCGCCACCTTGCCGCGAAGACCACCCGGGCCACGCGGCCGCACCTGACCAGGAAGTGCACCACGGCCACGCGCCGGGTCAAGCACACGACACGTTCCGGGTCGGGCACCAAGCGGCGCACCCGCACCTGGTACTCCACCGAGCGGTACAAGAGCTGCAAGCAGGTCCGCAGCGGCACCGAGACCTACACGCGCGTCGTCCGGCCGGAACGGTGGTGCGTGAGCCTGGACAACCTCGGCGGCGACGCGAAACGGGACGACGTCTGGTACCGGGTCGGCAGGACGACCTACGACGCGGCCGTCGGCACGGACAGGTCGGTCCGCATGGAGTTCACCCCGACGGGCACCGGCTGCTGACCTGACCTGACCTCAATACCGGCCGTGTCGCGGGTCGGGCTGCGGACACTGTCTCCTGGGCGGATGGGCTCAGCCGGACGCGGGCGCAGCCAGACCCTCGTCCACCAGGAGCCTGGCGTCGGTCGCCGCCACGACCTCCCGCACGGTGACACCCGGAGCGGTCTCGACGAGTCGCAGCCCCTCGGACGTGACGTCGATGACGGCCAGGTCGGTGACGACCCGGTCCACCACACGACGCCCCGTCGCGGGCAGGCTCAACTCCTCGACCAGCTTCGGGCTGCCGTCCTTGGCGGTGTGCTCCATCACGACCAGCAGCCGGCGAGCGCCGTGGACGAGGTCCATCGCGCCGCCCATGCCCTTGACCATCCTCCCGGGAATCATCCAGTTGGCCAGGTCGCCGCGGGCCGACACCTGCATGGCTCCGAGCACGGAGACATCGATCCGGCCGGCCCGGATCATGCCGAAGGAGAGGGCCGAATCGAAGTAGGCGGTACCCGGGACGGTGGTCACCGTCTCCTTGCCGGCGTTGATCAGGTCGGGGTGCTCCTCGCCGTCGTACGGGTAGGGGCCCACGCCGAGAATGCCGTTCTCCGAATGCAGCACCACGTGCACCCCGTCCGGCAGGTGGCCGGGGATCAGGGTGGGCAGGCCGATGCCCAGATTGACGTACTGGCCGTCGCGCAGTTCCCGGGCGGCGCGGGCGGCCAGTTGGTCACGGTCGAGCGGCATGGTCACTTCTCCTCGGAGGCGGTACGTGAGACGGCTCTTTCGGCGTGGGTGCGCGCACGGCGCACGGTGCGGCGCTCGACGCGTTTGTCCAGCGAGGAGTCGACGGCGACCACCCGGTCCACGTACACGCCGGGCAGATGGACGGCGTCCGGCGGCACCTCGCCGGCCTCGACGATGCGTTCGGCCTCCACGACGGTGACACGGCCCGCCATCGCGCACAGGGGGTTGAAGTTGCGAGCCGCCGCGTGGAAGACGCAGTTTCCGTGCCGGTCGGCGACCGCCGCCCGCACCAGGGCGAAGTCGGCGCTGATGGCCTCCTCCAGCAGGTAGCGGCGGCCACCGAAGTCCCGGGTCTCCTTGGGCGGGGAAGCCAGCGCGACGCCGCCGTCAGGGGTGTAGCGCCACGGCAGACCTCCCTCCTCGACCTGGGTGCCCATGCCGGCCGGGGTGTAGAACGCGGGGACGCCGGTGCCGCCGGCCCGCAGCCGCTCGGCGAGGGTGCCCTGCGGTGTCAGCTCCACCTCCAGTTCACCGGACAGGTACTGACGGGCGAACTCCTTGTTCTCACCCACGTAGGAAGAGGTCATCCGGGCGATCCGGCCTGCCCGCAGCAGCAGACCGAGCCCCCAGTCGTCCACACCGCAGTTGTTGGACACGACCCGCAGGCCGCACGTGCTCGTGTGGGACAGCGCGGCGATCAGCGTCGACGGAATGCCGCACAGGCCGAATCCGCCGACCGCGAGCGTCGCGCCGTCGGGGATGTCCGCCACTGCCCGCGCGGCCGCGCTCACCACTTTGTCCATGCCGATTCCTTCCCCACAGGGGTCCGTTCCGTTCGCCGGCCCGGCCTGCCCACGACAACGCGGCCAGGACCGGGTGTCCCTCAGCTTTGCCCGCACCGGCGGTCACGGGCCATGTGTGCCGGTGCCACGACGGGACGGCAAAGAGCGGTGACGGACACCATGCCGCCCGCCGTACGCCGCTCCTGAGGTTCCGGCCGTCACGCAGCGCGCCCGCCGTCGCGGACCGGTCTGCCGTCCTGGACGCGGCCGGCGGAACCCCGCGGAGGCGGCGACATCCCGTCAGGAGCCGATCGTCATGCGTTCCAGCCTCACGGACACCTGCAGCGCTGCGAGGCGCGCGCTGTCGTACGTCAGGCGCCCGACAGCAGGTGGAGGCGGAGGGCCAGCTGGAGTTCCAGTGCCTGCGCGGGGGTGTTCCAGTCGGGTCCGAGGAGCGCCTCGACCCGGTCCAGCCGCTGCACGACCGTGTTCACGTGCACGTGCAGTTCCTCCTTCGCCCGGGTCAGGCTTCCGCCGCAGTCGAAGTAGGCACGCAGCGTGCGCACCAGCTGGGTCCCGCGCTGGGTGTCGTAGTCCAGCAGCGGTCCGAGGGCCGCGCTGACGAACCCGTCCACATCGTGGTGGTCACCCAGCAGCACGCCGAGGAAGCCGAGTTCGGCGACGCTCGCACCCTGCCCCGCACGGTCGAGCACGCGCAGGGCACGCAGACAGCGCACGCCTTCCGTGTGCGCGTCGGCGATCGCCCGTGGCCCGGCGGCCGGCCCGGCGCCGGCCACCGTGACCGGTGCGCCGACCAGTTGGCCCAGCTGTGCGGCGGCGAGACGGGCCGCCTCCCCCGGACCGACGCCGTCGCACGGGAGCAACAGCACCACGGCGGCCTCGTGTTCCGCGCTGACGCCGCCGCCCCCGAAGAGGTACTGCACGGCGGCGTCGGCGAGCCGGTCCCTGGCCTCGCCGCCGGTCCGGGCGACCAGCAGGATGTGGGGCCGGTCGAGGTCGAAGCCGAGGCGGCGGCCGCGGGCCACGAGGCCGGCCGGGTCACGATCGGGTGCGGTGAGCAGATCGGTGATCAGGTCCCCGCGGACCCGGTTCTCGGTCTCCGCGACCGATCGCCTCAACAGGAGCAGCAGGGAGGTCACGACGCTGCTCCGCTCGAAAAGGCGCTGGTCGGGGCCGTCGAGATCCGGACGGCCGTACAGCACCAGACAGCCCAGCAGTTCCTGACCCGCCAGCATCGCGCAGACCCACCGCCCGTCACGGAACACCGCGCGGGCGGCCGCGCGTGAGCTCTTCGCCGACGCGACCAGCACCGCCGCCTCCTCCGCGCCACCGCCGTCCTCCGGGCCCCTGGGCGCGCCGGCCGCGGTGAGCGGCCACCCGGAGCCGTCGTGGACCGCGACGTCCCCCTTCAGCAGGCCGGCCACGTCGGCGGCCACGTCGGCCACGTCGCCGCCCCGCAGAACGAGATCGGTGAGCCGGTCATGTGACTCCTCGGCACGCTGAATGGCGGCGGAATGCTCGCCGATCACGGCGTTGGCCTCGGCCAGTTCGGCCAGCGCGATCCGTGCGTCGGCCATGGCCTTGGCGGTGTCGATCGCGATGGCGGCGTGGTCGGCCAGCGAGCAGAGCAGGGCGACCTCGTCCGGCGCGAAGGTGCGTGGTGTGCGGTCGGCCGCGAAGAGCGCCCCGATGACCTGGCCACCGCTTCCCGACCCCAGCAGCAGCGGCACGCCGAGGATCGCGACCAGGCCCTCGTCCAGGACTCCGGCGTCGATGCTGCCGGTGTGCAGGAAGCGGTCGTCGGTGCGGTAGTCCGGGGTGGCGTAGGGGCGTGCGGTCTGCGCGACCAGACCACCGAGACCCTCGCCCAGTTGCAGACGAAGGTTCTGGAACAGTTCGGACACCGAGCCGTCGGTGACCCGCATATAGGTGTCTCCGGCCTCCTCGTCGGGCAGCGTGAGGTAGGCCGTGTCGGTGCCCAGCAGCATCCGGGCCCGCCGGACGATGGACCGCAGCACGGCGTCGAGGTCGCGCAGGGCCGCCAGGTCGCCCGCGGTGTCGAAGAGCGCGGTCAACTCGGCTTCCCGGCGCCGGTGTTGCCTGAGCGTGCTGTGCACGCGCAGCGCCGCTTCGGTGGCCTGCTCCACCTCCGCGAGATCCTGGGCGGTGGCACCGTTGCGGCGCGCCTCGGCGGCGACGGTTCCGAGTTCTTCGGCGGGGGCGCCCGCGGCGAGGAGTTCGAGCAGCCGGCGCAGGTGACGGGCGACGGACAGGGGCGTGTGCGACATGGGCGGGCAACCGTTGCGGAGTCGGTGGTCGGTGGACGGGGGAGTCGGGTCACGGCCGGGAGGGGAACGGCCGCCGAGGGTCAGTGTCCCCCGACCGGGAGGACACCGACCCTCGTCCGGTGAGCGGCGCCGGGACCTCAGGCGGACGCGGCCGGCTGCTGTTCCGGGGCGGGCCGCGCCACGGAGGCGTCCGGCTCGATGGCCGAGAGGTCCCTGCCGCGCGTCTCCCGGGCGGCGACGACGGCGATCACGGTGACCACCGCGGCGATGCCGATGTACACGGAGATCGGGGTGGAGTTGCCGTAGGAACTCAGCAGCGCGGTCGCGATCAGCGGAGCCGGGGCGCCGGCCGCCACGGAGGAGAGCTGGGCCCCGATCGAGGCGCCCGTGTAGCGCATCCGCGTGGCGAACAGCTCCGAGAAGAACGCCGCCTGGGGTGCGTACATGGCGCTGTGGAAGATCAGTCCGACGGTGACGGCCAGCACCAGCGCGGGGAAGGACTTGGTGTCCAGCAGGGCGAAGAAGGCCCACGACCACAGACCCACGCCGACCGCGCCCACCAGGTACACGGGCTTCCGGCCGACCCGGTCCGACAGGGCGCCGAACAGCGGGATCAGACAGAACTGCACGGCCGAGCCGATCAGCACGGCGTTGAGCGACGTCTGCTTGTCGATCTCCAGATGGGTGACGCAGTAGGTGAGGACGAACGCGGTGATCACGTAGTACGAGATGTTCTCGGCCATCCGCGCGCCCATCGCGACCAGAATGTCCCGCCAGTGGTGACGCACGACCGCGACGAACGGCGGCTGCTCGGCCCCTTGCTCCGACGTGCGCCGCTCGGCCTTCGCGAGGGCCTCCTTGAACAGCGGCGACTCGTCGACGGACAGCCGGATCCACAGGCCGATCATGACCAGGACGGCTGAGAGGAGGAAGGGCACCCGCCAGCCCCAGGAGTCGAACGCGTCGTCGCTGAGCACGGTGGTCATCAGGGAGAGCACTCCGACGGCGACCAGGTTGCCGGCCGGTGCGCCGGCCTGCGGCCACGAGGCCCAGAACCCGCGCCTCTTCGCGTCCCCGTGCTCGGAGACCAGGAGTACGGCGCCGCCCCATTCGCCGCCGAGGGCGAAGCCCTGGATCAGACGCAGGGTGGTCAGCAGCAGGGGAGCCGCGACGCCGATGGTGTCGTAGCCGGGGACACAGCCGATCAGGGCGGTGGAGAGGCCCATCATGAGCAGGCTGATCACCAGGAGCTTCTTGCGCCCGAGGCGGTCGCCGAAGTGGCCGAAGACCACGGCGCCGATCGGGCGGGCGGCGAAGCCGATGGCGTAGGTGAGGAAGGACAGCAGGGTCCCGGTCAGCGGGTCCGATTCGGGGAAGAACACACGGCCGAAGACCAGGGCGGCGGCCGAGCCGTACAGGAAGTAGTCGTACCACTCGATGGTGGTGCCGATCAGGCTGGCCGCGACGATCCTGCGCAGACCGCCTGGTGTCGCGGAGGTGCCTGGGCCGTTCACGGCGTTGTGAGCGCTGGGCATGGTTGTCACCGTTTCGGATGGGGAAGGGGAGCGGAACCGCCGGGCCCGGTCGACGCCGGGGACGAAGGGAACGGGTCCGGGGGAGTTTGTTCGGTACGAGGCGGTGGCGCGCCGGGCGCCGTCCGGGCCGCCGGGGCGCGAACCGTCACGGGCCGCGGACAGCCGATGCGGTGCGCCGTCAGTGGGCCGTCCAGCCGCCGTCCAGCGGGATCGACGTGCCGGTGATGTAGCCGCTGCGTTCGGTGCACAGCCACAGGGCCGCCTCGGCGACCTCGGCCGGCTCGATGAGGCGCTTGATCGCGGTGCGGTCCAGGAAGACCCGGTCCACCACGTCCCCGGTCGGGATGCCGTGGGCGAGTGCCTGGTGGGCGATCTGTTCCTCGACCAGCGGCGTACGGACATAGCCCGGGCTGATGCAGTTGCTGGTCACGCCGTGCGCGGCGCCCTCCAGGGCGACAACCTTGCTCAGGCCCTCCAGCGCGTGCTTCGCCGTGACGTACGCCGACTTGTAGGCGCTGGCCCGAAGGCCGTGCACGGACGAGATGTTGACGACCCTGCCCCACCCTCGCGCGTACATGTGGGGAAGGGTGCGGCGCAGGATGCGGAACGGCGCTTCCACCATGACCCGCTGGATCAGCGCGAAGCGCTCGGGAGGGAACTCGTGCAGGGGGGCGACATGCTGCAGCCCCGCGTTGTTGACCACGATGTCGGCGTCGTCCGGCAGCGCGTCCACCGCCTCGGCCTCGGAGAGATCGGCCACGACGGCCGTGCCACCGATCGCCTCGGCCACCTCCTTGGCGGCCTCGCCTGCCCGGTCCACGACATAGACCTCGGCGCCGGCCGCGGCGAAGCCGTCGGCGCAGGCCCGGCCGATCCCGCTGGCGGCGCCGGTGACCAGAACCTTGCGGCCGGTCAGGAATCCGGTCGATGCCAGACCGGACGCGGCGGTGTCGCCGGGCCGGGGACGTCGAGGTGAGCCCTCGTCGGAGTTCTTGGTGCTGTCCATGGCCGAACACGGTAGGGAGGAACCCGGCGATCAGACATGTGGGTCGCCGACATACTTCCGAGGCAGGAGATGGGCTCCGTCACCATGTGCAGGCGGTCGGCCGCTGCTCGGTGGTCTCCGCCCGCCGGAAACACCCGACGGGCGCGGTCGCTCCGGGCCGATCGGGCCGCCGCATGTCACAGCGTCACCGCCGACACCATGGGTGGACGAGCCACGCCGGGCACCCCGGTCCTGGCTGCCCCTCACATGTCGCGGCGGGGGCCGCCGGTCGTACGGTCCGCTTCCAGCACGTCGCTACGACAGCGGGCCGGCCGCGGACACGTGCCGCGGAGTCCGGCCGAAGGGAGCGGGCGCGGGGCGCGACCAGGCGGGGTGGGACCGCCGGGCGGCGCACCGTGCCCTCGCTCGCCCCACCCTCCCGACCACTCTTCGGAGCCGCATCATGCTTCACTCCACCTGGCGTGGATTCCTCCGGCGCGGCGCATGGGCCGCGGCACTGGGCGCCTTCGTCGCCGCCCTGAGCGTCGTCACTCCCGTCGCGTCGAGCGCGGCGGCCGCCGGCACCCTCCAGCAGGTCACCGGCTTCGGCTCGAACCCCGGCAACCTGGCCATGTACGAGTACGCCCCGTCCAACCTGCCCGCCGACGCACCGCTGGTGGTCGCCCTGCACGGATGCACCCAGTCGGCGAGCGACTACCACGCGCACTCCGGCTGGCAGAAGTTCGCCGACCTGTGGGGCTTCGCCCTGGTGTATCCGCAGACCAGCTCGGCCAACAACAGCCTGTCCTGCTTCAGTTGGTTCGACGCGGCCAAAGACACCCGGGCCAAGGGCGAGGCGGCCTCGGTCAAGCAGATGGTCGACAGCGCCGCGGCACGGTACGGATCGGACAGCGGCCGCGTCTTCGTCACCGGGCTGTCCGCCGGCGGCGGGATGACCGCGGACCTCCTCGCCGACTACCCGGACGTGTTCGCCGGCGGAGCGGTCGACTCCGGTCTTCCCGCGCAGTGCGCCACCACGCAGGCCGCCGCCTCCGGCTGCCAGTACAGCAACCAGAACCTCACCCCGAAGCAGTGGGGTGACAAGGTCCGCAACTCCTACCCGGGGTATGCGGGCCCGTGGCCGCGGGTCGCCATCTGGCAGGGGTCCTCCGACACCACCGTCGCCCCCGTCAACGGCACCGAACTGCGCGACCAGTGGACCGACGTCCGGGGCGTCGGCCAGACGGCATCCAGCACCCGGAACCTGACCGGGGGCACCACCGAGAGCATCTACGACGACAGCACAGGCAAGCCGGCCGTCGCCCTGTTCTCCGTCTCCGGTATGACGCACGGCCTCGCCGTGAACCCCGGTTCGGGAGCCGACCAGTGCGGCAGCACGGGGACCTATTACCTCAACTCCGTCTGCTCCAGCTACCACACCGCGAAGTTCTGGGGGCTAGACGGCGGTGGTGACCCGGGCGGCACGGGTTCCCTGCCCGCCCCGTCCGGCCTCACGGTGACCGGCACCACGGACACGGCCGCCTCGCTGTCGTGGAACTCCGTGAGCGGCGCCGGCGCGTACAACGTCTATCGCGGCGGCACGAAGGTGGGCTCCACGGCGGGCACCGCATACACCGACACCGGCCTGTCCGCCGGAGCCTCGTACAGCTACACCGTCGCCGCGGTCGACTCCTCCGGAGCCGTCGGCGCGAGCTCCGCGTCGGTCACGGCGACGACGACAGGCTCCGTGCCCAGGTGCTACACCGCCAACAACTACCAGCAGGTACAGGCCGGCCGCGCCCACCAGACCGGCGGCTACACCTACGCCAACGGATCCGCCCAGAACATGGGCCTGTACAACGTCGCCGTCACCCACACACTGAAGGAGACCTCCACGGGCTACTTCGTCATCGCCGACTCGGGCTGCTGACGCGGTCGGGCCACGCCGACTGCGCGTCAAGGGCGCCTGACAGGCAACCACCTGACAGGCGCCCCTTCCCGCCGCCTAGAAGAAGCCCAGCTTCTTCGGCGAGTACGACACCAGAAGATTCTTCGTCTGCTGGTAGTGGTCCAGCATCATCTTGTGGTTCTCGCGGCCGATGCCGGACTGCTTGTAGCCGCCGAAGGCGGCGTGCGCCGGGTAGGCGTGGTAGCAGTTCGTCCAGACGCGACCGGCCTGGATCGAACGGCCCGCCCGGTAGGCGGTGTTGATGTCCCGGGTCCACACCCCCGCCCCGAGCCCGTACAGCGTGTCGTTCGCGATCTTGATGGCGTCGTCGAAGTCGTCGAACGACGTCACCGAGACGACCGGACCGAAGATCTCCTCCTGGAAGATCCGCATGCGGTTGTCCCCCTCGAAGATCGTCGGCTGGACGTAGTAACCGCCCTTCAGCTCACCGTCGTGCTCGATGCGCTCCCCGCCGGTGAGCACCTTGGCGCCCTCCTGACGGCCGATGTCCAGGTAGGAGAGGATCTTCTCCAGCTGGTCGTTGGACGCCTGGGCGCCGATCATCGTGTCCGTGTCGAGCGGGTTGCCCGGCTTGATGAGTTTGGTGCGGGCGACTGCCGCCTCCATGAACTCCCGGTAGTGGCCGCGCTGGATGATGGCCCGCGAGGGACAGGTGCAGACCTCGCCCTGGTTGAGCGCGAACATGGTGAAGCCCTCGAGGGCCTTGTCACGGAAGTCGTCGTTCTCCGCCCAGACGTCGTCGAAGAAGATGTTCGGGGACTTGCCGCCGAGCTCCAGCGTGACCGGCTTGATGTTCTCCGAGGCGTACTGCATGATCAGCCGCCCCGTCGTGGTCTCGCCCGTGAACGCGACCTTCGCCACGCGGGGGCTGGACGCGAGCGGCTTGCCGGCCTCCACGCCGAAGCCGTTCACGATGTTCACCACGCCCGGCGGGATGAGGTCCGAGATGAGGCTCATCCAGTAGTGGATGGACGCCGGCGTCTGCTCGGCCGGCTTGATGACGACCGCGTTCCCCGCCGCCAGCGCCGGTGCGAGCTTCCACACAGCCATCAGGATGGGGAAGTTCCACGGGATGATCTGTGCCACCACGCCGAGCGGCTCGTGGAAGTGGTACGCGACGGTGTCGTCGTCGACCTCGCCGATCGAACCCTCCTGAGCCCGGGCCGCCCCCGCGAAGTAGCGGAAGTGGTCGATCGCGAGCGGGATGTCGGCCGCCAGGGTCTCGCGGACCGGCTTGCCGTTCTCCCAGCTCTCGGCGACCGCGAGCTTCTCCAGGTTCGCCTCCATCCGGTCGGCGATCTTGAGCAGGATGTCGGAGCGTGCCGTGACGGACGTGCGGCCCCAGGCCGGGGCGGCCGCGTGTGCCGCGTCCAGCGCGCGTTCCACGTCCTCCGCCGTCCCCCGCGCGACCTCGGTGAACGGCTGCCCGTTCAGCGGGCTCGGGTTCTCGAAGTACTGCCCGCGAGCCGGCGGAACGTACTCCCCGCCGATGAAGTGGTCGTACCGCGCCTCGTACGAGACGATCGCGCCTTCGCTGCCGGGCGCCGCGTAACGGGTCATGCTGGTCTGCCTCCCGGAGAAGCGCCGCCCGCCGTTGGGCAGCTCTCGCCGCGAGGCTAGGAACCCCGACGTTGCAACGACGTTGCGCGTCCCCGAACGCCGTTCCCGCCCCACAGGTGGGGAGGCGGTCGGCCTGTCAGCGCGGCTCCGGTCGCATACGGCCGCTCCGGCCCGGCTGTGCCCAGCCCACGGGCAGGGCCTGCTCCGACTCCAGCTCCTCCAGCCGCGACCGCACGGCCGGCGCCGGCCGTACCGACGACAGGGCCCGCCAGACGTCGAGGTCGTCCTCGCCCCACGGCGCGCGGGCCCAGTCGGCCAGCAGATCCGGGTCCCGCCGGGCGATGAGCGCCGTCCGCAGCCCGTCGGCCAGTCTGCGCCGCAGGCGCACGACCGCCGGTGCCGTGGACCCCGGCAACAGCGGACCGGCGTACGCCGCGACGGCTGCCGTGACCGCCCCCGTTCCGAGCCGCCGCTCCACCACCGTCACGTCGGACTCGACAGGGCGGGTCAGCCGGTAGGGCCGTGAATCCAGCAGACCCGGACCGAGGAGGCGGCGCAGCCGGGCCAGTTCCGCGCGGAGCGTCACCGGTGTCACCGACTCGTCCTCGTACAGGGCGCACAGCAACTCGTCGCCCGTGAGGCCCTCGGGATGCCGGGCCAGCAGCACCAGGATCTCGCTGTGTCTGCGGCTGAGCCTGGTCTTGCGACCGTCCACGACGAGCTGGGCCTCGTCGCGTCCCAGCGCCGTCAGTTCGACGGGGCCGTCCGTCACGGCCCGGGGCGGTGAAAGGAGGGCCAGATGGGACTCGGCGGCACGTGCCACCGCCTGTACGAAGGCGAGGCTGTGCGGATGCGCCAGCCCGTCCCCGCCGGTGATGTCGACCGCGCCGATGACCCGACCGGTCCGCGGATCGTGCACCGGCGCCGCCGCGCACGTCCAGGGCTGCACCCGCCTGATGAAGTGCTCCGCCGCGAACACCTGCACGGGGTGGTCGACGGCGACCGCCGTGCCCGGCGCGTTCGTACCCACCGCCGCCTCCGACCAACGGGCGCCCGGCACGAAGTTCATCCGGCCGGCCTGCCGTCGCGTCCCCGGATGGCCCTCGACCCACAGGAGCCGGCCCTGCGCGTCGCACACCGCGAGCAGGTGCTCCCCGTCCGACGCGAACGTGCCCATCAGCTCACGGAACAGCGGCATCACCCGGGCCAGCGGGTGCTCGGCCCGGTAGGAACCGAGATCCCCGTCCATCAGCTCGACGTTCGCCGTGCCGTCCGGGACGACGCCGGCCCGCGCCGACCGACGCCACGAGTCCGCGACCACGGACCGCACCGGACGCGGCACCGTACCCGCCTCGGTGAAGGACTCGTAAGCGCGTTGCAGTGACCGGACCCGCTCGACGGGGTCGGCTCCCGGTTCCAGGGCCACCCAAGGATCGATCAACTCGGCCTCCCGGAAGGCGATGCGGCTGGGTCCATCGTCACTCCCCGTGCGGGCATCGACAACCCGTGTGACGTTCCGCTTCCGCCCGCGGCCGTACGGAGCTCCCGCGGAGGGTCGCCGCGGGGCTCGGCTCAGGCGAAGTTGACGAGCCTGATGTAGCGCGTCCAGTCCCAGTTGGGCCCCGGATCGGTGTGGTCGGTGCCCGGCACCTGGTAGTGGCCGAGGATGTGGGCGCGGTCCTTGGGGATCCCGTACTGGTCGCAGATCGCGGCGGTCAGCTTGGCCGACTCCTCGTAGAGCGCGTTCGTGAAGTAGGCGGGCTTGTCCACCCAGCCCTCGTGCTCGATTCCGATGCTTCTGGTGTTGTAGTCCCAGTTTCCCGCGTGCCAGGCGACGTTGCGTTCCCGTACGCACTGGGCGACATGGCCGTCGGCGGAGCGCACCACGTAGTGCGCGGACACCTTCTTCGCGGGGTTGCGGAAGATGGACAGGGTGTCGGCGTACGTCGCCTGCGTGACGTGGATGACCACGTAGTCGAGGTCGTAGCTCTCCGGGCGGTCGGACACCGTGTAGTTGGAGGAGGTCGCCGGAGTCCACTCCGCGCCCGGGTAGTCGACGGCAGCCACCTGGGCCGTCGCCCTGGCCTCGGGGAGTAACGCGTAAGGCAGGGCGGCGAGGGCTGCGCCCTTGAGCAGCCGCCGCCGGCTCGGGAAGGACCGTGCTCTCTCCATGGAGTACTGGCCTTTCGTCGGTGGGATGTCCGGGGTGCCGGTGGTCCGAGGCCGCTGCCGGGGTCGTCCGGTCGAGGTGGACGCGGGCGGCCTCGGCCGTTCGCCTGGCGTGACGGCGCGGCAGGAAGATCAGTATCACGACACGTACGGCCGGCCGGGCATGCGCGACACAGCGGGTCCAGGTACGTCGCTTCCGTGCCGCAGGAGGTGGTCCGAACGGACCGATCGCTTCGCTCCGCTTCCCCGCATTCGTCGCCGGCGTCATGTGAATCCCCCGATTCGCTCCGGACCCGAGACGACGGCCGGACGGCTGCGCCTCGCATGAATCACGTACGACGCTTGCCGGTTGGGCAGGAGGATCGAGGAGCGACTCGGTGGACAACCCAAGAACTGTGGATACGACGATCACTCGCAAGAGGGAACGGAATCCGCCCGGTGGTCGGCTGCACGGCGGATGGGGCACGGCAGACTGGGCACGGCGTCCGTGCGGTGGTCCGAGGCGCTGTGAACGGGGAACGGGATCCGTGCGCTGGTCCGCTGCACGGCCGACGGGGGCACGGGGGCCGTGCTGTAGTCCGCCGCGCGGCGGATCCACTGCCGGACGGGCCCTCTACGACCGCTCGGCCGCCCCCGCCGGATCGTCGAGCACGCCCCGCACCACCGAATGCGCGGCACCCAGCAGGGGCCCGTCGGATCCGAGCCGGGAGACGGACACGGGGCAGGCGGGGCCCGCGGTGCGCCCGGCCAACTCGCTCTCCAGCGAGGGGAGCAGCCAGGGCGCGAGGGCGGCGAGTGCTCCGCCGAGCACGACCGTCTCCGGGTCCAGCAGGTTCACCGCCCCGGTCAGGGCGATCCCGAGAGCGGTCCCGGCGTCGCTCAGAGCGCGTCGTACCTCGGGATCGCCCTCGGCGGCACGCTCGGACAGCAGCCCGACCTGGTCCTCGCCAGGTTCCAGACCGGCGGCGCGCAGGACGGCCTCCTCGCCCGCGTACTGTTCGAGGCACCCCCGCCCACCGCACGGACACCGGGGTCCCTCCGGGCGCACCGGCACATGCCCCAGCTCGCCCGCGAACCCGCGGGTCCCGCGCAGCAGTTGCCCGTCGACGAGCACCGCCGCACCGATGCCGATCTCCGCCGACACGTGCAGGAAGTCACGTGGTGTCGCGTCACCGAGCCAGAGTTCCGCGAGGCCGCCGAAGTTGGCCTCGTTGTCGACGGACAGGGGAAGTTCGGCGGGGAGCAGGGCGCCGAGGTCGGTGTCGTGCCAGTCCAGGTTGGGGGCGCGGACCACGGTCCTGCCGTCCCGTGCCACGAGCCCGGGGACGGCGACGGCGAGGCCCGCCGCCCACAACCCCTCCTCTTCGGCCTCGGCGACGACCTGGCGGACCAGCTTCGTCAGCTCCCGGGTCACCTGCTCGGCGCCCCGGCCACGGTTCGTTCCGTGGCGCACCGCACGCGCACGGACGGCGCCGCGCAGGTCGACCGCGCAGACGGCGAGATGGTCGACACCCACCTCGGCCCCGATTCCGGCCGGGCCGTTCCCGCTGACGGCGAGTGCGGATCCGGGCCGCCCCACCCTGCCCGGCCGCTCGGGGCCCAGTTCTTCGAGGAGCCCCGCCCGGATCAGTTCGTCGACCAGCGTCGACACGGCCGCCCGGGTCAGGCCGATGTGCGAGGCGACAGCGGCGCGCGACAGCGGCCCCTCGGCGCTGACGGTGTACATGACCCGCGAGAGGTTGCGGCGGCGCATGCCCTGCTGGGTGTCGGGCAGCCGTCGGCCGGAACCGTTCGGATGGGCCTCGTGCAGCGGTGCGGTCATGCCTCCGTCAATCCTCGTCCGGCCGGTCCTGTCGGCCTGTGTCGGTGTCCGCCCCTCGGGAGGCGGCCAGTCGGCTTACCGGCCTCCGGGACGACGCAGCGGTCCGTGGCGTTCCCCGCCGAGCCCGGCTGCGCGCTCTCTCTGGAAGGCGCACACACGAGGGCAGGTTTCTCGCTGAGTCTGCCCGCGTCTGTTCCCGTCAGTTCCCGTCCCCGTTCGACCCCCGTTCGAGCAGAGGGGCCGCGTCGGAGAGTACCCCGGTGATCCGCGCGAGTGTCTCCTCGTCCCGCTCCATGGCGTCGAGGACGGGGCCGCGATCCGTGCCCCAGCGCCGTGCGACCGCCGCCGGGTCCTCGCCCGTCAGCAGACCGGCCGCCTGAGCGGCGGCGCCGAGCGCGACCAGCTCCCTCGCCTCGGGAACCTGCACAGGCCGCCCCGACAGCCGCCGTACGGTCTGCTGCCAGGCCGTCCCCCGTGCGCCGCCGCCGATCAGCAGCAAGGGCGCCGAGCGGTCGGCGTCGGCGTCCAGGACCAGGTCGAGGGCGTCCAGCAGGGAGTGCACGGCTCCGTCATAGGCGGCCTGGAGCAGCTGGCCGCCCGTCGTGTCGTGCCGGAGGCCGTGCAACAGGCCCGAGGCGTTCGGCAGGTTGGGCGTGCGCTCGCCGTCCAGGTAGGGCAGCAGCGTGACCGCGCCGCCCGGTTCGACGGCCTCGCGGTCCAGGCCGAGCAGAGCGGCGATCCGGTCGACGGCCAGGGTGCAGTTGAGCGTGCAGGCCAGCGGGAGCCAGTCTCCGCGGGCGTCCGCGAAGCCCGCCACCGTGCCGGTCGGGTCGGCGGGACGGCGGGTCGAGACGGCGTACACCGTGCCCGAGGTGCCGAGGCTCACCACCGGTGTCCCCGGCCGCAGGCCCAGGCCGAGTGCGGCGGCCGCGTTGTCCCCTGTTCCGGCGGCCACGAGGGTCCCCTTGGAGAAGGGGAGATCGCCGCCGGCGTGCACCGTTCCGGCGACCTCGCCGGGCCGGACGACGCGGGGGAGCAGAGCGGGGTCGAGGCCGATGTGGGCGAGGACCTCCTCGTCGTACGCCTCGCTGCCCGACGACCACCAGCCCGTGCCCGAGGCGTCGCCGCGATCGGTGGTGCCCTCACCCGTGAGGCGCCCGGTGAGGTAGTCGTGCGGCAGACGTACCGCCGTCGTCGCCCGGACGGCGTCCGGCTCGTGCTCGGCGAGCCACGCCCACTTGGTGGCCGTGAAGGACGCCGCGGGCACACTGCCGGTCCGTTCGGCCCAGGACTTCGGGCCGCCGAGCTCCTCGACCAGCCGGCGCGCCTGCGGCGCCGAGCGGACGTCGTTCCACAGCAGTGCGGGGCGTACCGGTTCACCATGGGCGTCGAGGGTCACGAGGCCGTGCTGCTGGCCACCGATCGACACCGCGGCGGCCTCGTGGGCCGCGGCACCGCACTGGTGCAGCGCTGCACGCAGAGCGTCCCACCACTGACGGGGGTCGCTCTCGCGCCCCGCCCCGGTGGAGACGGTGTGCGGCGCCTGTCCGCTCGCCACCACCTGTCCGGTCGACGCGTCGACGACCAGGGCCTTGGTGGACTGGGTGGACGTGTCCACCCCGACGACGAGCGGACCCTCGGCTGCTGACATCGGGCTCTCCCTCTTCCGCTGCTCTGCGGGATCTGTGCTGGTTACGGGGGCTGTCCGGACCGGCACGGCCCGGTTTCGCACGGCTTCCCGGCCCGCCATGACCAGGGTTTCGTACGTCGTCTCTTCCCAGAGACGCGTTTCGCATACTAATTTGTAAACTGCCATGACGAAATAGTCGGAGCTAGCAAGGAGCCGCGACATGAACTACCAGCCCACCCCCGAGGACAGGTTCACCTTCGGTCTGTGGACCGTCGGCTGGCAGGGAAGGGACCCGTTCGGCGACGCCACCCGGCGCGCCCTCGACCCGGTCGAGTCGGTGCAGCGCCTGGCCGAGCTCGGCGCCTACGGAGTGACCTTCCACGACGACGACCTGATCCCCTTCGGGTCCTCGGACAGCGAGCGCGAGTCGCACATCAAGCGGTTCAGGCAGACCCTGGACGCCACCGGCCTCAAAGTCCCGATGGCCACGACCAACCTGTTCACGCACCCCGTCTTCAAGGACGGCGCGTTCACCGCGAACGACCGTGACGTGCGCCGCTACGCCCTGCGCAAGACCATCCGCAACATCGACCTCGCGGTCGAACTCGGTGCCGAGACATACGTCGCCTGGGGTGGCCGGGAGGGTGCCGAGTCCGGAGCCGCCAAGGACGTACGCGTGGCGCTCGACCGCATGAAGGAGGCCTTCGACCTCCTCGGGGAGTATGTGATCTCCCAGGGCTACGACCTGAAGTTCGCGATCGAGCCCAAGCCGAACGAGCCGCGCGGCGACATCCTGCTGCCCACCGTCGGACACGCCCTGGCGTTCATCGAGCGCCTGGAGCGCCCGGAGCTGTTCGGCGTCAACCCGGAGGTCGGGCACGAGCAGATGGCCGGGCTGAACTTCCCGCACAGCATCGCGCAGGCCCTGTGGGCGGGCAAGCTCTTCCACATCGACCTGAACGGTCAGACCGGCATCAAGTACGACCAGGACCTGCGGTTCGGAGCGGGTGACCTGCGATCCGCGTTCTGGCTGGTCGACCTTCTGGAGAGCGCCGGTTACGCCGGTCCGAAGCACTTCGACTTCAAGCCCCCGCGGACCGAGGACTTCGACGGGGTGTGGGCGTCGGCGGCCGGCTGTATGCGTAACTACCTGATCCTGCGCGAGCGTTCGGCGGCCTTCCGCGCCGACCCCGAGGTCCAGGAGGCGCTGCGTGCCTCGCGCCTGGACGAGCTGGCGCAGCCCACCGCGGCGGACGGCCTGCAGGGGCTGCTCGCCGACCGCGGGGCCTTCGAGGACTTCGACGTCGAGGCTGCGGCCCTGCGCGGGATGGCCTTCGAGCAGCTGGACCAGCTCGCGATGGACCATCTCCTCGGTGCGCGGGCCTGATCGGTGTTCCGAAGGGCACGGGTCCACGTCCGGTGGACCCGTGCCGGGACGTCGGGCGTGACCGGGCCGCCGCCTTCGAATGCGCCGGAATGATGCGGTCCATGGCATGAGTCCGTATCAACTTCCGCGCGGGGGTCGCGCGATGACCGGTTCGCGGGGACTCTTGGCGGTATGGCCATGCCACCCTTACCCCCTCAGCCCCCAAGGTCGCCGGGAGACTCACCTCATGGGGGTGACGTCCCGGGCCCGCCGTCCGGGGGCTACGGGCCCCCGGCCTCCGGAGGTTACGGGCCGCCGCCCTCGGGCGGGTACGGACCGCCTCCCGGCGGCCACGGATCTCCTCCCGGCAGTGGCGGACCTCCTTCGGGAGGCTTCGGACCACCGTCCCAGGGGGACTGGCCGCCCGGGCAGGGAGGCGGGGGATGGCCCCCACCGCCTCCCGGGCCGCCCGGCGGTCCCGGAGGCCATCGGGGAGGGCGGCGGCGCAACACGCTGATCGTCGTCATCGCCGTGATCGTCGTCGTCGGGGTCGTCGTCGCCGTCGCGGTGGCCGCCACCGGTGGGGGCGGCAGCGACAAGAAGGCGCCCACCGAGAGCACGGCGAGTTCACCGAGTCCCACCCTGAGTCTTCCGTCCGGGCTGCCCTCGCTGCCCACGGACCTGCCCAGTGTCGTGCCGTCGCTTCCGACCGACCTGCCCACGGACCTCGTCCCCAGTGGCCTGGAGTCGCTCGTCCCGACGCTCGCGGCCGACGAAGTGCCCTACTACATGCTGAGGAAGGGCGACTGCTTCGACACGGACGCCGCCCTTCCCGGCCAGGCGGCCAAGCGCTCGTGCACCGAGCCGCACGACGCCGAGGTGGTGAAGATCGCCGAACTCAACGGCACCTACACGACCGACGCCACTCTCAAGAAAGCCGCGTCGGCCCTGTGCAAGGCGCCTCTGGAGCGAAAGGCGGCGGATCAGGCAGCGGGCACGGTGCGCAACACCTTGGTGCAGTACCCCGACACCGGCAGCTACAAGATCGGCATCGACAACGTCGCCTGCAGCCTGGCCGCGCACGTCGGCAAGGGGGCCGGCAGACTCACCGAGCCCCTTAAGTGAAGCGCCGCATCGAGCCGTTCGGCGAACGGTACGCGCGCGTGGTCGTTGTCCATCGTCCACACGCGCGTACCGGGATGGGGTGCGCCGGGGTCAGAGGCGGCGGGGCAGCCGCACATAGGTGACCGTCGTCTCGATACCGCTGTCCACGAGCCGTCCCTGCGCGTCGAAGGCGCCCGCCCCGTCCGTCATGCCGAAGTCGTTGTCGTTGATGAGGGCGAGCGTGTCGCAGTCCACGCGCGCGACGCCCTCGACCTTGCCGGGCACCCCCGCGACCGTGCCCAGGTCGACGACCAGACGCTTGCCCAGCACCGGAACACCGGCCGCCGCGGGGTCGTCGAGCTGCTCCAGCGACGGCGACGTGGTGTCACGGTCGTACGGGCCGCCCAGGATGTCCGCACGACGCGTGAGCCGTACCTCCTGCAGGCGCGCGGTCTTGTCGGTGCGTTCTTCCACGAGCAGCCGGTCGGGGCCGACCGCCACCACGGAGGAGATCTTCAGCTCGGACGTGTCGTCCTCGCTCGGGTCGACCACGTCCACCGCGTCGAAGCGGTACGCGTACTCGGCCGTCACGGCACGCTTCCCGGGCGAGAAGCGCAGCAGGCGGGTCGTGCGGGACGAGTCGCCCGCGTCGCCGTCCGGCAGGGCGAGCGGGCTCTGCAGCGCCAGCACCAGATCGCCGCCGGGGAGTTGGGCGAGTCCTTCGAGACCGCGGTTGCTCTTCCGGTGCAGCAGGATCGCGGGCAGCGCCTCCACCACGGGGTAGTCCGTGCCCGTCAGGCGCAGCCCTTTGGGGACGTAGCGCGTGAGCACCTTCCCGCGGGCGGAGACGTGGAGGAGCGACGGACCGTACTCGTCGACGAGCCAGAACGACCCGTCCGCCGCCCGCACGATGCCCTCGGGGTCCACGCCGTTCGGGTTGTACGGCAGCGGTGTCCGTGCGTCGAAGGAGTACGGCGCCTCGTCGCGTCCCGCCTGATTGGAGAGCCCGGTGACGGGCTTGCCCGACGACGTGGTGATCGGGATCGCGTCGATCACCCGCACGGCGCCGCCACTCACCCGGACCTTCACGATCGCCGGGTCGAAGCCCGGTACCGGGAACGTCCGGCGCTTGGTGCCGTCCACCTTGATCTGGCCGTTCGGCCCGCGGTCGGTGACCGTCCAGAATTCGCCCTTGCGGCCGGTCGGGTAGATGTCACTGCCGATGCCGCCGAGGTCGACTCCCCGGTCGTCGTCCACCGTCCCGTTCAGCAACGCGTTGCTGAACGCCGCCAGGGGGAGGTCGCCGAGCGTCGCGGTGTGCGTCACCCTCGGCTGCGCCTGCCCGGCTGTCGCGTTCGCCGTGCCGGCCACCGCGAAGGTGGCCAGCAGGGCGAGCGGCACGCCGACGGCGACGGACCGGTGGATGTGGCACCTGCCGACTGCGTGCGGGGACATCGAGCCTCCTGAGGAACAAGTTCGTTGACAGCGGCCAGAGTTGGCCCCGGCGTCAAACGGAGACCGACAGGGAGGTGAACGGCGGCCGTCAACCAGTCATCGGGTCTTCCCCGGCGGTCGCGATTGCGGTGGCCGGGTCCGCCGTGGCCGGCCCCGCGGGAGTCCAACGGCCCCGCTCCTTGCGATAGGGCCACCATCTGCCGTCCCGGCCGAGGCGGAGTTGCGTGCCGGTGTCGGCAGCGGTCCAGCGATTGCGGTCCGCCCGCAGCCGTGGCCTCTCGTCCTCCTCCCAGGCGGCGTGCAGGGATGCACGCGCGCGTGCCAGCGATTCCGTCCCGACGGACCACTCGTCCTCCAGGGCCGAGAGCGCGGAGACACCGCCGTACCGCCAGGCCCGTACCGCGAGACTCAGTTCCTCGCGTTCCCGCCCCGAGCCTGCGGCCAGTCGCTCGGCGACACTCTCCGGGGGGTCGCACGCGGCCAGCCGGACGGCGTCCTGGGAGAGGGAGACTGATTCCGTCTCCGCGGCGCCGCCTCCGGGTGCGCGGCCGAGTGCCTCGGCGAGTATCAGGTGCGCCTCGTGAGCTGCCGCGTGAGCGATGAACTCCAGGGCGACGGGGTCGACTCCGGGTGCCGGTGCGCCCTCGGTCTTTAGGGACGGTGGAGTCCCGGGCCGTTCGGGCAGCGCCGGGTCGGTCGGGAGCGGCGGAAGGATGTCACCCGTCGCGTAGGCCTCCACGGCGTCCACTCCTCCCCCCGATTCGCCCGGGTGGTCCGCGGGCTGCTCACCGCGTCGCTGGAGGGCATCCAGGAGCGCGCGCTCACCGCGCCCCCGCATCAGAAGCAGCACGAACGGGTCTTGGTCGAGGAGCAGCGCTGCCTGGTAGCAGAGCGCGGCCGTGTGGCCGCAGTGGTCCCAGGCGCCGCACTCGCACTCCGCGTCCAGGTCGCCGAGTCCCGGCAGGAGTTCGACGCCCGCGGCCGCCGCGTCCTCGACGAGGTGCGGTGGCATGTCGCCGTCGAGCAGTGCGGCGACGTGTCCGGACCGCTCGGCGGCCATGCCAAGGAAGCGGTCCCACTGCTCCTCCGACAGTTCGTGCAGCAGGACGTCCGCCCTGTGAGTGGTTCCGTCGTTGTCCTCGACGACCGCCGTGACGCGTCCGGGACGCACGGACACCGCGCCCACCGCCCCCGCACGCGCCAGCCTGCGGCCCATCCTCACCTGCTCCGAGTCCAACGCCGCGTCCTCCAGAGCCCGCAGCCAGGCCCGGCCCCACCACGTCCGCGCGAAGGCCCTCCCGCGCGCCGGCTGCAGCGCTCCGAACGTGCGCTCCTCGTCCCGGTCCGTCATCGTGCACCCCCTCGCAACTCCACCAGGTCGGCCAGTTCCGCGTCGGTCATCTCGGTGAGCGCCCCCTCGCCGACGCTCAGGACGGCGTCCGCCAACCGCTGCTTGCGGCGCAGCATGTCGGCGATGCGGTCCTCGATGGTCCCCTCGGCGATGATGCGGTGCACCTGCACGGGCCGGCTCTGTCCGATGCGGTACGCGCGGTCCGTGGCCTGCGCCTCGACGGCCGGGTTCCACCAGCGGTCGTAGTGCACGACGTGCTCCGCGCGGGTCAGGTTGAGCCCGGTGCCGGCGGCCTTCAACGACAGCAGGAAGACCGGGATCCCGCCCTCCTGGAAGCGCTCCACCATCGCCTCGCGTTCGGGGACGGGCGTTCCGCCGTGGAGGAACTGCGTCGTCACCCCGCGCTCCGCCAGATGACGCTCGATCAGGCGTGCCATCCGTACGTACTGGGTGAAGACCAGCACGCTCGCCCCCTCGGACAGGATGGTGTCGAGGAGTTCGTCCAGCAGCTCCAACTTGCCAGACCGGCCCGGAATCCTGGGCTGTTCCTCCTTGAGGAACTGGGCGGGGTGGTTGCAGATCTGCTTGAGCCCGGTGAGCAGCTTCACGATCAGACCGCGCCGGGCCATGCTGTCCGCACCGGCGATCTCCGCGAGGGTTTCGCGGACGACGGCCTCGTACAGTGCGGCCTGTTCCTGGGTGAGCGTCACGGCGCGGTCGGTCTCGGTCTTCGGCGGCAGTTCGGGCGCGATGCCCGGGTCCGACTTGCGGCGGCGCAGCAGGAACGGCCGGACCAGCCGGGCGAGCCGGTCGGCCGCCGCGGGGTCCTGGCCGCCCTCGACGGCCTGCGCGTAACGGCTGCGGAAGGTTCCGAGCCGGCCGAGCAGACCCGGTGTCGTCCAGTCCAAGATCGCCCACAGTTCCGAGAGGTTGTTCTCCACGGGAGTGCCGGTGAGCGCCACGCGCGCCCGCGCGCCGATGGTGCGCAGCGCCCGCGCGGTCGCCGAGTAGGGGTTCTTGACGTGCTGGGCCTCGTCCGCCACCACCAGACCCCAGGGCACCTCACCGAGTCGCGGCGCGTCGAGCCGCATCGTGCCGTAGGTCGTCAGGACGAACTCGCCGTCGCACAGGCCCTCCAGGCTCCGCCGGGCACCGTGGAAGCGGCGTACCGGGGTGCCGGGGGCGAAGCGTTCGATCTCGCGCTGCCAGTTGCCCAGCAGGGAGGCCGGACAGACGACCAGCGTGGGGCCCGCGGCCGACGTGTCCGCCTGCCGGTGGAGGTGCAGGGCGATCAAGGTGATCGTCTTGCCGAGCCCCATGTCGTCGGCCAGACAGCCGCCCAGTCCCAGAGAGGTCATCCGGGCCAGCCAGTTGAGGCCGCGCGACTGGTAGTCGCGCAGCGTGGCACGCAGCTCCGCGGGCTGCCCGACCGGCTGTTGCCCCTCGGGGTCGGCCAGCCACTCCCGCAGGGTCGCCAGCCAGCCCGTGGGCTCCACGTCGACCCGGTGGCCGTCCACCTCGGCGGAGCCCGTCAGGGCGGCGCTCAGCGCCTCGACGGGCGTGACCCCGAGGTCCCGGTGCGCCCGCGCCCGCCGGACCGCCTCGGGGTCGACGAGAACCCACTGGTCACGCAGCCGCACCATGGGCCGTTTCGCCTCGGCGAGCCGGTCCAGGTCCTCCCGTGTGAGCTGCTGGTCGCCCAGCGCGAACCGCCAGTCGAACGCGAGCAGGGCGTCGGCCGACAGGAAGGA
Organism: Streptomyces sp. NPDC102279; assembly: GCF_044766365.1. Lineage (NCBI taxonomy): Bacteria > Bacillati > Actinomycetota > Actinomycetes > Kitasatosporales > Streptomycetaceae > Streptomyces > Streptomyces sp. NPDC102279. The sequence continues at coordinate 422,554 of NZ_JBIWLU010000006.1, read as the reverse complement.
CGGCACGGCCGAGACCAGCCTGTCGCCGGATCTGTCCTCGGCGCCGGCCGGCCCCTCGCCTCGGCCGTCCGCGGTGACGTGAGGGCCCACGACCGCGCGAGCGGTCAACTTCCGGGCCAGCTCCTTCGGCCAGTGCACGTCGACACCGGCGAGCGCCAACAGCCGGCCGCCCTCTCCGAGGAGTTCGCCGACCTCTTCGTCGGCGAGTTCGACGGCGTCGGGAACGGCGGCCGAGAGCAGTGGCGCCAGGGGCGGCCAGCTCCTCGTGGCCCGGCGGAGGGAGAGCAGGGCGGCCATCCGCGCGCGTGGGCCGAACGGTGAGGAACCCGCCCACACGGTTGCGGCGTCCGCGACGAGAGCGGGGTCGTGCGCGCTGTGCAACTGGACCACGGCTCGGAACGGCAGTGATGGGTCTTCCGGCCCGGCCGACGCGGGGGTCGGCACCTCGACGCGCAGTGAGATGCGCACGTCGGCCTCGTGGGTCTCGGCGAGCTCAGCGGTCCAGGCGCGATGCTGCGGCACGGGCTGGGGCCCCGGCGCCGCGAACGCCGGGCCGCCCGCCGCGAGCGCCGCCGCCGGGGAGCGCGGCAGGGCATCGGCGACCGCGTCCAGGAACGCCCGCACGAGCCGTTCGGGATCGGGCAGTCGCAAGGCTGCGGCGTCGCCGTCCACCAGTTCCCCGAGCGTGTCCGCCGTCCCGGGGTGCTCGTCCAGCACCCCGGCAAGGTTCTGGATCGGCACGGCGTGTGCCTCCGGGGGCATCGCGGCGGCCAGTGCGCGGACGCGCTCCAGGTCCCGTGCGCTCAGCGGGCCGGCGCGCCAGGCGTCGTGGTCGCCGGCTGTCACTCCCGGCAGCAGCAGCCCGCGGGCGGCGAACTGGAGCGCGAGCACACCGGCGGCACCCCAGAAAGCGGTCGCCCGGTGGGCCTGCGTCGCGGCCCGCGCGCGCGTGAGGACCGGCAGGGCGGCCCGCACCGGCAGCAGCACCGCGGGCACCGAGACGGACTCGACGCCGCCCCCCACGGGCAGTGCCACCGTCAGGTCCTCGACCGAGCCGGAGGCCACCGCCGGCGGTGCGTCGCCGTCCGGGTGCCAGAACGCGACGCTGCCCGAACGCGGCGGATCGGCGGGCACGAACACGGCGCAGCAGCCGGCCAATTCGGAGACATCGGCAGCGACGACCGCGGGAATCCTCTGCACAGCGATGACGCATCCCTCGGATTCATCAAATTTGACTACTGGGTCGAGTCGCCGAGGCTACAGCACGCCGGGGGCGGACGGGCGCGAGCCGGCCGGTGAGGCTACGGCCCCGCGAAGAAGAGTGGCACCTGGGTTCTCAGCGGGGTGCCACCCCCCTGGGGGGCCGGGGGAAACCCCCGCACGGAACGGGGTGGTGGCGCCATGGCCGCCGGCGGCCACTGATTCGTACGTTTCATCAGGTCAGCCCACTTCCTGAGAGATCAGGTCGGCCCGCTCCCCGAGAGACCGGAGACCCGCCATGGCCCAGACCGCCACCGTCCTCGCAGAACCCACCCCCAGGGAGGGTGCGAGGGCGGCCCCGGGCAGCGATTTCGCCCCCCTGCTGCGCAGGGTCAAGGAACGCGGACTCCTGGACCGGCGCCATGGCTGGTACGCCCGCGAGATCGCCGTGAACCTGCTGGGCCTGGCCGCCGTGCTCACCGGTGTCGTCCTGATCGGCGACTCCTGGTGGACCCTGCTCCTCGCGCCGGTACTCGCCGCGCTGGGCGCCCGCACGGCGTTCATAGGCCACGACGCGGGCCACTCCCAGATCACCGGCAACAAGACGGTCGGTCGCGTCATCGGCCTGGTCCACGGCAACCTGCTTCTCGGCATGAGCTACGCCTGGTGGAACGACAAACACAACCGGCACCACGCCAACCCCAACCACATCGACAAGGACCCCGACGTCCTCGCCGACGTCCTCGTCTTCACCAGCGGCCAGGCCGGCGAGCGGACCGGATTCCGGCGCTGGCTCACCCGCAACCAGGCCTGGCTCTTCTTCCCGCTGACCCTCCTCGAAGGCATCGCCCTGAAGATCCACGGATTCCGGGACCTTCGCCGCCAGCCGCCAGGAGAGCGCGCCGTGGAAGCGCTTCTGCTGGTCACCCATGTCCTCGCCTACGTGGCTCTGCTGCTCACCGTTCTGTCTCCGGGCAGGGCGCTGGCCTTCGCGGTCCTTCATCAGGCACTGTTCGGCCTGCACCTCGGGATGTCCTTCGCGCCCAACCACAAGGGCATGGAGATGCCCGACCCGGACGGCGAGCGCTGGGGGCACCTGCGCCGACAGGTCCTCACCTCGCGCAACGTCCGCGGCGGCCTCCTCACGGACTGGTTCCTCGGCGGTCTCAACTACCAGATCGAGCACCACCTGTTCCCCAGCATGCCGCGCCCGCATCTGCGCCGCGTCCAGCCTCTGGTGCGCGCCCACTGCCGCGAGATGGGTATTCCCTACGCTGAGACCGGGCTCGTCGACTCCTATCGACAGGCCCTGCGCCACATGTACGAGGTCGGGGAGCCTCTCAGGGTCGAGTAAGGGGCGCACCTCAGGGACGTATCAGGGTCGCGGTCCGGAACCGTGGGACGCAGGGACCCGTTCTCACGACAGAGAGCGGCAGCAGCCGCGGAGGAGGCGACACAGATGTCGAAGAACGCGAAGATCGCCGCAGGGGGTGCGGCGGTCGGCCTGATCCTGTTGATCTGGCTGCCCTGGTGGGCCGCCTTCCTGATCGTGCTGGGCGTTCCGGCGGCCGCGTACCTGGCCCTGGACCCCTCGCAGCGGCGCAGGCTGCGCCGTGTCACCCGCAAGGAGATCGGCCGCTGAGGGGCGCCCGACCGCCGGCCGCCGATACCGGCGCGGGCCGGCGGGCCACAGCGGCGGAGGACTGACGAGTACGGCGTCACCGGGTCCCTCGGTGACGCCGTTCGGTCAGCTCGGGCGTACGGCGATCTTGTCGAGTGCCTCCAGGAGGCCGGGCAGCTCCGGTCCGCGACCGACGGGCAGGACCTCGCCGGGCTCGTCGTCGAGGAGGACGAACGCGATGTCGTCGGTCCTGGCGACGAGAGACCAGCCCGGACCGTCGGCGCGCAGGGTCCGGGCATCTCCCGTGGCGAAGGACGAGCGCACGCGGCCCAGCGGGGGAGGAGTGTCCACGTAGGAGCGCGCCTCGGCCAGGACGCGCCGGACCCCCGTGCGTTCCGCACCGTCGCCGCGCTTCTCCTGCTCGGCCTGAGCCTCCCCGGCGTCCCCGGCGTCCTCGGCTTGGGAGTCGTCGTTCCCGGACTGCTCCGCACCGTTCGTGGGCGCGAATTCGCTGTCGTCTATCTGGTCCCGCCACGTCGCCCACTGGAGAGCGATCTCGTCGGCCCCCAGGCGCCGCTGGGCGGGCCCCCAGATGGTGGTGTCCGGCGGGGTCAGCGGAGCGCGTTCCGTGGGCTCCGTCGCCGGATCGTGCGGGGCCGGGACCCCAGGTGCCGCGACAGCCACTTCCAGGGGCCAGCCGGGCAGCGCGGCGACAACCGTCCGCTCGTCCGGCGACAGTTCGTGCTCCATCCCGCAGTCCCAGGAGGCGATGGCCACGGCGACCAGGGACACGTCGTCGATGACGACGGTCCAGCGCGCGCCCTCCCCGTCCTGGCCGAGCACCAGCCCGTACCCGTCGGCGAGCGGCGCCAGGCCGAGCGCCGCACACGCCTCGGGATAGTCGTCCCCGAGCACGCTGGGGAACTTCGCCGGTGTCAGCAGCACCGCCGTCAGCACGTACAGCGCGTCGTCGTCCACGGTGGTGACGGCTTCCTCGTCCACGGTGGTGACGGCTTCTTCGTCCGTCCCGGCCATCCCAGCCTCCCGATCAGTCCATCTGTCGGCGCACCCTAATGCGATCGGAAGGCCCTTGTCACGGGCCTGAAACACATGCGGAGCTGCAGTTATCCGGCTGGACAGGGGCGAAACGCCCCCTGCGGCCGACCGCGTCAGGCGGCGGGGAGCCCGAGCAGCGAGCGCGTGACCGTCCCGGGCGACTCGTCGCGTTCCCGGGCGAGGGCGATGACCGCCCGGCAGGCCAGTTCGGTCACCCCGAACGAGAGCGCCTCGGGCGATACCCAGGAGGCCGCCTCGTCGATCCGCTCCTGATCGTCCTCGGCACACGCGGAGACGTACGCCGAGGCCGCCTCGAAAAGGTTGTGACCGCGCTTGCCGCCCTCGCGGGCAGCCGCAGGACCGACCTCTCCGGACTGTTCCCCGGTCTTCCTGCCTGTCATCGTGCGGAGCCTGTCGAACATGCCGGACATCGGGCCACCTTCCCCCTGCGCGATCGCCGTCGCCAAACGTTCATCTGCTGCTACTCAACGTAGAGTTGGAGGCGCGGTGGCAGAAGGGGGCCGACCCGGTCAAGCGCTGTGAGCGACGCGCACGGATCCGGCGCGTGGATCCGGTGAAGGATCCGTCGGAGATCTACCGGCTCACCTCCGCACTGGGGGGCCTGTCCGGCTTCAGTCGAGCGCGGCTGCCCGGTCTCAACCACCCGCCGCGTCGAGCGAGCCGAGGGTGGCTCGCAGCCACGCCAGTTCGGCCTCGCTCGTGGCCCGAGCGATGGTGAGGATGCCTCGCCGGAAAGGGTCGTCCAGCTCTTCGGCCCGCACCGGCCGGTCACCGTCGTAGAAGAAGCTCGCCGGCTCCTCCAGGAAGGCGAGCCTGCGGCGCAGCACCGCCGCCTGTGCGGACGGATCCTCCAGATGCCTCAAGAAGGCGAGCACCGCGAACCACCTGTTCTCATCGCTGATGTCCCGACCGGCCGGTTCCGCGAGCCTGCGTCGCAGATCGCGCCCGCCCTCCTCGGTGAGTGTCAGCACGTGACGGGGGGCGGCCACGGAGCCGGGCTGTGTGGCGCGTTCCAGCAGCCCCGCGTTCTCCAGTCGTTTGATGGCGGGATACAGCGTGCTCTCCGCCACCGGCCTCACGTGCCCCGTCAGGGCGGTGATGCGCTTGCGCAGCTCATAGCCGTGCAGCGGGGTGTCGCAGAGAAATCCGAGGATGGCCAGCTCCAGCATGACCCCATCCTCCCGCATACGCGTTGTACATCGGTTCATCAATACATCGAGTCCGATGTATGCTCCGTGCGGACGAGTGAGACGCCGTGACGGGGAGGGCCCGATGAGGCACGCCGAGTTCGACAGCAGGGGAAGCCTGATCCGATGGACCGAGGCGCCGGGCACCGGGCCCGCGCGCGTGTACGTGCACGGTCTCGGGGCGGCCTCGACGGTCTACAGCGCCCACATCGCGGCCCGGCCCGAACTGGCGGGCCGCAGGACCCTGTTCGTCGACCTGCCCGGACACGGCATCAGCGACCGGCCGGCGGACTTCGGCTACACGCTGGAGGACCACGCGGGGGCCCTCGCCGCGGCTCTGGACGGCGCCGGTGTCACCGGGGCGGAACTCGTCGCGCACAGCATGGGGGGCGCCGTCGCCGTCGTGCTCGCCCACCGGCGGCCCGACCTCGTCACGCGGCTCGTCCTGGTCGAGGCCAACCTCGACCCGTATCCGCCGGGCACGACGGGCGACAGCGGTATCGCCTCGTACGAGGAGGGCGACTTCGTGGTGAACGGCGGCCACGCGCGCGTGCTCGAGAAGGTCGGGGCCACCTGGGCCGCGACCATGCGCCTCGCCGACCCGCGTGCCCTGCACCGCACCGCATTGGCGCTACAGGGCGGCACCGTCCCGACGATGCGTCAGATGCTCACCAGGCTGACCGTCGACCGCGTCTACCTTCAGGGCGACCTCAGCGGCGAACTCCCCGGCGCGCAAGCCTTGGAGGCGGCGGGCGTGCGGGTCGTGACCGTGCCGGGCGCGGGCCACAACATCATGTTCGACAACCCTGACGTCTTCGCCGCGGTCCTCGCCGGTACGCACTGACCGGCGGGCTGCGCATCCGGAGCGACGATCACCCCCGGCGCACGGAAAGCGCGAGGAAGCGGGCGTCCTCGTCCGCGTACGAACTCATGTCCCAGCCCGAACCGGCGAGCAGGGGGCCCAGGTTGCGCTCCGCGCGCAGGTCCTCCGGGGTGAGCCGCCGGCCCTGGCGCGCCGCGAGGGCGGCCCGGCCGATCGGATGGAACAGCGCCAGCGTGCCTCCGGGGCGCACCACGCGCGCCAACTCCCGCAGATTCTCCGTGAGGTTCGGCAGATGGGCGACGAGTCCGGCCGCGAACACCGCGTCCAGTGACTCCGAGCGCAGGGGCAGCGCGGCGACGTCCGCCAGCAGCAGACGCCCGTCGCGGTCGCGTCCGGCCCGCACGGCGGCCTCCAGCATGGCCAGGGTCAGATCGGCCCCGACAACCACCCCGCTACCGCCCACGGCAGCCCTCAGTGGCGGCAGGGCGCGTCCGGTTCCGCAGCCCGCGTCGAGCACCCGGTCACCCGGGCGCAGCCCCATGTCCGCCACCGCGGCCTCGTAGGCGGGGCCGTCGCCGGGGAAGCGGGTGTCCCAGTCGGCCGCGCGGGCGGCGAAGAACTCCTGGACGTGTGTGTGGTCATCGCTCATGTGCCGCATGATCTCTCACCGACACGAAGGACGACGCGGTGCACATGTTCGAACCCGGCGCGATCGCCGAGGTGCACGCCTTCGTCATATTGCAGCAGCTTTCGAAATGCGCCTCCTTTGAGTCACTCCGCGCCGACTAGCGTCCCTGGGTCATGGGACACCTGGACCACGCCGCCTTCGGCTGGCTGACCCCCGTGCTGTCGTACGTGATGGCCTCCATCGGCGCCGCCCTCGGCCTGCGCTGCGCGGTCCGCGCGCTCGGATCCACCGGCTCGTCGCGCCGCAACTGGCTCCTCGCCGCGGCCTCCGCGATCGGCACCGGTATCTGGACGATGCACTTCGTGGCGATGCTGGGCTTCGGCGTCACCGGCACGGAGATCCGCTACAACGTGCCGCTGACCGTCCTGAGCCTGCTCGTCGCCATGGCGTTCGTGGGCGTCGGACTCTTCGCCGTCGGATACGGACGCGACCGGCGCCGCGCGTTCGTCATCGGCGGGCTCACCACCGGGCTCGGCGTCGCGAGCATGCACTACCTCGGCATGGCGGCCCTGCGCCTGCACGGCCAGGTGCACTACGACCCCGCACTCGTCGGACTCTCCGTCCTGCTGGCGGTGTTGGCCGCGACCGCAGCCCTGTGGGCGGCGCTCTCCATCAGGTCGCCCGTCGCGGTCACCGCCGCCTCCCTCGTCATGGGCGGCGCGGTGAGCAGCATGCACTACACCGGAATGATGGCGGTGAGCGTTCGCGTCCGCCCCTCCGCAGGCGCCCTGCCCGGCGCGACGGCGATGCAGTTCATCTTCCCTCTGGCCGTCGGCCTCGGGTCCTACCTCTTCCTGACCGCGGCCTTCGTCGCACTCTCCCCGATGTCCGAAGGCCGCGAGGTGTCCGCGTCGGCCCGGCGGCCGGTCGAGAGCATCGCCCGCTAGCGGCGGGCCCGGCAGCTTCCGGCCGCGAAGGGCCGCCCCGAACTCTCCGATCGAGGAGGCCATGCGTACACCCCGCAGAACCACGACAACCGGTGCCCAGCCGCCACCCCGGGCCCGGGGCCGCCGAGCCCACGCGGGTCCGCCGGCAGATGAGCGCCCCGCGTTCGACGGATCCGCCGCCGAGGACGTGAAACAGACCCGCCCGCCCGCTGAGGGTTGGCACCTCCGGCCCCGCACCGTCCGCGCCAAGGTCGTCAGCCTGCTGATGGTGCCGGTCGTCTCGCTGCTCGCGCTGTGGGCGTTCGCCACCGTGAGCACCGCCCAGGACGTCGCACGCCTGCGGCAGCTGCAACGCGTGGACGCCACCGTCCGGGCACCTGTCGACGCCGCGGTCGCCGCGCTCCAGGCGGAACGTGCGGCGGCCGTCAGCTACGCGACCGACCCCGCCACCTCGCAGTCGAGCGAGTTCAGGAATCTCTCCGGGCAGACCGACCGTGCCGTCGCGAAGCTCCGCCTCGGCGACAATCACACGGTCGCCGACGGCGCCGACCTCCCCGCGGGAGCCGCCGAACGGCTCGACGACTTCGTCACCGACGCGGGGAATCTGAGGTCGCTCCGCACGTCCGTGCTGGACCGGCACACCGGCTGGGACGAGGCCTACGGCCGCTACACGAAGGCCATCGCGACCGCCCTCGGGGTCGACGGCGCGCTCTCCGGTGTCCACGACGCGGCGATGAGCTCCGACGCGCGCGTGCTGCTCGAGTTCTCCCGGGCCGGGGAAGCCCTCGCCCAGGAGGACGCCGTCCTCCGCGGGGCCCGGCTCGCCGGAAGCCTCGACGGCGAGCGGCTCCGTCTGTTCACGGGCGCGGTCGGCATCCGCCGCGCGCTGACCGATGCCGCGATGGTGGACCTGCGAGGACCCGAACGCGCGGCCTGGAAGGACCTGGCGCAGGGGACCGCCTACCTGGACGTGCGCACCGTGGAGGACAAGGTGCTCGCCGCCCGCCCGGGTACCAAGGCCGTCGAGGCCGCGCCGGAATCGGCCTGGGACATCGCTCACTCGCGTGTGCAGGACGGTATGCGGACGATCGTGACGGAAGCAGCCGTCGCGGACGGGGCGGACCCGTTCGGACGTGCGCTGTTCACGCCCGCCGGCGCAGCGGTCCTCTTCGGGCTCGCCGCGGGCATCGCTTCCTTGATCATCTCCGTACGCATCGGCCGCGACCTCGTCGTCGAACTGGTCAGCCTGCGCGACAGCGCCCTGGACATCGCGCGCAGGAAGCTTCCCGAGGCCATGCGCCGGCTACGGGCGGGCGAAGCGGTCGACGTGCGCGCCGAAGCGCCCCTCGGAAAGCCCTCTGACGACGAGACGGGGCAGGTCGCCGAAGCGCTCAACACCGTGCATCGAGCCGCTCTGCGCGCCGCCGTCGAACGCGCGGAACTGGCCGGCGGGATCTCCGGAGTCTTCGTCAACCTCGCCCGGCGCAGCCAGGTGCTCGTACACCGCCAGCTGAATCTCCTGGACGCCATGGAGCGCAGGTCGGAAGACCCCGACGAACTGAGCGACCTGTTCCGGCTCGACCACCTCACCACCAGGATGAGACGTCACGCGGAGAGCCTGATCATCCTCTCCGGAGCCGCGCCCGGCCGCGCCTGGCGGATGCCCGTCTCGCTGACCGACGTCGTCAGGGCGGCGGTCTCCGAAGTCGAGGACTATGCGCGCGTGGAGGTGCGCCAGCTCCCCGACGCGGCGGTGATCGGCACAGCGGTCGCCGACCTCACCCACCTCCTCGCGGAGGTCGTGGAGAACGCCGCTCAGTTCTCGCCGCCCCACACCCGTGTCCGGATCACCGGCGAACCCGTCGGCAACGGCTACGTGATCGAGGTCGAGGACCGGGGGCTCGGCATGGGCAAGGAGACCCTGGCCCAGGCCAACCACCGCATCGAGCAGTCCGAGGCACTCGACCTGTTCGACAGCGACCGGCTCGGCCTCTTCGTCGTCAGCAGGCTCTCGGCCCGGCACGACATCAAGGTCCAGCTGCGGACCTCGCCCTACGGAGGCACCACCGCGGTGGTCCTGCTGCCCACCGCTCTCCTGGACGGCGGTCCGAGGGAACGTTCCACCAAACAGGCCGAAGCCGACAGGCCGGTGGAACGGGAGTACGCGCGCGTGGCGTCGGCCCCGGAGCAGGACGCCGTCCGAGCGGCCGCCGAACGACCCGCACTGGTCCCTCCCGTGGCGGCCGTACCCGAAGGCCCCGTGAACGGCTCGCGGGAGACCCCGCCGCCCCGGGTCGCGACACTCAGGCTGCGCTCGGTCGACGACACCGAGACCTCCGAGGAACTCCCACGGCGTGTACGGCAGGCACATCTGGCGCCTCAACTGCGCGGACAGCGCGCCGCGGAGCCGGCGGAGACACCGCCGTCCGAGGCGGACGACGAACGCACACCCGAACGTGTACGCGCGCGGATGACCGCCTACCGGGACGGCTGGGTACGCGGCGGCGGCAGGTCACCCGGCGACCCCGCGACCCCCGACGTCGAAGCGGGCGGCGACAGCAGCGAAGGAGACTCCGCATGATCCAGGATCCGAGCACGAGATCCGCCCAGCCATCCGGTGAACTCGACTGGCTGCTGGACGACATGGTGCTGCGCGTGGCCGACGTGAGGCACGCCGTGGTGCTGTCGAACGACGGCCTGGCGGTGGGCGCGTCCACCGGTCTGCGGCGCGAGGACGCCGAACATCTCGCCGCCGTCGCCTCCGGATTCCACAGCCTGGCGAAGGGGGCGGGACGCCACTTCGGGGTCGGCGGGGTACGCCAGACGATGGTGGAGATGGACGAGGGCTTCCTCTTCGTGGCCGCGGCGGGAGACGGGTCGTGCCTCGCCGTCCTGACCGCGGTCACCGCGGACGTCGGCCTCGTGGCGTACGAGATGGCCCTCCTGGTCAAACGGGTCGGCGAGCATCTCCACACTCCGCCGCGCGCCGCCACACAGCCGCCCGTCGCGGGCTGACCGAGGACGGCCGACGCAGATGACCGAGGACACGCCGGGCGCTCCGCCGCAGCCCGGGAGCCAGTGGTACGACCAGGAGGCGGGGCCTCTCGTCCGTCCCTACGCCATGACGGGCGGCCGCACCCAGTCGGGCCCCACCGGAGTGCACTTCGACCTGATCGCCCTGGTCTCGCTCGACGAGGGCGCCCCCGGGATCGACGACGACACGTCGCTGGGACCGGAACACCGGACCCTGATCGAACTGTGCCGTACCGAAACCCAGTCCGTCGCCGAACTGGCCGCCGACGCCGATCTCCCCCTGGGCGTGGTCAGGGTGCTCCTGGGAGACCTGCTGGAACGCAGCTGCGTCACGGTCAGCCGCCCCGTACCGCCCGCACAACTGCCCGACGAGCGCATCCTCCGCGAGGTGATCGAGGGACTGAGGGCGCTCTAGATGACCCAGATGTACCGACGTCGACGGTGGTCGGCACTCCCGAGAGAAGTGATCGATGGTCTCCGAGAACTCCGACGCCTCGGGTGGCGACACGTCCGCCCTGGCGTTGAAGATACTGGTCGCCGGCGGATTCGGCGTGGGAAAGACCACCCTGGTGGGCGCGGTCAGCGAGATCCGGCCGCTGCGCACCGAGGAACTGCTGAGCGAGGCCGGACAGTCGGTGGATGACACCGGCGGAGTGGACCAGAAGGTCACCACGACCGTCGCCATGGACTTCGGACGCATCACCATCAGGTCGGGTCTGTCGCTCTACCTGTTCGGGACACCGGGCCAGGACCGCTTCTGGTTCCTGTGGGACGAGTTGTCGACGGGCGCTCTCGGCGCTGTCGTCCTCGCGGACACCCGACGGCTGGAGGACTGCTTCCCGGCGGTGGACTACTTCGAGCACCGGCACATCCCGTTCGTGGTGGCCGTCAACTGCTTCGCCGACGCGCGCGCGTACGGGGCTCAGGACGTGTCCCGCGCCCTCGACCTCGACCGGGGCACTCCGGTCGTGCTCTGCGACGCCCGTGATCGCGACTCCGGCAAGGAGGTGCTGATCCGGCTCGTCGAGTACGCCGGGCGGGTCCACACCGCCCGGCTCCTCGACTCCGTCGGCTGAGGCCGCTGGGCTGTCGGCCGGTCGTGACCGGTCAGTCGGCCACAGCGGCGAAGGCCAGGACCTTCTCGATCCGCAAGCGGACGAGCAGTTCACCAGGTACGCCGTTGCGCTTGCCGAACTCCTCGGCGCGGTCCTCGCCCATGTAGCGGCCGCCGATCCGGGCGGCCCAGTGCCGCAGATCGTCGATGTCCTCCGACAACACCGCCGTGCCCTCCAGCACCACGAAGGCGAAGGGCGGCCGGTCGTCGTCCACGCACAGGGCGACCCGGCCGTCCCGCGCCAGGTTCCTTCCTTTCACGCTGTCCTTCGCCGTGTTGAACACCAGGTCGTCACCGTCCAGCACGAACCAGATCGGCGCCACGTGCGGACTGCCGTCGGCCCGGACGGTGGACAGCTTTCCCGTGCGGGTTCCCTGCGAGACGAACGCTCGCCCCTGCTCGTCGGTCATCTTCTCTGCCATGCCGTCCATCCTCCTTGCCCGGAGGGCGGCTGTGGGGAAGGCTTGCTGGGCGAATCCTCCGGTCGGGGGGAAACGACACACGGGGAGACCGGATCATGGCACAGAACACGGGACTTGGCTGGCTGCTGGACGACCTCACCCAGCGCGTCGAGCACGTCCGGCACGCCCTCGTGCTCTCGAACGACGGGCTGGTGACCGGCGCGAGCACGGGGCTGCGGCGCGAGGACGCCGAGCACCTGGCGGCCGTCTCGTCCGGACTGCACAGCCTGGCCAAGGGCTCCGGCCGCCACTTCGGTGCCGGACAAGTGCGGCAGACGATGGTCGAGTTCGACGACGCCGTGCTCTTCGTCACCGCGGCCGGCGCGGGCAGTTGCCTGTGTGTCCTCAGCGGCGCGGAGGCCGACATCGGCCAGGTCGCGTACGAGATGACGTTGCTGGTGAACCGGGTCGGCGAGCACCTCGGCGTGGAGGTGCGACTGCCGGGCGGCAGGCCCGCGACAGACCTCTGACCTGCTGATACGCCGTCGCGGTCAGAGTTTTCCACAGGCTCGTCGCGATGTCCGTCGGGCCGGATACGGTTTTTCCCGAAGCGAGCGCACACGGCGCGAGCATCCGACTCCACCGGGGAGAACCGTCATGACCGGCAGCAGCACCATCACCCAGTCCGTCACCATTTCGCTCAGCCGCGCCGCACGAGAACTGGAGCTGAGGCGCGGAGAGTTCGACCTGGCCGTGCACCTCGGTTGCGTGCGCACCGCCCCTGACGAGGGAGGTGGTGGACGCCGGGTCACCCGCGCCGAGATCGACCGGCTGCGTTCCGAGGCCGGCTTCCCGGAGACGCTGCACGAGCGGGTGAAGGCGGTCGGCACCACAGAGGGCGCCGCGCTGATGGGTATGACGACCACCCGATTCACGCGCCTCGCCCGTCTGGGCCTCGTGGTCCCCGTGAAGTTCTACCTCAACCGCTACCGGGCCGTCGTCTGGCTGTATCTAGCCGAGGAGTTGCGGCAGTTCGCCGCGGACGAGAAGCACGCGCCGCTGATGAAGGGCCGGACGCCCGAAGTCCTCCGCGCTCAGCTCGAAGAAGGCGTCGATCTCCGGTCTCGCAACTGGCGCGGACGGCACCTGGGCTTCCAGCTCCGGCAGTCCGAGGATCCCTGGGCTCGGACTGCCGTCGTGGCGTCGCTGCTCGACCCCGTTCAGGTCGCCGAGGTCGTGAAAGACCCCTACGAGCGGGCGTACCTCAAGCGTCTCCGGCCCGACCGGGTCGCGGGCGCGGCTCCGGACTCGCCCTCGGCGCGGATCGCCGAGCGCATCATGACGGCGGACGATCCCGACGAGATCGGCTGGCTCCGGGCAGACCTGCGCCAGACCCTCTCCGAAGCGAGGGAGGACCGGCCCGCGCCCCGACCCGCGGTGCCCTCGGCCCCATCGATGCCGTCCGCACCCCGAGACAGGCCACCGGCACCTGCCCGCACGAACAACATCGACGCGCCGGACACTGCTCGCTCTCGGAGGCTGCTCGGGTGGCTGCGCCGCAGGAATGCGGACACGGGCCTGCCTACAGCGCCCTGAACAGGCCTTCCTGCACGACCGAGACGAGCAGGTGCCCCTCCTGGTCGTAGATGCGGCCCCGGGCCAGCCCGCGACCACCCGTCGCGATGGGGGACTCCTGGTCGTACAGGAACCACTCGTCCGCACGGAACGGCCGGTGGAACCACATGGCGTGATCCAGCGACGCCATGTCGAAGCCGCGCGGACCCCACAGCGGTTCCACCGGGATCCGGACGGCGTCCAGGAGGGTCATGTCGCTCGCGTAGGTGAGAGCACAGGTGTGCACGAGCGGGTCGTCGCCCAGCGGTCCGACGGCACGCATCCACACCGCGCTGCGCGGCTCGGCGCCCTTCGTCTCCTCGGGCGTCCAGCGCAGCCGGTCCACATAGCGGATGTCGAACGGCTGACGCCGCGCCATGCGCTCCAACGCTTCGGGCAGAGCGCCCAGATGCTCCTTGATCTCCTGCGACACCGTGGGCAGGGACTCCGGGTCCGGCACCTCGCGGGCCGGCGGCAACTGGTGCTCGAAGCTCCCTTCCTCAGGCTTGTGAAAGGAGGCGGTGAGATTGAAGATCGTGCGGCCCTGCTGCACCGCGGTGACCCGGCGAGTCGTGAACGACCGCCCGTCCCGCACCCGTTCGACCTGGTACACGATCGGGACGCCCGGCCGGCCCGGGCGCAGGAAGTACGCGTGCAGCGAGTGCACCGGCCGGTCGCCCTCGGTCGTGCGGCCGGCGGCCACCAGCGCCTGGCCCGCCACCTGTCCGCCGAAGACCCGCTGGAGGGACTCCTGCGGGCTGCGGCCCCGGAAGATGTTCACCTCGATCTGCTCCAGGTCGAGCAGGTCGACGAGCCTCTCGGCAGGATTCGTCATCGGTGGTTCTCTCCCGTGCTCACAGCTGGCCGACGTCGGTGACCTTGACGATGGCACGGCCCTCCGCGTCGGAGGCCACCAGGTCGACCTCCGCGCTGATGCCCCAGTCGTGATCGCCGTTCGGGTCGGCGAAGGTCTGCCGGACACGCCACAGACCGTTCTGCGGCTCCTCGACGATCGACAGCAGCTTCGGGCCACGAGCGTCCGGACCCGTGCCGAGGTCCTCGTACTCGTCCCAGTACTTGTCCATCGCGTCGCCCCACGCGTCGGCGTCCCAGCCGGCGTCGGCATCCAGCTCGCCGAGTTCGTTGACGTGGTCGAGAGCCGCGAGCTCGACCCTGCGGAACATCGCGTTGCGGACGAGGACGCGGAAAGCGCGCGAGTTCGCCGTGACCGGCTTGACCTGGTCCGCCTTCTCCTGGGCCTCCTCCGCCGTCATCACCTCGGGATTGGCGAGCTGCTCCCACTCGTCGAGGAGGCTGGAGTCGACCTGGCGCACCATCTCGCCCAGCCAGGCGATCAGGTCCTCCAGGTCCTCGGACTTCAGATCGTCCGGGACGGTGTGCTCGAGCGCCTTGTAGGCACTCGCCAGGTAGCGCAGCACGATGCCCTCGGTGCGCGCGAGTTCGTAGAAGGACACGAACTCCGTGAAGGTCATGGCCCGTTCGTACATGTCGCGGATGATGGACTTCGGCGACAGCGGATGGTCACCGACCCACGGGTGGCTCTGCCGGTACAGGTTGTACGCGTGGAAGAGCAGTTCCTCCATCGGCTTGGGGTACGACACGTCCTGGAGCCGCTCCATGCGCTCCTCGTACTCGACGCCGTCGGCCTTCATCGCGGCCACGGCCTCGCCACGGGCCTTGTTCTGCTGCGCCGCGAGGATCTGCCGGGGATCGTCCAGCGTGGACTCCACGACCGACACCATGTCGAGAGCGTAGGAGGGCGACTCGGGGTCCAGCAGGTCGAACGCGGCGAGCGCGAACGTCGACAGGGGCTGGTTGAGCGCGAAGTCCTGCTGGAGATCGACCGTGAGCCGCACGATGCGGCCGGTCGGGTCGGGCTCGTCGAGCTTCTCGACGATGCCGCCGTCGAGGAGCGAGCGGTAGATCGCGATCGCCCGCCGGATGTGCCGCAGTTGCTGCTTGCGCGGCTCGTGGTTGTCCTCCAGCAGATGGCGCATGGCATCGAAGGCGTTGCCGGGCCGGGCGATCACCGACAGCAGCATCGTGTGCGTCACGCGGAAGCGCGAGGTCAGCGGCTCGGGATCCGAGCCGATGAGCCTCTCGAAGGTGCTGTCCGTCCAGCCGACGAAGCCCTCTGGAGCCTTCTTGCGCACCACCTTGCGGCGCTTCTTCGGGTCGTCGCCCGCCTTCGCGAGCGACTTCTCGTTCTCGATGACGTGCTCCGGCGCCTGCGCGACGACGAAGCCCGCCGTGTCGAAGCCCGCCCGGCCGGCACGTCCGGCGATCTGGTGGAACTCGCGAGCCCGCAGCGTGCGCACCCGGGTGCCGTCGTACTTGGTCAGCGCGGTGAACAGCACCGTGCGGATGGGGACGTTGACGCCCACGCCGAGGGTGTCGGTGCCACAGATGACCTTCAGGAGACCTGCCTGCGCCAGCTTCTCCACCAGGCGCCGGTACTTGGGCAGCATGCCTGCGTGGTGCACACCGATGCCGTGCCGCACGTAGCGGGAGAGGTTCTGGCCGAACTTGGTGGTGAAGCGGAAGTTGCCGATCAGCGCGGCGATCTGGTCCTTCTCCTCGCGCGTGCACATGTTGATGCTCATCAGCGCCTGCGCCCGCTCCACGGCCTGCGCCTGCGTGAAGTGCACGATGTAGACCGGGGCCTGCTTCGTGGCGAGGAGGTCGGTGAGGGTCTCCGTCAGCGGAGTGAGCACGTACTCGTAGGAGAGCGGGACCGGCCGGATCGCGGAGCGGACCACGGAGGTGGGACGCCCGGTGCGGCGCGTGAGGTCCTTCTCGAACATCGAGACGTCACCGAGCGTCGCCGACATCAGGATGAACTGCGCCTGGGGGAGTTCCAGGATCGGGATCTGCCACGCCCAGCCGCGGTCGCCCTCGGCGTAGAAGTGGAACTCGTCCATGACGACCTGGCCCACGTCGGCCTGCTTGCCGTCCCGCAGGGCGATCGACGCGAGCACCTCGGCGGTGCAGCAGATGACGGGGGCGTCGGCGTTCACGGACGCGTCACCGGTGAGCATGCCGACGTTCTCGGTACCGAAGATCTTGCACAGCTCGAAGAACTTCTCCGAGACCAGCGCCTTGATCGGCGCCGTGTAGAACGTGACCTCGTCCCGGGCGAGCGCGGCGAAGTGCGCACCCGCGGCGATCATGCTCTTGCCCGACCCGGTGGGCGTGGAGACGATCACGTTCGCCCCCGAGACCACCTCGATCAGCGCCTCCTCCTGATGGGGGTAGAGCGTGAGACCGCGTTCCCCGGCCCACGACTCGAAGGCTTCGTAAAGGGCGTCGGGGTCTGCGGTCTGCGGCAGCTGATCGATGAGGGTCACGCCCCCATCTTGCCTGTCGACCCACGCTATGGGGGAATCGGATGCCGGCCCGATGATCACGAACGCTACGCTGTGGCGCCGACGACGCGTCAGCGCGCAGGGGCAACTGAGCAGCGGCACAAGAGGAATGGGGCGGGGAACGGCCATGATGGGACCAGCACACTCACTGTCGGGAGCCGCGGCCTGGCTCGGCGTCGGAGCGGCCGCCGCCGCGGCCGGTCACACGATGCCCTGGCCGGTCCTCCTGGTCGGCGCGCTGATCTGCGCGGGTGCCGCGCTCGCCCCGGACCTCGACCACAAGGCCGCCACCATCTCTCGCGCCTTCGGACCCGTCTCGCGGGGCCTGTGCGAGATCGTCGACAAGTTGTCGTACGCCGCCTACAAGGGGACCCGGAAGCAGGGCGACCCCCGGCGCTCCGGCGGCCACCGCACACTGACGCACACCTGGCTGTGGGCGGTACTCATAGGCGCGGGCGCCTCCGTGCTGGCGATCACCGGCGGCCGCTGGGCGGTCCTCGCCCTCCTCTTCGTGCACATGGTGCTCGCCATCGAGGGCCTGCTGTGGAGGGCCGCACGCGGATCCAGCAGCGACGTGCTGGTCTGGCTCCTCGCCGCGACGAGCGCGTGGATCCTCGCCGGGATACTGGACGAGCCGGGCAATGGCGCGCACTGGCTGTTCACCTCGCCCGGCCAGGGGTACCTGTGGCTCGGTCTGCCGATCGTCCTCGGCGCGCTGGTGCACGACATCGGGGACGCGCTGACGGTGTCCGGGTGCCCGATCCTGTGGCCCATTCCGATCGGCCGAAAGCGCTGGTACCCGATCGGGCCGCCCAAGGTGATGCGATTCCGCGCCGGCAGCTGGGTCGAGCTCAAGGTGCTGATGCCCGCCTTCATGCTGCTGGGCGGCGTGGGGTGCGCGGCCGCGATGAACTTCATCTGAGCCGGACTCCCTCAGGCGGCAGGCACGGCTCCGGCGGCTCAGGCGCTCCCGGCTCCGTCGGATCCCTGTCCGCCGCCTCCGTACCGACGCTCGAACTGGGCGACGCGGCCCTCGGAGTCCACGGTGCGTGCCTTGCCCGTGTAGAACGGGTGGCTCTCCGAGGAGATCTCCACGTCGACGACCGGGTAGGTCTCCCCGTCGTCCCACTCGATGGTGCGCTCGCTCGTGGCGGTGGAGCGGGTGAGGAAGGCGAAACCGGCACTCCGGTCGCGGAAGACCACCTGGTGGTAGTCGGGCTGCTTGTCCTGCTGCATGGATGCTCCTTCGGGGGAGTGACCTGGGCCGGGCGTCGGTCAGCCGGACACGGAGTCCTCGTCGACGATGTGCATGGCGGCCTCCTCGGCCGAGGCCGCGGCGCCGTCGATGCCGATGTCGGTCGCGATGAGCCCGCTCTCCTCATCCTCGTGCGCCCCCTCGTCCGGTGCCACCAGACGGCCGGAGCGACGGTCGCCCACCTCGTCGTCGAGGGGCTCGCCGTCGGTGCCCTCGCAGTCGCCGATGCCGTCACCGTCGGACGCGGCGACGTCGGGCAGCTCCTCCGCGAGGCGCTCCTCCAGGGTCTCGCCCGCGACGGCCTCCGACGCGGTCACACCTTGGTGCTCCACCGCCCAGGGCCGCTCCGGCGGGGACCAGCCGCGGTCCAGGGGGTCGTCGACGCCGTCGGTGATGAGGGTGTCCTCCGCGTCGAGCAGCCCAGCGTCGTCCTGTACCTCGGATCCGTCGGGCTGGTAGACCTTG
The DNA here is from genome assembly GCF_044766365.1 of Streptomyces sp. NPDC102279. Lineage (NCBI taxonomy): Bacteria > Bacillati > Actinomycetota > Actinomycetes > Kitasatosporales > Streptomycetaceae > Streptomyces > Streptomyces sp. NPDC102279. The sequence continues at coordinate 403,803 of NZ_JBIWLU010000006.1, read as the reverse complement.
TCTCCCCAACCGTCGGCGCTGTCCACGAGTACCTCCAGGGGGTGCGGACGGGACCGGCTCCGCCTAAAACGACGACGGGCGCGCGGGCACCGGGACACTGCTGTCGCCCCACGCGAACCGGGTGGTTCCCGGGGGTCCCCCGAGCGGGTGTCCACATCCAGCCTTCCACCCCCCTTCGCCACCGCGCAACGCCACAGGGGCGGACCAGCCGCGCCGCACGGGTCGTCGGCAGGGTCAGGACCATGTCGGAAGAGGGCCTCGACGGCAGGTGGGGTCCCGCTCCCGTCGAGAAACGGAACGCCGACTGCCCGGGCCGCCGGCGCCAGGAAGGCCGCCCCTCACAGGGCCGCCCGGGCGGCCCTGACCGTTGTCCTCCGTGCTGTGCACAGATGTGGCCGACTCACACCCCTGCGGCCTGCTCCGCCAAGCGGTGGGGTGCAGTCGGCGGAGCGCCCGAAGGCACCCCGAGGCAGCTCACCAGCGGCTCGGGCGGGCAGTCCCCGGCCGGCCTGGGGCTGCCCGCCCCAGGCCGGCCCGTCGCCGGCTCACCCGTGCCAGGACCGCCAGAGAGCCGCGTAGGCGCCGTCCGCCGCGACCAGCTGGTCGTGACTGCCCAGCTCGCTGATCCTGCCGTTCTCGACGACGGCGATGACATCCGCGTCATGGGCGGTGTGAAGCCGGTGGGCGATCGCGATGACGGTGCGCCCGTCCAGGACCCGGGCCAGCGAGCGTTCCAGATGGCGCGCCGCACGGGGGTCCAGCAGCGAGGTCGCCTCGTCCAGGACCAGCGTGTGCGGGTCCGCGAGGACCAGCCGGGCGAGAGCGATCTGCTGGGCCTGGGCGGGTGTGAGCGCGAACCCGCCCGACCCCACCTCGGTGTCCAGGCCTTCGTCCAGTGCCTGGGCCCAGCCGGCGGCGTCCACCGCGCCGAGGGCCGCCCACAACCGGGTTTCGACGGCGGCGTCGATTCCGTCCGCGACGCCGACGGAGGCGTCCGTGGATGTCCCATCGGCCGGGCTGTGCCGGGAGAAGGGGACGGCGAGCAGCAGGTTGTCACGCAGGGAGCCCACGAAGACGTGGTGTTCCTGGTTGACGAGGGCCACGTGCGAGCGGACCTCCTCTGCGGGCATCCGGGACAGTTCGGCGCCGCCGAGTGTGACCCGGCCGTCCCGGGGCGCGTAGATCCCGGCGAGGAGCCGGCCCAGCGTGGACTTGCCCGCGCCGGACGGGCCGACCAGCGCGACCCGGGTCCCGGGCGGGACCGCCAGCGTGACGTCACGGAGCACGTCCACGCCGGCTCGGTAGCCGAAGTGGACCCCGTCCGCGTGGACGTCACGTCCGTCGGGTGTCACGCCGGCATCGCCCGCGGCGGGCTCGATGTCCCGAACGCCGACCAGGCGGGCGAGGGAGACCTGAGCGACCTGAAGCTCGTCGTACCAACGCAGGATCAGGCCCACCGGGTCGACGAGCATCTGCGCGATGAGCGCGCCCGTCGTCAGCTGGCCCACCCCGATCCAGCCCTGGAGTGCGAAGACCCCGCCGACCATCAGGACCGAGCAGAGCACCGTCACATGGGTGATGTTGACGACCGGGAAGAGCACGGACCGCAGCCACAGCGTGTACCGCTCCCACGCCGTCCACTCCTTGACGCGGCGGTCCGACAGGTCGATGCGGCGCCTGCCCAGCCGGTGCGACTCGACGGTGCGTCCGGCGTCGACGGTCTCCGCGAGGACGGCCGCGACGGCGGCGTAGCCGGCGGCCTCCGACCGGTAGGCCGCCGGTGCCCGCTTGAAGTACCAGCGGCAGGCCACGACCAGCAGCGGGACGGCGATCAGGACCGCGGGCGCGAGCGCCGGTGCCGTGAGGGTGAGTCCGCCGAGCAGCAGTGCCGCCCACACCACACCGATGGCCAGCTGCGGCACGGCCTCGCGCATGGCGTTGGCGAGCCGGTCGATGTCGGTGGTGATGCGGGAGAGCAGGTCGCCCGTCCCGGCGCGTTCCAGTACGCCGGGCGGCAGTCCGACCGACCGTACGAGGAAGTCCTCGCGCAGGTCGGCCAGCATGCGCTCGCCCAGCATGGCGCCGCGCAGTCGTACCTGCCGCACGAACACGGCCTGGACGACGAGCGCGGCGACGAACAGGGCGGCGGTGCGCTCCAGATGAAGGTCGCGGGTGTGGTCCGTGACGCGCTCGACGACCGCGCCCAGCAGATAGGGCCCGGCCATCGAGGCCACGACGGCCACGGTGTTGACACCCACCAGCAGGAGGAATGCCGTGCGGTGACGCCGGAACAGTTCGGTCACGTAGGCGCGTACGGTCTCGGGCGCGCCGACGGGCAGGGTGGTCGCCGTCGTCGGAGCGGCCGGGTCGTACGCCGGGGGCGCCACGCCGATCATGCGGTCTCCTCGATCTCTTCCAGTACGCCGTTCAGGACGGCTTCGTCGTCGGGCGTCACATCGCCCAGAGAGGCCCGGGCAGCGACCTCGGTGGCGGCCTCCTCTTCGGTCTCCCGGGTCACCACGGCCCGGTACAGCGGCTCGTCGCGCACCAGTTCGCGGTGCGCCCCGACCGCGGCGACCCGGCCCTCGTGGACGAGGACCACCCGGTCCGCGTGGTCGAGGAGCAGGGGCGAGGAGGTGAACACGACCGTCGTCCGCCCGGCCCGCAGGGACCGCAGCCCCTCGGCGATCCGGGCCTCGGTGTGCGAGTCGACGGCGGACGTCGGCTCGTCCAGGACGAGCACCTCCGGGTCGGTGATCAGCGACCGGGCCAGCGCGAGTCGCTGGCGCTGGCCGCCCGACAGGGACCGTCCGCGTTCGGTGATGCGGGCGTCCATCGGGTCCTCGACATCCAGCGAGCCCTGGGTGAGGGCGTCCAGCACATCACCGCACTGCGCGGCCTCCAGCGCCGAACCGGCGCTGACGAGTCCCGAAGCGGGCACGTCGAGCAGCTCCCGCAGGGAGCCGGACAGCAGCACCGGGTCCTTGTCCTGGACGAGGACGGCGGTACGCGCGGAGTCCAGGGGCAGTTCGTCCAGCGGCACGTTCCCGAGGAGCACCGAGCCGCTCGACGCGGCACCGTCGACGCTCACCTCGGCGGTCCGCTCGGACGGGTGGCCGCCGAGCCGCTCGGCGAGCAGACCCGCCGCGTCCGGGTCGCCGCACACCACGGCGGTCAGCCGGCCGGCCGGAGCGAGCAGCCCGGTCACCGGGTCGTACAGATCACCGGACGGTGCCTGCGCCGCACGTGAGCCGTCACTGTCCATGGCGCGGTCCAGAGCCAGCACCCGGGCGGCCCGCTTGGCGGACGGGCGCGAGAACGACCAGGCCATCGCGATCTCCTCGAAGTGCCGCAGAGGATAGGTGAGCAGCATGACGGCGCTGTACACGGTGACGAGTTCGCCGACGTCGATCCGCCCGTCGCGGGCCAGCAGCACGCCGCGCCAGACGACGGCGATCATCAGCAGGCCGGGGAGGAGCACCTGGATCGCGGCGATCAGGGACCACATACGGGCGCTGCGTACGGCGGCGTGGCGGACTTCCTGGGAGGCGCGGCGGTAGCGGTCGAGGAAGAGCTCCTCGCCGCCGATGCCGCGCAGGACCCGCAGACCCGCGACGGTGTCGGAGGCCAGTTCGGTGGCGCGGCCCGCCTTCTCCCGCTGGACGTCGGCCCGCCCGGTGGCGCGTGGCAGGAGGGGCAGCACGGCGAGGGCGAGGACCGGTACGCCCACGGCGACGATGACGCCGAGCGCCGGCTGGTAGAGGACCAGGCCGACGCAGACCAGCACCACCGTCAGGGCGGCCGCCGTGAACCGGGACACCGCCTCGACGAACCAGCCGATCTTCTCGACGTCACCGGTCGACACCGTGACCACCTCGCCCGCCGCGACGCGCTGTGTCAACGCGGAGCCCAGCAGGGCGGTCCTGCGGGCCAGCAGCTGCTGGACGCGCGCGGCCGCGGTGATCCAGTTGGTGACCGCGGTGCGGTGCAGCATGGTCTCGCCGAGAGCGATACAGGCGCCGCACAGCACCATGAGCCCGCCGGCCAGGGCGAGCCGTGTGCCGGAGCGGTCGATGACGGCTTGAACGGCCATACCCACACAGAACGGCAGAGCCGAGACGGCCACGAAGTGCAGCACGCCCCACGCCAGCGCCTTGAACTGTCCGCCCAGCTGATTCCGTCCGAGCCACCACAGGAATCGGGGACCCGAGCGGGCGTCCGGCACACCCGGGTCGGGATAGGGAAGGTCTTGAATCTGCATGACGTCCCAGTGGCTCGTGTCAGGTGGGGGAGGAGGAGCCGGCGATCTCCGGCAACCGGCCGGTCGCGGAGACCGGCAACAAACCGTGAAAGGTTCGCGTCGTAACGTGGTGGAAGGCAAACGATTTTCCGGCCGGGAGCACGAATCCGGCCTGTTCGGCCGCGACTGGCCGGGGAGCGGGAGAGGACGATTCGTCAGCTACGTGGTGCGAGGATGGACCGCATGCGAATGAACGGTGCGATGCGTACGGGGCTCGCCGCAGTGACCTGCGGGACCCTGGCCGTCGGTCTCGCGGCCTGCGGCGGCTCGGCGGACGGCGGGGCGAAGGGCGTGAGAGGGAACGCGGGATCGGCCGGAAAGGCCGCTCGCACCAGCGCTCCTCCGGCGGACCCGACCCGCATCCCCGACGTGGGTGACCGGCTGCAGAAGAAGATCCCGTCCGACTCCCGTCAGGTCCTGGCCGTCTACGGCGAGGGCAAGGACTCGGCGACCTCCACCGCCGTCCTCTACACGAAGTCCGGCAAGAACTGGAAGAAGACCATCAGCTGGGCCGCGCACAACGGGAAGAAGGGCTGGACGACCGACCACCACGAGGACGACAAGCGCAGTCCCGTGGGCGTGTACACGCTCAGCGACGCGGGCGGTGTGCTCGACGACCCGGGCGCCCGGCTGCCGTACGCGCAGTCGGAGGACTTCCAGGCACCGCACTACTGGGCGAAGTCGCACTGGCACGACTTCGACTACGTGATCGCCATCGACTACAACCGTCTCAAGGGCAATCCGCCGGACGACGGCACCCGCCCGTGGGGTGACGAGAAGGGCGGCGGCATCTGGCTGCACCTGGACCACGGCAGCGGCACGTCGGCCTGTGTGAGCCTGCCCAAGTCCGGTATGGAGTACCTGCTGCGCACGCTCGACCCCGACCAGCACCCGGTCGTGGTGATGGGCGACAAGGCGGACCTCAAGTCGTAGCAGCCGCGCCGCCTTCGTGCGCGGCGGGATCACGGGTCGCGCGCTCCAGCTCCAGCAGTGCGGAGTAGTAGCCGCGGCCCGTCGTGTGGTCCATCCCCACCTCGCACATGCGGTTCGCCGACAGGTGCGCGTCGAAGGTGCGGGAGGCGACGAACGCCGCCTCCTCGCGGGTGGCCGACTCGGTGAGTTCCCGGTGGAGCATGCCGCGGTCGCCCGCGAAGGCGCAGCACCCGGCGTCGTCGGGCACCACCACCTCCTCGGCGCACGCCTCGGCCACCGCGCGCAGGTGGGCCTCGTCGCCCAAGTGCCGCATGGAGCAGGTCGGATGAAGCACCGCGGAGCCGACGGTGCGGCGCACGGTGAGGTGGGGGAGCAGTTCCTCGGCGGCCCACACCATGGAGTCGACCACTGTCAGCCCGGCGTGCAACTCCCGGTTGTCGGGCGTCAGATACGGCACGACCTCGCGCGCGATGCCGAGTGTGCAGGACGAGGCGTCCACGACGAGCGGCAGCCGGCCGCCCGCGGTCCAGCCCCAGGCGGCCTCGACGATCCGGTTGGCCATGACGGCGTTGCCCGTGTCGTACCCCTTGGAGTGCCAGATCGTCGCGCAGCACGTGCCCGACACGTCGTCCGGGATCCAGACCGGCCGGCCCGCGCGTTCGGAGACCGCGACGACGGCCTGCGCGAGCGACATGTCTCCGGGGCTGGCGAAGATGCGGTTGACGCAGGCCGGGTAGTAGACGGCGACGGCCCCCACCCGGGCGGTGGCCGGCAGGGTCGCGGGCGCAGCACCGGGCATCCGGGGCAGCCACTCGGGGACGAGGTCCGGGCGTACGGCCTTGCGCGCCACCCGCGTCACGGCGTTCACCCACCGGTCGGGGACCCGGTCCGCGGCGGCGACGGCCAGCCGCGCCGAGGCTTCGAGCGCACGGAAACCGCGGGCGGCCAGCGCCGCCACGCGTTCCTCGCGCGGCGAGTGGCGGGCGTGGCGGAAGTCCTTCATCAGGGCGCCCGTGTCGATGCCCACCGGGCAGGCCAGCTTGCAGGTCGAGTCGCCGGCGCAGGTGTCCACGGCGGCGTACCCGTAGGCGTCCAGGAGGCCGTCCTCGACCGGTGAGCCCGCGGGCTGGCGCATCATCTCCCGGCGCAGCACGATGCGTTGGCGCGGTGTGGTCGTCAGGTCCTGGCTGGGGCAGGTCGGTTCACAGAAGCCGCACTCGATGCACGGGTCGGCGACCGCCTCGATGCGCGGGATCGTCTTGAGGCCCCGTAGGTGTGCCCGGGGGTCGCGGTCGAGGACGACGCGGGGCGCGAGCACCCCGTCCGGGTCGATCAGTTGCTTCGTCCTCCACATCAACTCCGTCGCCACCGGCCCCCATTCGAGCTCCAGGAAGGGTGCGATGTTGCGTCCGGTGGCGTGTTCGGCCTTCAGTGAGCCGTCGAAACGCTCGACCGTGAGCCGGCAGAACGCGTCCATGAACGCGGCGTACCGCTCCACGTCGTCCTCGCGGGACGCGTCGAAAGCCAGGAGGAAATGCAGATTGCCGTGCGCGGCGTGGCCCGCGACCGCGGCGTCGAAACCGTGCCGGGTCTGGAGGTCGAGGAGCGCCTCGCAGGCCTCCGCGAGCCGCTCCGGAGGCACCGCGAAGTCCTCCGTGATCAGCGTCGTACCGGACGGGCGCGCCCCGCCGACCGCCGTGACGAACGCCTTGCGCGCCTTCCAGTACCCGGCGACGGTCCGCTGGTCGCGGGTGAGGGAGTTCGTCACCGAGGCCACCGGGGAGACCAGTGTCAGCCCCTCGACCACCGCGCGCGCCTTCTCCTCGTGCGCCTCCTGCGCGGCCTCGTCCGGAGCGCGGAACTCGACGAGCAGCGCGGTCGTCGGTCCGGGCAGATCCGCCCAGTCGCCGGGCACGCCCTCGACGCTCACCGAGGCACGCAGGGTGTTGCCGTCCATCAGTTCCACGGCCGAGGCGCCCGCAGCGCTGAACAGGGGGACGGCGGCGGCCGCGGCGGTCAGCGAACCGAAGAAGAACAGACCCGCCGTGACCCGCCGCTCCAGCGGCAGGGTGTCGAGGACGACTTCCGCGATGAAACCGAACGTGCCCTCCGAGCCGACCATCAGGCCGCGCAGGATCTCGACAGGCGTGGAGCCGTCGAGGAAGGCGTCGAGGCGGTAGCCGTTGGTGTTCTTGATCGCGTACTTGGCGCGGATGCGGGCCGTCAGGGCCGTGTCGGACTCGATCTCCGCCTTGAGGCGCAGGAGGCCGGTGCACAGACCCGGTTCGGCGTGCGCGAGCTGCTCGTCGGCATCGGGCTCGGCCGTGTCCACGACGGTCCCCGACGGCAGGACGAACGTGAGCGAGGCGAGGGTGCGGTAGGAGTTGCGGTGGATCCCCGCTGTCATGCCCGAGGCGTTGTTCGCGACCACCCCGCCGACCGTGCAGGCGACCGCGCTGGCCGGGTCGGGGCCGAGTACGCGCCCGTGGCGGGCGAGCGCCGCGTTGGCGCGGGCGATCGTCGTGCCCGGTGCGATACGGGCCCGCGCGCCGCCGTCGAGGACCTCGACGCCGGTCCAGTGCCGGCGCACGTCGAGGAGGATGTCCTCGCCCTGCGCCTGGCCGTTGAGCGAGGTGCCCGCCGCACGGAACACGACCTCCCGGCCCTTGCCGTGCGCGTACGAGAGCACGGCCGAGACGTCGTCGATGTCCTCGGGGACCACGACGACCCGCGGCAGGAAGCGGTAGGGGCTGGCGTCCGATGCGTAGCGCACGAGATCGGAGATCCCGGTGAGCACCTTGTCGGCGCCGAGCAGGGCGATCAGGTCGCCGCGCAGCGGCTCGGGTGTGCCTCCGGCGCGGTCCTCGGGGACCCGGTCGGCAGCGGGTGCCTCGGGGTGCGCGTCGGGGCGCAGGGCCTCGGGGTCGGGCTCCAGCAGGGGCATCGGGCACCACTCCTCACGGGGACACCGGGCGACCGGTGTGGGCCTCCGTGACGGACTCACGGCGCCGCCGACGTCAGCGCTCCCGCCGCACCGCTCCCGCCGTACCGCTCCCGCCGTACCGTCCGGGCGGGGACGCTCCGGCCGAGACGTCCCGGCGTCGGCACCCGCGTCCGGCGGTTCCGGTGCCCGCCTCGGGCGCCGAGCCGCGTCAGCAGGGATGCTCGACCCTCGGCACTCCGTCCACCAGGGTGTCCAGCAGCCCGCCGAGCACCTCACGCTGTTCGTCCGTCAACGGAGCCAGGATCTCCTCCGCGGCGCCGCGGCGCGCGGCGCGCAGCTCGCGCAGCGCCGAGCGGCCCTCGTCGGTGACCTCGATGCGGATCACGCGCCGGTTGGTGGGATCCGGGACCCGGCGCACCTTCCCGCCGGCCTCCAGGCCGTCGACCAGGGTGGTCACGGCACGCGGCACCACCTCGAGGCGCTCGGCGAGATCGGCCATCCGGGGCGGCGAGCTGTAGTGCGCGAGGGTGCGCAGCAGGCGCGACTGGGCCGGTGTGATGCCCAGCTCGCGCTGCTCCAGATGGCGCTTCTGGATGCGGTGCACGCGGCGCGTGAGGCGCAGCAGCTGCTCGGCGAGCAGGCCGTCGGCATCTGGGGTGGTCATGCGGGAACAATATCAGGATGCGGTTCATTGTGAGTATAGGTAACAATGAGCTAGGCTCCGTCAGTCGCCGGATCCTCACGGTGCAGCCGTGGTCCACGCGTACCGCGCGGGCCCCGTACTCCCGTGCTTCCCGTATTCCCGTTTCCCTAGGAGTCCATTGCCTCCCGAACACATCACGTGGAGCCCGTCACCTGCCGACACGGAACAGCCTCGGCAGGTTCGCCGCATCCTGAGCCTCTTCCGCCCCTACCGGGGCCGCCTCGCGATCGTCGGCCTGCTGGTCGGCGCCGCCTCCCTCGTGTCCGTCGCCACCCCCTTCCTGCTCAAGGCGATCCTGGACACCGCCATCCCCCAGGGCCGCACGGGCCTGCTGAGCCTGCTCGCGCTCGGCATGATCCTCAGCGCCGTCCTCAGCGGCGTCTTCGGCGTCCTGCAGACCCTGATCTCCACGACCGTCGGCCAGCGCGTCATGCACGACCTGCGCACCGCCGTCTACGGCCGGCTCCAGCGCATGTCACTGGCCTTCTTCACCAGGACGCGCACGGGCGAGGTCCAGTCCCGCATCGCCAACGACATCGGCGGCATGCAGGCCACCGTCACCTCCACCGCGACCTCCCTGGTCTCGAACCTCACCAGCGTGATCGCCACCATCGTCGCCATGGTCGCCCTGGACTGGCGCCTGACCGTCGTCTCGCTGCTCCTGCTCCCGGTGTTCGTCTGGATCAGCCGCCGCGTCGGCAACGAACGCAAGCGGATCACCACCCAGCGGCAGAAGCAGATGGCGGCGATGGCCGCCACCGTCACCGAGTCGCTCTCCGTCAGCGGCATCCTGCTCGGCCGGACCATGGGCCGGTCGGACTCGCTGACCAAGTCCTTCGCCGACGAGTCCGAGGGTCTCGTCGACCTCGAAGTGCGGTCGAACATGGCAGGACGCTGGCGCATGTCCGTCATCGGCATCGTCATGGCCGCCATGCCCGCGTTCATCTACTGGACCGCGGGCGTCGCCCTCCAGCTCGGTGGACCGACCATCTCGATCGGCACCCTCGTCGCCTTCGTCTCGCTCCAGCAGGGCCTGTTCCGGCCGACGGTCAGCCTGCTGTCCACCGGTGTGCAGATCCAGACCTCGCTGGCGCTCTTCCAGCGCATCTTCGAGTACCTCGACCTGCCCATCGACATCACCGAGCCCGAGCGCCCGGTCCACCTCGACCAGGTCAAGGGGGAGATCCGCTTCGAGGACGTCGAGTTCCGCTACGACGACAAGGGCGCCCCGATCCTCGACGCCATCGACGTCACCGTCCCGGCGGGCGGCAGCCTCGCCGTCGTCGGACCGACCGGCTCCGGCAAGTCCACGCTCAGCTATCTGGTGCCGCGGCTGTACGACGTCACCGGCGGCCGCGTGACGCTGGACGGGGTGGACGTGCGTGACCTCGACTTCGACACCCTGGCCCGCGCGATCGGCGTCGTCTCCCAGGAGACCTACCTCTTCCACGCCTCGGTCGCGGAGAACCTGCGGTTCGCCAAGCCCGACGCCACCGAGGAGGAACTGCACGCGGCGGCGCGAGCGGCACAGATCCACGACCACATCGCCGCACTGCCCGACGGGTACGACACGGTCGTCGGCGAACGCGGCCACCGCTTCTCCGGCGGCGAGAAGCAGCGCCTCGCCATTGCCCGCACCATCCTGCGGGACCCGCCCGTGCTCGTTCTCGACGAAGCGACCAGCGCGCTGGACACCCGTACGGAGCACGCCGTGCAGGAGGCCATCGACGCCCTGTCGGCCAACCGCACCACGATCACGATCGCCCACCGGCTGTCCACGATCCGCGGCGCCGACCAGATCGTGGTCCTCGACGCCGGCCGCGCGGTCGAGCGCGGAACGCACGAGGAGCTTCTGGTTCAGGGCGGGCGCTACGCCGCCCTCGTGCACCGGGACGCCCAACTGGAGCCGACAAGATGACGATATGCCGGGTTTGTGGTCATTAGCGGGTTAACGTGCCCGTTATGCAGATGAACACTCCGCCACGGAGCACGATTCGACTGACGCGCCGGGGCCGGGTCGCCCTCATCGCGACCGGAGCCGTCGTGGCGGCCACCGCCGTGGCGGTGCCGCTGCTCAGCATGGGAACCGACCAGGACGAGTCGCCGAAGGCACTCGTCATCCCGGAGGGCTGGCGCTCCGGCCAGGTCTACTCGGCCGTCGACAAGGCCCTGCGGATGCCCGCGGGCACCACCAAGAAGTCCCTCACCAAGGCGAACCTGAAGCTTCCCAACGACGCCGAGGGCAATCCTGAGGGCTATCTCTTCCCGGCGACGTATCCGCTCGACAAGAAGTCGACGCCCGAGTCGCTGCTCACCTTCATGGTCGACACCGCGAACAAGAAGTTCAACGGAGCGCCGGTCGCCGCGGGCGCCCAGCGCAACGCGATGAACGTCTACCAGGCCGTCACCATCGCGAGCATCGTCCAGTCCGAGGCGGCGACCACCGCGGACATGGGCAAGGTGGCCCGGGTCGTCTTCAACCGTCTGGACCGCGGCATGCCGCTGCAGATGGACTCGACCCTCAACTACGCGCTGAACCGCTCCACCCTGAACACCACGCAGAACGACACCCGGCTCAACAGCCCCTACAACTCCTACCAGCGCATGGGACTGCCGCCCACGCCGATCGCCAACCCGGGCGAGGAGGCGATGCGCGTCGCTGTCAACCCGCCCGCGGGCGACTGGCTGTACTTCGTCACGGTCAAGCCGGGTGACACGCGCTTCACGGCCAGTTACGAGGAGCACCAGCGCAACGTGGCCGAGTTCAACCGGAACCAGAGCCGCAAGAGCGCCTCTCCCACCGTCTCCTCCACCGCATCGCCCACCGCATCGCCCACCCACTGAGCCGCGCATCGGGCGCAGGGGACGGGCGTCCCGGACCACGTCACGCGGACCGGTGCACGGGACATCACACACTGGCCGGCGAGGTCGCCGGCAGCCTCCTGATGTCCCGCACCGCGGCACGTCCGGCCCGGTTGGCGCCGATGGTGCTCGCGGACGGCCCGTAGCCGACCAGATGGACGCGCGGATCGGCGACCACCCGCGTCCCCTCGACGCGGATGCCGCCTCCCGGCTCCCGCAGACGCAGCGGAGCCAGATGGTCGATGGCGGCCCGGAAACCGGTCGCCCAGAGGATCACGTCGGCGTCCACCCGCCGTCCGTCCGCCCACGCCACTCCGTCCGGGGTGATCCGGTCGAACATCGGACGCCGGTTCAGCACCCCGTCGGCCAGCCCCTGCCGGATCGCGTCGTTCAGCGGCAGCCCGGTCACGGAGACCACACTGCGGGGCGGAAGCCCCTGCCGTACACGTTCGTCCACCAGCGCGACGGCGGCCCGCCCGAACTCCTCGGTGAAGGGTCCCTCCCGGAAGACCGGAGGGCGCCGGGTCACCCACGTGGTGGCGGCGGCGTACGCCGCGATCTCCATCAGATGCTGGGTTCCGGAGGCGCCGCCGCCCACGACGACCACGCGCTGCCCCGCGAACTCCTCGGGACCCGGGTACTGCGCCGTGTGCAACTGCCGTCCGCGGAAAGTCTCCTGGCCCGGGTAGCGCGGCCAGAACGGCCGGTCCCAGGTGCCCGTCGCGTTGATCAGCGCCCGCGCGGACCACGCTCCGTCGTCCGTCTCCACGAGCAGTCGGCCGTCGGGCCCCTCCCGGACCGCCGTCACCTTCACGGGCCGTCGCACCCGCAGGTCGAAGGCGCGCTCGTAGGCGTCGAAGTACTCACCGACGACCTCGGAGGAGGGGCGCCCCGGGTCGGCGTCCGTCAGCTCCATGCCGGGCAGCTCGTGCATCCCGTGCACCTTGCCGAACGTCAGTGACGGCCACCGGAACTGCCAGGCTCCACCCGGCCGCGGCGCGTGGTCGAGGACGACGAAATCCCGCCCGGGCTCGAAACCGGCACGCCGCAGGTGGTAGGCGCTGGACAGGCCCGCCTGGCCCGCGCCGACCACGACCACATCGACCTCACGCGCGCGTACCCCTGTGTCGTTCACGCTTCTACCAACCGGGCCGGGCTCCGGGATCTTCCCGGCGGGCGACACCGTGTGAGCCACCCGACGGGACCCGCGTCACCGGCCGCCGGCCACGAGCAGCGCCGCTCCGCCTCCCGTCCTCGTACGCGACAGCAGCCCCCGCGACCCCAGGATCGGGATCACACCCTCCCCGAACCAGTACGCCTCCTCCAGGTGCGGATAGCCGGAGAGCACGAAGTGCTCGATGCCCAGCGCGTGGTACTCCTCGATCCGGTCGGCGACCTCCGCGTGGCTGCCCACCAGAGCCGTGCCCGCGCCGCCGCGCACCAGGCCGACGCCCGCCCACAGGTTCGGCGAGATCTCCAGGCCGGCGCGGGAGCCGCCGTGCAGCGCCAGCATCCGCTGCTGGCCCACCGACTCGCTCCGACCGAGCGCCGCCTGCGCGGCCGCGACGGTGTCCCCGTCGAGGTCGTCGAGCAGCCGGTTCGCCGTCGCCCACGCCTCGGCCGACGAGTCCCGCGAGATCGTGTGCAGCCGGATGCCGAACCGGACGGTGCGTCCCTCGCGCTCGGCGAGACCGCGGATCCAGTCCGTCTTCTCCTTCACCTGGGCCGGGGTCTCGCCCCAGGTGAGGTAGACGTCCGCGTGCCGGGCCGCGACCGGCCCCGCCGCGGGCGAGGACCCGCCGAAGAAGATCTCCGGGAGCGGGTCCGGCGGCAGCGCCGTCAGACCGCCCTCGACCTGGTAGTGGGCGCCGTCGAAGTCGTACGGCCGCCCGCTCCACACCCCACGGACGACAGAGAGGAACTCGTCCGTGCGCGCGTAGCGCTGGTCGTGCCCGAGGTGGTCCCCGAAGCGCCGTTGTTCGGCCGAATCGCCGCCGGTGACGACGTTGAGGAGCAGCCGCCCGCGGGTCACCCGCTGATACGTGGCCGCCATCTGGGCCGCGAGCGTCGGCGAGATCACGCCAGGCCGGAACGCCACCAGGAACTTCAGGCGCTCGGTGTGCTGAGCGAGCGCCACCGTCGTCAGCCAGGCGTCCTCGCACCAGGTGCCGGTCGGGGTGAGCACCGCCTCGAAGCCCAACTGCTCGGCCGCTTTGGCGATCTGGGCCAGATACGCGATGTCGGGGGCGCGCACGCCGCTCGGCCGGCGTGACGGGTCGAGGGTGTTTCCGGAGTAGGCGTGCCGGTCCACAAGGGTCCGGCCGTCCCCGCCCGTCGGCAGGAACCAGTGCGGGCGAACGGTCATCAGGACTCCCTGAAGACGCGGGGAGCGGTGGTCGACGCCGGCAGGTCACCGTTGAACCGGGGGTCCACGAAGCCGCTGAAGTCGACCTGGCCCGGCAGCAGTTTCAGACCGGTGAAGGTGTCGGCGATCGCCTGCTCGGAGGCGATCAGCGGCTTGTCGACCGCGACCGCGATCCGGCTCGCGTTGGTCCGCTTCACCGACGCCAGCGCCACCTCGTAGGGCAGGCCGGTGTCCTTCGCCCACACCTTCGCCCACGCCTCCGGGTGCTCGTAGACCCAGTCCTGGGCACGTCGCAGCCGCTCCAGATAGTCCTTCACGGCCGCGGCCTTCTTCTTGTCCCGCAGCGCGCCCGGCGCCGCCACCTGGAAGTTGAGCCCGTTGACGACCCCTTCGCCGTCGGCCAGGATCCGCCCCTGCTTCGCCTGCAGCACCTGCGAGGTGTACGGGTCCCACACCGCCCAAGCGTCGACCTTGCCGCTGGTGAACGCGGCCAGCGCGTCGGCGGGCTGCAGGTACTTCACCTTGACGTCGGCCGGTGTGAGCCCGGCCTCCTTCAGCGAGGCGATCAGCTGGTAGTGCGCGGACGAACCCTGCGCCACGGCAATGGACTTGCCCTTCAGCTCCGCGGGCTTCCGCAGTGTCGAGTTCTTCGGTACGAGGACGGCCTCGCCCTGGGAGTTGCCGTGCCAGGCGGCCACCACCGAGATCTTCGAGTGCGCCCCGGCCGCGAAGACGGGCGGCGTGTTGCCGACGCCGCCGATGTCGACGGCCTCGGCGTTGACGGCCTCCAGAAGCGGTGGGCCGGAGGTGAACGTCGACCATTTGATCTTGTAGTCGAGGTCCTTCAGCTCCCCGGCGGCCCGCAGCACCGCCTCGGAACCGCCTTTCTGGTCACCGACGTCGAGCGTGAGAGACCCCTTGCCGTCGGTGCCGGACCCCGTGCTGGTCTCGGCCGCCGAGTTCCCGCCGCAGGCGGCGATCAGCAGGGTCAGGGGCAGGAGCAGGGCGGCGGGGACGAGACGTCGTCGCATGAGGTTCCGTTCGTGGAGGTGAACTGGAGTGCAGGGCAGGGGGGGGGTCAGGCCGCTTCGGCGGCGGTGTCGACGCCGAGCCGTTCCAGCAGGCCGGCGCGGAGCGCGGCGAACCGGGGGTCGCTGATGTCGCGGGGGCGTTCCAGGCCGACGCGGGTCTCGTAGGCGATGACACCGTCGTCCATCACCAGGACACGGTCGGCCAGCAGCACGGCCTCCTCGACGTCATGGGTCACCAACAGGACCGCGCAGCCACGGCGTTGCCACAGCTCCCCGACGAGCCGCTGCGCCTTGATGCGGGTCAGGGCATCGAGCGCGCCGAACGGCTCGTCGAGCAGCAGCAGATCGGGCTCGCGGACCAGGGCCCTGGCCAGCGACGCGCGCTGCGCCTCACCACCGGACAGCGTCTTGGGCCAGGCGTCCGAGCGATGGGTGAGGCCGACCTCGGCCAGTGCCCGCTCGGCGACGGTGCGGCCGGGCTTGCCGGGCAGCCCGAGCAGCACGTTGCGCCACACCTTCTTCCACGGCATCAGCCGGGGTGACTGGAAGGCCACCGCCTTGCGGCGCGGGACCAGCACGGTGCCCTCGATGTCGCGGTCGAGCCCGGCGAGGATGCGCAGCAGCGTCGACTTGCCGCAGCCGCTGCGCCCGAGGAGGGCCACGAACTCGCCCTGCCTGACGTCGAGTCGGAGGCGATCGATGACGGGCCTGCCGTCGAAGGAGCGGGTGAGGCCCTCGACCCGTACGGCCGGGGTCGCTTCGGGGCTCACCGGCCCGTGAACGTCGGTCGCCATTGCAGCAACAGCCTTTCGAGGGTGCGGACGACGAAGTCGGCGAGCAGGCCGAGGAAGGCGTAGACGATCAGGCAGACCACGATCACGTCGGTCCGCAGGAAGTCGCGCGCCTGGACCATCAGGAAGCCGATGCCGGCGTCCGCGTTGATCTGCTCGGCGAAGACGAGTGCGAGCCAGGCGATGCCGAGGGAGTAGCGCAGCCCCGTCATCGCGCCGGGCAGCGCTCCCGGCAGGATCACGTGCCGCACGAGCCCCCACCGGGACAGGCCGAGGGACTCACCCGCCTCGATGAGCTGGGAGTCGACGCCGCGGATGCCGGCGTAGACGTTCAGGTACAGCGGGAACGACACCCCGAGGGTGATGATCGCGACCTTCGGGGTCTCGCCGATGCCGAACCAGATGATGAACAGCGGGATGAGGCCGACGAAGGGCACCGTCCGCAGCATCTGGACGGAGGCGTCCACCAGGTCCTCGCCGATGCGGAACAGCCCCGACACCAGGGCGAGTCCGGTGCCGACGAGGGTGCCGAGGAGAAGCCCCAGGGCGACGCGTTGCAGGGAGACGCCCATCGCCCCGGGCAGCGAACCGTCCGTGACCAGGTCCCGGCCGACCCGGGCGATGGTGCCCGGAGAGGCGAGGACATCGGGGGTCAACAACCCTGTGCCGCTCAGGAGTTGCCACAGGGCGAGCAGCAGAAGCGGTCCTGAGGTGCGGCGCATCCAGCGCGGAACGCGCGTGCGGCGGGTGGAGGCGGGGACGATGGGTTGTAGTTCGGGTGCCGCGTGGACCGCGTGGACCGCGTGGTCCGGCGTGGTCGTGGCCTGATCCGAGAGGCCGTCCTTCGACACGGGCGACATATCCGGCCCGGACGAGCCGGGCGGGGCGTGACTGATGCTCATGAGGGCTCCACGGGAGGAGGAGAGCGTCCGGAAGGGAGTACGCCGGAACCCCGACGCGTCGGCGGCTCGGCGTGCGGACACGGGAGTGCCGGACGTGCGGGTCGGGCGGAGCGCGAGAGCGCGGAGGTGCGAGGAGGGAAGGTCGTCAGCAGCCGCGGCGACACGCGGCGGAGGCCACCCGCAGCAGGTCGATGTGACCGCGCGTGGTGAGCAGGGCTGAACGCAACATGCGGCAGAAAGTAGTCAGCTCGTCCGTGTCCGGTCAACGGTGTCTCGCGGAATGGACCGCCCGTATCACCGCTCGGGCGGTCGGTCGCGTGCGGAATCCGGCCCATGGGAGAGAGGATGGGAACATGTCCGATGCCTTCACCACGCACGTCCTGAACGTGTCCTCCGGATCGTCCGAGACGGTCGTCGACCTGACCCGTGACTGCGAGGCCTTCCTCCGTGAGGTCGCGCCGGGCCGCGACGGCCTCCTGAACATCTTCGTGCCCCACGCCACCGCCGGGATCGCCATCATCGAGACCGGGGCGGGCAGCGACGACGACCTCCTCGCCGCGCTGCACGCCCTGCTCCCCGCCGACGACCGCTGGCAGCACCGCCACGGCAGCCCCGGCCACGGCCGCGACCACGTCCTCCCGGCGATCGTCCCGCCCCACGCCACCCTGCCGGTGGTGGACGGGAATCTGGAGCTGGGGACATGGCAGTCGGTGTGCCTCGTCGACACGAACAAGGACAACCCGAACCGTCAGGTCCGGCTGAGCTTCCTCGGCTGAGACGACCCCGGGCCGTTCTTCACCGGAACGCGCGGAGCCGGCGGGCCCAGCGGGCCGCCGGCTCCGGCACGCTGTGTCGCGGGGGCATATGACGTCGCGTCACATTCGTTCAGCTCGTCGCCCGGTGGGCGCGCTCCGTCATCCAGTACAGGAGTGCGAGCAGGGGAAGTGCCGCCCCCAGGAGTGTCAGGGCCGTCCAGCCGCCGGCGTGGTAGACCACCGAGCCGAGCTGCGAACCGAGCGCGCCGCCCACGAAGAACGTGGCGATGAAGGCGCTGTTGAGCCGGGCCCGCGCGTCCGCGTCGAGCTGGTAGATGGTGTGCTGACCGAGGATCAGCGTGGTCTGCACGGCCATGTCGATCAGGATCGCCGCCACGGCGATCAGGACGACGCTGTGTCCGCCGAAGCCCGCGACCGCGAAGGCCAGCGCGGCGACCACGAACGCGGCGCCCGTCATCGGACGGACCAGCCCCCGGTCGGCCCACCGGCCCGCGAACGGGGCGACGGCCGCGCCCGCGGCACCGACGAGCGCGAACACGCCGACGCCGACGGGGGAGTAGTGGAAGCGGGGACCGGTCAGCACGAAGGAGACCGTCGTCCAGAAGGCGCTGAAGGCTCCGAACATCGCCGCCTGGTAGAGCCCCCGGCGCAGCAGCACCGGGTGGGTGCGCACCAGGCGGAACGTGGAGCGCAGAACGTGGTGGTAGGGGATCGTCGTGGTGGGGGCGTGCTCGGGCAGGGCGACCCGCAGTGCCACGGCCAGCAAGGCCATCAGGACGGCGGAGCCGAGGAAGACGACCCGCCAGCCGGCCACGTCCGAGACCAGGCTGCTGAGGGTGCGGGAGAGCAGGATGCCGGTGAGCAGACCGCTCATCACCCGGCCGACGACGCGGCCGCGGGCGTGGTCGGGGGCGAGGCTCGCGGCGAAGGGCACCAGGATCTGGGCGACGACCGAGGTGGCCCCGCTGATCAGCGAGGCGATCAGCAGCATGGGGAAGCTGGTCGCGAGGCCCGCGGCCACCAGCGACAGCGTGGTGACCGTGAGCAGAGCGGTGATCAGGTTCCGCTTCTCCAGCCGGTCGCCGAGCGGGACCAGGAAGAGCATGCCGAGGACGTAGCCGACCTGCGTGAGCGTGATCAGCGCTCCCGCCGTCGAGGTGCCGATGTGGAAGACACCGCTCAGCGAGGAGAGCAGGGGCTGGGCGTAGTAGAGGTTGGCGGCCGTCATCCCGGAGGCGACGGCCAGCAGCGCGACCAGCCAGCCGGGCACACCGGAGGCGGCCTGCGCCGTTCCGGAGCGGCGGGTGGTCCGGACGTCGGGCGATGCGGACATGTGCACCTTCTCGAAAGGGAGGCCGGGGAAGCCCGGCCCGGGTGGGAACGCTGTGCGGTTGACGGCATCCCGTTCGAAGCCGTCACAGGGCTCAAGCGCCCGGCAGCTCCTCGATCTTCCTCACCGGATGCGATCGTTCGGGATGTCAGTCATCTCGATCGGAGATGAGTGAGACGCGCACGGTCAGAGTGCGGGGCGCACCGGGTGCCGGCTCAGGACGGAGACCCGGTTGAAGGCGTTGATGGTGATCGCCACCCAGATCACCGCGGAGATCTCGTCGTCCGACAGGACGCGTCGCGCCGTGGCGTAGGCGGTGTCCTGCGCGGCGCCCTTCGCGGGCTCGGTGGTCGCCTCGGCCAGGGCGAGCGCCGCACGCTCCCGTTCCGTGAAGAGCTCGGTGTCGCGCCACGCTGCCAGGACGCCGAGGCGACGAGTCGTGTCGCCGGCACGCAGCGCCGCCCTGGTGTGCACGTCCAGGCAGAAGGCGCAGCCGTTGATCTGGGACACCCGGAGGTTGACCAGCTCCACCAGGACCCGGTCCAGGCCCGCGTCGGCGGCGACGGCCCGGACGGCCTCGGACGTCTCGACCAGCGCGTGGTAGGCCTTCGGGCTCTGCTTGTCGACGAAGACCCGCCGTTCCGTCGCTTCGGCTGTCGTCTCGCTCACCCTCGACTCCTTCGTGGACCGTGCCCGGCCCCGCTGGGCTCCGCCGGCACGTTGGTGATCATTGTCCTACGATCCCGATACGACGGTCCGGCGCCCCCCGACGAGCCTGCCGCGACGGGACCTAAGAGGACACGCGGGCGCTCCGGTGACCGCGTCGGACGGCGGGACGAGCCGTGGCCGGAGCCGGTGATCACCCGCGCATTCCCGTGAACGCGTCGGCGCGCTCGGCTACTTCGCCGGGATCTTCTGCTCGAACCAGACGACCTTGCCGCTGCTCAGCCTCGTCGCACCCCACCGCAGGGCGAGCTGGTCGACCAGGAACAGACCGCGGCCGCACTCGTCGCCCGGCGCCGCCTCCCGCATCCGGGGCACCAGCGGCGAGTCGTCGGTCACCTCGCAGCGCAGCACCTCGGTGCGCAGCAGCCGCAGGGAGATCGGCCGCGAGGCGAAGCGCACGGCGTTCGTCACGACCTCGCTGACCATCAGCTCCGTCGGGTCCAGCAGGGATTCCAGACCCCACCGGCGCAGGGCCCGGCGGATCAGCCGGCGCGCCTGGCCCGCGGTCATCGGGTGAGGGGCCAGGTACCAGTACGCGACGCTGTCCGGCGGAAAGCCCTCGAACCGGGCGGTGAGCAGGGCGATGTCGTCGTCCCGGGTGCCCGGACCGAGCGTGCCGAGGACGTGGTCGCACAGTGTTTCCAGCGAGGCGGGCCCCGCCGCGGTGGTCTGGAGGCGGAGCCGCAGCGCCTCCACGCCGCTCCCCACGTCGGTGGTGCGCGACTCGACGAGGCCGTCCGTGTACAGGACCAGGGTCGCCCCGGTGGGCGCGGCCATCTCCACCGACTCGAAGGACACGCCGCCGACGCCGATCGGAGCGCCGGGCGGGACGTCCAGCACCACGGCACGGCCGTCCTCGTGCAGCAGCACGGCGGGTGGATGACCGGCGTTCGCCATCAGCAGGCGGTGCGATATCGGGTCGTAGATGGCGTAGAGGCAGGTCGCCATGTGGTCGCTGCCGAGACGCTGGGCCTGCTCGTCGAGATGGTGCAGCACCTCGTGCGGCGGCAGGTCGAGGCCGGCGAGGGTCTGCACGATGGTGCGGAGCTGGCCCATGATCGCGGCGGACGTCATGGAGTGCCCCATGACGTCGCCGACGACGAGCGCGACCCGGTTGCCGGGCAGCGGGATCGCGTCGTACCAGTCGCCGCCGACCTGGGCGGTCTTCGAGGCGGGCAGATAGCGGCTGGCCAGCCGTACGCCGGTGGGTTCGGGCAGTGACGACGGGAGCATGGTGTGCTGCAGCGTGTCCGCCACGGCGGCCTCGTGGCCGTACATGACCGCCTTCTGCACCCCCAGCGCGGTGTGGGTGGCGAGTTGCGAGGCGACGAGCAGGTCGTCCCCGGTGAACGCCGGGCGTTCACCGCACCGGAGCAGCACGACCGTGCCCATGACGTGATGGCTGCCGTGCAGCGGCGCGATGATCAGACGGTGGCCCGGGGGCAGCATGCTCGACGGGTCCACGCCGGACGCGAGCAGCTCGGCGACGGCGGGCGCGTTCCCCGGTGCGTCACCGAAGGCGGGACGCCCGTCCAGCAGCAGCTCGGCGAGACGCCCGCCGCCGGCCGGCTCCACACGCTCGGCGATCTGCGGGAGCACGGGTGCCGGGGATCCGTCGGCGGGCGGAGCCACCCGGACCGTACCGGTGTGCGACACCTCCGGAACCTCGCCGCCGTGCAGGCGCAGCACGACGGGTGCCGCCGGTAGCTCCGCCCCCACCGGCAGCGGGTCGTCGAGATGGATGTGGATGGCGTCCGCGAACGCGGGGACGGCGGCCCGTCGCAACTCCCGGAGCGTCCCGTCCAGATCCATTCCGCGGGCGATCCGCCGTGTCGCCACGTCGAGATACCGCAGGCGGTCGGTCTGCGGCACGCCGTCCTCGGTCACCGTGGCGACGGGGCCGGTCGCCACGGTGGGCGGCCCCGTCACCACGACAGGCAGGTCGGCCGCCCCCACCGCGGGAGCGACGGTCACCGCGGCGGACGAGGGAAGGCCGTGCGGCAGGGGAGTGCCCTCATGAGGGATGTGGTGCTCGGTCACGTTCTGTCCCGTCCGGTGGGTGGCGCGGTCCGCGGCTCGGACCGGCCCTCCTCAGTCGCTCCGCCGGCAGCAGAGGAACACCTGCTCCTCCGGCGGGACGTCGGCCACCGAGGGGGCGTAGGTGTACGAGGTCTCGTCGACGATCTCGAAACCCGCCGCCTCGACGACCTTGTGCAGGTCCTCCCGCAGATAGCCGGACACCCGAATGGTGTTCCCCAGGAACGGAATGGCGAAGTTGTCCACGTCGGCCTCGACCATCGAGAGGACGAACAGGCCTCCGGGGACCAGCAGATGACGGATCGTCCGTAGCGCGAGGGGGATCTCGGCGCGGGGCAGCATCAGCAGCGAGAAGAAGGCGGCGACACCGTCGAAGCGGCCGAGATCGCGGGGGCCGCCCGGTCGCAGGTCCGCGATGTCGGCCTGATGGAACGTGCCCCCGGGGACGGACTCGCCGGCGAGCTTCACCATGCCGGGGGACAGGTCGACGCCCGTGACCTCCAGACCGGCGTCCGACAGCTGGCGCGCGGTCGGCACCCCCGTACCGCACCCCAGATCCAGCACCCGCGACCCGGCGGCGAGCGATTCGACCAGCCAGGCGCCGGCTGCGACCTGGCCCTCCTTGTGCGGGAAGGCCTCGTCGTAGCGGTCGCCGATGGAGTCGAACGCGTCCGCCTGACCGGTGCGATCGAGCCGCATGCTCTCGTAATCAGTCCCGTGATTGCTGTTGATCACGAAAGTACCTTCCAAGGGGTCGATCGAGTGATTGCGCTATCCGACCGAAAGTGGCCGTGACGAGATCTCCGAGCTGAATGAGTCGCTCAGGAGACGTCAATTCGGAACGATAGTCGTTCAATGTTCGGTCGGATGCCAGAGTGGCTGAAGTTGACTGCCGGTCAACGAAGTTGAGGTCCCCGCGCGCGGTCACCCGGGTACGCGCCCGCCCCCGGGCGCCGCATTCCGTCCCGGCTTCCCGAATCCGCCGAGCACCGCCTCCCCGTACCGGAATGCGTAATTCGTGGAAGGATCGTGAGTCCCGGACTCGGAGGTTGTCGTGGCCGTACACCGCGTCGGACTGGTCGTCCACCAAGGTCGGACGCCGGCCGGCGACGCCGCCCGCGCCGTGCACGAGTGGTGCGGGGCGCGCGGCATCCGGTGCACCGAGATCGACGTGTGGGCCAAGGACCACCAGCGACGCGGCGGCCGTGCGGAGGCCGAAGCGGCCGGAAACCCGGACCTCGTCGTCACGCTGGGCGGAGACGGCACCTTCCTCCGCGGTGCCCGGATCGCGCTCAAGAGCGATGCCAGTGTGCTGGGCGTCGACCTCGGCAAGGTCGGCTTCCTCACCGAGGTGCCCGCGGCCGACGTCACCGAGGGACTCGACTCCGTCCACGACGGTCACGCGGTGATCGAGGAACGCATGACCCTGACCATGCGCGCCTCCCGGGCGCTGGAGATCCCGGAGGGCATGGAGGCACTGCTCCACTACGGTCGCGGTCCGGCGCTGCCGCCGCCCCGGATCCGGCCGGCGACGACCGAGGGGGACGGCTGGGGCGTCGCTCTGGACGTCATGGCCCTGAACGACATCGTCCTGGAGAAACTGGCCCGGGACCGCCAGGTCAGCGTCGGCGTCTACATCGCCGGACGGCGACTGGCCTCCTACTCCGCGGACGCCTTCGCCGTCGCCACGCCCACGGGCTCGACGGCGTACAGCTTCGCCGCCGGCGGTCCCGTCCTCTCCCCGCACATGGACGCGGTGGTCTTCACACCGATCGCCCCGCACATGACCTTCAACCGCAGCGTGGTGGCCGCGCCGGACGAGCCCGTCGCCCTGCGGGTGCTGCCCCACTCGGGCCAGGCCGCCGTCAGCATCGACGGCCAGTTGCGCGGGGTCGTCGATCCCGGCGACTGGATCGCGGTCTTCCGGGCCCCGCAGCGGGTCCGCCTCATCCGGCTGCGCCCCACCGACTTCTACGGGCGGCTGCGGGAGCGGTTCCGGCTGACCGACGCGCCGGCCACCGCGGCCGACGGGGAAGCCGCTCCGTTCTTCCGCCCCGACACCCCCATCCCGCCGGACCTCGCCGGGCTGCGCCTGCCGCCCCCCTCGGCGGCCCGCTGACGGGGGAGCCGTGCGCCACCGGGTGCCCGGCCCGGTGACCACCGTGGGCGCAAGGCGGGCGGAGCACGGCCGATTTCGAGAATTCCGGACCCGGCTGTCGATCCGGACGGGTCCCGTTCGACGCCTGGGTGAGAACGGAAAACAACGAACCTTGGGAGCACGTCATGGCGAAGCTGCGCGTCCACGACATCACGGTCTCGCTGGACGGCTACGCCGCCGGTCCCGACCAGCGGCTGGAGCACCCGCTCGGCGAGGGCTTCGACGGGATGCACGAATGGATGTTCGCCGCGATGCGCGACCTGGCCGACGGCAAGGGCGGCGTCGACGTCGAGTACGTGGCTCGGGGGGAGGAGAACATCGGCGCGACCATCATGGGCCGCAACATGTTCGGGCCCCGGCGCGGGCCCTGGGACGACGAGTCCTGGACGGGCTGGTGGGGCCCCAACCCGCCGTACCACAACGACGTGTTCGTGCACACGCACCACCTGCGGCCCTCCGTCACGATGGAGGGCGGCACGACGTTCCACTTCACCGACGAGCCGGTCGAAACGGTGCTCGCCCGCGCCGTCGAAGCGGCGGCGGGCAAGGACGTCCGGATCGGCGGCGGTCCGGCCACCGTCCAGCAGTACCTGCGCGCCGGGCTGATCGACGAGATGCACCTCGCCGTCGTCCCGCGGCTGCTCGGACGCGGCGAGCGCCTGCTCGACAACCTCGGCGACGGGATCGACGGCTACCGGGTCGCCGAACTCGTCAGTTCGCCCACCGCCACGCACGCCGTGCTCGTCCGCCGCTGACCGCGCGGGCACCGACCGCGCGGGCACCGACCGCGCGGGGCGTCGACGGGGACGGGCGTCGACGGGGACGGGTGGCGAGGCCCCCTCCCGCGATGGCCCCGGCCCCGGCCGACCCGCTCAGGACCGCGCGACCTCGCCGGCGAGCCAGTCGTACGCCGCGCGGGCCGTGAACTCGCCCTGGCCGCCCCGGAAGAGGAGGTCGGCCTCGGCGAACGCGGGGTCGTCGGCCTGCTCGGCGACGTAGGGAACGGCGACGCAGCGCATGCCGGCCGCGCGTGCCGCGGTGACCCCCGGTGCGGCGTCCTCCAGCACCACGCAGCCCGACGGATCCGCGCCGAGGCGGCGCGCCGCCTCCAGGAAGACATCGGGGGCGGGCTTGCCGTGCGCGACCTCGTCGGCCGAGACGACGGCCGTCATGCGGGAGGCCAGACCCGTCCCGGTGAGGATCGCCTCGATCGCCTTGGGTGAGGAACCCGAGGCCACGGCCATCGGGACGCCCTCGGCGCCCAGCAGCTCCACGAACCCGCGCATCTCCGGGTAGACGCGCGTGGAGGCGCGGGCCAGCTCCAGATAGCGGCTGTTCTTCTCCGCGAGCAGGCCGTCGAGCGGTGCCGTCAGGCCGTAGCGGTTCTTCCAGAGCGCCAAGGTCTCCCGGGTGCTGATGCCGACGTACCGCTCGTGGTCGGCCCAGGTGAAGTCCGTGACGCCCTGCCCGGCGAGGATCTGCCGTCCGGCTTCGAAGTAGTTCGGTTCGCTGTCCACGAGCGTTCCGTCGAGATCGAAGATGACCGAGATCCTGCCGAGAGTGCTCATACGGTCCAGGATGCCAATCCGCCCGCAGGCCTTCGTGGCAGCCCTGCCGACTCAGCCCCTGGCCGCGCGCCCGATCGACTCCACCAGTGGCAGCAGACGGTGCGGGACGCGCTCGCGCAGCGCCACCTCGGTACGGGTGCGGACCACGCCGGGCAGGCTGATCAGCGCCTGGATCACGTCCTCCAGGTGCGCGTTGTCACGGGCGGCGACGCGGGTGATCAGATCACCGCCGCCGGTGATGGAGAACGCCTCGATGATCTCCGGCACGGCGGCGAGAGCGCCGCCCACGTCGTCGAGATGGCCCTGCGTGACCTCGATGTGCACGAAGGCGAGGACCGGGTGGCCGAGGGCCGCGGGGGAGAGCGCCGGTGCGGTCCCGGTGATCACCCCGTCCCGCTCCAGCCGGTCCAGGCGGGCCTGGAGCGTGCCGCGGGCGACGCCGAGGATGCGCGCGTACTCGCGCATGCTGGTGCGCGGCTGCTCCAGCAGCAGGCGCAGGATGCGGGTGTCCAGCTCGTCCACGGGCATGGTCCGTTGGCCTCCCTGTGGCCGACAATGATCAGCCTAGACTGTACCAATGGCTCAGCCGGAGGCGAGCCGGTTGAGCCATTCGCCGGCCCCTGCGTACCTTGTCGGTATCCATGGCGCTGCGCAGCGCCGGACGGCAAGGTCGCCGTACCGGACCCGCGGCGCCTTTCGTATGCGCCGAAGCGCATACCGAACCGGTGCGGAAGAGTGAAGTGGGGGCGGGCAGCCGACGGTGAAGAAGATGTTCATGGCTCCGGATCCGGGACTGTTCCGGCTGCGTGTCTCGCTGCGGGCGGTCCTCGGGATCGGCCTGGCGGTGACCCTGTGCGAGCTGGCCGGGCTCTCGCTCCCCGCGTCCATCACCGGCGGACTCGCGGCGCTCCTCGCCCTGTTCACGGTCGGTGACCCGACGGTCCGCGGGCAGGCGGGCACGACCGCTCTGCTCCCGGTCGTCGGACTGCCGGTTCTCGCACTCGCCACCGCCCTGCACGGGGTTCCGACGCTGCGCGACGCGGTCTGGCTCGCCGTCGTCTTCGCCGGGGTCCACGCCCGCCGCTGGGGACCGCGCGGACACGCGCTCGGCATCTTCGCGTTCATGATGTTCTTCGCCACTCAGTTCCTGCACGCCGTGCCCGGCCAGCTCCCGCAGCTGTACGCCGCCGTCGCGCTGTCGCTCGCGGCGTCCTCGGCGGTGCGCTTCGGCGCCTGGTGCGTGGAGCGGCGCACCCCCCTGCCCGCGGCGCCGGTGCCGCTGGAAGGACGCGGCCTCGCCCGCCCCGCCACCCGGCAGGCCTTCCAGGCGACCGCGGCCTGCGCCTTCGCACTCGTCGCGGGCCAGCTGCTCTCGCACGACCGCTGGTACTGGGCCGTCGGCACCGCCTGGTGGATCTTCGTGAACACGGCCTCGCGCGGCGAGACGCTGGTCCGCGGCTTCCGGCGGGTCGTCGGCACGGTCGCCGGGATCGTGGCCGGACTCCTGGTCGCCGTCCCGCTGCACGGCGCGCCGGCGCCCACCGCCGCGCTCGTCGCCGTGTGTGTCTTCGGGATCTTCTACACGGCGGCGCCCTCGTACAGCTGGATGATGTTCTTCGTCACCGTCATGGCCGGCCTGCTGTACGGCCTGCTCGGTGTGCTGCACCCGGGACTGCTCGGGCTCCGGTTCACCGAGACGGCCGTCGGTGCGCTCGGCGCGGCACTCGCGGTGGCGTTCGTCCTGCCGATCACGACCCATGCCGTGACCGACCGGTGGATCGAGCGGGCCCTGCACGCCGTGCACGGATGCACCGCTGCGGCGGCCGGGCGTCTCGCGGGCGACGCGCAGGCCGACCCAGCGCCGCGCGCAGGGGAGCTCGAAGCACTCCTGGGGCGCGTACGGATGTCTCTCGCGCCCCTCGTTCATCCGCTCAACCCGATGCGGGAACGCAGGGCACGAGCCCGTGCGGTCCTCGCCCTGCTCGACGACTGCGCCCGGGAGGTGCGCGGCCTCGCCGCCGTCGCCGCCGATCCGGACGCGTCCCACGACGCCCGCCTCACGGCGGCCTGCCGACGGGTCGAGACCGCGATGGAGTCCCTGGTCGGCGCGGTGCCGGGAGGCGCTCTGGACGCCCACCACGGCGCTCCCGGACACCATCCCGGGGCCGAGCAGGCGCTCGCCCATCTCCATGGCCTGGAGCGGGCGCTCGTCGACCTGGCGACGCCGTTGCGCGGCTCCCGGCTCGTCGGCGCCTGATACCTCCAGGCCCGTCGCCTGTCCGCATTCTGTCCCGTTTCGGTGGACACCGATGCCCGGAATGGGGCAGATTTACCGGCCACGTACAGGGTGGATCAGCACACCCGTGGGGTAACTCCGCGGCCATCGGACGCACGGACACCGCGGGCCGTGCCGGAGTGGCCCGCGGGCGGATCTCTTGGGGGCGGCACCATGCGCGACTTCCCGCGCGGGACCAGACACGAAGAGCGCGGCACGGACGGCCCGAGGGACACGGGCACCAGCGGCACGGACGGCCCGAGGGACACGGCCACCAGCGGCACGGACGGCCCGAGGGACACGGGCACCAGCGGCACGTCCGGCCCGAGAGGTACGGGCACCAGCGGCACGTCCGGCGCTGCGGACAGCACGGACGGCCCGCCCCCGGCATACGGCGGCGAGGAGCCGGGCGGCTGGCTGGAGCGGCTCCGGTACGGCGACGAGCCCGGCGCTCCCGCGGACGCGTCCCGTACGGAGGGCGCCTCCGTGTCCGTCGTTCCGCTCGACGCCCGTCACCCCGGCGCGGCCACCGGCACCCGCACCCTGCACGCGCAGCTCGACGCCATGGCCCGGCTGCTGACCGATCCGGGCGAGGTGCCGCCGCCGTCGCTCCCGGGGCTCCTGGTCCCCGGCGGCCCCGCAGGGGAGGCCCGGAGTTGTCCCGTCGCCGAGGGCCGCCGGACCGTCCCGGGTGCACGCACGGGCACCCACCGCACCGATCCGGCACCGGCTCCCGGATCCCCGCCCGATCCCGTCCGGCAGTCGCCGGAACCGGGCTCCCGCGAACTGATCCGCGCCGCCGCTGAGTTCGTCGTCCTGCACCACACCGAGGAACGCCTCGGCGACCCGGCCGGTCGTCTCGCCGCCGTCCGCGCGGAGATCGCGGACACCGGGACCTATCGGCACACCACGAGCGAGCTGGTCTTCGGCGCGCGGGTCGCCTGGCGCAACGCCAACCGCTGCATCGGCCGCCTGTACTGGAACTCGCTGACCGTGCGCGACCGCAGGGACGTGCAGGACGCTCAAGGCGTCGCCGAGGAGTGCGCGGAGCACCTGCGCGAAGCCACCCGGGGCGGCCGCATCCGGGCACTCATCACCGTCTTCGCGCCCGACGCGCCGGACAGGCCCGCCCCCAGGATCTGGAACGAACAGCTCGTCCGGTACGCCGGCTATCCGCGCCCCGACGGCGGCGTGACCGGCGACCCGCGCAACACCGGCCTCACCGACGCCGCCCGCAGGCTCGGCTGGCCCGGCGGTCCCGGTACTCCCTTCGACGTCCTGCCGTTGCTGGTCCAGGACGCCGGCTCCCGGCCGCGCTGGTTCGAGCTCCCCGAGGACGCGGTCCTCGAGGTCGAGCTGACGCACCCGGAGCACGCCTGGTGGCGCTCGCTCGGCCTGCGCTGGCACGCGGTGCCCGCCCTCTCCGACATGTGCCTGGAGATCGGCGGCGTCTGCTACCCCGCCGCGCCCTTCAACGGCTGGTACATGGGCACCGAGATCGGCGCCCGCAACCTCGCCGACACCGACCGGTACGACCTGCTGCCCGTCGTCGCCGAGCGCCTCGGCCTCGACACCCGCACGGACCGCTCCCTGTGGAAGGACCGCGCCCTGGTCGAGCTGAACCGTTCCGTCCTGCACTCCTTCGACCGCGTCGGCGTCACCGTCACCGACCACCACACCGAGTCCCGGCGCTTCCTCACCCACCTGGGCCGCGAGGAACGCAAGGGCCGCCAAGTGGGCGCCGACTGGTCGTGGATCGTGCCGCCCATCTCCGCCAGCGCCACTCCGGTCTTCCACCGCACCTACGAGAACGTCGAACGGAATCCGGCCTACGTCCACCACCCGGAAGCGCTCGAACGAGCCCGGGGCGCGGGCGACTTGTGAGCGGGGAGGTGTGCGGCGGATCGGCTCGGGCGTGCCCGGACACCGCCGACCTCCCACGGAGGCGAGCGGCACCGTCGGCCACCGGGGCGCGCGCCCGGCCCGTTCCGGGACGCGGACCGGCGTGACACCGGGTGTCCGGTGGCGCCCGTACAGCGGTCCTGGTCTAGACCGCAGGACCCCGGCTGCTACGGTCGCCCCCGAGCAGGCGGGACCGAGAGGGGACAGCGGTGACAGGCGGCGGCAGGCGGCAACAGAGGGCGTACATCGGCTCGTTCACGGCGGCAGGAGGTCTCGGTGTCCTCACCGCGGCCGTGGACCCGGACAACGGCGCACTGACCGTCCTGAGCGCGGTCGACGGCGTACCCGACCCCTCGTACCTCGCCGTGTCCCCCGCGGGGGACCACCTCTACGCCGTCAGCGAGACGGCCGAGGGCGCCGTGGCCGCCTACCGCCTGCACGCCGACAAACCGGAACTGACCGGCCCGCCGACCCGGATCGGCGGCAGCGGTCCCACGCACCTGAGCGTGTTCGACGGACACGTGCTGACCGCCAACTACGGTTCCGGCAGCGTCTCCGCCGTGCCCGTCCGCCCCGGCGGCGGTCTCGCCGGGGCCGCCTCCAGCGTGCTCCGGCACACCGGTTCAGGACCGCACACGCCGCGCCAGCAGGGCCCGCACGCCCACCAGGTGCAGCCCGACCCCACCGGCCGCTGGGCGGTCAGCGTCGACCTCGGCACCGACTCCGTCCGAGTGTGCGCCCTCGACGACGGCGACCTCAGGGTGCACCGCGAGATCGCCCTGCGCCCCGGCTCCGGGCCGCGCCACCTCGCCTTCCACCCCGGCGGCGAACACGCCTACATCCTCAACGAACTCGCCCCGACCGTCACCGTCTGCCGCTGGGACGCCGCCGAGGGGTCGCTGCGGCCGGTGGGGGAGACGCCGGTACTGTCCGGCGTCCCGGACGGTGACGCGTTCCCGTCGGGCATCGCCGTCTCACCCGACGGCCGCTTCGTGTGGACCGCCACGCGCGGTCAGGACGTCGTCTCCGTCCTCACGCCGGACGCGGTGGGCGAAGGCCTCCGCCTCGTCGCCACGGTGCCCTGTGGCGGCGTCTGGCCCCGCGCGCTGACCGTCGACCCGTCGGGCCGTTTCCTGTACGCCGCGAACGAGCGCTCCGGCGACGTGACCTGGTTCGTCGTCGACCCGGACACGGGCGTGCCGCGCCGCGGCGGCTCGGTCGGGGCGCCCGCCGCGTCCTGCGTGGTCTTCGGCTGAGTCGCCCGCGTCCACGCGGAACGGTCTCCCGGGCGTCGGACACGGCCACGGTGAGGGAGGCCGTGACCGGCCTTCCTGCGGGCACCTGGGGCGCGGGTAACCGACGGCACCATCCCGGAGACGCCGAGGCACCCCACGTACACGGAAAGGGCCCGCTCCTGTGACAGGAGCGGGCCCTTCGCCGTACGGGCCGGACAGGCCGTACGAGGACCTACGGGTGGAGAGCCGGGTCAGCGGACCGGCGCGCCCTGGGTCTGCGGCGGGGCGATGCCCAGCGCCGACGTGTACTGGGCCAGCGCGAGTTTGCCGATCGCCGGGTACGGGCCGAGTGCCTCGGCGGCGTGGCAGCCGGCCTCCTTGGCCGCGGCTTCGAGCAGCCCGGAGTCGAGCTCCGGACCGATCAGGTACGGGGCCAGCGCGAGCTGCTGCGAACCCGAGTTGCGCAGCTCCTCGGCGGTGGCCGCGATCGAGCCCTCCTCGTCGAGCGCCGCCGCCATCACGGGAACCGCGAGCCGCGCGGCGAGCAGCATGCCGGTGATGCCGGCTGCCTGCACGGCCTCCTCGCCGCCCACCGCGGCGAGCACGATACCGTCCGCGGCGGTCGCCACGGTGAACAGGCGGGCGCGGTCGGCGCGGGCCAGGCCCGCCTCGGAGAGCCGCACGTGCAGCGCCTCGGCTAGCAGCGGGTGCGGGCCGAGGACATCGGTCAGTTCGGCCGCGACACGGCTCTCCATGACCGCCTGACGGACGCGGCGCAGCAGCGCGTTGTCCGGACCGGCGAGCAGGGGCACGACGATGGCGACCGGGCCGTCGGGCCGGGCCACGTCGGAACCGGCCGCACGGGCCTGCTCGAAGCGCGCGGAGCGCTCCTCGGAGGCGTGGGCCAGCACGGACTGCAGCGTGGGGAACTCGTCGTCCCCGTCCAGGTACCCGATACGGGCGTCGAGGCCGGGGAGCTCGGAGCGCGCGATGCTCACGACCTCCTCGGCGAGGCTGCGCGTGGCGGCGCTGGGGGTGCCCGGCACCGCGAGGAGCAGCGCGGGCGCGCCCTCGGGAGCCGCCAGGGGCTCCGGGCGGCGGTGCCGTCCGGGCTGGCGGGGTCGCGGCATTCGTACTGGCAGGCCGGACGCGGGCCCAGTGGGGGAGCTCATGGCGCCGCATGTTACTGGCTTCTTGGGTTCCCCTGTTCGGGGAGGGTGCAGGTGAGCGGTATCCGTCCGCTTTTGTCTGATGAGTTACGTACCGATCAGAAGTGATCGGTACTCACCCCCTTGTCGGTCCTACGCCGAATTCAGAGCATCGATTTCCGGATAGGGCTTTTCAGTCACCACGTACAACATCCGGTCGTCCTGAGGGAGTGCGAGCCTGCCGTCCGCGAGGTCGACGGCGATCCGGAGCGCCCCGTCGAGCGGGTCGCCCGCGGCGGCCACCAGTCGCGCGTGCGGCACCCGCGAGGCCAACTCCGCGCGCAGCGGCGCGAGAAGCGCCTCACCCATCCTGAACAGACCTCCGGTGAGCGCGAGGAGCGGTTCGCCGTCGGCCGGGCAGGCGGCCGCCGCGGACTCGGCCATGTGCCGTGCGGCGGATCGCAGGATGCCCGCGGCCACCGGGTCGCTCCCGGCGCGGGCGGCGACCTGCGGGGCGAAGGCGGCGAGCACGGCGGGCCGGTCGGGGCGCGGGTACAGGCGGCCCGGCAGCTCCGGCATCGGCCCGAACATCTCCTCGGCCCCGGCCAGCAGCTCAGCCGAACCGCCCTGGCGCCCGTCGAAGGCCCGCAGAGCCGCTTCCAGGCCCGCTCGCCCGATCCAGGCGCCTCCGCCGCAGTCGCCGAGCAGATGTCCCCAGCCGTCCGCCCTGCGCCATGACCTGAGGTCGGTCCCGATCGCGATCATGCCGGTGCCCGCGGCGATCACCGCACCGGCCCGCGGACCGAGCGCGCCGGTGTACGCCGTCACCGCGTCGGCCACCAACGCGAGCCGTCGTACGCCGAGTTCACGCTCCAGTGCGGCGGGCAGCTCGTCCCGCAGCTCGTCACCGAGCGTCGCCAGGCCCGCCGCGCCGACGGCCACGGCCCCGAGCCGGACGGCGCCGGCCGCCTCCATCAACCGGCCCGCCATCGGCAGCAGTTGCTCCAGAAGATGGCCGGCCGAGATCCCCCGCGGCCCGGTGCGCACCGGCTCCTCGGAGCTGAGGGGGTCGCTCGGCGTGATCGGCTGAGCGGCTGTGAGCCCACGTCGACCTGCGGCGATTTCGGCGTCGTTCGGTGCCCCGTGCGCCGCGAGGGCCACGCGCAGCCCGGAACCTCCCGAGTCCACGGCCAGCACCACGGACGGGCCCGGAGCACCCTGCCGCGACTCGCGTCCACCGCCGGAGGTCACTGCAGGCGCCAGTCCACCGGCTCGGCTCCCTGCTTGACCAGCAGGTCGTTGGCGCGGCTGAAGGGGCGGGACCCGAAGAAGCCGCGGTCGGCCGACATGGGGGAGGGATGCGAGGACTGCACCGACGGCAGATCACCCAGCAGGGGGCGGAGGTTGCCGGCATCGCGGCCCCACAGGATCGACACCAGCGGCCGCCCGCGGGCGGCCAGCGCCCGGATCGCCTGCTCGGTGACCTCCTCCCAGCCCTTGCCGCGGTGGGCGGCCGGGCTGCGCGGGGCCGTGGTGAGAGCCCTGTTGAGCAACAGCACACCCTGCCGCGTCCACGGGGTGAGGTCGCCGTCGGACGGCTGGGGCAGCCCCAGGTCGGTGGTCAGCTCGCGGTAGATGTTGATCAGGCTCGGCGGGAGCGGACGCACGTCGGGGGCCACCGAGAACGACAGACCCACCGCGTGTCCCGGTGTCGGGTACGGGTCCTGCCCGACGATGAGGACGCGCACCTCGTCGAAGGGCTGCTGGAACGCCCGCAGGACGTTCGCGCCGGCCGGTAGATAGGTGCGCCCCGCGGCGATCTCCGCGCGCAGGAAGTCGCCCATCTCGGCGATTCGTCCGGCGACGGGTTCGAGGGCCTTCGCCCAGCCCGGTTCGACGATCTCATGCAACGGTCGTGGTGCCACGGCGTCACCCTACTGCCGTACCCGCGACGGAGATCAACCGGTGTCGTCGGGTGATCACGGATGACCGTTTCGCGGGCACATCGGTTCCTCGCCGGACAAGGTGCCCTTCCTGGCGGGGCGTTGTGGTCAGCCCGCGCAGTGGACTTCCCGACGTCAGGCCACGACCGCCGCGCGGACGCACAGGACATCCGGCAGGTGAGAGGTGAGCTGTTCCCAGGAGTCGCCGTCGTCCGCGGACGCGTAGACCTCGCCGTTGCGATTGCCGAAGTACACGCCCGCCGGGTCGGCGTCGTCGGTGCAGAGCGCGTCGCGCAGCACCGTGCCGTAGTGGTCCTCCGCAGGCAGGCCCGCCGTGAGCGCCTCCCAGTTCCGCCCCGCGTCCGACGTCCGGAAGACACGGCATCTCCGACCGGCCGGGACCCGGTCCGCGTCCGCGTTGATCGGGAAGACGTACGCCGTGTCGCCGCGGTGCGGATGGGCCGCCGCGGCGAATCCGAACGTCGACGGCAGGCCGGCGCCGATGTCGGTCCACCGCCCGCCCGCGTCGTCACTGCGGTACACACCCCAGTGGTTCTGGAGGTAGAGGCGGTCCGGGTCCGCCGCGTCGCGCGCGACCTTGTGCACGCACTGCCCGAACTCCGGGTCCGGGTCCGGCAGGAAGACCGCGGAGACACCGGAGTTGGCGGGCTGCCAGCTCGCGCCGCCGTCGCCGGTGCGGAACACACCGGCCGTCGAGACGGCCACCGTCAGCGCCTTCGGGTCGCGCTCGTCGGTCAGGATCGTGTGCAGGCCCTCACCGCCGCCGCCCGGCACCCACCGTGAACGGGTCGGGTGCTCCCACAGCGGACGGACGAGCTCGAAGGACTCGCCCCGGTCCGTCGAGCGGTACAGCGCCGCCGGCTCCGTCCCCGCGTACACCACGTCGGGTTCGCCGGCTGCCGGGTGCAGCTGCCACACCCGCTCCAGCGATGCCCCCGTCTCCTTGGGGAACCGCACGGCGGGACGCGCCGGTTCGGTCCAGTTCAGACCGAGATCGTCCGAGTGGAACACCGAGGGACCCCAGTGGGCGCTGTCCCCGCCCGCGAGCAGCCGCGGCCGGTCGCCCCGGGTGTCGATCGCGACCGAGTACACGGCCTGCGCGTTGAAGTACGGACTCTCGTCGAACGCCCAGACACCGGCGTGCCTGCGCCCGATGAAGAGGCCCTTTCGCGTGCCCACGGTGAGAAGTACGTCGACCATGCCCGGTCACCTCCGCGACCTCGTCGTCTGCGTTACGGGCCAGTCTGCACCGCGGCACCGACAACGACCGCGGACTCGCTCGTCCGCGCTGGTCGGACGGGTCGCGTCGGCGTCCTGCGGAGGATCGCCGCGGCCGGTGCGGGGGCGGCTTCGAGCGGGGCCGGACGGTGCCGGGGCCGACGGGCGGGCGGGAACGCGTGAGCAGCGAGGGGAGCGGGCGCGTAAGGGAGGGAGATGTGGCGGGTCGGAGCGGAGGTGGGGAGGATGCCCCTGATGGCGGCATTCCGTGGTCCGAAGAGGTGGCTGTGGCGGTGGCGACGCAACCCGCTGCGGCGGCGCGGCGATGCCCTGGAGAGCTGGGTCCTCCTGGTCGCCTGGGTGTTCACCGTGTACGGCGGCGTGGTCACCGGCCTCGCGGCCACCCAGGCCGTCGAGGACGGTCTGACCGGGCAGCGGGCGGCCTGGCACTCCGCGACCGCCCGGCTCACCGAGGACGTGCCACCCACGACCGAGTCCGGCGCCCGCATCGTGTGGGCGAAGGCCCGCTGGACCACGGCGGACGGCGCACCCCGTTCCGGACAGGTCCGAGTCCGTACGGGCAGCGCGGCGGGCACCCCGGTGGCGGTGTGGACCGACCGTGAGGGCCGCCTCGTCAGCCGCCCCGCCACCGCCGCCCAGGCCCGCGTCCGGGCGTCCCTGGTCGGCGCCCTGGTCGGCGTGAGCGCGGCAGGCATCCCCTTCGCCACCGGCCGACTCGTGCGAGCCGGCCTGGAACGGCGTCGCTTGGACCAGTGGGACACCGAGTGGCGACGGATCGGCCCCCTCTGGAGCCGCATGACGAGCTGACCCGGACCGCCCCCGGCGAGCGCCCCGCATCACGAAGGCCCGCGCCGCGGACGCCCGCAGACACGGCCCACCGCGCCGCCGCCCCCTGCTAACACAGGGTCGCCGAGCCGCCGGACCCGCCCTTACGGCCTCCCGCGCCCGGCTACGCCCCCTCCAACACCCTTCGGCAGTCCCGCAGCAAGGTCTCGTCCTCCAGGACGTCGTGGCTGCCGTAGCCGCCGGAGCGGGCTCGGTGGCGCCGCGGTGAGGCCAGTTCCGTGGCGACCAGGTCGTGGGCCGGGGCGCCGGCGTCACCCATGCGGACGAGGCAGGCGGTGATGGCGCCGCGGGTGTACGCGTTCTGGCGCCAGGCGTCACGGAACACCGGCAGGACCGGCGCCGGATCGGCGCCGATGTCCCAGAAAGCGCAGGCGGCCGCCGTCCGCTCCCAGAGGTCGGCGGAGTCCGTCAGGCCCCGCAGCCCGACGAGCGCGGCCCCCGCGGCCGGACCCATGCGGGCCAGAGCCGAGGCGGCCGGCCGGGAGGTCCCCGCGGCTCCCGGCCGAGCCAGCGCTCGCAGCAGGGGCGGCAGGACGGTCTCCGCGTCGCCCTCGACGGACCAGAGCGCGTCGGCCGCCGCCACGGGGTCGTCGCCGCTCAGCAGCTCCCGCAGCGCGGGTATCGCCTCCCGCGCCGCCGGCCCGAACGCGCCCAGCGCTTCCGTCAGCGCCCGCACGAGGGAGCCCCGCATGCGCAGGTCGCGGGGGACGCCGTGCAGCAGCCGGAGCACCTCCGGAACCGCGGCGGCGTGCCGCAGGGCGCCCAGGGCGGACAGCAGGGGAGCGGCCCGGCTGAAGGTGTCGGCGTCGTCGAGGGGGACGTCGGCCAGCCGCTCCCGCAGCAGCGGCGCCAGGGGGACGGCGGCCGGGCCGAGGTGACGGACGGTGTAACCGGTCTCGTTCGGAACGACCCGTCGCCGCAGGACCTCGGCGAGGGCCGGCACCGCGCGCGGGTCTCCCGTCCGGGCGAGCGCCCTGAGCGGGCCGCCCAGCGTGGCCGTGCCGCGCTCCCAGGAGGCCGGGTCCGACGCGACGAGGGCGGCGAGGCGGTCGGCCGCCGGTTCCGCCAGGTTGAAGAGGAACTCCAGGACGGACACGGCGGCCTGCCGCAACTGCTCCTCGTCCGAGGCCAGTTGCTCGCCGATCAGCGCGACGGGCTCCGCGTAGGCGGCCCGCCATTCGCGGAACAGCCCCGCCGACATCCAGACGGCGTTGCACCGGTCGGCCGTGTCCGCGCTGCTCAACTGCCCCTTGAGCAGAGCGATCCGGTCCCCGGTGCGGGCGCCCAGCGCGGTGTGCAGCGTCCGGAGCAGCTGGGCGCCCTCCTCGTCCGCCGGGCGCATGCGGCGCAGGCGGCCGAGGAGCGTGTCGGTGGACGTCCGGGTGGGCTCTCCCGACGGCCGAAAGTGCCGTGACCTGGTGTGGAGCAGTGCCACGACCGTGCTCACGAGGTCGGCCGGCAGGCGGTCGGGGGCGCACAGGGCCAGCTGCCCGAGCGCGGCGAGCCGCAGTCCCGGTTCGTGCGGCGGGGCGCAGAGCGACGCCAGCAGGTCGACGGCCGGGGCGGAGAGACTCGGGTGCAGCCGGGCGAACAGTCCGAGGCCCTCGACCAGGGCGAGGCGGACTCCCTCGTCGTGCTCGTCCGCCAACTGCCGCCTCATCAGGGCCAGTACGCGGTCGGGTGCCTCGCAGAACCGCACGAACGCCGTCGGTACGGCGCGGCGCACCTCGGGGTCGCCGTCCGTCATCAGGTCCAGGAAGACGGTGGCACCCGCCCGTATCGCGGCCCGCGCCACGGTGTAGTTGTCGTCGGCCCGGTCCTCCATGTCCGGGCCGCCCGGGCCCACGCCCCCGCCGGGACCGCCGGCCCACTCGACTCCGGCCTCCGCCGGCTCGTCGTCGATGTCCCCGCCGCCGATGCTGGCGAGCAGCTCCACGATGCCACCGCGGTCCGGTAGCCCGGTGTGCCGGACGAGGCCGAAGAGGAAGGGGATGCACGCGAGCGTCGAGTCGTACACGTCGCCCTGGTGGTGCACCGCCCCGTACATCCCGTCGAGGGACGCCTCCCGCTCATGGGGGTGCCGCGAGGCCAGGCCCCGCAGCAGCTCCGGCACGTCCGCGGCGCTTCCGTAGGCATGCTCCATCGAGGCCCAGTCGACCTCGTCGATCCCCCTGAACACGGCGTCCTCCCCAGGCGTACGGCCACTGATCGCGAGTGTGCACCACGGCACTGACAGTGACGCCCGGGCGCCGTCACGTCGACCGTGACAACCCGGCCAACTCCCGCGATAAAGGCCGCTTTACGACGCTCGGCGGGGGCGTTCCGGGCGCCGCGCGGGGAATCGGGGAAGCGCGGGCGGCGCGAGGAAGCCCTCGGCACGCGCGGCGGCGATGCCGATCCGGGGGAGATCGGCGCTCTTCTCGAAGAGCAGATAGCGGGGTTCCCAGACCGGCCGGTACTTGGCGTTGGCCCGGTAGAGGGATTCGAGCTGCCACCAGCGCGAGAGGAACGTCAGCACCGAGCACCACAGACGCAGCACGGGCCCCGCGCCCAGCCGCGTCCCGCGCTCGAAGACGGACCGGAACATCGCGAAGTTCAGGGACACCCGGTCGACGCCGATCTCCTCGGCTCGCCGCAGGAGTTCGATCACCATGAACTCCATGAGCCCGTTGTCGGAGTTCCGGTCGCGGCGCATCAGGTCGAGGGACAGCCCCCGTACGCCCCACGGTACGAAGCTCAGAACGGCCCGGGGCACCCCGTCCCCGTCCTGGCACTCCAGCATCACGCACCGGCCGTCGGCCGCGTCCCCGAGCCGGCCGAGCGCCATCGAGAAGCCGCGCTCGGTCTCCCCGTCGCGCCACTGGTCCGCCAGGTCGGTCAGAGCGGCCATCTCGGCGTCGGGGATGTCCTCGTGCCGCCGGACACGGACCGTGTGGCCGGCGCGCCGGACCCGGTTGTGCGCCTGCCGGACGCCCCGCATCGCGCGGCCCTCCAGGGTGAAGTCGGCGCGGTCCACGACGGCCTCGTCGCCGAGCTCCAGCGCGTCCAGGCCGTGCCGGGCGTACACGGTTCCGGCCTCCTCGCTCGCGCCCATCACCGCGGGCGTCCACGCGTGCCGCCGCGCCTCCCGCAGCCACGCCTCGATCGCGCCGGGCCACGCCTCCGGGTCGCCGATCGGATCGCCGGAGGCGAGGGTCACGCCGCCGACGACTCCGTACGCGATCGCGGCCTTGCCGCTCGGGGACCAGATGACCGCCTTGTCGCGGCGCAGCGCGAAGTAGCCGAGCGAGTCCCGTTCCCCGTGCCGGGCCAGCAGCTCCCGCAGTCGCATCTCGTCCTGCTCACCGAGGAGTTCGAGACCGCGGGGGGAGCGGAAGCAGGCGTAGAGCACCAGCAGGAAGGTGCCGGCCATGAGGACGTTGATCAGGACGTCCGCCCAGCGCGGGGCGGCGACGGTGTCGAAGCGGTCGGCGAGCGGGCCGACGCTGACGCCGCGCAGCAGGGTGTACGCGATGCGGTCGCCCAGCGGCGTTCCCGCGACACGGTTGGTGGCGCTCACCAGCGCGGTGCCGAGAGCGGCGCTGACGAGGAGCCCGCCGGCGCCGACGGCCAGCGCGAGGCGGGGGTTCGAGCGGTCCCCGACGGCATGGAACTCCCTGCGTCCCAGCACCAGGGCCCCGACGAAGAGAGCGGTGAGCAGGACCGAGAGCCAGTTGAACCAGTGCTGCCGGTAGCGCTCCTGGCTCAGTGCCACCCCGTAGAGCACGAGGAGTGGGCCGGCCAGCAGCATGTTGAAGATCCACGCGGCGCGTTTGCGGCGTCGCATCACGAGGGCGAGGAAGAGGGCCAGCGCCGCCGACACGAGACCGGCGGTGGCCAGGTACGGGGTGAAGTACTGACCGGCGTTGTGCTCGTGGACCTCTTCGCCGAACGGCAGCGAGACCACCGCGACGACGTTGAGCAGCGCGAGGAGCCTCAGGTACCAGACGGTGGAGGCGGCGGCCCGTCGCCGGAGCTCGGCGCCCGTCCGTCCGGGCGGGGCCACCCCCGGGCGCGCGCCGGTGTTCCGCTGTTCCTTGAGGGGCGCTGACTGTTGTACGGACACCGTGGAGCATCACCTTGGGGAGCGGCCGGGCGAACCGGTGCGAGCAGAGGGCGGAACACTACATGGTGTAGGGAAGGGGAGGGTGGTCGCCACGTAGGAGGGTGTTACGGGGGTAAGGGAGTGGTGTGAATCGCTCTGCTCGTCGCCGTCAGTTGCGCCGGGGGTTCTTCAACTGCCCGCCCGGGCAGGGGTCCCCGCTCTCTCCGAGGGGGCGGCGGCGGGTGCCGGCCCACCACAGGAGGTCACCCAGCGCGGCACCCGCCGCGACGAGGGCCGTGATCACCCCGGCCATGGTCAGTCCGTCGCCCAGGTGCGGGCGCCCGTGCAGGGCGTGCAGATCGAATCCGCACAGGTGGTACACGCCCACCGCGGCGATCCCCAGACTCGGCACGAGCAGTGCCAGCACGGACGCCGGACCACGCCCCGTGCGTCCGGCGTCACGTTCCCTCACAGGCTCCCCCTGACGTACGACGCTTTCCCCGGGGGAACCTACAGCACGTAGGGTCGCCCCGGCGTGGCCTTGTTCCCATTGTCCCGTGCCGGGTACCCCGGGTCGCGCCCGTCACACTCCGGCGTGTCGGGCGCGACGCCAACAAGGCCTACGTCAGGGGGAGTTCGCGGCAGGTGGTGTCACACGGAGCGGTGGTACTGCTCCGGCACGTGGACCTCGGCGCCGAGTTCGCGTGCCGCGAGCCGCGCGAAGGACGGGTTGCGCAGCAGCTCACGGCCCAGCAGCACCGCGTCGGCCTCGCCGTTGGCGACGATCTTCTCGGCCTGCTCGACGCCGGTGATGAGGCCGACCGCCGCGACGGCGAGTGGCGTCTCCTTCTTCACCCGGGCGGCGAAGGGCACTTGGTAGCCGGGTCCGACGGGGATGCGCACGCCCGGCGCGTTCCCGCCCGTGGAGACGTCGAGCAGATCCACCCCGTGCTCGTGCAACGCGTCCGCGAAACGGACGGTGTCGTCCGCGCTCCAGCCGGCGTCCTCCAGCCAGTCCGTCGCCGAGACGCGGAAGAAGAGCGGCTTGCCGTCCGGCCAGACCTCCCGCACGGCGTCCACGACCTCGAGCGCGAACCGGGTCCGGTTCCCGTACGAGCCGCCGTACGCGTCGGTGCGGTGGTTGGAGTGCGGGGAGAGGAACTCGTTGACGAGGTAGCCGTGGGCACCGTGGATCTCGACGATCTCGAAACCGGCGGCGAGAGCGCGCCGGGCCGCGTCCGCGAACTGCCCGACGATCTCCCGGATCCCGGCGACCGTCAGCTCGTCCGGGACCGGATGCCCGTCGTCGAAGGGGAGGGGGCTCGGGGCGAGCGCCCGCCAGCCGTACGCGTCCGGGCCGACCGGCGCGCCCCCCTTCCAGGGCCGGTCGGTCGAGGCCTTGCGGCCGCCGTGCCCGAGCTGGCTCGCGGGCACCGTGCCCTGGTCCGCGAGGAACCCCGTGATCCGGCGGAACGCCTCGACCTGGGTGTCGTTCCAGATGCCCAGGTCGTACGGGGAGATCCGGCCCTCGGGCGAGACGGCGGTCGCCTCGACGACGATCAGTCCCGTTCCACCGGTGGCGCGTGCCGCGTAGTGGGCGAGGTGCCAGTCGTGCGGGGCGCCCGTGGAGGGGCCCTCCGGGGCTGCCGAGTACTGGCACATCGGCGGCATCCAGACCCGGTTGGGGATGGTGACGTCGCGCAGGACGCAGGGCTCGAAGAGCGCGCTCACGGCGGACTCCATTCGTCGCGGGGCCGGTGTACGGCTCGCACGATAGGCCCCGTAGTACGGCGAGTGTCAAACTACGATGATCGTCGTACTATGAGGGCTCCGGGTGCGGAGCCCGGACCCGGACCGAGGTCCCCGGACGATGTGGAGCCGCCGTGACGACCGCCGCCCCCGCCCCCAGTGGCCGTGATCTGCCGCATCCCCCGTGCGAGGAGATCCGGCTGGAGTCCGTGTTGCACGCGCTCTCCGACCCGATGCGCCTCCAGGTCGTGCGAGAACTCGCCGCCGACGGCGGCGAGCTCTCGTGTTCGCACTTCGTGCTGCCGGTCACCAAGTCCACGACGACCCATCACTTCCGGGTCCTCCGGGAGAGCGGCGTGATCCGGCAGGTCTACCGCGGCACGGCCAAGATGAACGGGCTGCGCGCGGACGACCTGGAGGCCCTGTTCCCCGGCCTGCTCGGCCGCGTCCTGGAGGCGGCGGCCCGCCAGTCGGACCGGCTAGGCGGGCGCTGAGGCCGCCTCCGGCTCCGCTCCGGTCGCCGGCCGGCTCTCCCTGCCGGGAAGGTGGTTGAAGAGCAGGTTGAGAGCGATCGCCGTCAGACAGCCCGCGCTGATACCGCTGTTCATGACCGTCTGGAACCAGTCGGGGAACCGGGCGTAGACCCCGGGCACGCCGACCGGCAGCATGCCGATCGCGACCGAGACGGCGACCACCGTCAGGTTGTCGTTGCCCTTGAAGTCCACCGCGGCGAGGGTGCGAAGTCCGCTCGCCGCGACGGTCCCGAACATCACCAGGCCGGCGCCGCCGAGCACGGGCGCGGGTATCGCCGCGACGACCGCACCCAGCTTCGGCAGCAGGCCGAGCACGACGAGGATGCCGCCCGCCGCCGCGACCACCCACCGGCTGCGCACCCGGGTCATGCCCACGAGACCCACGTTCTGCGCGAACGCCGTGTACGGGAACGTGTTGAAGACACCGCCCAGGACCGTGGACAGACCGTCGGCCCGCAGACCGTCCGCGAGCGTGCGCGCCTCGATGGGCCGGTCGGTCATCTCACCGACCGCGATGAGGTCACCGGTCGTCTCGGTCATCGTCACCAGCGCCACGACCAGCATCGACACGATCGCCGAGGCGTGGAACGACGGCGCCCCGAAGTGGAACGGCGTGCTGATGCCCATCCAGTCGGCGTCCCCGACCCCGCCGAAGTCCGTGAACCCGAACGGCACCGCCACCGCGAGACCCACGGCGATGCCGATGAGGACGGCGATCCGGCTCAGGAAGGCGGGCGCGAATCGCTGCACGCCCAGGACCACGGCCAGCACGAACCCGGCGAGCGCCAGGTTCTTCGGCTCCCCGAAGTCCTCGGCGCCCGCACCGCCCGCCGCCCAGTTGCCCGCCACCGGCAGCAGCGAGACGCCGATGATCAGAATGACCGTGCCCGTGACGAGCGGCGGGAAGAAGCGCAACAGCCGTCCGAAGACCGGGGCGAGCAGGACGATCGCGAGGCCCGCCACGATCACCGACCCGTAGATCGCGGGCAGTCCGCCGCCCGTCGTCCCGATGAGCACCATCGGCGAGACGGCGGCGAAGGTGCACCCCTGCATGATGGGCAGCCGTACACCGAAGCGCCAGAAACCCACGCACTGGATCAGCGTCGCGATGCCGCACACGAGCAGGTCCGCGGTGATCAGATACGCCAGATCGGCGGGCGACAGCTTCATCGCGCCGCCCACGATCAGCGGCACGGCCACCGCGCCCGCGTACATCGCGAGCACGTGCTGGAGCCCGAAGGCGGCCAGCTGGCGTACGGGTGGAACCTCGTCTACGGGATGCACGGGAGCGGTGGTTGCCATGGGCACTCCAGAAGCTGCGGGGAGAGGGGACGTCCGCACGGCCTGCGCACGCCCGGACAGCACGAGACCGTAGGCGCCTTGAACAGTTTGTTGATTTCCGGTCTGTTGCCGGTGTGTGTCATGGGTCGCGAACCGGCCGGCAAGGGAGCCGGGAACGCCTCCACGCGGTGGCCGAGCCCTGGAGCGGCCGACGGGCCGTCAGCGGCCCGCGGCCCGAGCCGCCGTCCACAGCGCGTCCCAGTCGGGCAGCTTGACCACGCCCCGGCCGAGCCGCGCACCGAGTTCCGCCTCGGCCCGCTCGATCGCCTGCCACCCGGCCCACTCGACCGGCCGTACGCCCTCGGCCAGCAGGGCTTCGAGGGGATCCTCGGCGACCTTCCGCCGTACGAGAGCGGGGGCGTCCTCCAGCAGCGAGGTCACCGTCTCCTTGGCGCAGGGCCGGTTGGTTCCGATGACGCCGGTCGGGCCGCGCTTGATCCACCCCGCCACGTACTCGCCGGGAACGACCGTGCCGTCCCGCAGGACCCTCCCGGCCAGGTTCGGCACCGTACCGAGGAGGGGGTCGAAGGGCAGCCCGTCGAGCGGCATCCCCCGGTAGCCCACCGAACGCAGCACCAACTGCGCCTCGATCTCCTCGTACCGGCCCGTCCCCGTGACCCCGCCCGCCCCGTCCGGCACCGTCCGTTCGAAGCGCACCGCCCCCACGCGCCCGCCGTCCGCGAGGAGTTCGACGGG
Source organism: Streptomyces sp. NPDC102279 (assembly GCF_044766365.1). Taxonomy (NCBI): domain Bacteria; kingdom Bacillati; phylum Actinomycetota; class Actinomycetes; order Kitasatosporales; family Streptomycetaceae; genus Streptomyces; species Streptomyces sp. NPDC102279. The sequence goes on along the minus strand of NZ_JBIWLU010000006.1, from coordinate 359,365 downwards.
GCGCAGGAAGAACCGCGGGCGGATGCGACGGGGCCGCCCGAGCGGCGTCGCGGCGGCCCATCCCCGCAGCACCTCCACGTTGCGCCGCTGCGCGGCGGGCAGGCCCGACGGGTCGAGGTAGGCCGGGTCGAGCGCCAACTCCGCCGGATCCACGACCACTTCGGCACCGGGCAGGGTGCCCAGCTCGCGCAGCTCCTTGGTGGTGAACCGGGCCTGCGAGGGTCCGCGTCGTCCGACCATGCTGATGTCGGCGACCTTGCCGGCCGCCAGCGCGGCGAGGGCCGCCTCCGGGATGTCCGTAGGGCTGAGTTCCGGTGCGCCACGCGCCAGGATCCGGGTCACGTCCACGGCGACGTTCCCGACGCCGATGACCACGGCCGAGCGCGCGTCCCGCACGAACTCCTCGACCTCCGCGTCGGGGTGCGCGCTGTACCAGGACACGAACTCGGTGGCCGACCAGCTGCCCGGAAGGTCCTCGCCGGGCACGCCGAGATGCCGGTCGGTGGCGGCGCCGACGCAGTACACGACCGCGTGGTACAGCTCCCGCAGCCGCGCCACGGGGATCCCGCCCGGGCCGATCTGGACACCGCCGAGGAACCGCACCCGCTCGTCCTCCAGGACGGCGCGCAGGTTGTTCTGCAACGACTTGATCTTCTCGTGGTCGGGCGCGACCCCGTAGCGCACCAGGCCGTACGGGCAGGGCAGCCGGTCCAGGACGTCGACCCGGACGTCGGGCGGACCGCTCCGATGGACAAGGCTCTGGGCGCTGTAGACCCCGCTGGGTCCCGAGCCGACGACGGCGACATGCAGCACGGCGGAACTCCTCACCCGAGGGATCAGGAAGATCGCGGACGTGAGAGCGCTGGTCCCTCCAGGATCGCACCCCCGGTGCTCCGCTGACAGGGTGCTGCGCGGGGCAGAGGCGCGCGTGTCCGTTCGTATGGAATGTGATGATGCGGTTACGTTCCGTATGTGCTAGAAGCATCGTTCCTTAATCTGTCCGACCGATGCCGCGCGGACGGCGCGGTGTCGGTGTGGCCCGCCTGGGAGGTCCGGGAGGGCGAGACCGCCACCTCCTGGTTCCATGTCCGGCTGGCCTTCGCCGACGGCGCCCGCGTCGACCTGCTCGCCGTGCTGGCGGAAGCCGGCCTGTCGGTCGAGGACGTACGGGCCGAGCCGCCCCTCTCGCTCGACGACCTCGCGACGGTCGCCGACTGGATCGAGGAGCCGCTGTTCGAGGCGTGCGGAAGCAGGCTCGGCGCCGACGGGGACCCGGAGCAGGAGGGCCAGGCGCGCAGGGCCCGGCCGGCCTGGCCGCGTGGCGCCGAGGGCCGTCAGCTGATCGCCGACGAGTACCGCGCCGCCCAGGAGGAGGGTGTGGATCCGGTGCTCGCGGTGATGGACGCCACCGGGCACAGCCGCCGAAAGTCCCTGCGGCTGATCGCCGGGGCCCGGGACGCGGGGCTGCTGACGCCACGTCACGTCCGCCGCTGACGCCGGCGGACCGGAGGGCCGTGGGCGTCAGGACATCGCGCGCATCCGGCTGATCTCGCTCGTCTGCTGCGCGATCACGTCGTCGGCCATCTCCTCGATCTGGATGTTGTTGCCCTGCGCCTTCACGTCCGTGGCCATGGTGATCGCGCCGTCGTGATGGGTGATCATCAGCCGGAGGAAGAGCCGGTCGAACGCGGTGCCGTCGGCCGCGCGCAACTCCTCGAGCTGCGCCTTCGTCGCCATGCCGGGCATGTCCGCGTGGTCGTGGCCCGTGGACGCGCCGGCGCCGCCGTGCGCCTTCAGCCAGCTCTTCATGGTGGCGATCTCCGGACCCTGCGCGGCGGCGATCCGTTCGGCGATCCGTCGGACGGGGCCCGACTTCGCGCGGTCCGGAGCGAGTTCGGTCATCCGCAGGGCCTGGGTGTGGTGGGTGATCATCATCCGCGCGTAGGCGAGGTCGGCGGCGTTGGGGGTGTCGTCGGGGCGCCGTTCGTCCGCCTCCTTCGCGGACAGGGTCTCCGCCGCCTCACCCGGTCTGCCGGGCGCGATCACCGAAGGCCCGTCCGTCGCTGCGGACTTGGTGTCGGAGCCGGAGTCGCAGCCCGCCAGCGCGAGGGCGGCGACGGCCAGCGAAGCCACGACCAGGGGTGTACGGGACGCATGACCAGCGAGCACAGCGACCTCCTGCGGCGCACGAATCGGCGGACATCACACGGGTGTTGATGACCGTCCTAACACGCTTCCGAACGTGACTGATCAAAAACGTTCATTACGAGTACGTTGCCATCTGTTGATCTGTACATGGTGAGGACGATACTTCAGGGGTCCGTGAACCGTTCGACTGCGAACGGCTACAAGGGAGAACACAGTGACCCTGTTGAACCACCCCCGAACGCGGCGCAGGAGACTGGGAGTTGTCGCGGCTGCGGCCGGACTCCTGGCCGCGTTGTTCACAGCAGTCCCGGCGTCCGCCACCCCCGACCCCGGGGACACCCCCACCACACGGGAGCAGGTTTCCGGCAGCGAAGCCGCCGAGGCGCGCGCGGCGATCGCGAGCGGAGGGATACCCGGGACCGACGAGGTCGTCCACTCCGACAACATCGAACATCTCGCCAACGTCCCCAAGGAGGCCTTCACCGGCCTCAACTCGGACCTGGCCTTCCAGGGCAGGTACGCCTTCGCCGGCAACTACGACGGGTTCCGCGTCTTCGACATCAGCAACCCGAAGGCGCCGAAGACCGTCGCGCAGGTGCTCTGCCCCGGCTCGCAGAACGACGTGTCCGTCTCCGGAGACCTGCTCTTCCTGTCGACCGACTCCTCGCGCAGCGACAACTCGTGTGCGAGCACGACGCAGCCCGCGACCGAGAAGTCCTCGTGGGAGGGCATGAAGATCTTCGACATCAGCGACAAGGCCAACCCCAAGTACGTCGCGGCCGTCGAGACCGCCTGCGGCTCGCACACCCACTCGCTGGTGCCCGAGCGCAAGAACGTCTACGTCTACGTCTCCTCGTACTCGCCGAGCGCCACCTTCCCCGACTGCCTGCCCCCGCACGACGGCATCTCGGTCATCAAGGTCCCGCGCAACGCCCCGGAGAAGGCGGCCGTGGTGAACTTCCCCGTGCTCTTCCCGGGCGAGGGACCCGACGGCGGCGGCAACCCCGGCTCGCCCACCAACCCGGGCGTCTCCAAGACGACCGGCTGCCACGACATCACGGTCCTGCCGTCGAAGGACCTGGCCGCGGGCGCCTGCATGGGTGACGGCATCCTGTTCTCCATCGAGGACCCGGAGCACCCGGAGGTCATCGACCGGGTCCAGGACAACGTGAACTTCGCGTTCTGGCACTCGGCGACCTTCAATCAGAAGGCCGACAAGGTCGTGTTCACCGACGAGCTGGGCGGCGGCGGAGCGGCCACCTGCAACGAGGCGACCGGCCCCGACCGCGGCGCCGACGGCATCTACGACATCGTCGGCAGGGGAGACCACCGCAAGCTCGTCTTCCGGAGCTACTACAAGATTCCCCGCCACCAGGCCGACACCGAGAACTGCGTGGCCCACAACGGCTCGCTGATCCCGGTCAAGGGCAAGGACCTCATGGTCCAGGCGTGGTACCAGGGAGGCGTCTCCGTCTGGGACTTCACGAACTCCGCCGAGCCGAAGGAGATCGCCTACTTCGAGCGCGGCCCGCTGTCCACCGACACCCTGCAGGTCGGCGGCTCCTGGTCGGCGTACTACTACAACGGCTACATCTACTCGAACGACATCGCCAAGGGCTTCGACGTGCTGAAGCTCAGCGACCGGCGGACGGACCCGGCCAAGCGGGTCCACCTGCGTGAGCTCAACGTCCAGACGCAGCCGGACTACTTCGACTGATCGTCCTCCGGCTCCGGGCCTGTCTCGAAGAAGCGTGACAGATCCGTCCCGGGGGTTCCGCCCGATGCCTCGGCATCGGGCGGAACCCCCAACTCCCATTCCAGCCGGTACCGTTTGAACAACTCCGTCCGCAGCACCGGAACCTGCATCGGCACGCCCGGCACCAGTGCCGCGTAGACCGCGCCCATGAGCAGCGCCCGCAGCATCGGGTAGTCCGCCGTGACCTGCGTCGAGCCGTACGCTGCGACGGTCTCCCCGAGCAGTTCGGAGAGCCGGCGCTGCTCCGGGCACTGGACGAACCCCTCGGCCTGGAGCAGTCCGGCCATGTGCTGGCGCATGAGCACCGGCTGGTCGCGGGTGAGACCGAGGATCGCGTCGATGGCCCGTGCCATCCGCTCCCGGCCGTCCTCGGTGCGCGGCTCGCGCTGGAGCGCCTCCTCCAGTGTGCGGTGCATCAGCCGGTGCACGGCCGACTGGAGGAGCTGGCGCTTGCCGGGGAAGTAGTACGACACCAGTCCGCGGGCCGATCCCGCCCGGTCGGCGATGTCCCCGAGCGTCGTCGCGTCGTAGCCGCGCTCGCTGACCAGCTCCACGGCGGCCTGGAGCAGCCGCTCCCGGGAACGCCGCCGCAACTCTTCATTGACCGAGGCGCTTCGCGGGGACATGCTGTAACTCCTGCGTTGACTGGCTGCCAGCCAACTATACTCAACGCGTCCGGATCGAGGCCCTCCGCGGGTCGCTTCCGGGCTGCCGCCGACCTGGGGCGACGCGGGGGATCGCCTCAGGTCGGACGCGGCAGCGACGTGCGCCGTGCTGTCGGCGCCCTCAGGAACCGCCCTCGTGCATCGCGGGCGCGGTCCGCGTCGGGGTCGCCTCCTCCTCCGCGGGGTCGCCGCGCGTGGCACGGAGGACGCGCCGCCAACTGGCGGCCATGTACCAGCCCATGCACAGGCTCAGCAGCGCGTTGCCTACGAGGGATTGCCTGTCCCGGCTGAGCGCGGTGTTGAGGAGGGCGGCGCCGGTGACATACGTGAGCAGCCCGGCGAGGAGGATCCAGAGTGCTGTCTTCAAGGACACCTCATGAGAGTGCGGTGGGGGCGCCAACCTAGCCACGTCTCCCGTATTTAGGGTCATTTGACCCGTGTTGGTCCAAGCTTGACCATCGCTGGCCGATCAAGCCCGAGAGTGATCCATCGCGCGGAGGATCGGCCCAGGCGGGACGCGTGGTACCCCTGAAGGTCGCCCGAGGCCACCTCTATCGCTCGCCGAGCCCGCGCGTCCTCCATAGAGTGGCCTGGAGCCCTGAGGAGGCATACGGACATGGATCAAGAGCAGATCCTGACCAGGATCACGGCGATGGTGGACGACGAGCGACGGCTGCGCGACGCCGTGGCGGCGGGCGAGATCGACAGCTCCACGGAGCACGCGCGTCTTTCGGATCTGGAGCGCGAGCTCGACCAGTGCTGGGACCTGCTGCGTCAGCGGCGTGCCAAGTCCGAGTTCGGTGAGAACCCGGACGAGGCGCAGTCGAGGCCGTCGTCGCAGGTCGAGGGCTATCTGGGCTGAGGGCGGCTCTCGGGCGGTCCGTCAGTCCGGCGGACCGAGCACCGCCCGGAGCCCGTCCGGGCGGTCCGTCAGGGGCAGATGGTCGACGAAGTGCACCGCGCAGCCCAGGGCTGCCGCACCGCCGTCCGCCCGCCGGTCGTCGCCGACCATCAGGGTGTCCTCGGGAGCGACGCCGAGCGCGGTGCAGGCGATCGCGAAGAGCCGCGGATCCGGCTTCTGGATGCCGTGCTCGTACGACAGCGTGTAGGCCCCCACGTGCGAGTCGAGACCGTGCTCGCGGAACACGGGGCGCAGGTCCCACCCGATGTTGCTGACCACGCCGACCGCGACACCGCGCTCGCGCAGCGCGCCGAGCACGTCGCCGGCGTCCGGGTAAGGGGTCCAGGCGGCGGGCGCCATGTGGCGCTGATACAGCGCGTCGTGCAGATCGGGTCCGGGCAGGGACACCAGCCGGGAGAGACCGGTGAACGCGGCCCTGTGCTCGGCGGCACTCCGGTCCCGGGCGGCCCACACGGCGTCGAGATGCGCCGGTACCGGCACGGTCGGCTTGGCGCCACCGGGGAGCGCACCCGCCGACTCCAGCGCCCGTGCCGTGTGCGCCAGTTCCGCCTCGGAGAGGTCGTGCCCGGTCCCGGCGAGGGCGGCGCGCAGCCAGGAGTCGGCGGACTCGATACGGAAGAGGGTCCCGGAGAAGTCGAACAGCACGCCCTTGACGGTCATGGGGGAATCCTTCGGTGAGCCGACACCGCCGGTCAAGAGGGCCCCCGGTCGTCCCACCGTCCGTAGGCGCCCACGGCAAGGGCCACGACGAGGGCCCCGATGAGCCAGCCGCCCACCACGTCGGACGGCCAGTGCACCCCGAGCCATACGCGGGTCAGCCCCACCCCCACGACGCTGACGACGGCCAGGGCCACCGCTGTGCACCGCACGGCGCGTCCGGCGTCGTACCGGTGGAGGAGCCACAGCAGCAGGCCGCAGACGACGGTGGCCGTGAGGGCGTGGCCGGAGGGGAAGGCGGCGTAGTGGGCGGAGTCGACCGGGTCGGGCCAGACGGGCCGGTCGCGTCCGACCGCCCACTTGAGCCCCTGCTGCAACAGTGTGCCGAGCGCGCACGCGGCGACCAGCCACAGGGCGAGCCCCCACACCGCGTGGCGCAGGACCAGCCGGACCACGGCCACCGCGCACAGCGCCCGCATGGTCCAGGGGTCCCACAACCAGTCCGTCAGGATCCGGCACACGTGCGTGGCGCTCGGTGCGTCGACCGCCCACCGGTGCGTGGTGCCGGCGATGTCCTCGTCCAGGGTCATGAGGGGGCCCCAGGAGAGGGCGACGAGGAGGAGAAGGGCCACCGTGGGTGGGGCCAGTGCTGCCGCCGTGATCAGCGCTGTGCGGGTCGGGGGGCCGGGCGGGAGGCGCATGCACCGATCCTCGCCGACGGACGCCCTTCGGCCCTCACCCCGACGCGCTCCGCCGGGGCGGAGCCAGTTGCCATCCACCCCTCGACGCGCCCCGCCGGGACGGAGCGGGTTGCCACCACCGGAGCCACCGGTCGCTCCGGGCCGTGCCACCTCAAGCCTTCCTTCGCCCCTCCGTTCCTACCCGCCCGGACCTGGAGCTCCGCTCCAGACCCCGCCCCTCCGACGCCGGAGGGGCTGGACGGGGAGTGGACTACCCCAGCGCCCGCAACCCCGGAACGAACGCCACCAGCACCGGAATCACCGGCACCAACGCGGCGGCCGCCGTCAACTGGAGTCGCCGCGTCGCCGTGAGCCGGTGCCGGGGTGCGAGGAGGCGGTCCACGCGCTGGGGGACATGCGCCCCCGGCGTCGGGCACGGCCCGAACACCCCGCGGTCCTCGTTGAGTTCGACCAGGGCGAGCGCGATCGTCAGACGCCCGAAGCGCCGCGACGCGACGTCGTCCGCGGCGAGCTCCACCAGCCGGTGCATCTCGTCGCGGAACGCCGCGAAGACGGGCACCTGGGGGAATCCGTTGGCCAGGGCCCCCGAACAGTGCAGCAGCCAGTCGTGGCGGGCCCGCGCGTGCCCCTGCTCGTGAGCGAGCACGGCGTCCAGCTGGCGTCCCTTCAGGCGCCGCAACGCGGCTGTGGTGATGACGAGTTGGGGCGCCGCGCCGGGTAGCCACCAGGCGTCGGGACGCTCCCCCTCCAGCACGACGAGACGATCCTCGCCGGGCTCCTCACCGGGCAACAGCGGCGCCCGCACGAGGAGTTCGCGACGGCTCTGCCGGCGCCTGCGCCGCGCCCGGAAGATCTCCCGCGCCAGCATCGCCGCGGTCCAGGCACCACCGCACGCGAGGGCCACGGCGGTCGTCGCGGCCCAGGGGCTGCCCGCGCTCAGCGCGTAGGCGTCCACGACAGGGGCCGGTGCGCCATCGAAGAGGTGGCCGCGCACGGCGGCCCAGGCCGCCGCCGCGGAGAGGGTCATCGACAGGACGCAGCACAGCAGAACCGCCGCCACCACGCACTGCCAGACCCACAGGGCGACCACCGGTTCTCGGTCCGGCCAGTCCGCCCGGGCAAGCAGTCGCGGAGCGACCACGGCGACCAGGGCGCCGAGCAGCAACAGTGCCGCGGGGACCATCATGGGCCGAAGCCTATGAGCGGGGCGTCGCCGCTGGATACGGTCAGCGACGGCAAGTGACGTACGCCACGGTTTCGTACAGCTCCGGCTGGACGCAGGGCCCTGTCTCAGAGCGTGACCAGCATCGCCAGCATCGCGATCCCCATCGACAGACGGCAGGCCTGGGAGAGCTCGGGCCGGTCCCCCCACCGGACGGTACGACGCGCGCCCCACTCCTCGGTGACGGGCGTACTCCTGGTGCCACTGCCAAGACCGCCACCGGACGCAGCCAGGGGCAGGAGCCGGACGCCCGAGCGGAGGACGTAGCCGGTGAAGTAGAGGAGAAGCGCTCCGGTGATGAGGGGGACCCCCGCGCTGCCGTGGCTGTGTGCGTGGTGGGCCGGAGCGACGGTCATCACGGCCGCCATGTAGACCATGGCGACAGCGCCCATCAGATGGTGCACCTGATGGGGGCTGCTCCTCGCGGTCCGCAGGCCCCGCAGCGCGGCGGCACCGAACACGGTCACGTACGCGAGCCATGCCCAGCGGGGCGGGACCACCACGGCGGCCGGTACGGCCATCGCGGCCATGCCGAACCCCATGAGCGCCTCGGCACCCGCGGTGCGCCGCTGTTCCTCGACGGGGCTGCGCATCCGCAGCAGGCAGTAGGCCCCGGTGGCCGCGCACAGTGCGACGAGCAGCCAGCCGGGCGAAGCCGGTTCGTACACCGTGGAGCCTCCCCGCTCGACGACGCCGACACGACGGACGAAGGACGCCGATGCCGGACGGCGCGGCGGCGGTCGCCGCGCCACAGCCTCGGAAGGACGGACGGACGGACGGACGGACGGTTGGTTGGTCGGTCAGGGCATGCCCAGGCCGGCCGGGGCGCAAGCAAGCGCAAGGGTGTACGAGGGGGAGCGCACGGGGCGTGCGCCGACCTGCACCGATCGGCTCGGGGCGGCTCAGGGCGCCGGAGGGGCCCGGTGGGAGAGGAGCCGGGCGATGGTCGAGGCGGAATGATTTACAAGTAAAACACCTGTTAAGGTTATGGCATGAGCAGTGCACTCCGCCCCACCCCCTCGCGCGTCCCCCGCCTCCCGCTCGCCGGTGTCCTGCGCCTCGGCAGGCCCTCCGACATCTGGTTCAAGCCCGCCCTCAGCGTCGTCGTCGCGGTCGCCCCGCCGAACCTCACGCTGCTGGCGCTCGGGCGCCTGGATCTCGCGATGTACACGATGGCCGGGTCGCTGTGCGCGCTCTACGCCCACAACCGTCCGTACGCGGCCCGGGCCCGTGTCCTCGCCCTGGTGGTGCTCGGCATGCTCGGCGGACTGGGCGTCGCGCTCGTGACGGCCTCGCTCACCTCGAACGCCGTCGTGCTGGTGACCGTCGGCGCTCTGCTGGCCGCCGCGCAGAAGACGCTGTGCGACGCGACCCGCGTCGGCCCGCCCGGGCACGTGGTCCTCGCGTTCATCTCCTCGGCGTCCCTGTTCGTGCCGCAGAACCTCGGCCAAGTGCCGGGTCACCTCGCGCTGGGCGCGGCCGCGGGAGCGTGGGCCTGGATCGTCGGCATGGCACCGGGGCTCGTCCGTCCGCACGGTCCGGAGCGGCGCGCCACGGCCCACGCGCTGAACGCCGCGGCGGTGTACGCGGACGCCCCGGACGACGCCCGGGCCCGCGCCGCCGGCGCCGCCGCCGTGCACGCGGCGTGGCAGTCGCTGCTGTCGACGGGAGCGCGCTCGGCGCCCCGCCGTGCCCTCGAACGGCTCGTCGTCCGCGCCGAGGTCGCGCTCGCGGCTCCCACGGACACCGACCCCGAGCGGCTGCGCGGCCTGGCCCGTGAGCTGTCCGGCACCGGCCCCGTGCCGCACCCGGACGGTCTCGGTGAGGCGGCCGACGAACTCCTCGGCGTGGAGGCGGTCCTCACCTTCGGGGAACGGCCCCTGCTCGGGCGTCTCGGCCCGCTCGGCCCCATCGCCCTGCGCACGGCCGCCGGCTGCGCCCTCGCCGGCTACGTCTCGCTCGCCCTCGGTGTCGGCCGCCCCTACTGGGCGCTGGTCACCGCCGCGTCCCTCTACCAGGCCAACGTCACCCTGACCTGGAGCAGGGGTGTGCAGCGCGTCGTCGGCAACCTCGTCGGCGTACTCGTCTTCGCCGCGCTGGTCCCGCTCGCCCACGTCGGCCAGGCGGCCCTGGTCCTGAGCTGTCTCGCGCTGAACTTCGGAGCCGAGGCGTTGATCGGCCGGAACTACTGGCTGGGCAGCATCTGCGTGACACCCATGGCCCTGCTGATCACCGAGTTCGCCCGCGCGCAGCAGCCCGCCGAGCTGATGACCGACCGGGTCGTCGACACCCTGGTCGGCGCGCTGGTCGGCCTCGTCGCCGCGATGGCCGTCACCAACCGGCGGGCCGGCGACCGGATCGAGGACGGGCTGTCGGCCGTGGAGCGCGCCCGGGAACACGCCGACGCGCTGCTGACCGAGGAGACGCCCGGCCGGGGTGCCCTGGAGTCGGCCCGCCGCGGCCTGGCCGCCGCCGTCGTGGACCTGCGCGCCACAGCCGACGCCGCGGCCGGCGAGTGGTGGCAGCGCGCCCTGCCCGAGGAGCGAGTGATGCGGGCCGAACAGGCCGGACACCGTACGCTCGCGGCGACGGTACGACGCCAGGGACTGCACGGCCGGGAGGGCGCACAGGCATGACGACAGCGGACGGACGGAGCGCGGCGGACGGCGGCCCGGTGGCGGGGCCGCAGCGGGTACCCGCCGACACGGTGGCCGCCGTCGTGCGCCAGTGGGAGACGGTGCGGCCCGATCTCGACACGGGACCCATGGAGGTCATCGGGCGCGTCAACCGCTGTTCCGCGCTCCTCCAGCAGGCCGAGGACGCGCCGCTGCGCCGGGCGGGTCTCACCCGCCCCGAGTTCGACGTGCTCGGCACACTGCGCCGCACCGGGCACGAGCTGACCCCCGGCGACATCGCCCGCGAGACGTTCTCCTCGGGTGCCGCCGTCACCAAGCGGCTCAAGGCACTGACCGAGCGCGGGCTGGTCGAGCGCCGCGGCGACACTCGTGACCGCCGGGTCGCGCACGTCCGGCTGACGGACGCCGGGCGCGACCTCGTCGACGGCGTCCTCCCCGACCAGCTCGCCTACGAGACCACGGTCCTGTCCGGCATCGACGCCGAACGGCAGCGTGAACTGGCCGTTCTCCTCGGGGAGTTGCTCGGGCAGCTCGAAGGCCGCCTGGGCCTGCCGCGCGCCTGACGCCTCCCGCGCCGCAGCAGTCCTCCCACCGTTCTCAGGGCCGGTACCGGAGCGGATGGTCGGCCGGCGTCTCGACGAGCACGATCTCCGTTCCGTCCGGATCCGCGATCCACATCTCGATCAGCCCCCACGGCTCCCGCACCGGAGGCCGCACGACCTCGACGCCGGCGGCCACCAGCTCATCGTGGGCCGCCGCCGCGTCGGCGACCTGGAGCCACAGTTTCAGGGCGGGGGAGGGCGGTGTCCCGGACCGTCCGGCGACCTCGAGGAAACCGCCGCCGAGGAAGTACACGGTCCCGCGCTCGGGCCCCGTACCGAACTCGCGGTAGACGGCCAGTCCGAGACGTTCGCCGTAGAAGGCGCGTGAGCGTTCGGGATCGGTGGGGCGCAGAAGGACACGGCTGCTCAGTACATGCACCATGCAGCGGGATCATAGGGGCGGGTTACGCTCAGGCGTGCCCGAGCCGCGCCACCGAACGGATAACCGCTCCATGGAAACCGCCACCACCGGCCTGACCTTCCGCGACGCCAAGGACGACGATGTGGATGTCCTGGTCGCGCTGATCGAATCGGCGTACCGAGGGGACGCCAGCCGGGCCGGCTGGACCACGGAGGCCGACATCCTGGAGGGGCAGCGAATCGACCCCGAGGGTGTCCTCGCCGTCATCGAGTCGTCCGACAGCCGGCTCCTGACGGTCGAGCGGGACGGCACGGTCGTCGCCTGCTGCCAGCTGGAGCACCGCGGTGACCACGCCTACTTCGGGATGTTCGCGGTCAGCCCGGCGCTCCAGGGCGGCGGACTCGGCAAGGTGATCATCGCGGAGGCGGAGCGCACGGCCCGCGAGACCTGGGGCGTCACCGAGATGCACATGACGGTGATCTCCGTGCGCGAGGACCTCATCGCCTGGTACGAGCGGCGCGGCTACCGCCGTACGGGACGGACGACGCCCTTCCCGTACGGCGATGAGCGCTTCGGCGTTCCGCAGCGCGACGACCTGTGCTTCGAACTGCTGGTCAAGCCCCTCGCCTAGGGCCCGTCGTCCGGATCGTGCGGCGGGGTCCCGGGGCCTGCCCGGTGGGCGGCCCCAGGACCGTGCCTCACGCGGTGAAGCGGCCGGTGCGTTTGATCTCGGGGTAGTCGGTGGTCGCGCCGTCCAGCCCCAGGGCGCGCACCAGCCGCAGATGGTCCTGGGTGTTGACCACCCAGCCGATGATCCGCAGCTCGGCCTTGCGGGCCTTCTCGACGACCTCCAGGCTCAGCCTGCGGATGTTGAGGCAGACCGTCTCGGCGCCGACCTCCACGGCGCGGTCCACGACGTCGACACCGTAGCGGCTGGCGATCAGCGCGGTGCGGACGCCCGGCACCAGCCGGGTGATCTCGGCGACCGCCTCGTCGTGGAACGACGATACCTCCACCCGGCCGACCAGGTCGCGCCGCTGGATGACCTCGGCCAGCGCCCGAGCCGCCGCGACATCCTTGATCTCGGCCTGCAACGGCGACGTGACGGCGTCCAGGACCTCCTCGAAGACGGGAACGCGCTCGCCGCTCCCGGCGTCCAGTGCGCGCAGCTCCGCGAGGGTCTTCTCGGCGATCGGCCCCGAGCCGTCGGTCGTGCGGTCCACGTCGGCGTCGTGCATGACGACGAGGGCGCCGTCCTTGCTCAGGTGCAGATCGAGTTCGATCAGGTCGAGGCCGGCGTTCTGCGCGGCGGTGAAGGAACGGAGAGTGTTCTCGGGTTCGACGCCCATCACTCCGCGGTGACCGATGGTGAGGAAGTTCAAGATGCGACTCGCTTCCGTCGACGGCGGCTCGGCTCGCGCGTGGTTCCGACGGGGACGCCCACGCGGCAAGGCCGCAGCCTAATGGCCTGACTGTGCGATGTACCCGTTCCTGCGCCGGGCAATGAGGGTGTCGGACGGGGGAGACCCTGCCCACATCGGCGGACGGCTCACCGGGGCGCCGGTCGCGTCCTGCGGTGGCCGGCCGGGCGCGCCCCTCGCAGGACCGCCCCCGGCCCGTCGACTCCCGCGCCCCGGCGGGGAGTTCGGCTCCGTGAGCCGCGTCCGCCCGGCACCCTCCGAGGTCCGTTCCACCGCCGGAAGGCCGCGGCGCATGCGGCTGTCCTCACGGTGTCCGACAGGAAAAAGAGCGGTGAAGGTGGGGATGCGCAGGATAATCTCTCGGATTCCCTCTTGCGGGAAGGAACCTCGTATACATACGGTGTCCATACGCGAGGTTCTCCTGTGGAGGGTGGGACATGACGGAAATGCTTGTGCAGGTCGGTGTGGAGGATCGAATTCCTCCCGTCGCCAGGGTGGTGGAGCACCCGGCGTGGCCCGTGCTCAAGGATGCCGTCGAGGAGATCCGGCCCTGGCAGTCGAAGGACGGTTCCATCGACTTCGACGCGGACGACGCGCCCGACGCCTCGGACGTCGACCTGGCCGTCCGCCGCGCGATAGACGCGATCGAGCGGCTCTCCCCGCTGCTGCCGCACGACGTGGCGTACCACGAGGCCCTCGTCAAGGACCTGCGCCGCTGGGCTGACGCCGGTTTCCACGTGCCCGACTTCCTGGACTCGCTGCTGGCCTTCCAGCCCGCCGCGTCCCGCGAGGACGGCCTCCAGCACCTGGTCGTCTTCCCCATGTACACGCAGAACGGCAACCCGGACCGCAACTTCGAGGCGGTCGTGCTGCGCATGGTGTGGCCGGACTGGCTGGCCGAGCTGGAGCGCACGCGCTACGACAACCCGCTGTTCTGCGGCATCACCTTCGAGGACTTCACCGCGGGGTACGACACGAACTCGGCCGTGCTCTTCCCGGAGACCATCGCGGTCCGCGAGGCGCCCGAGCGCTTCTCCTGGGGCGGCATCTTCTGCGACCGCGAGGCCGCCCGCTTCCGGGCCGTCACCGACGCCGCCGTGGACATCCTGGGCCTCGAGCTGCCCGAGGACATCGCCGCCATGGTGGACGACCAGGAGCGCTGCGAGCAGGCCTTCGTCCTGTGGGACATGGTCCACGACCGTACGCACAGCCACGGCGACCTGCCCTTCGACCCCTTCATGATCAAGCAGCGCCAGCCGTTCTGGATGTACGGCCTGGAGGAGCTGCGCTGCGACCTCACCGCCTTCAAGGAGGCCGTGAAGCTGGAGGCCGAGGGCAACCAGCACGGCCGTGACGTGCAGTACGCCGTGCTCTTCGACCGGATGTTCCGCTTCCCGGTCACCGGCGACCGCGTCCGCAACTACGACGGGCTCGGCGGCCAGCTCCTCTTCGCCTACCTGCACAAGCACGACGTCGTCCGCTGGACCGACAACAAGCTGCACATCGACTGGCAGCGCGCACCGCAGGTCACCAACCAGCTGTGCGGCGAGATCGAGGACCTCTACCGGGCCGGCATCGACCGCCCGAAGCTGGTCCACTGGTTCAAGGCCTACGACCTGGTCTCCACCTACCTCGCACCGCACCCCGGCTCCCGCTGGGCCAAGGGTCCCGACGCCCTCGACCTGTCCCAGCCGCCGCGCAGGCTGGTCGACGACGTGCTTCCGGACGAGTTTCCCCTGAGCATGTTCTATGAGGCACTCTCCAAGAAGCTGAAGAACGTGATCGCCTCCACCAAGGGCATCACGGCGGCGGACTCCGAGCGGATCGCCGCGTGACCGACCGCGGTACCGAGATCATTGCTCAGGAGGCGAAGACCATGGGGAACGGGGCTCTCAGCGGTGCGGTGATCGCGGTGGCCGGAGCGGGTGGACCCGCCGGCCGGGCGGCACTGCTCCGGCTCGCCGAGGCCGGCGCGACCGTCATCGGCGCGGACAACGACGCGGAGCGGCTGGCCGAGGCCGTCGACGCGGCCAGCTACGCCCACGGCGGCTCCACCGTCGTCGGGGACACGGTGGATCTGCTGGAACTCCAGTCGACCCGTGACTGGGCCACACGCATCCAGAAGGACTTCGGCCGGGTGGACGGCCTCGTCCACCTCGTCGGCGGCTGGCGGGGCAGCGAGACCTTCACCAAGACGGTCCTCGACGACTGGGACCTGCTCGAACTGCTGCTCATCCGCACCGTGCAGCACACCACCCTCGCCTTCCACGAGGCGCTGCAGAGCAGCGAGCGCGGCCGGTACGTCCTGATCAGCGCCGCCGGTGCGAGCAACCCCACCGCGGGGAACGCCGCCTACTCCGCGGCCAAGGCCGCCGCCGAGGCGTGGACGCTCGCCATGGCGGACTACTTCCGCAAGGCCGGAATCGCCGAGGGCGCCGAGGGCGCGACGTCCGCCGCTGCCATCCTGGTGGTCAAGGCGTTGGTGCACGACGCGATGCGCGCCGAGCGGCCGAACGCGAAGTTCGCGGGCTTCACGGACGTCAAGGACCTGGCCGAGTCCATCGTCGACGTCTGGAACCGGCCCGCCGCCGAAGTGAACGGAAACCGTCTGTGGCTGACCGAGAAGCCGTGAACCCTCCGAAGACCGACGCCCGGCGTCATCACGACCCGGCCGTCCGCGGTTTCGCCAGTGACAACTACGCGGGGGCCCACCCCGAGGTGCTCGCCGCGCTCGCCGTGGCCAACGGCGGGCACCAGGTCGCGTACGGCGAGGACGACTACACCGAGAACCTCCAGGGGATCATCCGCAGCCACTTCGGTGCCGCCGCGGAGGCCTTCCCGGTCTTCAACGGCACCGGTGCGAACGTGGTCGCCCTCCAGGCGGTCACCGACCGCTGGGGCGCGGTGATCTGCGCGGAGAGCGCGCACATCAACGTCGACGAGGGCGGCGCCCCCGAGCGCATGGGCGGCCTCAAGCTGCTCACGGTGCCCACGCCCGACGGCAAGCTCACGCCCGAACTGATCGACCGGCAGGCGTACGGCTGGGACGACGAACACCGCGCGATGCCGCAGGTCGTCTCGATCACCCAGAGCACCGAACTGGGCACCCTGTACACGCCCGAGGAGATCCGGGCGATCTGCGACCACGCCCACGCGCACGGCATGCGGGTGCACCTGGACGGCTCCCGGATATCCAACGCGGCCGCCTCCCTGGACGTCCCCATGCGGACGTTCACCAACGCGGTCGGCGTCGACATCCTCTCGCTCGGCGGCACCAAGAACGGCGCGCTGTTCGGCGAGGCGGTCGTCGTCATCAACCGGGACGCCGTCCGCCACATGAAGCACCTGCGCAAGCTGTCGATGCAGCTCGCCTCCAAGATGCGGTTCGTCTCCGTGCAGTTGGAGGCGCTGCTCGCCAAGGACCTGTGGCTGCGCAACGCCCGGCACGCCAACGAGATGGCCCAGCGACTCGCCGAGGGCGTCCGCGCCGTGCACGGCGTCGAGATCCTCCACCCGGTGCAGGCCAACGCGGTCTTCGCCCGGCTGCCGCACGACGTGACCGAGCGGCTCCAGAAGCGCTACCGCTTCTACTTCTGGGACGAGGCCGCAGGCGACGTCCGCTGGATGTGCGCCTTCGACACCACCGAGGACGACGTCGACGGCTTCGTCGCCGCGCTCAAGGAGGAGATGGCCCAGAGCTAGCTAGCCGGGCTGTCTTCTGCTCCCTCTCGTTGCATAGGTATGCGGTCACCTGGAAAAGCATTGACCCCCGGGTGATCGCTTTCCTATGCTCTGCGGATATGGAGCTGATCCAGGAAACCAGCGACCTGTCCGCCTATCTGGCCGCTGACGAGGTCGTCGACCATCATCATCCGCTCGTCCGTGGGACGGCGGCACGGCTCGCCGAGGGGGCTGCCGACTCGTATGCCTATGCGCGGTCGGCGTTCGAGTTCGTGCGCGACACCATCCCGCACTCCCAGGACTCGGGCGACCCGCGGGTCACCTGGCGCGCCTCCGACGTCCTGGAGCGGCGCACCGGCATCTGCTACGCCAAGGCCCACGCGCTTGCCGCCCTGCTGCGCGCCGAGGACATCCCGACCGCCTTCTGCTATCAGCGGCTCGGCGAGGTGCACGGCCTGGTCGCCGTACGTTTCCACGGCGCCTGGCACCGTCAGGACCCGCGCGGCAACAAGCCGGGCGTGGACGCCCGGTTCTCCCTCGAGGGCGAACGGCTGGCCTTCACGCCCGATCCCGAGTCCAATGAGTTGGACTACCCGGTGTTGTACGCTGAACCGCACCCGACCGTGCTCGGCGCCCTGAAGGCCGCCCCGGACCGGCCGTCCCTGTGGCGGACTCTCCCCACCGCACTCTGAGGCAAGGCAACGATGACTCTCACGCTCACCGTGTCCGACGAGGTCCGCGCGCTCGCGCCCGGTTTCACGCACGTCGCCGTGGAGGCGGACGGACTGGTGAACGGGCCGAGCACGGAAGGCACTTCGGCTCTTCTCGACGACGCTCGGCGGCTGGCCGAGCGTCTGGGGGGCCGGCCTCCGCACGAGGACCCGCACGTGGCGGCCTGGCGGGAGACGTACACGGCGTTCGGCTCGAAGCCCTCTCGAACCCGCAACTCCGCGGAGGCACTGGCCAGGCGCGCCCTCTCGGACGCCGGCCTGCCGCGGATCAACGTCCTCGTGGACGTCTACAACGCGATCAGTGTGGCCCATCTGATCCCCGTCGGCGGCGAGGACACCGAGCACATCCGGGGTGCGATGCGCCTCGTGCGCGCCACCGGCGACGAGGACTTCGTGACCGTCGCGGGCGGTGAGGAGACCGTCGAGCACCCCGACGCGGGAGAAGTGGTGTGGCGCGACGACGCCGGTGTCACCTGCCGTCGCTGGAACTGGCGGCAGGGACCGCGCACCCGGCTCACCGAGCGATCGACCTCGGCGGTCTTCCTGTTGGAGAGCCTCGCTCCGATGCCCGTCGCGGACGTTGAGGGCGCGGGCGCCGAACTCGCCGAGCTTCTGGCGAAGTTCAGCCCCGGGGCGCGGATCACCGTCCACGCCCCGGAGTGACGCCCCGGCGCGTGGCGAGCGAGCCGAGCGGGAGAACCGCTCAGCGGGCCTCGGCCGCGCGCACCTCTTCGGGGGTCGGCGCGGTGCCGCCGAGATGGGCGGGCATCCACCAGGTGTCGTCCGGCCCCTTGGGGCGTACGGGATAGGCGCGCTGCGCCGCTTCGAGCAGTTCCTGGACCCGCTCGCGCAGCCGCCGGGTGATGGCGCCCGCGTACTGGTCCTGCGGGGCCTCCATCGGCTCGCCGACCCGGATGGTGATCGGGGTGTGGCTGCGCTTGAAGTTGCGCGGGTGCCCCTTGGTCCACAGCCGCTGCGTGCCCCACAGTGCCATCGGGATGAGCGGGACGCCGGCCTCCTGGGCCATGCGCGCGGCACCCGACTTGAAGCTCTTCAGAGTGAAGGACTGCGAGATGGTCGCCTCGGGGAAGACGCCGATGATCTCACCGGAACGCAACGACTCCAGCGCGTGCTGGTAGGCCGTCTCGCCCTTCTCACGGTCCACGGGAATGTGCTTCATGCCCCGCATCAGCGGTCCGGAGATCTTGTGCCGGAACACCGACTCCTTCGCCATGAAGCGCACCAGGCGCTTCTGCGGCAGGGTGGCCAGGCCGTCGAAGATGAAGTCCAGGTAGCTGATGTGGTTGCTGACCAGCACGGCGCCGCCCGAGCGCGGAATGTTCTCCGATCCCTGGCAGTCGATCTTGAGGTCCCAGGCCTTGAACAGCGTCTGGGCGAAGGCGACGACGGGACGGTAGACAAGCTCTGCCATGGACGGGGTGGACCCTTCTCTCTGCCTGGGAAGGGGGCTCCCGGCGGGAAAGTTACGCAGCCGTAGGTTTACGGCATTGCGCAGATCGTGCCCGAAGAACGGACGGGTGGCCAGTCCTGGTGCCGGAGAACGGCGAGATCCTTGTCACGTCGTTCACTTGATCCACCTCGGGGTTTTAACTCGCCTTTACTCCGCGCGTACCATCGCGCGCCGCACGAGCAGGTACATCTCGCACCCCAGGCAGTACCCGAACGCCGCATTGAGAAACGCCGCCGCGAGGGCGCACCCGGTCGCGGCGAGTCCCAGCCACTGCGGGCCGGCGGTGAAGCCGATCAGCCCGACCACCGCGAAGACGAGCCCGACCGCCTGCGCGAACTGCGGCGGCTCCGGCGCCTCGAACTCGGCCGGCGGCCCGAGGCGCGGCCGCACCACCTTCCGGAAGAGCCACCCGTACGGAGAACGCGCCACACCGCCCGAGGCTCCCAGCGCGAACGCCAGCGTCTGCCAGGCCAGCAGCCACGTGCTCCCGGTGATCAGCGTGGCCGCCAGGACGACCGTCGTCACGACCGCGCCGAAACGCGGTCCCCTCACATCAATGTCCATGATTCAAGGATTCCGCATGCCGAGCACTGCTCGATGCCGGGAATCAATGCGGTCTCATGAATGCTTGTGCATGTGATGACCGGACTTGTGGTGTGCCTGGCGGTGCTCGCGCTGGCGAGCGTGTACGGAGTGCTGCATCGGCGGCGGAGCGGGAGGGTGACAGTGCGCGGGCGCGACGACGGAAAGCTGCTCGGCGCGGCGGAGTTGGGGGAGGGGCTCGGTGAACGGGCCACCCTCGTGCAGTTCTCCAGCGCCTTCTGCTCCCCCTGCCGGGCGACCCGCCGGGTCCTCGGCGAGGTGGCCGACTTGGTCCCCGGCGTGTCGCACGTGGAGATCGACGCGGAGGACCACCTCGACCTCGTACGCGATCTCGGCATCCTCAAGACCCCCACCGTCCTCGTCCTCGACGCGGACGGCCGGATCGTGCGGCGAGCGACGGGACAGCCGCGCAAGGCGGACGTCATCGCCGCACTGGGAGAGGCCGTCTGAACGTGGCGATCATGGTGAGGCATCTCGCAGATACCCGTACGCGCTTGACTGCACGTACCACCTATCGTCAGCCTGACCGTATGCCCCCGGAACTCCTTCACCCCGAGCGTCTCCCAGTGGATCCGGCTCGCACCGCGAGTGCGCGCTGTCCGGGCTGTTGAGCAGCCAAGGACCCTTTCCCGCACCCGGTTCCGCCCGGGCGTCGGGACTTCCACGTCAGCCCTCGCAGAAGGACAACTCCATGTCGGCCACGCCCGGCCTCGGCACCACCCGTCCCGCCTCCCCGGACCTGCTGCGCTCCGTCTTCCGCCGGCACGCCGCCGGCGTCGCCGTGATCACCGCCCCCGGCCCGCGGGGTCCCGTCGGTTTCACCGCCACCTCGCTCACGTCGGTCTCGGCCGACCCACCGGTCGTCTCGTTCGGCATCGGCACCGGCGCCTCCAGCTGGCCCGCTGTGGCGGAGTCCGACCACGTCGGTGTCCACATACTCGGCGAGCACCAGCAGGACCTGGCCGCCACCTTCGCGCTGAGCGGGGCCGACCGGTTCGGCGCGCCCACCCTTTGGCGTAAGGGCCCGGAGCACGTTCCCGTCCTCGACGGAGTCCTGGCCTGGCTGGTGTGCCGGGTGGTGGCGCGGGTGCCCGCCGGGGACCACCGGATCGTCCTGGCGGAGGTCGTGCTCGGCGACTCCTCGGGCGAGGGCGGCCCGCTCCTGTATCACCAGGGGCGTTTCAACGGCCTGCGCGACTGAGGCGGAGCGGCGCTACTCGCGGGTTCTACTCGCCGGTTACACAGCGTTGCGAAGGTCACAGTTCAAAGCGCTTGCTTAGTGGGCACCCAATGGATGTACTGGCGAGTAATATTTCGTTCGGAGCGCGGGCCGCCCCGACCGGGATCGCCCGCTTCAGGCGCCTATGCTGCCTGAAAGAAGGCAGCCCAGAAATGACGATGCAGTAGGAGAGCCGGCGTGAGCTTGAGGATCGTTGTCACTGTGAAGTACGTGCCCGACGCCACTGGCGACCGGCACTTCGCCGATGACCTGACCGTCGACCGTGACGACGTGGACGGCCTGCTGTCCGAACTCGACGAGTACGCCGTCGAGCAGGCGCTGCAGATCGCCGATGCCGCGGACGACGCCGAGATCACCGTGCTGACCGTCGGCCCCGAGGATGCCAAGGACGCCCTGCGCAAGGCGCTGTCCATGGGTGCCGACAAGGCCATCCACGTGGAGGACGACGACCTGCACGGCACGGACGCCGTCGGCACCTCGCTGGTGCTGGCCAAGGCCATCGAGAAGGCCGGCTACGACCTGGTCATCTCCGGCATGGCGTCCACCGACGGCACCATGGGTATCGTGCCGGCGCTGCTGGCCGAGCGTCTCGGTGTCCCGCAGGTCACGCTGCTCTCCGAGGTGTCGGTCGAGGACGGCGTGGTCAAGGGCCGCCGTGACGGAGACACCGCCTCCGAGTCGCTGGAGGCCTCCCTCCCCGCGGTCGTGTCGGTGACCGACCAGTCGGGCGAGGCGCGTTACCCGTCCTTCAAGGGCATCATGGCCGCGAAGAAGAAGCCGGTGGAGGCCTGGGACCTGGAGGACCTGGAGATCGAGGCAGGCGAGGTCGGTCTCGCAGGCGCCTGGACCAAGGTCGACACCGCTACCGCTCGCCCCGCGCGCACCGCGGGCACGATCGTCAAGGACGAGGGCGAGGGCGGCAAGCAGCTCGCCGAGTTCCTCGCGGGCCAGAAGTTCATCTAGTCGCCGCGGGTCCGGGGCGCGTCCCCGGACCGGCACAGCGGCCGAGGCCCACCCCGCTTACCGCCCCTCAGACTTCGCAATCCGCAGGAGAGCATCCCCATGGCTGAAGTTCTCGTCTACGTCGACCACGTGGACGGTGCCGTCCGCAAGCCCACCCTGGAACTGCTGACGCTGGCCCGCCGCATCGGCGAGCCCGTCGCCGTCGCGCTCGGCTCCGGTGCCGAGAACACCGCCGCCGCGCTCGCCGAGCACGGCGCGG
Source organism: Streptomyces sp. NPDC102279 (assembly GCF_044766365.1). Lineage (NCBI taxonomy): Bacteria > Bacillati > Actinomycetota > Actinomycetes > Kitasatosporales > Streptomycetaceae > Streptomyces > Streptomyces sp. NPDC102279. The sequence continues at coordinate 337,326 of NZ_JBIWLU010000006.1, read as the reverse complement.
TGAAGGTCCTCACGCACGACGCCGCCGAGTACGCCGACTACCTGGTCGTACCGAAGGTCGACGCGCTCCAGGCCGCGTACGAGGCGGTGTCCGCCGGGGGCTCCCTGGCCGCCGTGCTCGTGCCGTCCTCCGCCGAGGGCAAGGAGATCGCGGCCCGCCTCGCGGTCCGTATCGGTTCCGGCATCATCACCGACGCGGTCGACCTGGAGGCCGGCGCCGAGGGCCCGGTGGCCACGCAGTCGGCGTTCGCCGCCTCGTACACCACCAAGTCCCGCATCGCCAAGGGTGTCCCGGTCATCACGGTCAAGCCGAACTCGGCCGCCGTGGAGGCCGCCCCGGCCGCCGGTACCGTCGAGGCCCTCACGGTCTCCTTCTCCGACAAGGCCACCGGCACCAAGGTCACCTCCCGCACCCCGCGCGAGTCGACCGGCCGCCCCGAGCTGACCGAGGCCGCGATCGTCGTCTCCGGCGGCCGTGGCGTCAACGGCGCGGACAACTTCTCGATCATCGAGGGCCTCGCCGACTCGCTCGGTGCCGCCGTGGGCGCCTCGCGTGCCGCGGTCGACGCCGGCTGGTACCCGCACACCAACCAGGTGGGCCAGACCGGCAAGTCCGTCTCGCCGCAGCTCTACATCGCCTCCGGCATCTCCGGCGCGATCCAGCACCGCGCGGGCATGCAGACGTCGAAGACGATCGTCGCGATCAACAAGGACGCCGAGGCGCCGATCTTCGACCTCGTCGACTACGGCGTGGTCGGCGACCTCTTCGAGGTCGTCCCGCAGCTCACCGAGGAGATCAAGTCCCGCAAGGGCTGATCGCTCCGTGCTCCACGAGGCCCCCGTGACCGCGCGCCGGTCCCGGGGGCCTCGGTGCATCCTGGGGAGGCCGGGCGCGCGGGCCGCGGCCGTGTCCCAGGATCCAAGAGGGTGTTGACCCGCGAGAAGCTCGCCGGATAACTTCGCTCTACGGATTATTGATTCCGTAGTGCGGAAAACAGGAGGGTGTGGAATGGGTCAGGGCCAGCAGGAGAAGGTGGCGACGAGCCTCGCGGGAGCCGTCAGCGAGGAGATCAGCGCGTCCCTCGCCCCCGTCGACGCCGAACTGGAGCGCCGCTACCCCGGGGACCCCGGCACCCGCCAGCCCGTCCACACCGTGTACGTGCCCGGCGACGCGTTCGCCGCCGACACCATCCGCACCTGGGGCGACCGCGCCCTCGCGGCTCTCGACGAACACGCCCCCGACGCCGCCTCCTTCGCCGCGGTCCTCGGCCTCTCCGACGCACTCGCCGGGCCCGTGTACGACCGCGTCCGCGCCAAGCTGGAGCGCGAGCCCGTCGAGGACCTGCGCGTCGACTTCGAGGACGGCTACGGCCCGCGCCCGGACGCCGAGGAGGACGCCGCGGCGGCCCGCGCCGCCCGGCTCATCGCCGACGCCTACGAGAACGGCACCGCCGCCCCGTACATGGGCATCCGCATGAAGTGCATGGAAGCGCCGGTACGCGACCGGGGCATCCGCACCCTCGACATCTTCCTGACCGGCCTGATGGAGGCCGGCGGCCTGCCCGAGGGCCTCGTCCTCACCCTGCCCAAGGTGACGTACCCGGAGCAGGTCACCGCGATGGTCCGGCTCCTGGAGCAGTTCGAGAAGGCGCGCGGCCTGGAGCCCGGCCGGATCGGCTTCGAGATCCAGATCGAGACCAGCCAGTCCATCCTCGCCACCGACGGCACCGCGACCGTCGCCCGGATGATCCAGGCCGCCGAGGGCCGCGCCACCGGCCTGCACTACGGCACCTTCGACTACAGCGCCTGCCTCGGTGTCTCCGCCGCCCACCAGGCGAGCGACCACCCGGCCGCCGACCACGCCAAGGCGATCATGCAGGTCGCCGCCGCGGGCACCGGCGTCCGCGTCTCCGACGGCTCCACCAACGTCCTGCCCGTCGGCACCACCGAGAAGGTGCACGACGCCTGGCGCCTGCACTACGGCCTCACCCGGCGTGCCCTGGCCCGCGCCTACTACCAGGGCTGGGACATGCACCCCGGCCACATCCCGACCCGCTACGCCGCCGTCTTCGCCTTCTACCGGGAGGGCTTCGAGCAGGCCGCAGGCCGCCTCGCCCGCTACGCCAACCACGCGGGCGGCGACGTCATGGACGAGCCCGCCACCGCCAAGGCCCTCAGCGGCTATCTGCTGCGCGGCCTCGACTGCGGCGCGCTCGACATCGCGGAGGTCGCCCGAGCGACCGGCCAGACCCGGGCAGACCTGGAGGCTTTCGCGTCGCCGCGGCGGGGGGATCTGACGATCTCGGGTCAGTAGACCGTGGCGCGGTGCCTCCCCGAGGCGCCGCGCCTTCGGTGTGCCCGGTTCCGCGCCGTCGTCCTCAGCGCGCGGGGCGCAGTTCGCCCGAGCCGCGAGTGATGAGGCGGGTCGGGAGTTCGATCCGTTCCGGGGCGAGCAGGGTGCCGTCGAGCTGGCGGAAAAGGCGTTCGGCCGCGGTGCGGCCGAGGGCGGCGGCGTCCTGGGCGACGACCGTGACGCCCGGCTCCAGGAGGTCGGCGAGCTCGATGTCGTCGAAGCCGACGAGGGCCACGGGGCGGCCGCGTTCGGCGATCACGCGGACGACGGTCACGGTGACACGGTTGTTGCCGGCGAAGACCGCGGTGACGGGGGAGGGGCCCGAGAGCATCTCCTCGGCCGCCTCGCGCACCCGCTGCGGATCGGTGACGCCCAGGGACATCCAGCCGTCCTCGACGACTATCCCGGCGTCCTCCATGGCGGCCCGGTAGCCCCGCAGACGCTCGGCTGCCGTGTGGATGCGCGGCATGTCGCCGATGAAGCCGATGCTGCGGTGTCCGTGCGCGATGAGGTGGGCGACGCCGTCGCGTGCGCCGCCGAAGCTGTCGGACAGGACGACGTCGGCGTCGATCCTCCCGGCGGGGCGGTCCACGAAGACCGTGGCGACGCCCGCCTTTATCTCGGGCTCCAGGTAGCGGTGGTCGTCGCCGGCCGGGATGACGACCAGGCCGTCCACGCGGCGTGCGCACAGGGCGAGGACCAGTTCCTGCTCGCGGTCCGGGTCCTCGGCGCTGGAACCGTTGATCAGCAGCGCCCCGTGGGCCCGTGCCACCTCCTCGACCGCGCGGCTCAGCGGTCCGTAGAAGGGGTCGGCGAGGTCCTCCAGGACGAGACCGATGCTCGCGGTGCTGCCCTTGCGGAGCACCCGGGCACTGTCGTTGCGCCGGAACCCCAGGGCGTCGATGGCCTCCTGGACGCGCCGCTCGGTGTCGGGGGTGACGCCGGGCTCGCCGTTCACGACACGGGAGACCGTCTTCAGGCCGACTCCCGCACGCGCCGCCACGTCCTTCATGGTCGGACGATTGCCGTAGCGGTTCTCGGATCGGCGGGCGGTCTCGGCCACGATGTGCTGTCCTGTCCTGTCGTCCACGGGGATGCGTAGGTCCATGGGGTTGTATGAGGATGTGGCGTCGAGCATAGAGCCTGGACAACGTTGTCAGATGCGAGAGACACTGTCCACCGCAATCTCCGGCCTGCGCCTTCCCCAGGGCGCACGGTTCCCGTCGTCCGCGGACGCCTGCCGCGCGGCGAACGACGGGGCCCGATCCTGCTCGGTTTTTCGGCCTGAGACACGCACCTGGACCCGCGGCGCGGCGGGTCCGTCACGACACCCCATGGGAGATCTGACTCTGATGCACACCGACCTCGTGGCCGCGCTCGACATCGGCGGCACCAAGATCGCCGGAGCGCTGGTGGACGGCCACGGCCGGATCATGCTGCGCGTGCAGCGCGCGACGCCCGCGCAGGAGGACGGCGACACCGTGATGCGGGCCGTCGAGGACGTGATCGGCGAGCTGTCCGACTCCCCGCTGTGGAGCAGGGCCGGTGCCCTCGGTATCGGCAGCGCGGGCCCGGTCGACGCCTCGGCGGGCACGGTGAGCCCCGTGAACGTGCCCGGCTGGCGCGGCTACCCGCTGGTCGAGCGGGCCGCCAAGGCCGCCGGAGGGCTGCCCGTCGAGCTGATCGGCGACGGCGTCGCCATCACCGCGGCCGAGCACTGGCAGGGCGCTGCCCGCGGTCACGACAACGCGCTGTGCATGGTGGTGTCCACCGGCGTGGGCGGCGGCCTCGTACTGAACGGACAGCTGCACCCCGGCCCCACCGGCAACGCGGGTCACATCGGGCACATCAGCGTCGACCTGGACGGCGATCTCTGCCCCTGCGGCTCCCGCGGCTGTGTCGAGCGCATCGCGAGCGGCCCCAACATCGCCCGCCGTGCGATGGAGGGCGGCTGGCAGCCCGGTCCCGACGGTGACACCTCGGCCGCCGCGGTGGCCGAGGCGGCCCGTGCGGGCGATCCGGTGGCCGTGGCCTCCTTCGAGCGGGCCGCGCAGGCGCTCGCCGCGGGAATCGCCGCGACCGCGACCCTCGTGGAGATCGACATCGCGGTGATCGGCGGCGGCGTCGGCAAGGCCGGTGACGTGCTGTTCACCCCGCTGCGCAAGGCGCTGGCCGACTACGCGACGCTCTCTTTCGTCCAGCGGCTGACCGTGGCGCCCGCGCTGATGGGTACGGACGCCGGCCTGGTCGGCGCCGCCTCGGCCGCGCTCACACGGAAGGCGAGCACGGCCGCGGCCCGCGTCTGACCGTCGTGGTCCCGTCGCCGGGACCACGACGCCCTTCTCATACGGGAGTTGGGCCCGGCAGAGCGGCGGGCCTCAGCAACTGAGCTGCGCGTCGGCCCAGTCCGCGTGGTCCGAGTCGATGCCGTCGCCGCCGTCCGTGACGACCAGCCGGACCACCTGGGCGCCGGTCACGTCGGCACTGAGGGGCCGTGCGGGCATCGCGTTGGTGAGGACGTCGGTGGAGGCGACCTTCGTCCCGTCGGCCCAGATCTCGAAGGCGACGGTGCCCTTGGTGCCCTTCTCGTCGTCGAGACCGACGTCGGCGGTGACCCGCTCGCAGGCCGTGCCGGTGTAGTACTCGACCGTGCTCCCGGCGTGCACGCCCAGTCCTCGGGCGTAGGTCACGCCGCCGACGCTGAGGGGCCCTCCGTCGCCCGAGCCCTCCTCACCGTTGCTCGTGTTGCGCTCGACCGGCCCCCAGCCGTTGGTCGTGGAGAGCCAGGGCAGGTCCCCGAGTCCGGACGTGCCCGACGGCGGAGCCACCACCACGGAGGCCCGCACCGGCAGTTCGGCGTCGGCGACGATCCCGGTCGGCGAGCGATAGACCGTCTTCAGCGCGAGGTCGTACGACCCCGGCGCCGCCCCCGTGGGCGCGGTGACCCGCCACTTGGTGCGCAGGGAGCGCCCTGTGGGGAGCGAGGCCGCGGTCGTCGGTCCCGTCGCGGCGACCGTCCAGCCGGCGGGGCCGCGCAGGGTCACCGCCACCCGGGTCGCGGAGGTGCGCCCGAGGTCGGTCGCCGCGGACGTCAGCGTGGCCGTCCTGCCCGCCTCGACCAACGGGCTTCCCTCCAGGCCCAGTTCGACGGCCGGCGGGTTCTTGGCCCATGCCGGGTCCGTGGAGACCCGGACGAGCACGGTGCCGTGTGCCGGTACGGTGGCCGCGATCGTGCCCGCCGTGTTGGAGCTCCGGTGCCGCCACAGGTCGCGCAGTGTGTAGGCGTCCGCGTCGGGCAGCCCGACGGCGGCCGCGGTCGTCGCGATGCGCTGCGCCGTGCCCGACTCGTTGAACAGCGCCACCGTACGGCTGCCGTCCCGCATCTCCTTGGCGACGACCCAGCGTCCGTCCGCCGAGGAGACGACCGCGCCCTGCTTGCCCAGCGGGTCCTGGTCGACCGCGACGACCTCCTTGTTGCCGAGGATGTCGAAGGTCGCGGCGGAGGCGGTCCGCAGGTCGGAACCGATGAGCAACGGCGCCGCCATGACCGACCACATGGAGAAGTGCGAGCGGTACTCCGTGTCCGTCATGCCGCCGTTGCCGACCTCCAGCATGTCCGGGTCGTTCCAGTGTCCCGGTCCGGCGTACGGGGCGAGCGGCAGGTTCTGTTTGAGGATCGAGAGCATCGAGCCCCAACTGTCGCTGATGTCACCGGTCGTCCGCCACAGGTGCCCGACGTCCGTGGCCCACTCCCAGGGCTTGTTCTCGCCCCATTCGCAGATGCTGTAGACGATCGGCCGGCCCGTGGCCCGCAACGCGTCACGCATGGTGGTGTACCGCGATCTCGCGTCCACGCCCTGGTTGTTGCAGTTGTCGTACTTGAGATAGTCGACGCCCCAGTCCGCGAACTGCTGCGCGTCGCTGTACTCGTGGCCGAGGGCGCCGGGAAATCCGACGCTGTCGCAGGTCTTGGTGCCGGCGCTGGTGTAGATGCCCAGCTTGAGCCCCTTGGCGTGCACGTAGTCGGCGACCGCCTTGATCCCTCCCGGGAACCGCACCGGGTCCGGCACGAGCTTGCCGTTCGCGTCCCGGGACGGCAGCGCCCAGCAGTCGTCCAGGTTGACGTACTGGTACCCGGCGTCCTTGAGCCCCTTCTCCACGAAGAGGTCGGCGATTCCCTCGACCATCGCCTCGTCGAACTCGGCTCGGCAGTGCGTGGAGTTCCAGTTGTTGAAGCCCATCGGCGGGGTGAGGGCGAGCCCGTCCGCGGACGTGGGGGAGGCGCTCCGCACGGCGGGGGCCGCCGAGGTCGCACCGCCCGGCGCGGCGAGCGCGGGGCTGGTCAGGGCGGCCGCGCACAACAGTCCTGCGGCCAGCGCTCCGGCCACCGAGGTGCGGCCCGGGTGCGTCGCGCGCGTGCTGCGGGGTGTGGGGGTGGGGCGGGGTGTGGGGGTGGTGCGGGTGTGAAGGTGACGCATCGTTACGTTCCTCCGAACTCGCGACAGATGGAGTCTCTTCATGTCCGCGACAATGGTGCGCGTTTACGGTAGGACCTGTCGGACTCTGTTGGAAGGTGTGTGATCGCATCACTCGATGAGCCGAGGGTGCGCACCGCTCGCCACCGGGGCGCGACGCGGAAGGTCATCCACCCGTGACCCCCTCCCCGCCTTCGTAGTTGAACCGGGCATGAAGAAGCGCAGCATGCTCGCCATCGCCTCCCTCGCCACCGGGTTCGTCGTCGCGGCGATCACCCCGTCGCACGCCCTGGACGCGGACGCCCTGAGCGACCTCAACGTCAACGACACGCTCAGCGCCGTCGACCACACCGTCGGCAGCGACAGCCTGGCGGTCGACGAAGGGGCCCTGGGCGGCCGGAACGGCTGAACACCCGGACCTCCGGCGCCGGTGACCCCAGGGCGGGGGCACCGGCGCCACGCCGTCTGTGCCCCTCATCAGCGGCTGGTTTCCGTGGCAGGGTGGAGCGGGCAAGCCTCAGGGGGCCAACAGAAGAGGGGGAATCGTGATCGTCTGGATCAACGGTGCGTTCGGTGCGGGAAAGACCGCCACCGCACGGGAACTGATCGAGCTGATCCCGAACAGCACGCTCTTCGACCCCGAGGTCGTCGGGGGCGCACTCACGCACCTGCTCCCCGCCAAACACCTCGCCGAGGTCGGCGACTTCCAGGACCTGCCGATCTGGCGCCGGCTCGTGGTCGACACGGCCGCCGCGATGGTCGCCGAACTCGGTGGCGTCCTCGTCGTCCCCATGACCCTGCTCCGCCAGGAGTACCGGGACGAGATCTTCGGCGGACTCGCCGCCCGCCGAATTCCGGTGCACCACGTGCTCCTCGCCCCGGCGGAAACGATCCTGCGCGAGCGAATAGCCGGGCGCGAGGTGCCCCCGGAACCCGACGGAGAGACGCGTGTGCGCCAGTGGTCCTACGACCACATCGAGCCCTACCGGGCCGCGCTCGGCTGGCTCACCGCCGACGCCCACCCCGTGGACACCAGCGCGCTCACCCCGTACGACACCGCCGTCCGCATCGCCGACGCCGTACGCGCCGGCGACGCGCCCGTGTGCGACATCGTGCAGACCCCGGAACCCACCGCCGAGACGGTCGCCGCCGGGGTGCTCCTCTTCGACGAGCACGAACGCTTCCTGCTCGTCGATCCCACGTACAAGGCCGGCTGGGAGTTCCCCGGCGGGGTCGTCGAGGCCGGGGAGGCACCCGCCCGCGCCGGGATGCGCGAGGTCACCGAGGAGACCGGTCTCGTCCTGGACGAGGTGCCCACGCTCCTCGTCGTCGACTGGGAGTCACCCGCACCGCCCGGCTACGGCGGCCTGCGACTCCTGTTCGACGGCGGCCACCTCGACGAACGGGCCGCCCGGGGACTGCTGTTGCCCGGCCCCGAACTGCGCGAGTGGCGCTTCGTCACCGAGCAGGAGGCGGCCGACCTCCTGCCGCCCGTCCGCTACGAACGGCTCCGCTGGGCCCTGCGCGCCCGCGAGCGCGGCGCCGCGCTCTACCTGGAGGCCGGCGTCCCCCTCGGCTGACACCCCGGCCAGGGCCGTGACGAGCGGCCGGCCCCGCCGCAAGTCCACGGCAGAGTGGTGGGGTGACCCTTCCCGTGTCGAGCGGCCGTGATCCGGGCGGACCCCGGGCAACGGCTGCTCGTTCGGGGCCGGTTGGCGTGCCGCGTGCCTTCGGGGAGGACATGCGGAAGGCCCGCACCGTGTGGTGCGGGCCTCCGGTCTCGGCGCGTGGGTCAGCTCGCCGCGTAGTTCTGGAGGAACAGGGCCTCGGAGACCGACAGGCGCTCCAGCTCGTCCGGGGAGACACTCTCGTTCACCGCGTGGATCTGCGCCTCCGGCTCGCTCAGGCCGATGAGCAGGATCTCCGTCTCCGGGTACAGCGAGGCGAGGGTGTTGCACAGCGGGATCGAGCCGCCCATGCCCGACGCCTGCATCTGCTGGCCCGGGTAGGCGACGGCCATGGCCTCGGCCATCGACGCGTACGCGGGGCTGGAGGTGTCGGCGCGGAACGCCTGGCCCTGGCCGATCTGCTCGGTGCTGACGCGCGCGCCCCACGGCGTGTGCGTCTCGATGTGCGCCTGGAGCAGCTTCGTCGCCTCGCCGGCGTCCACGCCCGGCGGAACCCGCAGACTGACCAGCGCTCGCGCGCCCGCCTGCACGGACGGCGTCGCGCCCACGACGGGCGGGCAGTCGATCCCGAGGACGGTCACGGCCGGACGCGCCCAGACGCGGTCGGCGACGGTGCCGGAACCTATCAGCTCCACCCCGTCGAGCACCTTGGCGTCCTCACGGAACGCCTGGTCCTCGTACTGCAGGCCGTCCCAGACGGAGTCGCCGTCCAGACCGTCGACGGTCGTCGAGCCGTCCTGGTCGCGCAGCGAGTCCAGCAGGCGGATCAGCGCGGCCAGCGCGTCGGGCGCCGCACCGCCGAACTGTCCCGAGTGCAGGTTCCCTTCCAGGGTGTCCACCTGAACCCGTACGAGGGTCATGCCGCGCAGGGTCGCGGTGACCGTCGGGAGACCCGCCCGGAAGTTGCCCGCGTCGCCGATGACGACGGTGTCGGCGGTGAGCAGCTCCGGGTGCTCCTCGGCGTACCGCTCCAGACCGCCGGTTCCCTGCTCCTCGGAACCCTCGACGATCACCTTGACGTGCACCGGCACGCCGCCGTTCGCCTTCAGCGCGCGCAGCGCCAGCAGGTGCATGATGACCCCGCCCTTGCAGTCGGCGCTGCCTCGCCCGTACCAGCGGCCGTCGCGCTCCACCAGGTCGAACGGCGGGGTCGCCCACGCCGCTTCGTCCAGCGGCGGCTGCACGTCGTAGTGCGCGTACAGCAGAACCGTTTTGGCGCCCTCGGGGCCCGGCAGGTAGCCGTACACGGACTGGGTGCCGTCCGGGGTGTCCAGCAGGGCCACGTCCTCGAAGCCCTCGGAACGCAGCGCGTCGGCGATCCAGTTCGCCGCGCCCTCGCTCTCGCTCCTCGGATACTGGTCGAAGTCCGCCACCGACTTGAAGGCCACCAGCTCGGTGAGCTCCGCCTTCGCCCGGGGCATGAGCGAGGCGACGGTCTCGGCGACCGGATTCGACGACATGGGCACGCTCCTCGTAGGTCCGACGTTGTACTTCTGTGTACAAGTGATCGGTGATGCGTGCACACGTCCCGGTGTGCGGGACGGGTGCGCTGCCGATCCTCCCACAGTGGCCTGCGGCGATGCCCGCCGTAGGATGCGGGGGACAGGTGCGGCAGACGGCTGGACTGGGAGCAGTAGACCAACGTGAGCAGCGAGAACTCTTCGGCGGACGACGTGCGGCGTGCGGCGGACGACGGGCAGCAGGTGTGGGACGTCGTAGTCGTCGGCGCGGGGCCCGCGGGCGCCTCGGCCGCCTACGCGGCAGCGGTCGCGGGACGCAGCGTCCTGCTCCTGGAGAAAGCCGAACTGCCCCGCTACAAAACATGCGGCGGCGGCATCATCGGCCCCTCCCGGGACGCCCTGCCACCCGGCTTCGAACTGCCGTTCAAGGACCGCGTGCACGCGGTCACCTTCTCGATGGACGGCAGATTCGCCCGCACCCGGCGGTCCCGGCAGATGCTGTTCGGGCTGATCAACCGGCCCGAGTTCGACCAGCAGCTCGTCGAGTACGCCCAGAAGGCGGGTGCCGAACTGCGCACCGGCGCCACGGTGTCCCGTGTCGAGCAGCACGGCTCTGCCGTGCCGGACCGGCGCACCGTCGCCGTGGTCCTGCAGGGCGGTGAGACCGTGCTGGCGCGCGCGGTGGTCGGCGCCGACGGAAGCGCCAGCCGTATAGGGGCACACGTAGGGGTGAAGCTCGACCAGGTCGATCTCGGCCTGGAGGCCGAGATCCCCGTGCCGGAGACGGTCGCCGAGGACTGGCGGGGCCGCGTCCTGATCGACTGGGGCCCCATGCCCGGAAGCTACGGATGGGTCTTCCCCAAGGGAGACACCCTCACCGTCGGCGTCATCTCCGCCCGTGGTGAAGGCGCTGCCACCAAGCGGTACTTGGAGGACTTCATCGCCCGGCTCGGCCTCGCAGGCTTCGAACCGGCCATTTCCTCGGGTCACTTGACGCGCTGCCGCGCCGACGACTCGCCCCTGTCGCGCGGCCGGGTGCTCGTCTGCGGCGACGCGGCGGGACTGCTCGAACCGTGGACCCGAGAGGGCATCTCGTTCGCGCTGCGCTCCGGCCGGCTGGCGGGGGAGTGGGCCGTGCGGATCGCCGAGGCGCACGACGCCGTCGACGCCCGGCGCCAGGCACTGAACTACGCGTTCGCGATCAAGGCGGGTCTCGGCGTCGAGATGAGCGTCGGCAAGCGGCTGCTCGCCGCCTTCGAGCGCCGCCCCGGCTTGTTCCACGCGGGGCTCACCGGGATCCGCCCCGTGTGGAAGGCCTTCGCGGGGATCACCCGCGGCTCCACGACACTGGGCGAGATCGTGCGGTCGCGCCCGATGGTGGGGCGCGCCCTGACCGCTCTCGACCGGGCGCCGCAGGGCGTGGAGGCCAAGGACGCGGATCCCTCGGACGCCGAGGTCAAGGACGTCGAGCCGCAGAGCGCGGAGTCCAAGGGCACGGAGTCCAAGGGCACGGAGGGATAAGCGCGCCGGACGACATCAGCTCCCGACCGCGACCTTGAAGACGGGGTGGTCGGGGGCGATGCGGCGCAGCTCCTCGTCGGACGAGTCGGGGCCGACACCGCCGAAGAACACGCCGACCTCGGCCTTCCAGCGCTTGAGGTAGGCGCGCAGCAGCGGGACCTTGTCGTCGTCGGCGACCTCGACGGCGGTGAAGGTCTCCACCTTCTTGCCGAGGCGCAGCTCGCCACCGCCTGCCGCCCGCATGTTGTGCGTCCACTGGACGTGACCGCGGGGGGCCACGAGGTACTGCTTCCCGTCGACCGTGAGCAGGTTGACCGGCGTCGTGCGCCACTCGCCGCTCTTGCGGCCGCGGACGGCCAGCACCCGGGAACCCCAGACGCTCAGGCCCCGCCGGGTCGCCCAGGCCACGGCGCGGTTGAGGACGTTGACGGTGAACCAGCCCGGCTTCTGGACATGTGTCGACACGGTGACCCCTTGAGATCCATGGTGGGAGCGCCGCTCTCTTTTGTGAGCACTGCTCTCGCTTGAGGTAAGTCTGCCGGAGGTCGGTGATGGAATGCAAGAGCACCGCTCTCGTTTTTGTTCACCGCTCTCGTTTTGGAGCACCTGTCCTGGTGTGGAGCGGCGATCGCATCACGGAGCGCTGCTCTCGTTTGTGTGCACTGCTCTGGAAACGTGGGAGACTGCCCCACATGAGCACCGCACGAGGGGCACGCGCCCGAGCCAGGATCGAGGTCACCGCGGCCATCAAGGACGAGGCACGCAGACAGCTTGCCGCGGACGGCGCCGCGAAGCTGTCCCTGCGGGCCGTGGCCCGCGAACTCGGCATGGTCTCCTCGGCGCTCTACCGCTACTTCCCCAGCCGTGACGACCTGTTGACGGCCCTCATCATCGACGCCTACGACTCCCTCGGCGAGGCCGCCGAGTCCGCGCACGCCGCCGTAGGCGACGCCGGACCCCGAGAGCGCTGGATTGCCGTGTGCCTGGCGGCCCGGCGCTGGGCGCTGGATCATCCGCACGAGTACGCGCTCATCTACGGCTCGCCCGTCCCCGGCTACGTCGCGCCGCAGGAGACCGTGCCGGCCGCTTCCCGGGTCGGTCTGCTGCTGATCGGCGTGGTGCGGGACGCGTACCGCGGCAAGGGCGTTGCGCGGACCAAACTGTCGGCGGAGCTGACGGCCGAGGCGCGGCGGATGTCGGCGGATCTCGCGCCCGACCTGCCGCCCGACGTGATCGTGCCGCTGGTCGCCGCGTGGGCGCAGCTCCACGGGCTGATCGGTTTCGAGCTGTTCGGCCAGTTCAACCGGGTCGTGGAGGACCGCGAGCCGTTCTTCCGGCAGGCGGTGGGCCGGCTGGCGCACGACGTGGGGCTCGTCCATCCGGAGCCGGGCACCATCGCCTGAGGCGCCCGAGGCAAGGCATCCGGCGCCGGGCCGTACCCGGCACTGGCCCGGCACCGGCCCGGCTCCCGTCGTGTTCCGGCACGCCGTGCTCCCGTTCGGGCTTCGCGCCGTACTCCCGGGGGAGTACGGGTGATCACCTCGCCCGGCGGACGCCGCCGGTGTGCCCCGCCGTCTAGCGTGACGGTCATGGAAGAGCAGCGCACGCCCGTGGCCCCGGCGGGGGACGGTCCGCCGCGGCGGCACGGGCCGCCCGGGTGGGACCGCTGGAGCGAGGAGGAGCGCGGGGCGCGGTGGCCTTGGCGTTCCACGCTGCTGCTTACGGCCTTCGTGCTGCTCGGTTCGACCTTCGCCGCCCACGCCCAGCACGGCGACCGGGTCGGCCTGGACGTCTTCGCGCGGGTGCTGCTGGTGACGGGCTCCGGTCTGCTGCTCTGGCGGCAGCGGTACCCGGTGGCGGTCGCGTTCGGCACGGCCGCGGTCGCCCTGATCTACGTAGCCGCGGGCTACCCGTACGGGCCGGTCTTCCTGCCTGTCGCCGTGGGCTGTTTCAGCGCGGTCGTCGCGGGCCACCGCAGGGCCGCCTGGACGGCGATCGGGCTGCTCTGGGCCGGGCATCTGCTGGTGTCCCACTGGTTGTACCGCTGGTTGCCGCCGACGGGGGACCGTCCGCCGTCCTGGACGCAGGAGGTCGGCGTCGCGACCTGGGTGGTGGCGGTCGTCGCGCTCTCGGAACTGGTCCGGGTGCGCCGTGAGCAGTGGGCCCGTGAACGGGCCGAGCGGGCGCAGGCGGCCCGGCGCCGCGCGGACGAGGAACGGCTGCGGATCGCCCGGGAACTGCACGACGTACTCGCCCACAGCATCTCGGTGATCAACGTCCAGGCCGGCGTGGGTCTCGCCCTCCTCGACTCCGACCCCGCGCAGGCGCGGACCGCGCTCACCACCATCAAGGCGGCCAGCAAGGAGGCCCTGGGCGAGGTCCGCCAGGTGCTCGACACGCTGCGCGCGCCGGGCGAGGCACCGCGCACTCCGGCACCCGGACTCGACCGGCTGCCCGAGCTGGTCGAACAGGCGGCGCGTGCCGGCCTGACGGTCGATGTCCAGGGGGAGGTTCCCCCGTCGGCGCCCGGTACCGACCTGGCCGCGTTCCGCATCGTCCAGGAGGCCCTCACCAACGTCGTGCGGCACTCGGGGTCGCGGCACGCGCGCGTGCGGCTCGATCACGCGCAGGGCGTGCTGCGGCTGCTGATCGACGACGACGGACCGGCCACCGGCGCGGACGCGGGCGGCAGCGGCAACGGACTCGCCGGGATGCGGGAGCGGGCGGCGGCCCTGGGTGGCACGATCGAGGCGGGACCGCGCGACGACGGAGGCTTCCGTGTGCTGGCGGTGCTGCCGTGGAAGGCCAAGGAGGACCGGTGATCCGCGTACTGCTCGCCGACGACCAGTCGTTGGTCCGGGCCGGGTTCAAGGCCCTGCTCGACGCGCAGCCGGACATCGAGGTGGCCGGAGAGGCCGCGGACGGTGAGGAGGCGTTGCGCACGGTGCGTGAACTGCGCCCGGACGTCGTCCTGATGGACATCCGGATGCCCGTTCTGGACGGACTCGCCGCAACCCGCCGCATCACCGGCGACGCCGTTCTGCGGGACGTGAAGGTGGTCATGCTCACCACCTTCGAACTCGACGAGTACGTCTTCGAGGCGATCCGTTCCGGCGCCTCCGGCTTCCTCGTCAAGGACACCGAGCCCGAGGAACTCCTGCGTGCGGTAAGGGCGGTGGTCGGCGGCGACGCCCTGCTCTCGCCCGGAGTGACGCGGCGGTTGATCGCCGAGTTCGCGGCCCGCTCGAAGGAACCCGAACCGGCCGCCTCGCTCGCCGAACTCACCGACCGGGAGAGGGAGGTGATGGCGCTCGTGGGCATCGGGCTCTCGAACGACGAGATCGCCCGCCGTCTGGTCGTCAGCCCCCTCACGGCCAAGACCCACGTCAGTCGCACGATGGTGAAACTGGGCGCCCGTGACCGCGCCCAACTGGTCGTCCTCGCTTACGAGTCGGGCCTGGTGCGCCCGGGCTGGCTGGGCTGAGCGGCCGCGTCCCCGCCGGTGAAGCGGAACAGCACCGTGGCCACCCGGAGGGTGAAGAGGGCGACGGCCAGACCGCCGCCCGAGGTGACGAGAGCGCGTACGGTGCCTCGCGACAGGTCCAGGAAGAGGGCGGGTCCGGCGACGACCCCGAAGGCGACGGCGGCGACGAACGCCGCGCTGGCCAGGGCGTACCCGATCTCGACGGTGACGGCATCGCGGTCCGCCTGGGTGCGCCGCCCGCCCGCGTCGTCCGCGGCGGCGCGGCGATGGTCCATGGGGTCCCCGTCGTTGTTCATCCCCGGAGTCAACCGTGCGGTGCCCGGCGGAGCAAGGCTCCGCCGGGCACCGCACCGTTGACGTTCGGGTGAGGCCCTAGTCGCGGACGACCACGCGTTCCTGCTCCGCCGCGCTCGGCACGGACTGGGCGACGACGACGGACTCCTGCGGCCGCCGGGTGCGCAGGCCCGGGAGGGTGATGAGCAGGCCCGCGAGAGCGATGCCGGTCACCACCATGAGGCCGGGACGGTAGCTGTCCAGGACCGCCTGGGGTGAGGATCCTTCCGAGGAGTTCGCGGTGACGGCCGCGGTCACGACGGCGAGGAAGATCGCGCCGCCGACCTGGACGGAGGTGTTCAGGAGACCGGAGACCATGCCCTGCTCGTGGTCGTCGACGCCGTTGGTGGCCTGGATGTTGAGGGACGGGAAGACGAGGGCGCAGGCGGCACCGATCAGCAGCATCGTCGGCAGGATGACCGACGCGTAGACCGGGTGGAGATCGACGCGGAGGAACAGCGCGTAGCCCGCGACCATCAGGGCGAAGCCCGTCGCGATGAGCCGGGGGGTGCCGAACCGGTCGACGACGGCGCCCACCTTGGTGGAGGACAGCGCCACCAGAGCGCCGGCCGGCAGGAACGCCAGCGCGGTGTGCAGGGCCGACCAGCCCAGCAGCGACTGCATGTACAGCGTCACCAGGAACTGGAATCCGACGTACGAGCCGAAGAACGCCATCGCGCCGAGCTGGGCCCGGACCTGGCTGCCGGAACGCAGCACGCCCAGCCGGATCAGCGGGCTCGGGCTGCGCCGCTCGATGCCGACGAAGGCGGTGAGCAGGACGGCGACGGCGGCGAAGGAGAGCAGCGTGCGGGCCGATCCCCAGCCGGCCTCGGGTGCCTGGACGACGGTGAAGACGAGCAGCAGCATCGAGGCCGTCCCGACGACGGCGCCCGGGATGTCGTAGCCGCCGTGGTTCTTCTCGCGGTCGCTGCGCGGGATGAGCTTCAGGCCCACGAACAGCGCGACGAGGGCGATCGGCGCGGGAAGCAGCATGGTCAGCCGCCAGCTCGCCTCGGTGAGCAGGCCGGACAGGACGAGGCCCATGGAGAATCCGGTGGCCGCGCAGGTGGTGTAGATGGAGAGAGCGCGGTTGCGCAGCGGGCCCTCGGCGAAGGTCGTGGTGATGATCGACAGCCCCGCGGGCGCCGTGAACGCGGCACTCAGGCCCTTGATGAAGCGGCTCGCGATGAGCAGCGGTCCCGAGTCGACGAGCCCGCCGAGCACCGACGCCAGCGCGAAGACGGCGAGGGCCACCAGGAAGACCTGCCGGCGGCCGAGCAGGTCGGCGGCGCGTCCGCCGAGGAGGAGCAGTCCGCCGTATCCCAGGATGTAGCCGCTGACGATCCACTGGAGCGTCGAGGTGGAGAGGTCGAGTTCCGAACCGATGGACGGCAGGGCGACGCCGACCATCGACACGTCGAGGGCGTCCAGGAACATCGCGGCGCAGAGCACGAGCAGGGTTCCCCACAGCCGGGGGGTCCAGCGGTCCTGGAGGGTGGGACGGGTGAGCGGAGAGGTCATGGAGGAGAGATTACATGCACACGCATTCAATGCAAATGCATTTAATGACGATGCAACAAAGTGGATCGTTTGCTACGGTGCGGCCATGGCGGGGACGAATGCCGAGCAAGGGCTCGTGGACCAGTGGCGCGACATCCTCGCGGTGCATGCCCGCACGCAGTGCGAACTCGACCGTGAACTGCACCGGCACGGCCTGGGTGCCAGCGACTTCGAGGTGCTCGACGTACTGGCCGGGTGCGCGGCGGCGGACGGCGGTTCCTCCTACCGCGTCCAGGAGATCTCCGAGCGGGTCCACCTGAGCCAGAGCGCGCTGTCGCGCCTGATCGGACGGCTGGAGAAGGACGGCCTGGTGACGCGGGGGATGTGTGCGGAGGACCGGCGGGGCGTGCGCGTCTGCCTCACCGCCCGAGGGCGCCAACTCCACGGCGAGGTACTGCCGTTGCAGCGTGCCGTCCTCACGCGCATGCTGGCTGCCGGCCCGGCCGGCCGCCGCGACTGAGGCGCGGACCCGTCTCCCCCCGATGCCGGTCGGCGCCTCTCGCCCGGTGTCGGCCTGCCGAACGGGGCCACCGACGCAGGCCCGGTCCCGTACCGGCGTCGTCAGCTCCAGGTGATCCCGGACTTGTCCCGCCAGAGGGCGGCGAGCGAGGCGTCGCCGGTCACGCGCGGAAACGGCGCGCGGTTCCACAGTGCGAGGTAGAGGAGGGCGGCAGGTCCCGCCAGTTCGCAGTCGGCGGGCGGTGCGTCCGCCGCGGACCCGGCACGGTCGCTGACCGGTGCGTGATCCGACAGCCGTACGGTCCACACGGCCGTCGGTACGTCGGTCGCCGTCACCCGCAGCACCCGCGGCTCCTCGCTGCGCACCCTGCTCTTCGGGCGCCCGTGGAAGCCGCGCAACAGCTCGTCGATGCCGTCCACCGCGAACTCCGGTGCGATCGGATCCGGTTCACCGTCGCGCGCCGACGCGGCGTCGATCCGGTGCACGGTCGTCTCGTGCGCCTGACGGCGGGCCCAGAAGGCGAGTCCGGAGGGTGCGGGGAGGAAGCTCCAGCACTCCAGGTCCGGTGAGGCGCCGGCGAGCGTCTCCACGAGCCGGCCGTGCCCTTCGCGGAACCAGGCCAGGAGATCGTCGCCGTCCAGGTCGGGCAGCCCGCCGTCGGGGTGGTACGAGGTGTGGCCCTCGGCGACGAATGCGGTGGCCCAGCGGTGGACCATGCCCGTGTGCCGCACCAGATCCCTGATCTGCCACTCGGGGCAGGTCGCGACCTCGGCGTCGACGCCCGCCGCCTCGGCGGCATCGAGCAGCAACCGGCCCTCCCGGTCCAGGGTTTCCACGTGCTCCGCAGTCTTCATGCGGCGAGTGTGCCCGATGGAAGGTGGTCGAGGGAGTGCGTGAAGGGCATGCTGCGGGGTGCGGCGGCGCCCGGTCCGACCACGGGCCGCTCACCCCACGGCGGCCCGGCGCGTCGCGAAACCGATCAGCGCCGCCACTGCGGCGAGCACGGCGACGCTCGTCAGGGCCGTCGGCAACGAGTACCAGTCGGCCATGAACCCGATCGCGGGCGGCCCGAGCAGCATGCCCCCGTATCCGAGGGTGGAGGCGACGGCGATGCCGCTCGCGCCCGCGAGGGCGCCGGCCCGTTCGATCGCGACGGGGAAGATGTTGGCGAGGCCCAGTCCGGTGACCGCGAAGCCGAGCAGTGCCACCCACACGGACGGGGCGAGCGCGCCGAGCAGCATGCCGAGCGCGGCCGTCGTGCCGCCCGTCACGAGCGTGCGGGTGCGGCCGAGCCGTTCGAGCAGCGTCGTCCCGCTCAGCCGGCCGATCGTCATGGCGAGGGCGAAGCAGGAGTAGCCGGCCGCGGCGATCCCCGGGTGGGCCTCCAGATCCTGCTCCAGGTGGAGCGCGCCCCAGTCGGCGAGCGCCCCCTCGCCGTACGCCGTGCACAGGGCGATCAGGCCGAAGACGACGACCAGGCCACGGGTGCGGCCCTCGAGGCGCCGGGGTACCGCTCTGTCGTCGCTCCGGGGCCGGTCGGGGGGTGCGGGCATGTCGTGCCGCAGCAGGGCGGGCCCCGCGAGGGCGATCACGAGCAGGCCGATGAGGGCGAGGGCCAGCAGGTGGCGCGTCGGTGACAGATGGGCGGCCACCAGCCCGCCGAGTCCCGCCCCGATCATGCCGCCCATGCTGAACGCCGCATGGAAGCTGGGCATCACCGGGCGCCGCAGCGCGGCCACGAGATCGACGGCCGCGCTGTTCATGGCGACGTTGATCCCGCCGTAGGCCATGCCGAACACCAGGAGCACCGCGGCCAGCGCGGCCGCCGAGTGGGTCAGCGGCGGCAGGACGACGCTGAGGCAGAGCAGGACGGCGCAGGCGAGCGTGACGGGGCGGCTGCCGTAACGCCGGCAGAGCTGCCCGGTGAAGACCATGGTCACGACGGCCCCGGCGGAGACACCGAGCAGGGCGAGGCCGAGCGAACTGGCCGAGGCGCCGGTCTGCTCCTTCACGGCCGGGATGCGGACGACCCACCCGGCGAAGACGAATCCGTCGAGGGCGAAGAAGGTGGTGATCGCGATACGGAGGCCGGTGAGGGTGGGATCCGGCACGACACTGTGCGGACGGGTTTTGTTTATTAGCGGCACAAACTCACGTTAGGCCGCTGCTCCGCTCAGAGCAAGGGAAGAAGGGGAGCGTCGACGGGGTCGGCACCGCGTTCCGCGCGGACCGGCGGGAGCCGGAAGGCGGCCCGGGCCGTCACCGCTCGGGTCGCCCGGAAGTCCGCGGTTCGCCGTCCCACCCGCCCGGACGGCGAACCGCGGTCCCGCCGGCGGGGTCAGGCCGCCGGAGCCGGGTACGTCGGGTACTCCACCCCGGACACGTGCTGCACCACGCGGATGACCTGGCAGGAGTAGCCGAACTCGTTGTCGTACCAGAGGTAGAGGATCGCGTTGTCGCCGTCCACCTTGGTGGCGCCCGCGTCGACGATGGAGGCGTGGCGCGAGCCGATGAAGTCGCTCGACACCGCGTCGGGCGCGTTGGTGAAGTCGATCTGGCGCTTGAGCGGCGAGGTCAGCGAGACGTCACGCAGGTGGTCGAGGACCTCCTCGCGGGTCGTCTCGCGGCCCAGGCGCAGGCTCAGGATCGCGATCGACACGTCCGGCACCGGTACGCGGATCGAACTGCCGGTGATCGGCGCGTCGAGGTCGGGCAGCGCCTTGGCGACCGCGGAGGCGGCGCCGGTCTCCGTGATGACCATATTGAGCGGCGCGGAGCGGCCCCGGCGGTCGGAACTGTGGTAATTGTCCAGCAGGTTCTGGTCGTTGGTGAACGAGTGGACCGTCTCCACGTGGCCGCGCAGGACGCCGTACTCGTCCGCCATCGCCTTCAGCGGCGGCACGATCGCGTTGGTCGTGCAGGAGGCGCAGGACAGGATCTGTTCGTCCGGCTTGATCATGTCGTGGTTGACGCCGTGCACGATGTTCGGGACGTCGCCCTTGCCCGGCGCGGTCAGTACGACCTTGTCGATACCGGGGCGCAGGTGGTTCGAGAGACCCTCGCGGTCGCGCCACTTGCCGGTGTTGTCGATGAGGATGGCATCGCGGATGCCGTACGCCGTGTAGTCGACCTGGGACGGGTCGTCGGCGTAGATGACCTTGATCTCGTTGCCGTTGGCGATGATCGTGCTGTTCGCCTCGTCGACGGTGATCGTGCCCTGGAACTGGCCGTGGATGGAGTCGCGGCGCAGCAGCGAGGCGCGCTTGACGATGTCCTGGGCGCCGCCGCGGCGCACGACGACGGCGCGCAGCCGCAGGCCGTTGCCGGAGCCGGTCTTCTCGATGAGCAGGCGGGCGAGGAGGCGGCCGATCCGGCCGAAGCCGTAGAGGACGACGTCGCGGCCCTCGCGGCGCTCGATCTTGTTGTCGCCCGTGGCGCCGGATACCGCCTCGGCGGTGAACTCCTCGACCGACAGGCCGCGGTCGTCCGTCCGGTAGGTCGCCGCGAGCATCCCGAGGTCGATCTGCGAGGGCCCGAGGTCGAGCGCGCTGAGCGTCCGCAGGAACGGCAGCGTGTCGGTGACCGAGAGCTCCTCCCCGGCGATCTGCCGGGCGAAGCGGTGGGTCTTGAGAATGCTGACCACTGACTTGTTCACCAGGGAACGGCTGTGCAGGAGGATCGTGACGTCCTGCTCCCGGTGCAGCCTGCCGATGATCGGGATCATCGACTCCGCTATCTCTTCTCGAGTCTTCCAGTTGGTGAACGCGTCGTCGTTGACAGTCACAGAATCATCTTTCGAGCTAGGTGGCGCTCATATGCTAACCCGCTCTCTCGGGGTGATCGTTCACGCGGTGTCCACTCGCCCGGAACCCGGGGCTCGGGGTGACGTTCGCGAACCTGGTGGGCGGTGCTCCGCCGGCTTGCCGGTGATCCCGTGAAAGCCGGTCGCCGGTTGCGGAAAGTCCGCGTCCGCCGTTCTGGACTCTTTCATTGCGGTAGGCACCCTTGACAGCGTGCGTACTGTTTCGCGACGTTTGAGCCCCGCCGGTCGATTCGGATCTCGGCGCTCGACCGGGGGGCGAGTCGCAGTGCGGCGCGGAACGGCAGACATCAGGAAAGTGGCAGGACGCGGACAGCGCGTCATGGGGGGGAGCTGTCGCCCATGCGATCCATCAACGAAGATCCACACGCCCCAACGGCCTGTGTTGTGACCGGTACGTCTCTCGCAGCACCCACGGAAGGGCGGTTGATCTGAGGTGGAGATCACGAACCACAGACTCGACGGCTTGAGTGTCCCGCTGCGCGAGGCCTGGCACCGGGCGATGGAGGAGTCGCCCGAGTACGCCAATCCGTTCCTGGCACCCGAGTTCGCGACGGGGGTCGGCAGATTCCGGAAAGGCGCCCAGGTCGCCGTCCTGCACGAGGGAGGGGAGCCCGTCGGGTTCCTGCCCTACGAGCGCAACATCCTCGGGGCGGGCAGAGCCATCGGCCTCGGACTCTCCGACTGTCAGGCACTGGTGCACAGACCGGGGATCACCTGGGACGCCCAGGAGGTGCTGCGCGCCTGCGGGTTGTCCATCTTCGAGTTCGATCATCTCGTCGAGGAGCAGAAGCCGTTCGGCAGGTTCGTCACGGGGACGTTCGCCTCCCCGGTCGTCGATCTGAAGCCGGGGGACAGCGGCTATCCGGAGTGGCTGCGCAGCGCCTACCCGGGACAGGCCAAGACGACTCTGAAGAAGGAGCGGCGGCTCGCCCGCGACGCGGGTGAGGTGCGGTTCGTCTTCGACGAGCGCGATCCCCGGATGCTGCGCACGCTCATGCGCTGGAAGTCCGCCCAGTACCGCAGGACCGGACGGATGGACCGCTTCGCGCGGCCCTGGATCGTGGACCTGGTGGATCACCTCTTCGACGTCCGCGAGGAGCACTTCACCGGTGTGCTGTCCGTCCTCTACGCCGGGGACAGGCCGGTCGCCGCCCACTTCGGACCCAGGTCCCGCAGTGTTCTCGCGGCCTGGTTCACGGCGTACGACCCCGAGTTCCACCGCTACTCGCCCGGCCTGATGATGCACCTGCGGACCGCCGAGGCGGCCGGCCGGAACGGCGTCAGCGTGCTGGACCTGGGGCGTGGGGACAAGGAGTACAAGGACTGGCTCAAGACGCGCGAGCTGCGCGTGGCCGAGGGCTTCGCCTATCGCCCCCACCCGGTGGCGGCGGCGCACCGGCTGTGGCGCCGGCCCGTGCGGGGCCTGCGGAACACGGTTCTCGCCCATCCCGAACTGCGCGACCCGGCCGACCGGCTGCTCAAGACGGTGGGCAACCTGCGTGCCTCGGGCCGCGCGGGGTCCGGCGCCGGACCGCGCGGGAACTGAGGGGCGGGGGGGAACGGGAGCACTGGTGCGGAGGCGCCGAGGCCGTCCCGCCGAGGCCGCCTCCGCACGCCGGCCCGGACCGGCCGGGCCTCGCGTGTCCCGAGCGTCCACGGGGGGAATGACGGGCGGTCACGGCCGCGACGGGTGCCGAGGGCCGTGACGAAAGTCGGGTGAACGCCCGCTGCCGGGCGCCGGATCGGGCGACGACGTGCGCGGTGCCGGGCAGGGGACGGTGCGAGGAGGCGCGTGGTGCCGCCCGTCGGATCGGCTGACGGGAGGCGCGGTGCGGGGCTTCGGATCGGGCGGCGAGGTGTCGTGCCGGCCGTCAGACCGTGACGACCTCGACTCCCGCCTCCTCGAACTGCCGTACCGTCGCCGGCGCCACCGACACGTCGGTGACGAGTGTGCCCACCGCCTCGGCAGCGCAGATGCGGGCGAACGCGCGCTGCCCGAGCTTGCTGGAGTCGGCGGCGACGATCACGCGCTCGGCGCGCTCGCACAGAAGACGGTTGATCGCGGCCTCCGCCTCGTCGTGCGCGGCGGCACCGTGGGCCGCGTCGAAGGCGACCACGCCGAGCACCGCGACATCGAGGGTGATCTGCCCGAGCACGCCGTCCGCGAGAGGGCCGATGAGTTCGTAGGACTGGGGCCTGGCCACACCACCGGTGACCACGATCTTGAACTGGGGGCGCACAGCCAGTTCGTTCGCGATGTTCAGGGCGTTCGTGACGACGGTGAGCGCGGGGGAGCCCGATGCCAGATCCGGGCGCACCGCCAGGGCGCGTGCCACCTCGGTCGTGGTCGTGCCGCCGGTGAGCCCGACCGCCTCGCCCGGAGCGATGAGGTCGGCCACCGCCTTGGCGACACGCTGCTTCTCGGAGGCGTGCCGGGCCGTCTTGTAGCGCAGGGGGAGTTCGTAGGAGACCCCGTGGACGACGGCGCCGCCCCGGGTGCGCACCAGCATCTGCTGTTCCGCGAGCTGGTCGAAGTCGCGCCGGATGGTCGCCGCCGACACCTCCAGCAGGGTCGCGGCCTCCTCGACGTCGAGGCGGCCCCGCTCCACCAGCAGTTCCAGCAGCACTTTCCAACGGGCGTCGCGCGACATCCGCCTCTCCCTTGCTCGTTCCTTCGCGACCTTAGCGCACCCCACCTCACCTCAAATGCTTGATTGTGCTTGAAAGGTCGCTATATCTTGCAGGAACAAGCATCAGTGGGAGGGGTACGGCATGACCCATGTCGAGGACGAGCTGAGCAGCCAGCCCGAGTGCTGGATCCGCGCCGCCCAAGAGGCGGCCGGACACGGGGCCGCGCTGCCCGCGGCGGGGGAGCGGGTCGCGATCGTGGGGTGCGGCACCTCCTTCTTCATGGCGCAGGCCGTGGCCGCGCTGCGGGAAGGGTCCGGGCAGGGCGAGACGGACGCCTTCGCCGCCTCGGAGTACCCGGGGGGCCGCTTCTACGACCGCGTGATCGCCCTCACCCGCTCCGGGACGACCACCGAGGTGCTGGAGCTTCTCGGTCGCCTGCGCGGACACACCCGTACGACCGCCGTCACCGCCGACCCGCACACCCCGGTGATGGAAGCGGCGGACGACATCGTCGTGCTCGACTTCGCCGACGAGCGGTCCGTCGTGCAGACGCGGTTCGCGACCACCGCGCTCACCCTGCTCCGGGCCCACCTCGGCCTGCACACGGACGCCGTCGTCGCCGACGCGCGCACCGCGCTGGAGACGCCGTTGCCCGAAGGGCTCGTCGACTGCGCGCAGTTCACCTTCCTCGGCCGCGGCTGGACCGTCGGCCTCGCGAACGAGGCCGGGCTCAAGATGCGGGAGGCGTCCCTCGCCTGGACCGAGGCCTACCCGGCGATGGAGTACCGCCACGGCCCCATCAGCGTCACCACCCGCGGCACCGCCACCTGGATGCTCGGTGAGGCACCCGACGGCCTGGCCGAACAGGTCCGGGAAACCGGCGCGTTGTGGGTCGGCGGCGGACTCGATCCGCTCGCCGAACTCGTCGGCGCCCAGCGCCTCGCCGTGGCCGTCGCCGCGGCCAAGGGCCTCGACCCCGACCAGCCGCGTCACCTCACCCGCTCGGTGATCCTGAGCAACTGACGCTCACCCACTCACCCACCGAGAAGGAGGAGTTGTGCCCCTCGCAGCAACCGGTGAGCTGGTCGCCCGGGCCGCGGCGGCGCGGACCGCCGTCGCCGCGTTCAACGTCATCACCCTGGAGCACGTCGAGGCCGTCATCGCGGGAGCCGAGTCGGCCGACGCGCCCGTCGTCCTCCAGGTCAGCGAGAACGTCGTCACCTACCGCTACGGCCGGCTGCTCCCGCTGGCCCGCGCCGCCACCGCAGCCGCCGAACGCGCCGCGATCCCCGTCGCGTTGCACCTCGACCACGTGCAGAGCGACGACCTGCTGCGGCAGGCGCCCGGAGCCGGGTTCAGCTCCGTGATGTACGACGCGTCCCGCCTGCCCTACGAGGAGAACCTCACCGCGACCCGGGCCGCCGCCGACTGGGCCCACGCCCAAGGGCTGTGGATCGAAGCCGAGTTGGGTGAGGTCGGCGGCAAGAACGGCGAGCCGCCGCGTGACGCGCACGCACCGGGCGCCCGCACCGAACCCGGCGAGGCCCGCGCCTTCGTAGGCGACTCCGGGGTCGACGCCCTCGCCGTGGCCATCGGCAGTTCGCACGCGATGACCACCCGCACGGCCGCTCTCGACCACGGCCTGCTCAAGCGGTTGAGCGCGTCGCTCGGCGTCCCGCTCGTCCTGCACGGCTCCTCAGGGGTGCCGGACGGCGAACTGCGGGCGGCCGTCGAGGGCGGCATCGCCAAGGTCAACGTCGGCACCGCGCTGAACATCGCGATGACCGCCGCCGTCCGGGAGTTCCTCGCCGCGCACCCCGAGGCCGTGGATTCACGGAAGTACCTCAGCGTGGGGCGGGAGGCCATGGCGCGGACGGTGGCCGGACTCATCGGCGTTCTGCGGGGTTCCCTCGACGGATAGGCGACGCACGGCGCCCTGACGGGCGACGAACACGAAAGCAGGGCCTCCCGCCGCTCGGGTGACGATCCACCACGAGCCGCGCGGGAGGCCCTTTCGCGTGCCCGGCCCGGACCGAGTTCCGCATGCGGCCGTTCGCGTGGGTGACAACGTGGCTAGTGTGAACAAGTATGAGAGAAGGCCGAAAGGGCACGGCAGGCTCGCGCGTGAGGCACCCTTCTGGAGGCCTCTCGGGCAGGCGTCCCCATACCCCGTTGACGCGAGGAGCAGGAGTTGGCGGTGATTCGTAGAGGGCGGAGCCGACACCGGACCCAGCGCGCGACTGCGGCGTCGACCGACCGGCTCGTGGCTGGTTTCCGCACATCGGCGGGGGGTGCGGGACACTTGCGCGCCGATGGCGGCAGTGAACCGGCGGCTTCCGAAGGGACGTTGGATCGCGGGACGCGTGAAGTCGCCGCACGGCCAGGGTCAGTGGGCTGACGTGAGCGGACTCATCTACTACCTCGCCGCCGCCATCCTCTGGACGGGGCTCGCGGCTCAGCTGCCCGACCTGTGGCGCCACAGGAGAGACCCCCTCAAGCAGTCCTTCTGCGCCGTCATCCTCCTGTCGGGACTCTGCTTCGTACTCGGCGCGCCGCCCACCGTGGCCCTGGTCAACGGTCTGACGGGGATACCCAACGTCGCGGCACCCCTCGCCTATGCGACGGTGACCGCCTTCAGCGCGGCATCCCTCATCCTCATCGTGCACTGGCGGGGCACCGATCCCGTCCGGGTGCGCCGCACCGCCCGCGCCTGGCTGTTCAGCTACCTGGGGGTGATCGCGGCCCAGGGCGTCCTGTTCGCACTGGGCGACACCCCTGTCGAGCGCCGCGCGGACTTCGACACCTACTACGCCGCGACGCCGTTCATCCGCGAGATGATCGTGCTCTACCTGGCGGCCCATCTGGTGGCCGCGGTGACGACGACCGTGCTGTGCTGGCGCTGGACCAGGCAGGTCAGACGCTGGGCCCGCAGGTCGTTGGCCCTGCTCGTCGTGGGCTGGCTCTTCACCAGCGCCTACGGAGTCGTCAAGTTCGTCGCCCTGACCGCTCATTGGCTCGGGCACCGTTGGGACGGCCTCAGCACCAGCGTCGCACCCCTGGTGGCGGTCGGCGCGTGCCTGGTGTCGGCGGGCTACATCCTTCCCGTCGTCGGACCGCGCGTCGACTCGGCCATCACCTTCGTCCGCCTGCGCCCGCTGTTCCGGCTGTTGGCCGGGCCCACCGGTGGCCGGCGCTTCGTCGCGCCCCTGTCGTGGCGGACCGTCGGTGACGTCGATCTGCGGCTCACCGCCCGGGAGACAGCCATCCGGGACGGACTCAAGCGGCTCGCCGGTCAACTCGACGACCAGGTCCGGCGATGCGCCTACCGGGAGGCGCTCGCCGCCGGATTCCGTGCCGCGGACGCCGAAGTCATCGGTATGGCCGCGATGGTCGCCGTCGCCGCGCTGGCCGAGGCCCCGTCCCGTGCCGCGGAGACCGGCACGGTCGGAATCACGGTCGGCGACATCGACGTGGTGGTGTCGGTGAGCGCGTTCATGAGACGTTCCGGCACCGGAACAGGGGCGCTGGACACGGGGCAGCCGTCGTTGCTGAGCCTGTCCAGGGCCGTGCGCACCCCCATCGTCGACGCCGCGGTCCAGTCACGGAGGACCACGGTGCGTCAGCCCTGAACGGGCCCGGCTTCGCCGGCGGTTCGCAGGGTCCGACCGGAAGGCGCCGCGGCGGGGACCGGCGCGGCGCCTCGCCGTCAGGCGCCGGAGGCGTCGACGCCGTCGAGGAAGGCACTCTCCTCGGGCGTCAGCGGTGGCCCCGACAGAGGTTCCAGGACGGGCCCCTTGAGGGTCGCGAGCAGGAGACGCGGGTGGACGAGACGGCTCGCGTCGGCCTGCAGAGTGGTGACCGCGCACATGGCGGCGGACACCTCGTACGAGGTGGTGGCCACGCGCGCCATCCGGCCCATGTAGCGGCTGAGGATCCGGTCCACGAGCGTCGGGGCCTTGCCGATGACGTCCGGGAACCACTGGTCCTGCGAGGTGCTCAACGCGTAGGCGGCCGCGACGGACCGGGCGGCGTCGCGCTGGACTCCGCGGGCGAAGCCGGGTGCGGCGAGGTCGGCGTCCTGAAGCCGGCGGCTCAGGGCCAGCGCGCCCAGTGCGGCGACGGACATGCCCTGTCCGTAGACGGGGTTGTAGGTGGCGACGGCATCGCCGAGGATCACCAGCCCCTCGGGCAGGGCCGCCTTCTCGAAGCTACGGCGTCGGTTGCGGGTGCTGCGGCTGAGGGACACCTCGCCGAGCGGCTCGGCGCGCGAGATCAGCCGCCCGATGACCGGATGCCGCAGATCCAGGGCGAAGCGCGTGAACTCCTCCGGATCCGCGGTGGGTTCACCGCCCCGCGTGCCTCCGAGACTGACCAGCCAGCGGTTGTCCTCGATCGGCACGAGGGTTCCCGAGCGTCCCGGCAGGTTGTCGACCGGGTCCGCCCCGACCTGGGTCAGGGGAATGGTCTCCGCACCCGGCGGGATGCGGAACACACGGCTGGCGTAGACGAGACCCGAGTCGACGTCGTCGCTGGGTGTCCCCGTCACCCCGAGCGTCTCGAGCCACTGCTCGGCCCGTGAGCCCCGGCCGCTCGCGTCGACGACGAGGTCGGCGTCCAGTTCCTCCTCGTCGCCGCCCGCCACGACGCGTACACCCGTGACGCGCCCGGCGTCGCCCAGCAGGGCCACCGCTTCGCCCTGGCGCACCGTGACCCGGGTGGTCCTCAGCACGGCGTCACGGATCGTCCAGTCGAGCAGGTCACGGCTGCAACAGGTCAGCAGCAGCTCGTCGGTCACCTGCGGCCACCGCCGGAACCAGCCCTGCGGGCCGAGGCCCAGCATGCCGGTGAGGGACTGCTCGCGCGCACCCGCGGCGAGCAGTTGCTTGCGGATGTCGGTCCCGGGAAGGAGTTCCTCGATGGCCGCGCGGCCGCTGGGCAGCAGGATGTGCGCGTGCCGTGCCTGCGGGAGTCGCCTGCGCGGCCGTGGCCCGTCCGGGAGTTCGTCGCGGTCGACGACGGTCACCTCGTCCACGGACCTGGACAGGGCCGCGGCGGCGAGCATCCCGGCCACGCTCCCCCCGATGACGACAGCACGGCGCGACATGGTTCCCCTAGTTGTCATGGACGTTGCATGAGTGGGCGAACTCACCCTACGTTCGCGCGAGTCCATGTTCATCGGAGATCGGAAAGTGCACCGGTTCAGTCGGAGCGGAGGAGCGCCGCCTGCCACCGCGAAGCGCGGGGTTGCCCCTTACGTGGGGAAACGGCAGGGCGACCGGGCGGCGTGGGTGGTTCCCGCGACCGATGCCGCCCGGGTTGCCCCGGACCGCCACTGGTACTTTTCCCCCGTGCGCGAGACGGAGCTGTACCTCCGTGAGCCGCCCGGCGTGGCCGGTGTCGGCGTCGGTGTGCACGGTGTCGCGAGTGCCACGGACGTGTTCCGGCTGCCGGAGCTGTGGCAACTGCATCTTTACCGGTACGAGGCCGAGCTGACCGTCGACGGCACGGTGCACGTCGTCCGGCCCGGCCGGGTCAGCCTCGTGCCGCCCGGTGCCACGGTCCGTTTCCGCTACCGGGGTCGCTCCGAACACCTCTACGCGCACTTGCGGATCACACCCACGGGCCCACCGAGGACCGTTCCCGTCGTGCAGGACGCCGGCCCCGGACTACCCCTGCTCTCGGCCTTGTTGCTGAACGCCGTCGCGGCGGCCCCGGCGGAGCCCGACCGCACCCGGGCGGAGATCTGGGCCGCACTGTGGCGCGTCGCCGACCTCGCGCCGGCCGCCGCGACGCGACCCGGACCGCACCCCGCCGTCGGCACCGCGATCGCCCACATCGAGGCCCGTCTCGCCGCCCCGCTGACCATCCCGGAGGTCGCGCGCGTCGCCGGGATCTCCCACAACCACCTCACCCGGCTGTTCCGCGCCGAGACGGGCAGCACCGTCGTGGCGTACATCC
This sequence comes from Streptomyces sp. NPDC102279, assembly GCF_044766365.1. Taxonomy (NCBI): domain Bacteria; kingdom Bacillati; phylum Actinomycetota; class Actinomycetes; order Kitasatosporales; family Streptomycetaceae; genus Streptomyces; species Streptomyces sp. NPDC102279. The sequence continues at coordinate 307,581 of NZ_JBIWLU010000006.1, read as the reverse complement.
GCCGGCGCAGACTGGAGCGCGCCCATCACCTGCTGCGCGCCTCCACCCTGTCCATCCCGGCCGTGGCCGCCGCCGTCGGCATCCCCGACCTGCAGGCGTTCAACAAGGCGTGCCGGCGTGAACTCGGCGCCCCGCCCCGGGTTCTGCGCGGCGCTACCGGCTGACGTCCTTCTTCACGGCTCGCAGGATCACGAACTTCGCGTCCCCGGCGACGAGTTCACTGTTGCCGAAGAGCCGGCGCAGCTTCAGGTGGTAGCCCAGGTGGCGGTTGCCGATCACCCACAGCTCGCCGCCGGGCCGCAGCGCGTCGCGGGCGTCCGAGAACATCCGCCAGGCGGTCGTGTCCGTCGTCGCCTGGTGCGAGTGGAACGGCGGGTTGTTCACGACGAGATCGACACTTGCGGCGGGGACACCCGCCAGACCGTCGGCGACGCGGAACTCGGCGTCTCCGTCGGCGTTCGCCCGGTACGTCGCCTCCGCCGAGGCGACCGCCTGGTACGACTCGTCGACGAAGAGCACGTCGGCGTCCGGATTGGCGAGCGCGATCGCCGTACCGACCACTCCGTTCCCGCAGCCCAGGTCGACGACGCGCTCGGAGCCCCGGCTGCGCGGCAGGTGCTGAAGGAGGAAGCGGGTGCCGATGTCGAGCCGGTCGGCGCAGAACACGCCCGCGTGGTTGACGACCGTGCGCCCGGAGACGATTCCGATGTCCTCGGGCAGCCGGTAGCTGTACGGCCAGGGGTTGGCCTCCCGGGCGATCCCCGGCAGCGGGGTGCAGAAGATGAGCCGGGCCTTCTTCTCGGCGAGCGAGGTGCGGGTGGGGCCGAGGATCCGCTCGAAGAGCTGCAGCGTCGAGGTGTGGATGTCCTTGACCATCCCGGTGCCGACCACGACGGTCCCGTCGTGCACCGCGGGCGCCAGCCGGTTCAGCTGGTCCTCCAGCAGGGCGAGGCTCCTCGGCACCCGGACCAGCAGCACGTCGATCCGCTCGGGCGGCGGGTCCTGGGTGGTGAGCAGCCGGACCGCCGACTCGTCGGCGCCGGCCCGCGCCAGGTTCGCCCTGGTCGCCTGCTGGGCCAGGTGGGAGTCGGTGATCTGCGTCGGCGTGGCCGCGGACAGCGCGGTGGCGAGCGCGCCCCACCGGTCGCCGACGATCACGACGGAACCCGTCAGAGCGGTCCCGCTGTCCGCGAGGTGCCGGAGCAGATAGGTGTCGGCGGCGTCCCACGCGCGCAGCGGGTCGCGGGGGTCCTCGGGAAATCGGGCGAGCTCGTGGTCGCCCCAGGGGGTGGTCATACGGTCGGTCATCGTGGGTCAAGGCTAAGCGACACAGGCGGGGGAGGTTGCGCGAGGATGGAGGCATGTCGATGGACGCGGAGCTCTTCCCCCGCAGCCGTCGGGAGATCGCGCCCGGCGCGGTCCACCTCCCGGACTGGCTGGACGCGGGCCGCCAGCGGCTGCTCCTGGAGGACTGCCGCGCCTGGGCGAGGCCGCCGGCCGGCCTGCGCACGGTCCGTACCCCCGGCGGCGGCACGATGACCTCCCGGCAGGTGTGCCTGGGCCTGCACTGGTACCCGTACGGCTATGCCCGCAGGGTCGTCGACGGTGACGGTTCCCCGGTGAAGGCGTTCCCCGACGAACTCGGAGAGCTGGCCCGCGCGGCGGCCGTGGACGCCCTCGGCGGGAGCGTGCCAGGCGCCGACGGACCGGCGTACGACATCGCGCTGATCAACTTCTACGACGCCGAGGCGCGCATGGGCATGCACCGGGACAGCGACGAGTCGTCCGACGCCCCGGTGGTGTCCCTCAGCCTCGGAGACACCTGCGTCTTCCGGTTCGGGAACACGGAGTCCCGGACCCGGCCCTACACGGACGTCGAACTGCGCAGCGGTGACCTGTTCGTGTTCGGCGGCGCGTCACGGCTCGCGTACCACGGAGTGCCACGCGTGTACGGGGGCACGGCACCGCCCGAGTTGGGGCTGACCGGCCGGTTGAACGTCACGCTCCGGGTCAGCGGGTTCTGAGCGGAGCCCGCGGCGCCGTGTAGTCCGCCCGCCGGGCCGGCCGGGCGGCGAGCGGTGGACGGGGACGTCCGGCTCGGCCCGGCGCCACGCGCCGCACGGGCCGTGGTGACCGGCCGGGCCACCGCGGGAGCGGATCATGGGAGACTCACCCTCATGAACGGCAAGGCGGGCCCCCGGACGGCGGGGGACGGGAACACGCGGACGCGGCTCGACCGGGGGCGCGGGGCGCTCGGACCGGCCCTGGAGCTCGTGCACACCGGGCGTGCGCCGACGCGTGCCGTGCTCACCGCCGAGCTGGGAGTCACCCGGGCGACCGCGGGCGCCGTGGCCGCCGAGCTGGAGGCGCTGGGGCTGATCCGCGTCGACGCCCGGCCCGGCGCCGCCGCCGGCTCCCAGGGGCGCCCCTCGCATCGCCTGGAGGTCGCCGAGGACGGGCCCGTCGCGCTCGCCGCGCAGGTGCACGCCGACGGGTTCCGTGCCGCGCTGGTCGGCCTGGGCGGCCGGATCGTGGCCACCGCGCCCGGCTGCGAGGCGGTCGACGCCGATCCGGCGAAGGTGCTCGGCTCGGTCGTCGAGGCCGGCGCCGAGCTGCTCCGGGCAACGGGCCGCCGCTGCGTCGGCGCCGGTCTCGCCGTGCCGTCCGCCGTCGCCGAACCCGAGGGACTCGCTCTCAACCCGCTGCACCTGGCGTGGCCCGCCGGAGCTCCCGTCCGGCAGATCTTCGCCGAGCGGGTGCGCGCGGCGGGCATCGAGGGACCCGCGTTCGCCGCCAACGACGTCAACCTCGCCGCGCTCGCCGAGCACCGGCACGGAGCGGGCCGCGGCGCCCGCGATCTGCTCTGCGTGGCCACCGGACACCGCGGCGTCGGCGGCGCGCTCGTTCTCGACGGCCGCCTGCACACCGGCAGTTCGGGGCTCGCCCTCGAAGTCGGTCACCTCACCGTGAACCCCGAGGGCCGTCCCTGCTACTGCGGCAGCCGCGGCTGTCTCGATGTCGAGGCCGACCCGTTGGCCTTCCTCACGGCCGCGGGCCGTGCCCCCGGCCCCGAGGTGTCGCTGCTCCAGCAGTCGAACGAGCTGATCCGCGACGAGTACACCGATCCGTCCGTGCGCCGCGCCACCGAGGCGCTCATCGACCGGCTCGGCCTCGGGCTGGCGGGCCTCGTCAACATCCTCAACCCGGACCGCATCATCCTCGGCGGCCTCCACCGCAGCCTGCTGGACGCCGACCCGGACCGGCTGCGCGCCGTCGTCGCCGACCGCAGTCTGTGGGGCCGCAGCGGTGTGGTGCCGATCCTCGCCTGCACGCTGGACCACAACAGCCTGGTGGGCGCTGCCGAGTTGGCGTGGCAGCCCGTCCTGGACGACCCGCTGACGGCCCTGTCCGCCTGACCGCCGGCCGTCGCCCCGCTCAGGAACGCCAGGCAACGCCGAAGGCGCGTGCCGGATTGCCGGTCAGGATCCGGTCCACCAGGTCCTTTCCCAGGGCGTGTTCGAGCCGGGGGCGGACGCGGCGCAGCAGATACGGCATACCCGGGCCGCCGTCGACCGACCGGGCCGCCGCGGTCGTCGTGTCGCCACCGAGCAGCAGGCGTTCTCCGAACCCGGCTTCGGCCAGGGCGTGTACGGCGTCCGGCATACGCCAGTCGGTGGCGTGGTTGGCATGGGAAGGGCCGTCGAACGCCAGGTAGGCGCCCGCCTCGGCGGCCTCGCGCTGGACCACGAAGTCCGGCGAACGGTTCAGGTGTCCCAGGATCACGCGGTGCGGCGGCACACCCAACTCCCCGCACAGCAGGTCGAGTACGTCGAGTGCGGCGGTGCCCAGCTCCAGGTGGACCGCGATCGGCGCGCCGGTGGCGTGGTGGGCCTCGGCCGCCGCCGTCATCGTCCAGCGGGCGTGCGCGTCCACCGCGTGGAAGGCGCCCGCCACCTTGATCAGCCCGGCACGGACACCGGACGGACCGATGCCCGAGGTGAGTTCTGAGACGAAGAGGGCGGCCAGTCCGCCGCGCAGCCGGCGCAGCAACTCCGGTGCGTAGTGGGCTGCCTGGTGCAGTCCGGTCGCCGCCACGATGTGCACCCCCGTGTCGCGGGAGAGCAGCGGCAGATCGGCGGCGCGCCTGCCCAGTCCGTACGGCGTCCACTGGACCACACCGGCGCCGCCCTGTTCGCGGAACGCGGCCAGCTCGGCGCGGGCGGCGGACGCGTCCCGCAGTTCCTGGCCCGGCAGTCGGGGGCTGCCGAAGAAGAGGTGGTCGTGCGCGTCGCACACCCCGAGGGTCTCGGGAGACAGGTCCCCGAGCACCGTGCGGACGGTCGCGGCCGGGCTCACCACTGCCGTCCACGGGGGAGCGACTCCCGCTCCGGCTGCGAGAGATGGAGCACCTGGAAGACCTCGCCGGGCGCCTTGGGAGAGGCGTCGGCCCAGAGCGAGAAGTGGACGATCTCCCAGTGGCGCGGATCGACGGCGGCAGCCGCGCTCACCACCCCGTCCAGGGACGCGAGCCGCGCGGTCTCGCGCACCGCCTCCGCCATCGCCTCCGCCAGTTCCACTCCCTCGGCGACGGGCCGACGGGCGCGGACCGCTGTCACGGCCGCCGATCCCTGTGCGCCGCCCTCCTCGTGGGCGAGTCCGGTCCAGTGCTGGACGACGGGGCGCCCGAAGTCGTTCACCAGGCCCTGGAACGGCCCTCCCCAGAGGAAGGAGTTCATGCCCTCGGCGGTGTTCCACAGATAGAACGGCGCGTACTGGTTGACCGGGGAGCCGTCGACCCCGCGCTCGCGCATCAGATACGCCTTGAACCCGAGGCCGTCCCACGCGTCGAGCAGATGACCGACCCGGGCGACGCGGTCGCGGACGACGGTCATGTCGTAGTCGGCGGGGAGCGTGATCTCGTACTGCATGGCGTGCATGGCGGTGTCCTTATCCGTGCGCGGTGTCGGAGGCGGCCGGGCCCAGCAGGGCGAGCAGCCCCCGGACCCCGGCGTCGAAGGCGGCCGGGGAGCCGGAGGCGCGGGCCAGCACATAGCCGCCCTGGACGGTCGCGAGGATCGTCGCAGCGATGTCGCCGCCGTCGAGCGCGGGCGCGAACTGCCCCTGCTCCTTGCCCTCTTCGACGAGTGCGGCCAGCCGTCCGCGCAGCCAGTCGAGCGTCTCGTCGACCGGTGCGCGCAGCGCGGCGTCGGCGATCACGTCGGGATCCATCGTGAGCCGCCCCACCGGACATCCGCGCAGGACGTCCCGCTCACGGCGCAGGTAGGCCTCGATGCGCTCGAACGGGGAGCCGGGCGCGTCGAGTACGGCCTCGGCGGCGGCCCGCATCCCTGCCGCCGTGCGGCGGATCGCGGCGAGCGCCAGGTCGGGCTTGCCGCGGAAGTGGTGGTACATGCTGCCCTGACCGGCCCCGGCGCGCTCCAGGATCGCCTTGGGGCTGGTGCCCACGTATCCGCGCTCCCACAACAGCTCCCGCGTGGATTCGATCAGCCGGTCCGCAGTGTCCATGCCTGCACTGTACATACCAGTAGGTACAGCGGTCCAGGTCGGAAGGCGGATCCACCGGGTCCCGGCGCGGGCGGCAGTCGTGCGGAGCAGCCGCGGGCGCCGCAGGTACTCCCGCGGAGGTACGCCGACGGCCGCTGGCCGTACGACGACTCGGACCCCCTCGCGGAGCGAGTCTCGAAGCATCAGCAGATCCCGCGCGACAGCGCGGTCCCACCGAGGAGATGACCCGAGATGCAGACCCTGGCGAACTGGGACGGCGGCCCCGGCCCGTGGATCCTGTTCTTCCCGCTGATCTGGGCGGCCGTCGTGATCGGCGTCGTGACCGTCCTGCGGCGCACCGCCTGGCGTGGCCGCCGTGGACCGTGGCGGGCCGTGGGCGGCTTCGGCCCCGGTGACCCCCGCCCGACGGGCGACTCGCCGGTCGCCGTGCTCGGCCGGCGCTTCGCCTCCGGGGAGATCGACGAGGACGAGTACTGGCGCCGGCTGTCCGTCCTCGACGAGCAGTTCGGCCGCACGGGCAAGGGCGGTGCGGCATGACCGCCGAGACCACCGCCCGCGACGCGGCCCGGGTCACCGAGGCCGTGAAGGTGTACGGCAGCGGCGACACGGCCGTCCGGGCCCTCGACGGGGTGAGCGTCGGCTTCCCGGCCGGCCGCTTCACCGCGATCATGGGCCCGTCCGGGTCCGGCAAGTCCACGCTCATGCACTGTGCCGCGGGCCTGGACACCCTCACCTCGGGAACGGCCCACATCGGCGACACCGAGATCGGCACCCTGGACGACCGCCGCCTGACCCTGCTCCGCCGCGACCGCGTCGGGTTCGTCTTCCAGGCCTTCAACCTGATCCCGACCCTCACCGTCGCGGAGAACATCACCCTGCCCCTGGACCTGGCCGGCACCGGCGGCTCCCGCGAGTGGATCGACTCGCTCGTCGACGTCGTCGGCCTGCGCGACCGGCTGCACCACCGGCCAAGTCAGCTCTCCGGCGGACAGCAGCAACGCGTCGCCGTGGCACGGGCGTTCGCCGGCCGGCCCGATGTCGTCTTCGCCGACGAACCCACCGGCAACCTCGACTCCCGATCCGGCGGAGAGGTCCTGAACCTCCTCGGCCGGACGGTGCGCCGGACCGGCCGCACGGTCGTCATGGTCACGCACGACCCGGTCGCCGCCGCACACGCAGACGAGGTGGTCTTCCTCGCCGACGGACGTCTGGTCGACCGGATGGAGAACCCGACGGCCGACCGGGTCCTCGACCGTATGAAGGCCTTCGACGGAACGGCGGCCCCGGCATGAACGCCGCACTGCGCCTCAGCGTCTCGTCGCTGCGCGCCCACCGGCGGCGCTTCGCCGGCACGTTCTTCGCGGTGTTCCTCGGCGTCGCGTTCCTGGCCGGCACGCTCGTCATGGGCGATACCCTGCGCGCCGGGTTCGACACCATGTTCGGCAACGCGACCAAGGGTACCGACGCCGTCGTCCGCAGCGCCGCGACCATCACGGCGCCGGGCGAGAGCCAGGGCGTGCGCAGCCCCGTCGGCACCGACCTGGTGCGGACGATCGAGCGGGCTCCCGGGGTCGCCGCCGCGGTGCCCGACATCCAGGGCGCGGGCCAACTGGTCGGCGCCGACGGCAAGCCCGTCGGCGGGCAGGGACCGCCCACCCTCGCGGGCAACTGGATCGACGACCCGGAACTCAACGCCTACCGCCTCGCCGAGGGCAGGGCACCCGCGAGGTCCGGCGAGGTCGTCGTCAACCGGGGCGCCGCGAAGAAGGGCGACCTGAGGATCGGTGACACGACGGTCCTGCGCACCCCCGATCCCGTCCGGGTGACGATCGTGGGCCTCACGACCTTCGGCGGCGAGGACGGCATGGCGCAGGTGACGTTCACCGGCATGACCCAGGCGGACGCCGAGCGGTACCTCACCCCGAAGCCCGGCGAGGCCGCGAGCATCCGGGTGCGGGCCGGTCCGGGAGTAGGCCAGCACGACCTCGTCACCCGCCTGACTCCCGTGCTGCCCGAGGGAGTCGAGGCCATAACCGGACAGGAGTCCGCGCAGGAGAACACCGACATGATCTCCAGCCGGTTCCTGACGATCTTCACCACGCTGCTGCTCGTCTTCTCCGGGATCGCGCTCCTCGTGGCCACCTTCTCCATCCACAACACCTTCGCCATCGTCGTCGCCCAACGCACCCGCGAGAACGCACTGTTGCGTGCTCTCGGTGCCTCACGCCGACAGATCACCGCGTCGACCCTGGCCGAGGCGACCGTCGTCGCCGTGACGGCCTCCGCCGTCGGAATCGCCGGTGGCGTCGGGATCGCGGCCGGACTCCAGGCGCTGTTCCCGGCCATCGGATTCCCCTTCCCCGACGGTGACTTGGTGATCAGCGGTCTGTCCATGCTGCTGCCGCTCGTCGTCGGCGTCGTGGTCTGCCTCGCCTCCGCGCTGCTGCCCGCCGCGCGGGCCGGACGCACCGCTCCGCTCGCCGCCCTGCGGGAGACCGCAGTCGACGAGTCCGGCGCCTCCCGAGGACGCGCGATCACCGGCGGGGGGCTGTCGGCCCTCGCCATGGCCGTCACCCTGACCGGCGTCCTGCTGACCCCCTCGCTCTGGCTCGCCGGCCTCGGCGCGGTGCTCGCCCTCGCCGCCTTCGTCGTCCTCGGTCCCGTCGCGTCCAGCACCGCCGTACGCGTCCTCGGCGCACCCGTCGCCAGGCTGCGCGGTGTCACCGGCGCACTCGCCCGGCGCAACGCGCTGCGCAGCCCGAGGCGCACGGCGGCCACGGCAGGCGCCCTGATGATCGGCGTCGCCGTCGTCTCGCTGTTCACCGTGTTCGGCGCCTCGCTCAAGGCCACCATGGACCAGACGGTCTCCCGCTCCTTTGCGGGCGACATCGCCGTCAGCGCGCCCTCCTTCGGCGCGGGCGGCAGCGGGCTGAGCCCCCGGCTGGCCCCCGCCGTCGCGCGGGTGCCGGTGGTCGAGAACGCCGTCGGGCTCGGCAAGGGCGTCGCCGAAGTCAACGGCAGCGGGGAGGCGTTGACGGTCACCGATCCGGTCGCCCTCGGCAAGGTCTTCGATCTCGGCCAGGTGCGGGGCTCGTTGAGCGGCCTCGGTGCCGACGGCATCGCCATCACCCGTAAGGAGGCCGACCGGCAGCACCTGGTGACCGGCGACACGGCCCGCCTCACCTTCACCGACGGGCGGGAGAAGGACTTCACCGTCCGCGCCGTCTACGGACAGTCGGAACTCGCGGGCGAGTACGTCATCACCCGCGCGGCCTGGGCCCCGCACCGCACCCAGGACTCCGACACGCTCGTGGCCGTCTCCCTGAAGGGCGGAGTGAGCACGGCGCAGGGCAAGGCCGCCGTGCGACAGGTCGCCGAGCGCTACGGCAACCCCGAGGTGCAGACCCGAGACGAGTACGCGCAGTCCTCCGCGGGCGGCATCGACATGATGCTGACCCTGGTCTACGCCCTGCTCGCCCTCGCGGTCCTCATCGCCCTCCTGGGCATCGCCAACACGCTGACGCTCGCGATGCACGAACGCACGCGGGAGATCGGACTGCTGCGGGCCGTCGGACAGACCCGGGCACAGCTGCGCGCCATGGTCCGCTGGGAGTCGGTCCTCGTCGCCGCGTTCGGCACGGCGGGCGGTCTCGCCCTCGGTGCCTTCCTCGGCTGGGTTCTTGTCGAGGCCTCCGACGGGGTGTCCGACACGGCGTTCGCCTTCGCGGTACCGCCGCTCCGGCTCGTGGTGGTGGCCCTGGTGGGCCTCGCCGCCGGGGCTCTCGCGGGGCTGCGTCCGGCTCGGCGGGCGGCGCGACTGGACGTACTGCGCGCCATCGCCACCGAGTGAAGCGTCCGGACCCGTACGACGTCCTTGACGGAGCGGCGTACGCGACGGGGGTCACCGCCCGGTCAGCCGGCAACGGCCGACCGGGCGGGAGCATGTTCCGGCATGAGCACGTCGACGGTCTGCCGCAGCGGTGCCTCGCGGGAGATCTCGTACGGCGCGCGGAGCGTGGACGGCACCACGGGCGCCTTCGCCAAGAGCGTGAACCAGACGACCTTGCCCGACTCGCCGTCGGGCCGCGCGCCCCAGTTCTCGCTCACCGCGGCGACCATGGCGAGGCCGCGTCCGCAGGTCGCGCCGGTGTCCGCCTCCCGCACCTCGGGAAGTCGCGGGTCGTGGTCGCGCACCGAGACCGTGAGGGTGTCGAGCAGCAGCTCGATCTTCACGGTGCACTGTTTGTCGGGCTGGGCGTGCAGGTGCACGTTGGTGAGCAGCTCGGTGACTCCGAGCGCGGCCCGGTCTATCAAGGGGTCCAGATGCCAGTAACGCAATTGTGCAGAGACGATTCTGCGGACCTGGCCGATCCGCGACGGCAGGGCTTGGAGCTCCACCGTGCAATGCCTGCTTGGCTGGCTGATCACGGCTGCGACTCCCCGAATTGAGGTCCGGAAGAAGACGGAGATCGGATCCAGCAGGGTGGCTGAGTGGAACGGCCGCCTGCTGTGGTGACCGGCGGGCTGGTTCGCAGCGTTATCGCCGGTTGACCCAGAGTAGTGAAGTGACATCAGAGTGACCCAGGGGGCGCCGTCCTGCAACTCGCGGTGCCTTCCAGGCCGTCGTGGGCCGCCTCAGCGGCCGCCTCCCGCCGCCCTGCGGACCGCTTCGATGAAGCGGCGCGCCGAAGGCGGTCCCGGCTTTCCGGGGGCGGGATCGTGCTCGCCGAGGGTGAGCGAATAGCGGGTGCCGTTGACGTCCGCCGACGCCCGGTCCTCGTGCGCGAACCAGGGTTTCGACGCGCGCACCGCCTGCACCGGGGCACTGTCGATCTCACTGCCGTAGCTGGTGAGCAACTGCAGCCTGCCGTCGCTGATCCGGACCTGTCCGGCCCGGGTGAGCGAGCGCAGCCGCTTCCCGATCCGCACGCCCGTGGCCGTGAACTCCGGCTCCGCCATGCTGCTCCGCCCCCTTGTGCGCCGCGGCTGTGCCCCGTCGTGATTCCCGGTGTCCGTCCCGGCGGGGGCGATCGCCCCGTGGGGCAGTCTGCCCGCAGGTGGCGCCCAGCACCAGTGCGCATGGCGAGGCGGTCGGGGCGCCGGGCGCAAAGGCCGGTATGCGCCCCCCTCGCAGGCGCCCGCGCGCCGTACCCAGGGGTGCCTTTGGGGCACCCAAAGGTGTGTTTATGCAGGTGAGAAGCGTGCGGAAGGTGTTTATGATCGAAGCGTCCGACCAGTTCAAACGGCGTCGGCACCAGGCGTTAGGAGCCCTGCCGTGAGCACTCCCCAGCAGATCCGGACCGGTGAGACCCTCGACGTCGACCGTACCGACGAGGGCTACCGGAGCTGGCTCAAAGAAGCCGTCCGCAAGGTCCAGGCCGACGCCAACCGCTCGGCGGACACCCACCTGCTCCGCTTCCCGCTGCCCGAGGCCTGGGGCATCGACCTGTACCTGAAGGACGAGTCGACCCACCCCACCGGCAGCCTCAAGCACCGCCTCGCCCGCTCCCTGTTCCTGTACGGCCTGTGCAACGGATGGATCCGTCCGGACCGCCCGGTGATCGAGGCGTCCAGCGGTTCCACCGCCGTCTCCGAGGCCTACTTCGCGGGGCTCATCGGCGTCCCCTTCATCGCCGTCATGCCCCGCACCACGAGCCCCGAGAAGTGCCGCCTCATCGAGTTCCACGGCGGCCGGTGCCACTTCGTGGACGACTCGCGCCGGATGTACGAGGAGGCCGCCGCCCTCGCCCTCGGGACCGGCGGCCACTACATGGACCAGTTCACCTACGCGGAACGCGCCACGGACTGGCGCGGCAACAACAACATCGCCGAATCCATCTTCCGCCAGCTGGAGTTGGAGCGGTTCCCCGAGCCCGCGTGGATCGTCGCCACGGCCGGCACCGGTGGTACCTCGGCCACCCTCGCGCGCTACGTGCACTACATGCAGGCGGACACCCGCATCTGTGTCGCCGACCCGGAGAACTCCTGCTTCTTCGAGGGCTGGACCACCGGCGACCCGGACGTCACCTGCGACTGCGGCTCGCGCATCGAGGGCATCGGCCGGCCGCGCATGGAGCCGAGCTTCGTTCCCGGGGCCGTCGACCGCATGATGAAGGTCCCCGACGCCGCCAGCGTCGCCGCCGTGCGCGCGCTGGAACAGGCCATCGGCCGCAAGGCGGGAGGTTCGACCGGAACCGGCCTGTGGAGCGCCCTGAAGATCGTCGCCGAGATGGTGGCCGCGGGGCGCACGGGAAGCGTGGTGACCCTGCTCTGCGACCCGGGCGACCGCTATCTCGACAAGTACTACTCGGACACGTGGCTGGAGGAGCAGGGCCTGGACATCGCGCCGTACACCGAGGCGATCACCAGCCTGCTGCACACGGGCGTCTGGCCGGACTGACCGGCGCGGAGCCGGAGTTCAGGCGTGTGCCGGCGCCAGGCGCCGGTCCAGTGCCGTCACCGCGCCGCGGAAGGCGCGGCCCAGACCGGCCCGCCCCAGGGTGAGGCCGCCGCGGAACAGCGCCGTACCGTCGGCGGCGAAGGTCCACTGCACTCGCGTGCCCCGGACCGCGGGCGTCAGCCGCCACTCCTCGACGAGCGCCCGCATCCCCGGCGCGTTCGTGGCGTCCACGCGGTACGCGTATATCCGGGGCGCCTCGGCGGCCAGAACCGTCTCCTCGAACCGCGTGCCGCCCCGCAGCCGCACCTCGCGGCCCGCGCCCCCGGCGGAGGGCCGGGCCAGCGTCACCGCAGGGAACCAGTCGCTCCAGCCGGACACGTCCTCGGCGAGCGCCCGGAAGACCGCCTCGGGAGCGGCGGTCACCTCCCGAGCGAACACCAGACGCACCGGAGCGGTCTCGACGAAGTCCGTTCCCACCGGACGCAGACGGCGTGCCATGAGCGAACCCCCCAGCGGGAACGAGTCCCGGTCGGCAGCGATCGATGACCTCGGCGCCCGGCACCGCGGACGGCTCCGGCGGAGCGATCGGCGACGAGGGCAGCGACACCCTAGCTGGCAGCCCGTCAGATGTCTGTATCGTCCTCGGGCTCACCGGCCACGACCAGCCGCCGCAGATGCTCCGCTATCTCCGAGCGGGCACCGGCCGGAAGGCCCCCGTCGGTCACCAGGGTGTCGACCTGCTCCAGCGCGGCGAACGAACTCAGGCCCACCGTGCCCCACTTGGTGTGGTCGGCGACCACGACGACGCGCCGCGCGGACTGCACCAGCCGCCGGTTGGTCTCCGCCTCCGCGAGGTTCGGCGTCGACAGCCCCGCCTCCAGCGATATGCCGTGTACGCCGAGGAAGAGGACGTCGAAGTGCAGAGTCGCGATGGCCTGATCGGCCACCGGCCCGACGAGCGAGTCGGACGGCGTGCGGACACCGCCCGTGAGGACCACGGTGGCGCCGCCCTGGCGCTGGCCCGCGGTGCGCTGCGCGGAGTGGAACACATCCGCCACCCGCACCGAGTTGGTGACCACCGTCAGGTCCGGGACGTCCAGCAGCCGATGTGCCAGCGCGTACGTCGTCGTGCCGCCGGAGAGCGCGATCGCCGACCCGGGCGCGACCAACTCGGCCGCCGCCCGCGCGATGTCCTCCTTGGCGGTCAGCTCCAGACCCGACTTGGCCTCGAAGCCCGGCTCGTGCGTACTCGCCTCGGCCACCGGGACCGCACCGCCGTGCACCTTCTCGACGGCACCCTGACGGGCCAGCGCGTCGAGGTCGCGGCGGACCGTCATGTCGGACACACCGAGCTTGCGCGTCAGTTCGTTCACACGGACGCCGCCGCGGCGGCGCACCTCGTCGAGGATCAGGGCGCGACGCTGCTCCGCGAGGAGGTTCTGATTCTCACTCACGACCGCTCCGGTCCTTTCGCCGCTGCCTGCCCGACACTCCGTCCGAACCCACTCCCACGTGGACATTCTCCTTGTCCGAGGTCTGGAGGAGGTCCCATCCTCGCACGGCCCACCGCCAGTCGCGCCACTGCCCGCACGCCCGTTCCGACCCTCCAGAGGCGTCACTTTCACACGTATCGGGGAGATTCCGTGCGTTCGGCTGTGCCTGGCGCCGTCCAGCCGCGATCCTTGTGTCTGGACATGACAGATGTGGCACGCGTTGCCCGGGGGAGTGCGGAACAGTGGAACACGCACCGGAACAGACCGCCGGCGGGGAGAACGGAAGAGCGTTACCCCGGGCCGAAGCGGACGACATCGCCCTGGAACTCCTCGTCCACGGCGTGGGCGGCGCCACACCCGAGGACATGCTGGACGATCCGCGGACCGTCCGCGTCACCGGCGACGCGACCGCGGCCGTCTTCCGCCGCGCGGACGACGCCGACGCCGAGGAACACCCGGAGACCCACCGCGGCGGCCCGGTGCGCGAGGCGTACGTGTGGTGCAACCTCACCTCCGGCAACGGCGCCCGCGCCCTGTGGCTCCTGCTGCTGCCGTTCATGGTGGTCAACCTCGCGCACTGGATGCGCCCGGCCTCCCACCACCGCCCGCGCACGGTGCGCCTGTACGGCCTGCTCGTCCGGCTCGCCGGGCTCACCCTCACCGTCCTGCTGGTCGCCGCCGCCTGCGAGGTGGCGCTCGACCTGGCCGCCTGGCAGTGCGCGGGCACGCGCGCGTGCGTCCGCAACCACTCGTGGCTCGGATTCCTCTCGCCGGACCGCCCCGACGCCGGCTGGTGGAGCCAGCCGGGCCGCCGCCTCGCCCTGGCCGCCCTGGTCCCCGCCGCGCTCACCGCGCTCCTCTGGTACCTCTCCCACCGCACCTGGAGCGCGTACGAGTCCCAGCAGCCGATGTCCCGCCAGGCCGAACCCGACGAGGAGACCGACGGCACCGGACTCAACCGCCCCGGCTTCTGGTACGGGCGCCGCCTGGTGGCCCGGCTGCGCGCGGCGCACACCGCCGCCGGCTTCCTCACCGTCGCCGCCGCCGTGACCGCCTCGGCGTCCCGCCACGACCGCGGACCGGGCGGACCCGGCGCACTCGACGCGCTGGGCACCCTCCTGAACGCAACCCTCATGCTGGGAGCGGCCGTTGTGCTCTGGGTGGTCTGCCGCCGGGGCCGCAGCGAGAACCGGATCGACCGGGGGCGCGACCGGACACCGGTCCGCCTGCTGCCCCAGGGCGCGATCCTGCTCCTCGCCCTCGCCCTGGTGTACGCGGGCTGGTCACGCCCCGAGTGGCACGCGACTGGGCGCCTCCCCGGCGACGCCACGTTCGGCGGCCTCGCCCTCGTCCAGGGCCTGCTCGTCATCGCACTCGGCGTCGTCGCCCACACCCTGTACCGCACGAACCCCGCGACCTGGGGCACCCCGGGGAGGCCGGACGCCCCCGTCGACACCCGCACCGCGATGCGCGGCTTCGCCGGACCCGCCGTCGCCATGCTCGCCTGCGCGCTGGGCGGCGTGATGTCCGGAGGCGTCTCCCAGCGGGTCGCCGACTGGCTGGACGGAACCCGGCACTCGATCCCCGGCCCGCCCGTCCTGCTCACCTGGCAGGCCTCCGCGATCCCGCCGCTCCTCCTCGTCCTGTTCGCCGTCGTCGCCCGCCTCGGCCGGCGTACCTGGCTGCTGCGGCGCCGCGAGATGAGTGCCGTCGAGCGCGACTACCCGGGCGAGCCCAAGGACACGACCCGTACCCGCCGCATCGCGAGCACGCGCGTGATGGCCGGCCTCACCGACCGGGCGCCGTTCATGGTCGGCGTCGTCTCGTTCGCGACGCTCCTGCTCGGAGCGGGTGCCGTGGCCGGGGCGTTCGCCACCGGCGACGCACCGAGCGAGGCCGCGCGAGGGACGTACGGCGTCGTCCGCGGCGCGGCCGAGACCGCCCAGGCACTCGGCTCCTGGCTGATCGGGCTCGGCTTCATACTCTTCGTCACCTGGGGCCGCCGCGCCTACAAGGACCCCGCGGCCCGCCGCACCATCGGCATCCTCTGGGACGTGGGTACGTTCTGGCCGCGCGCCGCCCACCCCTTCGCACCGCCCTGCTACGCCGAGCGTGCCGTGCCCGACCTCACCTGGCGCATGGCCACCTGGACCCGCGCCACCGGCGGACGGCTCGTGCTCTCCGGACATTCCCAGGGCAGCGTGCTGGCCGCCGCCGCGGCCTGGCAGCTACGGCCCGCGACCCGCCGGCGGATCGCGCTGCTCACCTACGGCTCCCCGCTGGAGCGCCTGTACGGGCGCTGGTTCCCGGCCCACTTCGGACCCGCCGCGCTCGCCTCACTGCATCGCGAGGTCGCCTGCTGGCGCAATCTGTATCGCCCGACCGACCCGATCGGCGGCCCCGTCCGGCTGCCCGGCGACTGCGGACCCGAGGTCGACCACGAGCCCCTGAAGGACCCGCTCGCCTACGGTCGCACCGCACGGCAACCGCTCCCCGCACCGATCCTCGGCCACTCCGACTACCGGGCGGACCCGGCCTTCGCCGCCGAGCGTGAACTGCTGCTGGCCCGGCTGCGGACCGAGGTACCCGGCCAGCGCCCGCACGGGATCGCTCAGGACAGTTCCGGCAGGTCCTCGGAGTAGAGCAGTGTCAGATCGTCCGTGCTCGGCTCGGCCAGCTGGGCGACGCGGCCCGCGTGCCGCTCCACCATCGCCTCGAACGTCTGCCGTGCCGTACGGCCGTTGCCGAACGCGGCGCCCTTCGGGATCGCCGTGAAGTACTTCAGGAGCGCCTCGGCCGCGCCCGCGCCGAGCCGGTACTCGTGCTCCTCGGCCTGCTGCTCCACGATGTGCAACAGCTCGTCGGGGAGATAGTCGTTGAAGGTGATGGTCCGTGAGAAACGGGACGCCACACCGGGGTTGACCGAGAGGAACCGCTCCATCTCGGCGGTGTACCCCGCGACGATCACCACCACCGCCTCCCGGTGGTCCTCCATCAGCTTCACCAGCGTGTCGATGGCCTCACGCCCGAAGTCACGGCCCGAGTCCTCCGGCGACAGCGCGTACGCCTCGTCGATGAACAGGACGCCGCCGCGCGCCCGGTCGAACGCCTCCTGGGTGCGGATCGCGGTCGACCCGATGTGCTCACCGACCAGGTCCACCCGGGACACCTCGACGAGATGCCCCTTCTCCAGCACACCCAGCGAGGCGAGGATCTCGCCGTACAACCGGGCCACGGTCGTCTTTCCGGTGCCGGGGGAGCCGGTGAAGACGAGATGCCGGCGGGCGGACGCCGCCTTCAGCCCCGCCTGCTGCCGGCGCCGGCCCACCTCGATCATGTCGGTGAGCGCCCGCACCTCACGCTTGACGTTCTCCAGGCCCACCAGTGCGTCCAGTTCACCGAGGACGGCCTTCGAGGCGCGGGCCTGCGGGGTGACCTCCGTCCCGGTCGTGAGCGGCTCCCGCTCGGTGGTGCGCTGGCCGGGGATCGCCCCGATCAGACTCGTCGACGGGCTCGACGTCTCGACGGCCGTCTCGTGCGCCGGGGCACGCAGGCCGGTGCTCTCGTCGCTCGCGCAGTCCTCGACGACCGGGCCCGCGCCGGGCGCTCCGCCTTCGGCGAACTCGTACCCTCCGCGCGCGCACCGCTCCGTGCGGCACTTGCGCAGGGTCGCGCGGCAGCCGTCGATCACATGGAAGCCGTAGCCGCCACTGTCCGCCACGCGGCAGTTCAGGAAACTGCCCCGGCCGTCGGCCGACACGTAGAAGCCGGCCTCGGCGGGCGAGGTGACCGTGCAGCGCTCGATCGTCGGATCGGCGCCCTTGGTGACGATCACGCCCGTCTGGGTGCCGTCCACCGTGCAGCCGGAGAGCGTGCCGCCGCTGCCGTGGTCACGGAACCAGGCACCTGTCGCGGCGTCCCGGATGCGGCAGTCGTCGAGCTGCGCCGTGGCGCCGTCGCTCACCGACACCGCCGTGTTGCGCACCTGCGAGATGTCGCTGTCGACGACGTCCGCGCGCGACCCCCGGTCGAGGACGAACAGCGCGTCCGGCACGTCGTGCACCCGGCACGAGTCGAGCACCGCCGTCGCGCCGTCACTGACCCACACCGCGGGGTAGTCGCCGGTGCTGTCGAAGATCTCGCACTGGTTGGCGTCGACGCGGGTGCCCGGGTCCCAGACCGACAGGCCGTTGCGCCCGAACTGCCGCACGGTGGTGCGCGTCAGGGTCAGCACGGAGCGGGAGCGCAGGTCGACCGCGTTCTCCGGGATGTCGTGGATACGGCAGTCGGCGAGGGTGAGGACCGCGTCCGTGTCCAGGGTGACGCCGTCCGCCGTGGTCCGGTGCACGTCGCAGTCCGTGAGGTGGGCCGTGGCCCGGGCGGTGACCTGAACCCCGGACCCCTTGACCTCGTACACCTCGCAACCCACCGCCTCCAGCGACGAGTTCTCGCCCGTCACCGACAGGCCGGCACCGGAGGTGTGGTGCACCCGGCAGCGCTCGAGGCGCGGATGCGCGCCCCCGCGGACCAGGACGCCCGACTGGCCGGCCGCGACGACCTCGCACTCCTCGAACACCCCGCCGCCGCCGTCCAGTACGGCGATGCCGACGCCGCCGGGGTTGTCGACCGTGCAACGGCGCACGGTCGGGCGGGCGCCGCCGCGCACCTCGATCCCGGCCGCGGAGCGCGTGACGATCCGCACGTCCAGCAGCTCGGGTGTGCCCTCCTCGACGAGCAGCGCGGGCGCCGCGGAGTCCTGGCCCTCCACGTGCAGGTCCTGGACCACGGCGGAGGCGCGGACGGTCAGCGGCACTCCGTCGACCGGCGCGATGCGCACGGAGCCCGGTGAGCCCTCGGGGCCGCGCAACGTCACCGCCCGCTCCACCACCAGGTTCTCGCGGTAGGTGCCGGGAGCGACCGTGAGGACGTCACCGTCGGCCGCTGCCTCCAGGGCGGCGGCCAGCGATGCGTACTCACCCGTGCGGCGCCGCCACCGCGAGGTTCCGGTGTGCGTCACCTGGACCGTGCCCTGTGCCATGGCGCTGTCGTGCCCCCACCTCGTCGTACGCGGGTTCTGCGAGGCCGTGCTGATACCCCGTCGGCGGGGATTCCGGCCCCTGCCGGACAGCCTCTCATGACGGTGCGGGTCAGCGCGGCCGGTCCACCGTAGCGTGCACGGACAGGGGCGGTTGACCGCTGAGGGCGGGCCGTCAGCTGCCGGTGCCCGCCTTGCCCCAGTCGGGACCGGCCTTGTCCCAGGCCCGGTCCCAGCGCGCGTACCGCCGGCGGACCATGTGCCAGACGATCAGCCGTCTGCCGCACTCCACGCAGCCGGCCGTCAGGACGGCCGCGCCGAAACCGGCCAGAACGGCGTGCGTCGCCGCGGTGGCACCGTCCAGCGGGCGGCCCACCAAGCGGCCGTGCCGGTCGGTCCAGAGCGCGAAGTGGGCGCCCGGACGAGGAGACTTGAGGAGGGTGATCACGACGCCGCGCTGCCGGGTGCCGTCCGGGGCCGTCCAGGCGGCCATGACCCGGGTGCGGACGTCCCGCGCCGTCGACGTCTCGGGATCGGACTGCAGGGGGCCGCGAGTGAGCGTCCTGACGACGGTGGCCGCCACCACGTGGCGGTCGGCGCGCTGGTGCCGGACGGCCCGTTGCAGCGCGTGCTCCGCCGAGGCGCCGACGGCGGCTCCGACGAAGGGCGCTCCGACAAGGACGATCAGAAGGGTGGCCAGGGCGAGCCAGGCCTCGACGAGATCCGTCGTGCGGCGCAGCGGATTGTGCCGCCAGCGCCAGATTCCGATGATCGAACGCACCGTCCCGCACCCCCTCCCGCGTCCGTGATAACCCCCCGCGGAGCCGTTCACGCCGTCGGCCGGGGAAGAGAGAGCGAAATCACCTCTCCCGCACGGCCTCCGCGAACGTCCCGCACGCCTTCAACGATCCTGCCCGCGGCCGGGGTTCCCCGTGCGACCGGTCTCCGGCGGGGCGGGCCCGCGGGGGCTATTCGAGGATCGTGACCGGGTCGCCGACGCGCAGCGTTCCGCGGGACTCGGGCACCAGATTCTGCCCGAAGACCAGCTTGCCGGCGAAGCGCCGGTGGCGCGCGAGCGTGCGCAGGGGCTCCTTGCCGCGCCGGGCGGTGTCCTGGTCGGTCGTGGTGACGACGCATCTCCCGCACATCTTGGCGACGCGGAAGGTGACGTCCCCGACGGCGATCCGGGACCAGCCGTCCTCGGCCCAGGCGTCGGTGCCGGAGACGACGGCGTTCGGCCGGAAGCGGGTCATCGGGAGGGGCCCCTCGTCGGGGTGGTCACCCCGCGCGATCAACGCGTTGAGGGCGTCGAGCGAGCCCAGGGTGGTGACGAGGAGCGGATAGCCGTCGGCGAAGCTGACCGTCTCGCCCGGCAGCGCGAACCTCGGGTCCACGGGGCGGCGGACGGCGGGGTCGTCCATGTGGGCCAGACGCACGTCGGCACCGAGATGGGCACTGCACCACGCGTGGGCGGCGGCATCGGCGAGCACCGCCTCCACCTTGTCGCCGAAGATCTCCACGGTCGTCGTGCCGACGGGCGCGGGCACCGGAACGGTCACCGGGCCGCTGCCCTCGGCGGACAGACGAAGGCCGCCGTCCGAGAGGATCTCGGCGGCGGCCAGCGCCATACGGGGCTGCTCGCGCTGCGTGACGACCTTTCCCCCGTCGTCGATCAGGACCCAGCGTCGGTCTCCGGCCAGCCCCCAGGGCTCCACGACGGCCTCCCGGGGCGACTGGGCCCGGAACGCCTTGACCGGATGGACGTGAATCGAGTGCAGTACCGCGTTCCCCATGACCGCCATGGTGCCAGGAGGCACCGACAATCCGGTGCCAAGGGGTCAGTACCCGCGGTACTGCTGACCGTTGTAGGGGTCCTGGTACGGAGCCGGCGCGGGGCGGGGAGCGGCGGGCCGCATCGCCTCGTAGCCGGTGTTGCCCGACATGGGGCGGGGCTGCTGCGGCTGCTGGCCGGGGTAGCCGCGCTGGGCACCGGCCTGCTGCGGGATGTACGGACCGGGGGCCTGGTGCAGCGGAGCGGGCTGCTGGGGCTGCTGATAGCCGTACGAGGAGGCCTGGTGGTGCGAGGGGCCGGCCGGCAGTGCGGGGAGAGCGGACGGCAGTGCGGGGAGGTGGCTGCCCGAGTCGTACGCGGAGGGAACGCGAATCGGGGCGATCTGAGGGGTGCCCCGCTCAGCGACGAGGGAGTCGTAGATCGGGGTGTCCTGGAAGGCGGAGTAGTAACCGCCGCCATAGGTGGAGCGGGGGGAGGTCATGGCACATAAGTTAAGCCCACGATGTGCTGGTTGGGGAGACCGATAAGAGGGTTGTTTTCCGTGTCCGCGGTGACGCGGGATCCCCAATGCGAGCGAACTCGGCAAAAAAGGACGCCAAAGCGGGTTCAGATCGTGTAAAGGGCGAGTTCCTCGCGGGTTACCGGCGGTTGGCCGGGGATCTTCCGGCCCGAGTCAGGGGAGTTCGGCGGGCCGGGGGATTAGGTTGGGCGGGAACGGAGCCGGCGGGCCGCGCGGGGCTCGTACCCGGCGCGGAGACACGCGATGGGGGCGCACATGACCATGTCCAAGGGATCGAATGTTCCTGTCCCGACGAGCACGCTGCGGGTGGAGCTGGGCTGGCGTCCGGGCCCCGGGGTGCCCGACGCGGACGCCTCCGCACTGCTGCTGGTGAACGGAAGGGTCCGCTCGGACGGCGACTTCGTCTTCTACAACCAGCCGGCACACAGCTCGGGCGCCGTGCGTCACGAGGGGAAGCGGACCGCGGCCGGCCAGGTCACCGACGCCCTGCTCGTCGACCTGCCGAGCGTCGAGCCCGTGATCGAGAAGGTGGTCCTGGCCGCCTCCGCGGACGGCGGTTCCTTCGGACGCGTCCCGGGTCTGTACGTCCGGGTGCTCGACGCGCGCGACGGCACGGAGATCGCCCGCTTCGACAGCGCCGACGCGACCGTGGAGACCGCCTTCGTGCTCGGTGAGTTCTACCGGCGCCAGGGCGCCTGGAAGTTCCGTGCCGTCGGACAGGGCTACGGAAGCGGACTCGAAGGGCTGGCCAGCGACTACGGCATCTCCGTGGACGAGCCGCAGCACGCGGCCCCGGCGCCCGCACCGCCCTCACCCGCCACGCGCGTGCAGGGACCGCCGCCTCCCGTGGCCCCGCCGGTCGCCCCGCCCGTGACCATGCCCCCGCCGCAGGCTCCCCCCGCGAACCCGTGGCAGCCCGCGGCCCCTCCGGCGCCGGTCCGCCTGTCCAAGGTGACGCTCACCAAGGAGGCGCCCTCCGTCTCGCTCAGCAAGCAGGGCGGCACCTCCGGTGCCCTGCGCGTGAACCTCAACTGGCAGGTGCGCAAGCAGTTCTCCGGGTGGGGCAGCAAGCGCGGCCGGGCCGTCGCCATGCACGCCGACCTCGACCTCGACCTGTGCGCCCTGTACGAACTGAGCGACGGGCGCAAGGGAGTCGTCCAGGCACTGGGCAACGCCTTCGGCGCCCTGAACCAGCCGCCGTACATCCACCTCGACGGCGACGACCGCACCGGAGCCGTGGACACCGGCGAGAACCTCACCATCAACCTCGACCGCAAACAGGACTTCCGCCGCATCCTCATCTTCGTGACCATCTACGAGGGCGCCCGCTCCTTCGCCGACCTGCACGCCACGGTGACCCTCCAGCCGCTCAACGGTGCACCGATCGACTTCTCCCTCGACGAGTGCACGGTCCCCTCCACCGTCTGCGCGCTCGCCCTCATCTCCAGCAACGGCGCCGACCTGGTCGTCCAGCGCGAGGCCCGGTACCTGGTCCCCGAGCGAGGTGTCAGCCCCCAGCGCACCATCGACCACGTCTACGGCTGGGGCATGAACTGGACGCCCGGCAGGAAGTGAGCGCGCGGCGCCGTCCGGATGTTCGTCAGCTCTCGTCGAGGGCGGTGTCGGGCCGCGCGTAGGTGCGGCCCTTCCACGCGGCCCCGCGCCCCCTGTAGTGCTGCACCGCGGAGTCGACCGTCATCAGGAGATAGAGGAACGCCGTCACGGGCAGCAGCGGAGCGAGCCACGGGGGCTGCCGGTAGTAGCGGAGCATCGGCAGGTACGTCGCCGCCATCAGCACCCAGGCGAGCCCTCCGGCCGCCGCGGCCCAGGCGGCTCCCGTGACGAGCCCCGCCAGCAGCGCGACCGGCGGCACGAGATACACCAGGGCGAGCCCGGCGACCGTCCCGGCGAGCAGCGGCGGACTGTGCCGCAGCTGCGCGTACGCACTGCGCGAGACCATGCGCCACAGATCGTGCAGACGCGGATAGGGGCGCACGCTGTCCACCCGGTCGGCGAGCCCGAGCCAGATCCGGCCGCCGCCGCGCTTGACCGCCTTGGCGAGTGCCACGTCGTCGATGACGGCGTGCCGGATCGCGTCCGGGATCCGCGCCCGCTCGGCGGCGTCCGCGCGCAGCAGCACGCAGCCGCCCGCCGCGGCCGCCGTCCGCGACCCCTCCACCGCGATCCGGCGGAACGGATAGAGCTGGGCGAAGAAGTAGACGAACGCCGGCACCACGAGGCGTTCCCACACGCTCTCCACGCGCAGCCGTGCCATGAGGGAGACCAGGTCGAGACCGCCCGTACGGGCCGCCGCGACCAACTCCCGCAGGCTCCCCGGCTCGTGCGCGATGTCCGCATCCGTCAGCAGGAGGTATTCGGGCCCCCGCGCGCGGGCCAGACCGATGCCGTGGCGCACGGCCCACAGCTTGCCCGTCCAGCCCGCCGGGGGTTCGCCCGGCGAGCCGACGGTGAGCGGCAGGCCGCCGTGCCGCCGCGCCAGTTCACGGGCCAGTTCTCCGGTGCCGTCCGAACTGCCGTCGTCGACGAGGAACACCTCGGCCCGGCCCGGATAGTCCTGGGCGAGCAGCGACGGCAGGCTCTCGGGCAGCACGGAGGCCTCGTCCCGGGCCGGCACCACGACACAGACGAAGGGCCACTCGGCCGGCTCCTCGCGCGCGGGCAGCCGGATGTCCGTACGCCAGAAGAAGCCCTGACCGAGGAGCAGCCACAGCCACGCGGCCAGCGATCCGAAGGCGATCCACACGAGGGCGCTCATCCGCCGCAGTCTGCCCCACCGCGGAAGGCGTCCGAGGCGGATCGTCTATGGTGACCGGGTGAAGATCGCGCTCATGGACTCCGGAATCGGACTGCTCGCTGCTGCCGCGGTGGTGCGCCGACTACGGCCCGACGCCGATCTCGTCCTCTCCTCGGACCCCGGCAGCATGCCGTGGGGACCGCGTACCCCGGAGGACGTCACCGCCCGCGCCCTGGCCGTCGCCGAGGCCGCCGCACTGCACCGGCCCGACGCCCTGATCGTCGCCTGCAACACCGCCTCCGTACGCGCCCTGCCCGCGCTGCGCGCCCGGCTGGAGCCGGACGTGCCCGTCATCGGCACCGTCCCGGCGATCAAGCCCGCCGCCGCGGGCGGCGGACCCGTCGCGATCTGGGCCACACCCGCCACCACCGGCAGCCCCTACCAGCGGGGACTCATCGAGGAGTTCGCCGGGGACGTCGAGGTCACCGAGGTCGCCTGCCCCGGACTCGCGGACGCGGTGGAGCACGCCGACGAGGCCGCCGTCGACGCCGCCATCACCGCCGCGGCGGCGCGCACCCCCAAGGACGTGCGAGCCGTCGTCCTCGGCTGCACGCACTACGAGCTGGTCGCCGAACGCATCCGTGCGGCCCTGCAGCGTCCCGGACTCCCGCCCCTCGTCCTGCACGGTTCGGCCGGCGCGGTCGCCGCCCAGGCGCTGCGCCGGATCGGCGCGCGGCCCGATCCCGCGGCGCCCGCTCGCTCCACCGTCACGGTGCTGCTAGCCGGACAGGAGGGCGCGCTGCCCGCGACCGCCCTCACCTACGAGGAAGGCCGCATCCTCGCGGCGGTCAGCCCCGCACACTGAGTGACGGCCGCCGCGCGGACACCCCGCGTACAGCTATGCCGAATACCTGATCCCCATACACCCCGGACACCGGTGGTTCGCGGGTGGACACCCTGGGTACGAGCACGCGCTGTCACCACAGCGAAGGCGTCGCCCGGTGGATCGCCCACCCGGGGGAGTAACGCTCCGCGACCCGGTGCCCGCTCAGCGGAACCTGAGTAGTCTCATACGTATGAGGGACCACCCCCACGGCGAAACCATCCCGCAGCCGGAGCTCTGGACCGGTCGTGCGAGGAACCGCGTCCAGTTGTTGCCCGCCCTCGGCGGCGTGGCCTGTCTGGCTCTCGGGATCGAGCTGGCGGTCGACTCCGGCTGGACCTCGGGCACAGCGCCGCTGATCATGTCCGTGGTCGGCTGCATCGCGGCCGGACTGCTCATCCTCTTCGGCACGCTCGCGTTCGTGCATGTCGCCGTGAAGGTGGACAAGGACTGCCTGGAAGTGCGGTGCGGCCACATAGGGCTCCCGCGTCGCCGCATCCCCCTGTCGACCGTCGTGGGCGCCGACTTCGCGCCCCAGGTCACCCCGCGCCAGTGGGGCGGCTGGGGCTACCGATGGCGGCCCGAACAGGGCACCGCCGTGATCGTCCGCCGCGGCGAGGGCGTCGTGCTGCGCCTGGGCGACGGCCATACGTTCACCATCACCGTGGACAACGCCGAGGCGGCGGTACGGATCATCCGCGACCACCTGAGGCCCGGCTCGTCCGGCGCGGTGCGCTGACGCCCCACCCGGGTCCTCAGGGTCCCGGCTCACCTGACGGACGTGGGTTCGCGCCGACGGGGTCGTCCCGTTCCCCGGCGCTGAGCGGGCGGGCCGTCGCGAGGCCCGCGAGCAGTCCGGCCCCGGCGGTGACCGTCATGAAACTGAGTGCGTTGCCGATCGACGCGATCACGGCCAGTGCGGTGAGAGCCGCGCCCGCCGTCAGGGCGATCGGTGTGGAGCGCGGGCTGCGCAGGAGCGCGTAGAGCATCCAGCAGAACGCCGCCGCGAGCAGGGCGACGCCGATCAGCCCCTGCTCCGCCGCCTGCTGGAGGGGCGCGGAGTGGGCTTTGCCGTCCGGCAGCAGCGACTGGGCGACGGTGGGACTGAGGTCGCCGTACCGCCCGGGCCCGACGCCCAGTGCGGGATCGGCCCGGACCATCCGCAGCGCGTCGTGCCAGAGCAGCATCCGGTGCCCGGTGAGCCCGCCCTGCAGGGACGCCGTCAGACCGTCGGGCAGCGCGTCCTCGGCGATCGCCCAGGCCGTTCCGGTCACCACCACCGCGGCGGCCGCGAACCCCGTGAGGCCGACAGCGCGGCGGCGCATCCGCGCGGCGGCG
Source organism: Streptomyces sp. NPDC102279 (assembly GCF_044766365.1). Classification (NCBI taxonomy): domain Bacteria; kingdom Bacillati; phylum Actinomycetota; class Actinomycetes; order Kitasatosporales; family Streptomycetaceae; genus Streptomyces; species Streptomyces sp. NPDC102279. The sequence continues at coordinate 281,839 of NZ_JBIWLU010000006.1, read as the reverse complement.
AGCGAGCACAACAGGACCCCGGCGCACGTGACGAGACCGGTGATCGACCCGAGGAGCGCCGCCGTCACCGCGATCGCCGCGGCCAGCAGGCGCAGCGCGAGCCGGAGGGCGGGCGGGCCGGCCGCCCAGGCGGCACAGCACGCGGCACCGGCGGAGAGGGTCAGCAGGGCGGCCGTGGCTCCGCTGTGGCCGAGCTGCAGGCTGATCTGCGGGCCGGGTGTGGCGATGGCGAGGCCGAGACCGGTCAGCGCTCCGGCGCAGGGTGCGGCGACCGGCAGGAGCACGCCGAGGATCCGTCCCGAGGCGTAGCCCGCGGTCACGGCGAGCACCGCGAGCAGCACACCCTCGGGCCGGCCGTCGTGCGCGGCCGCCGTGATGAGCGCCCAGGCGGCACAGGCCGCGAGCACGGCCATGCCCGCCGCGTCGGAAGAACTGCGTCTCTCTCCCGTGGCCGAGGCGTCCGTTGCGGACGCCGTCCCCGTGGAACCCACCCCGTCGCCCCCCGACGTCGCCGTACCTCGGGCGCCGTCACCGCAACGGGCCGCACGTCAGAGGCTCGGGCACACCGTAACGGGTGATGTGCCGCTTTGGGGAGAAGTTGTGCAGGAACGTTGCTGCACGCGGCGGCGCGACCATCCGCGGAGCCCAGTCCCGCCCCACTGGGCCGGGCGGACCGAGCTGTCGGCCCCCAGGTCAGCCGCCGTACACTCCCGGAGTGACCGCCACCGCAACCACCGTAGACGAGCCGGAACAGCTCGAACCCCGGACGGCGCCCGCCTCGCGCGGGGCCGCTCTGGTCCGCCGTCTCGTCCCGGCCGCCGCCGCGGCGCTCTCCGGCGTACTGCTGTACGTCAGCTTTCCGCCACGGACGCTCTGGTGGCTGGCGCTGCCCGCCTTCGCGGTCTTCGGGTGGACCCTGCGCGGCCGCTCCTGGAAGGCCGCTCTCGGCCTCGGCTACCTGTTCGGCCTCGGATTCCTGCTGCCCCTGCTCGTGTGGACGGGCGTCGAGGTCGGCCCCGGCCCGTGGATCGCGCTCGTCGTGGTGGAAGCGGTCTACGTCGCGCTCGTCGGCGCCGGGATCACCCTGGTCTCCCGGCTGCCCGGGTGGCCGCTGTGGGCGGCGGCCGTCTGGATCGCCGGGGAGGCGGCACGCGCGCGTGCCCCCTTCGGCGGGTTCCCCTGGGGGAAGATCGCGTTCGGCCAGGCCGACGGCGTCTTCCTGCCGCTCGCCGCGCTCGGCGGCACCCCGGTGGTCGGCTTCGCCGTCGTGCTCTGCGGATTCGGGCTCTACGAGATCGTCCGGCTGGCCGTCGAGGCCCGCGGCACCGGTGTCCTGCGCCGGGGCGCGGCGGCGGCGGCACTGCTCAGCATCGCCGTCCCCGTCGTCGGAGCGCTGGCCGCACGCACCCTGGTCAGCGACAAGGCCGAGGACGGCACCGCGACCGTCGCGCTCATCCAGGGCAACGTCCCGCGCGCGGGACTCGACTTCAACTCCCAGCGGCGGGCCGTCCTCGACCACCACGTGCGGGAGACGGAACGGCTGGCCGCCGAGGTCAGGGCCGGCAAGGTCGCGCGGCCCGAACTGGTCCTGTGGCCCGAGAACTCCTCCGACATCGACCCGTTCGCCAACGCCGACGCCCGCGCCGTGATCGACGAGGCGGCCCGGGCGATCGGAGCCCCCATCTCGGTCGGAGGGGTCGTCGAACGTGACGGCAGGCTCTACAACGAGCAGATCCTCTGGGATCCGGCCAAGGGCCCGGTGGACACGTACGACAAGCGGCAGATCCAGCCGTTCGGCGAGTACCTGCCGATGCGCTCGCTGCTCGGCGCCATCAACAAGGACTGGACGACCATGGTCAGCCAGGACTTCAGCCGGGGCACCGAGGCGGGCGTCTTCACCATGAACGGCACCCGGGTCGGTCTGGTCACCTGCTACGAGGCGGCCTTCGACTGGGCCGTGCGCAGCACCGTGACCGACGGCGCCCAGATCATCTCGGTGCCCAGCAACAACGCCACCTTCGACCGCAGCGAGATGACCTACCAGCAGCTCGCCATGTCCCGCATCCGGGCCGTCGAGCACAGCCGTACCGTCACCGTGCCGGTGACGAGCGGTGTCAGCGCCGTGATCATGCCGGACGGACGGATCACCCAGAAGACCGGCATGTTCGTCGCCGACTCCCTGGTGCAGAAGGTGCCGCTGCGCTCCTCCCAGACCCCGGCCACGAAGCTCGGGACCCTCCCGGAGATGCTCCTGGTGCTGGTCGCCGCCGGCGGTCTCGGCCGGGCCGCCACGACGGCGGTGCGCGCCCGGCGGAACACCGCCGCGCAGCGCTGAACCGGGTCGGCTCCGAGGGGGCCAGGACGCGCGGTTAGGGTCGGGAGCATGGCAACTCCCGACTTCATCCTCGCGATCCGGGCCTCCGCGGGCCACCAGCTCCTCTGGCTCCCCGGAGTGAGCGCCGTCGTCTTCGACGACGAGGGCAGAGTGCTGCTCGGGCAGCGTTCCGACAACGGCCGGTGGGCGCTCATCTCGGGGATGCCGGAGCCCGGCGAGCAGCCCGCCGCCTGCGCCGTGCGCGAGGTGTACGAGGAGACCGCCGTGCACATCGAGGTCGAGCGCGTCGTCGTGGTCCAGGCGGGCGAGCAGGTGACCTTCGACAACGGCGACGTCTGCCAGTTCATGGACACCACGTTCCGCTGCCGCGCCGTCGGCGGCGAGGCCCGCGTCAACGACGACGAGTCGCTCCAGGTCGGCTGGTTCGCCGTGGACGCCCTGCCGGAGCTGAGCGAGCACGCCCACTTCCGGATCAAGCAGGCGCTGGTGGAGGAGCCGGCCTGGTTCGAGCCCGCGACCTGACGCCGGCCCGGCCGGCTCCGCCGCCGCGCCGGTCGGATCACCGTCGCGGCCGACCCCGCGCGACGCCCCTCGGCGGGCCACCCGGGAAGTCGGCGTTGGTGTCGGAACTGCGCGTGCCGACCCGGAGGCGGACCGACCGCTCGTCGCGCGCCACCGGGCGATCCGTCCGTGTGCGCGGGTCCGCCGCGTTCAGTCGCGCAGCGACGCCAGTGCGGTGGCCACCCGGGTGAGGGCCTCAGGCGGCGTCGAGGCGTGCGGGGAGAACCTGAGGGAGTCGGCGCGCACCGTCGGCGTGACGCCCTCCGCGTGCAGGGCCTTCGCGACGACGGAGGGATCGTGGTCCGGCATCGTGAACGCGAGGACGCCCGCACGCCGTGCCGGATCGGCGGGGGAGATGACATGACCGCCGTGTTCCTCGACGACCTCGGTCAACTCGGCGACCCGCAGGGCGATCGCGGCCTCGATCGCCGCGACCGTGTACCGCTCGACGAGGCCGAGAGCGGTCGCGAACGCGGCGGCCGTCACCGGGCTGAGGTTCGTGATCGACCACCGTCGCGCGTCCACGGCGGGCACGTGCTCCGTCCCGTCGAAGACGCCGACGTCCTCGACTCCCGTCCAGCCGGTGAGGACCGGCTCCAGGGACTCCAGCGCACGATCGGACAGTGCCGCGAAGCCGGTGGCCCATCCCGCGCGCAGCCACTTCTGGCCGCCCGCGACCACGACATCGGCCGCGTCCCACGCCATCCGCGCCACCCCGAACGCCTGGATGGCGTCCACGACGAGCAGCCGGTCCGGTCCGATCGCCTCGCGCAGCGCCGCGAGATCGGCACGGAAGCCGGTACGGAAGTCGACGGCGCTGACCGACACGGCGACGACGTCGTCGGTCAGCGCGGCGCGGACCAGGTCGGGGGTGACGCCGCCGCCGGGCGCGGGATCGAGCCAGCGGGGCGTGGCCCGGCCCAGGTCGGCACTGCGCCGCCACGGATAGTGGTTGGCGGGGAAGTCGGTGCGCGGCGCGAGGACCACGCCCTCGCGGATCCCGAGAGCGGCGTGGAACAGCCCCGTGGACGCGTTCGGGAGAAGCACGGTGTGACGGCTGTCGGTCCCGGCGAGTCGGGCGGCCGTGTCCCGTGCGACGCCCTCCGCGCGCATCAGGCCGTCCACGGTGGTGTGGTCGGCGCGGGCGGACTCCTCCATCGCCTGGGCCGTCGCGGCCACGACGTCACGCGAGGGCGGCCCGAACCGTGCGAAGTCGAGATACCCGGCAGGCGTGTCGAAGTGGTCTGCGTACGACGTGAGCACGGGGCTCGTCCTTCCGGGAGGGTGCGGGTCGGGCGACGGCAGGTGCGTCCGGGCGGAGTGCCTCGCGCCCGGCGGGCGTCGTCCCGTTCCCGGGCTCCGCGTGTGCCCTTCCGCCTGCTCGAACGGTACGCGGCGCACCCCGTGTGTACCTGACCGGGGTGGACCGTGTCCTGCCCCGGGCGGCGGCGTGCCGGGCACCCGCCGAGCGTCGGGCGCGGACTCCGGGAACGCGCGACGCGCGGCGGCCTCGGGTCCCGGCGCGTTGGCGGCGGCGCCTGGGAAAGGGGGGCCATCGCGCCGCGGGCGGGCCTGCCTCCGGGCGGGTGGCGTGCGGCCGTCGCCACGCGCCGGGGTGCATCGCGGCAGGGGAAGCCCGTCCGCGATGCACCACCGTCACCGACGGGACGGCCGGCCACCCTCCTGAAGGGCTCTCCGACCGTCCCGTCCGCGATGCCGTACGGACGGCTCAGTGCCCGGCGGACTCCTCGGGGCGCGCGCGGCGCGGCAGGAGGAACGCGAGCAGGAAGGTCAGGGCGAGCATGCCGTCGACGATCCAGAGCACCGTCTGCATGACCGAGCCGAAGCCGCTGCGGAAGGCCGACGACGCCGTGGCCTCCAGCGCGGCGGGCACGCGGGCGGCCGCCTCGGGCGAGGTCACCGCGGACCGGGTCTCCTTCGTCAGGAGAGCGCAGGACGCCGGGGTCGCGGCCGGGTCCTTGGCGGTGGCGCGGTCCGCGGCGCACCGGCGCAGGTCGGCCACGATGCGGTCCTGTGCGGCGGGGGCGACGTGAGCCGCGGTCAGCTGCCCGCGCAGGTCGTCCGAGCGGTGGTCGACCGCCGTGGCGATCCCGCCGCCCAGCAGTCCGAAGAACACGGTGCCGAGGATGGCCACGCCGAAGGCGCCGCCGAGCTGCTGCACCGCGGTCATCGTGCCGGAGGCCGAACCCGTCTCGTGCTGCTCGACGCTGGCGAGGACGATGTCGAAGAACGGCGCCATGAGCAGGCCCATGCCGATGCCGGTGACGAGGAGCGAGGGCAGCAACTGCCAGGGGCCGACGCCGGATCCCACCTGGTCGAGGGTCAGCCAGACACCGAACACGCCGAGCGCCATGACCAGCGCGCCCGCCTGCAGCACGGCCCGTCCGAACCGGACGACACCCTGGGCGAGTCCGAAGCCGACGATCATGCCCCCCGACCAGGGCACCATCACCAGGCCGGCCTTGAGCGGCGAGTAGCCGAGGCCTATCTGGGTGTACAGGTTGAACACGAGCATGAAGCCCTGCATGGTCGAGAAGAAGACGAGTCCGAGGACCATGCCGCCGCTGAAGCCACGCTTGCGGAAGAGGCTGGGGACGACGAGCGGGTCCTGGCCGGTGCTGCCGCGGTGCGACTCGTACCGGGCGAAGACCGCGAAGACGACGACCGAGGCGGCCATCATCGCGAAGGTCCACAGGGGCCAGTCGTACTCACGGCCCTGGACCAGCGGGAAGATGATGAGCAGCGCGGCCAGCGAGACCAGGAGCATGCCCGGGATGTCGAGGCGCGGCTTGGTCTCGGAGCGTCCCTTCGGCAGGTAGTGCAGGGCGCCGGCGATCGCGGCGGCACCCAGCGGAAGGTTGATCAGGAAGATCATGCGCCAGCCGGTGCCGAAGTAGTCGGCGTCCACGAGCCAGCCCGCCAGGATCGGCCCGCACACCGCGGACAGCCCCATGACCGGACCGAACATGCCGAAGGCCTTCTGCGACTCCTTCGGGGGGAACATCTCCTTGATCATGCCGAGGCCCTGCGGCAGCATCACCGCGCCGAACAGGCCCTGCACGATGCGCGCGCCGATCAGCATCTCCGGGGACACGGATATCGCGCAGAGCAGCGAACCCAGCGTGAACCCGGCGGCTCCCACCAGGAACATCCGGCGGCGCCCGTGGATGTCGCCGAGGCGTCCGCCGGTGACGAGCCCGACCGCCATCGACAGGGTGTACGCGGCGGCCAGCCACTGCAGCGTGGAGGCGCCGCCTCCGAGGTCGGCCCGCATGGAGGGGCCGGCGATGTTCGTGACGACGGCGTCGAGGAGGTCCATCACCTCGGCCGCGAGAATCACGAAGAGCGCAGCCCAGCGCCACCGATAGGGGGCTGGTGAGTCGATGGGCGTCTCGGCGGACGCGACACCGGTGGTGGACATCGGAACTCCTCGAAAAGGACCCGCGCGACGACGATCGGCGAGCGCGGCGGGGCGGATGGAATGCGACTGCCCGGCTCCCTGGTGAGCGCGGGGGAGAGGCGACCAGACACCGGAGAACGCTGTTCACCTTAACAGAACAGTGCTCACCGGGAGAACGGCGTTCATTAAGATATAGCGCAACCTGAGGACCAGGACAAGATATATCGCGTATCTCCGGATGAACGCTGCTCACCCGGAGAGAACACCGCTCTCCCGGCGCCTAGACTGTCCTCATGACCGACGCGGCCGACGGCACCCCCGCACAGCCCCCGCCGTCCCCCTGGGAGCGCGAGCGCCCGGCCCGTGCCCGCGTCGCCCCGGCCCGCACACCGCTGTCACGCGAGCGCGTCGTCGAAGCCGCCTTCACCGTCCTGGACCGCCAGGGACTCGACGGCCTGTCGATGCGTCAGGTGGCCGCCGAGCTGGGCGTCACGGTCTCCGCCCTCTACGCCCACGTCAGTTCCAAGGACGATCTCCTGGAGCTCATGTACACCCGGCTCTTCGACGGCTTCGAGCCGCCCGAGGCCGACCCGGAGCGCTGGCAGGAGGAGGTGCGGGCTTACGCCCGCGCGGGGCGGCAACGCCTGCTGTCCCACCGGGACATGGCGAGGATCTCCATGGCGCACGTCCCCTTCACCGCCGAACTGCTGCCGCACGTCGAGGCGTTGCTCGCCGTGTTCCGTACCGCCGGACTCCCCGACCGCATCGCGGCGGAGGCCGGTGACCTCATCTCGACGTACATCGACGGGTTCGCCCTGGAGGAGGGCATGTGGCGGGACCGGGCCGCGCGGCAGAGCGCCGGCACCTCCTCGCCCGCCCGACCCGACTGGCGCGAGATGGCCGACGAGATGCAGACCTACTTCGCGTCCCTGCCCGCCGCGGACTTCCCCCACCTGCGCGCCCTGGCCGGGGTCATGGTGACGGACTCCTCCGACGAGCGGTTCGACATCGGCCTGGAGATCATCCTGCGCGGCCTGGCGAGCTATCTGCCGGACCCCGCGGCTGAGTGAACAGGCCGCGGGGCGCGGTCAGTTGTTCCAGCTCTCGTCGTACGGGTCGCGCGGCGTCGGGACCGGTCGCGCGGTGCTGACGTCGAAGAACGGGATGATGCCGCCGTTCACGGAGTCCTTCGTGCGCCGGCTGCTGTAGGTGCCGGTCACTTCGAGCCAGGTGTCGGGCTGGAGCACGGGCGGGATCCGTCCGGACAGCCCGATCTTGACCGGCTGGGCGTCGGCGGCACAGCAGTTGAGAGCCATGCGGACGAGGTACGGGGTGCCGGCGTGGTCGAGCGCGACGAATCCGGTGATCCTGATCCGTCGGTCACCGAGCGTGTGCCCGTGGCCGTACGCGGCCCGGCCCGCGTAGTCGACCAGGCCCAGCCGGACCGGGTCGCCCGCGGGCAGCGCGGGGTATCCGAAGGGGGCCTGAAGGGCCGTGCCCGTACGCATCGCGCTGTACGAGCCGAGCGCGGGCGGGGCGACCAGGATGAGCGCCAGCAGAGGCAGGACCAGGAGCCAGGAGATGCGCGGCTCGCGGTGCGGGTGCGGGTGCGCATGACCGTCGCCCCCCGTGCTCAAGGACGCGGTCCGCCGCTCGCGCACCTCGTACCAGACCGTGGCGAGCGCCGTCGCGATCAGCACGACGCCGGCCGCGAGCAGCAGTGGCCGCAACCCCGCCTTGACGTACCGGAGGTAGAGATCCGTGGCGCCGGCGTGCAGCACCGCCGCGCCGACCAGGAAGAGCACCGCCGCCTGCGCCTGCCGGTTCACAGCAGCACCGCCCCGACCAGCACGGACATGAGGATCGCGAGGGCGAAGGTGGTGGGCGCGAACCGGGTCGCGAAGCCACGCCCGAATGTGCCGACCTGCATCGCGAAGAGCTTCAGGTCGATCATCGGCCCGACCACGAGGAACGCCAGCTTCGCGGTGAAGGAGAACTGGGTCAGGGAGGCCACCACGAAGGCGTCGGCCTCCGAGCAGATCGACAGGAGGACGGCCAGCACCGCGAGGGCGAGCACCGACAGCACCGGATTCCCGGCCGCGGCCTGCAGCCAGCTCGCCGGTACGACGGACTTGAGCGTGGCGGCGGCCATCGCGCCGAGCACGAGGAAGCCGCCCGCGTGCATCACGTCGTGCCGTACCGACCCCCAGAACGCGGCTCCTCTGCCGAGCCCTTCGTGCGCGGGGCGTTCCGGCGGGCGCATCCAGTCGGCCCGGCCGAGCCGCTGCCACAGCCAGCCCATGACGCAGGCCACGAGCAGACTGGCCACGAAGCGGGCGAGGACCATCTCCGGGTTGCGGGGGAAGGCGACCGCCGTGGCCGTCAGCACGATCGGGTTGATCGCCGGCGCGGACAGCAGGAACGCGAGAGCGGCCGCCGGGGTCACCCCGCGCCGCACCAGCGCGCCCGCCACCGGAACGGAGGCGCACTCGCAGCCCGGCAGGATCGCCCCGGCCATCCCGGCGACCGGCACCGCGAGAGCCGGACGCTTCGGCAGCGCCCGGGCGAAGAACGACGGCGGGACGAACACCGCGATGACAGCCGACAGCAGCACACCGAGAACGAGGAACGGAAGCGCCTGGACGACCACGGCGACGAACACCGTCATCCAGCTCTGCATGACCGGCGTGGACAGCGCCCGCCGGACCGGACCCTGCGCCGCGACGACCAGCAGCAGAAGCATGGTCAGGGCCAGCGGGGAGCTGACGTGCCAGCCCTGTGGGGGCGGCTGCTTCGCGTCGTCGTGCGGATGCACCGGCGGCGGGGCCGGTCGGGTCATGGTCACGCGTGTGCTACCTCCGGTCGGGAGGGGCCCGCCGGCTGCTGTCGCCCCTCCACCGTGAATACGCCGGTTCGGCCCGAGCGTCTCACCGGGGTCGCCGACATGGCCCGCACCAGGGGAAATCTTGACCTTGTGGTGAGGTGCGGGACGGTGCGGCGCCGTACGCCGCCCCGCTGTCAGTCGCGTCCCGAGCCGCGGTAGAGGTCCAGTTCGCCGTCCAACTCGACGGCCAGCACCGTCGCGTGGGCGTCCAGGTCGTCCGCCGCAGGAGCGTCGATCCAGGTCACGCCGGGGACCGCGTGCAGCCCGCCGGTTACGCGATGGCCGAGTTCGCTGCCCGTGCCGAGGACGGTCACCCGCCGGACCGCGTTCCGCAGGCCGCGGATCGACACCGACTCCCGGGGGGCGTCGAAACACACCAGGTACAGGGTGCGGCGGTCCGCGGACAGGGTGCTCGGACCGTAGTGGTGCCCGGCGGGCAGTCCGGCGACCGTGCCGTACACGGCGTCGGCGTGCCGCGCGATCCACGCGCCGAGCCCCTCCAGACGCTCGGTCTGTTCCCGGGGGATCGTCCCGTCCTCGCGGGGGCCGACGGCGAGCAGCAGGTTGCCGCCCAGGCCGATCGTCTCCGTGAAGTAGCGCACCAACCGGCCGACGGACTTGAAGTCGCGGTCGTCCGGCCGGTGCCCCCAGGAGCCGTTGACCGTCAGGCACAGCTCCCACGGCCCGTCGGGCGCCCGGAGCGGGACCCCCTGTTCAGGGGTGGCGTAGTCGCCGTGGCCGAGCATGCGGGCGTTGAGGACGGTGTCCGGGTTGCCCGCGAGGATCAGGTCGGCGAGTTCGCGCATCCGCCACTGCCCCTCGGTGCGCTCCCACTCGCCGTCGAACCAGAGCAGGTCGGGTCGGAAGCGGTCGACCAGCTCGCCGACCTGACCGTCGCGGTAGGCCAGATAGCGCTCCCAGGCGGCCGGGTCCTCCGCGCCGGGCTCGGCGTGCGAGAAGCGGCTCGGCGGCACGTCGCCCGGCTGTACGTGCCGCAGGCTCGGGTAGTCCGGGTGGTTCCAGTCGGAGTGCGAGTAGTAGAGGCCCACCTTGAGGCCGCGGCCGCGCAGGGCGTCCGCGAAGCCGCCGACCAGGTCCCGTCCGGCGGGGGTGTCCCGTGCCACGTCCAGGTTGTGGTGGGCGGTGTCCCACAGGGCGACGCCGTCGTGGTGCCTGGCGGTCAGCACGGCGTACCGGGCGCCCGCGCGGGCGAAGAGGTCGGCCCAGGCCTGTGGGTCGTAGTGCGAAGCGGTGAAGCGTTCGAGCTGTTTCATGTACCGCTCGTGGGTGACCTCGCCCGTGTAGAAGGACCAGGACTCGGCCACTCCGTCGACGGCGTAGATGCCGTAGTGGAGGAAGATGCCCAGCTTGGCGTCGGTGAACCAGGGTTGCATCGGCATGCCCACACGCTAGGCGCGGACCCCCGGCGGGCGCGTGGGCGCCCATCACCATCACTGGTCCGTTCTCACCCTGTGTCCCGGGCGCTGTGAGATGTCTTTACGTCGCTGTCATGTACCTGTAGCTTCCGGCCCGCAAGACCTTTCAGGAACTTGCCGGTTGTTCTTGCAAGGCAACTCCCCGCTCCCCGTCCCGCATTGGAGACGCCTCATGAGACGCAGACACCGACACCGCCTGCTGCGACCGCTGGTGGCGCTCGCCGCGGTGACCGGGATCTTCGCGACCGCCACACCGAACGCGGGCTCCGTCCCCCTGTCGGAGACGGCCGCCACCTCGGCCACGACGACGGTCTTCTACTACACGAAGACCAAGAACTGGCCCGCCACCTATCTGCACTACGCGCCCGACGGTGGCTCGTGGACGACCGTCCCCGGCGTCCGGATGGAGACGGCCTGCACGGACTGGGTGAAGGAGACCGTCGACCTCGGCTCGGCCGCCGGCCTGCAGGCCACCTTCAACAACGGAAGCGGGACCTGGGACAACAACGGCGGCAACAACTACGCGCTCGGCACCGGGACCGTCACCGTCAAGGACGGCGTCATCGCCCACAGCGACCCGTGCGCCGACACCGGAACGGGCAGCGGCAACCAGGCCACCGTCTACTACTCGACCGCCACGTCCGGCTGGAGCACGGCCAACCTCCACTACGCGCCCACCGGCGGCTCCTGGACCACGGTCCCCGGCATCGGCATGGAGTCCGCCTGCACCGGCTGGTGGAAGAGGACCGTGGACCTCGGCTCGGCCACCTCGCTCAAGGCGGCGTTCAACAACGGCAACGGCGTCTGGGACAACAACAACGGCACCGACTACGCGCTCGGTTCGGGCACCACGACGGTGAAGGACCGGACCGTCACGGCCGGCGCGGCGAACCCGTGTGCGGCCCAGGAGCCCGACACCCAGGCACCTACCACGCCCACCGGGATCACGGCGAATGCCACCGGCACCTCTGTCGTGGTGAGTTGGCAGCCGGCCACCGACAACACCGCCGTGACGAAGTATCAGCTCACGCGGGCCGGCGGCACCAAGGGCACCGTCGTCACCGACGTCGGCTCGACGGTCCACTCCGACACGGAACTCGAGGAGAAGACCACCTACACCTACACGGTGAAGGCCGTCGACGCGGCCGGAAACACCTCGGCCGCCTCCTCCGCGGCCCCCGTCACGACGGGCGAGAAGGCGCCCGCCCCGGCCGCGGGAACCCCGCTCGGCACCGACCCGCGCAAGGACCCGATCTACTTCGTCCTCACCGCCCGCTTCCAGGACGGCGACACCTCCAACGACCGGGGCGGCAGCCAGGACGTCAAGTCGGGCAACGCGGCCAACAACGACCCCATGTTCCGCGGCGACTTCAAGGGTCTCGTCGACAAACTCGACTACATCAAGGCGCTCGGCTTCTCCGCCGTCTGGATCACGCCGGTCGTCCTCAACCGCTCGGACTACGACTACCACGGCTATCACGGATACGACTTCTACAAGGTCGACCCGCGCCTGGAGTCGGCCGGCGCCTCCTACCAGGACCTGATCAACGCGGCCCACGCCAAGGGCATGAAGATCTACCAGGACGTGGTCTACAACCACAGCTCCCGCTGGGGCGCGAAGGGCCTGTTCACCCCGACCGTCTACGGCGTGCGCGACTCCCAGTGGAGCTGGTACTACGACGAGAAGAGCGACGGCTTCGAGTACGACGGCCTGACCGTCGAGCCCAAGTCCGGGAGGTCCTACTACAACGGTGACCTGTGGTCGACCGCCGAGCCCACCGGCAATACCTGCCTCAACTGGGGCAAGCCCACCGGCGGCAGGAGTGCCGAGGGGTACACCGTCTACAACTGCCAGTGGCCCAGCCCCACCTCGGGCATGTTCCCCAAGGCGTACTACCACCAGTGCTGGATCGGCAACTGGGAGGGCGAGGACTCCCGCTCGTGCTGGCTGCACGAGGACCTGGCCGACTTCGACACCGAGAACGCCACCGTCCAGAACTACCTGATCGGCGCGTACGACAAGTACATCGACATGGGCGTCGACGGATTCCGCGTCGACACCGCCGTCCACATACCGCGCGTCACCTGGAACCGCCGCTTCCTGCCCGCCATCTACGACCGGGTCACGCAGCGGTTCGGCACGGACGCGGCGAAGAACTTCTTCGTCTTCGGCGAGGTGGGCGCCTTCGTGAACGACAAGTGGAACCGCGGCTCGGTGAACCACTCCGCGCAGTTCTTCACCTGGAAGGAGCGCAAGGAGTACAGCGCGGACGACGAGAAGGCGGCGATCGAGCAGTACGACTACGAGGAGCAGCTCGGCACCGGGAACCAGCCGACCTCCGCCAACGCCTTCCTGAGCGGGAACAGCTACCACACCCCGGACCGCAGCCAGTTCTCCGGCATGAACATCATCGACATGCGTATGCACATGAACTTCGGCGACGCGCAGAACGCGTACAACAACGGCAAGGACTCCGACGACTCCGTCAACGACGCCACGTACAACGTCGTCTACGTGGACAGCCACGACTACGGACCGAACAAGTCGAGCACCCGCTACAGCGGCGGCACCGACGCCTGGGCCGAGAACATGGCACTGATGTGGACCTTCCGCGGCATCCCCACGCTGTACTACGGATCGGAGATCGAGTTCCAGAAGGGCAAGCAGATCGACTGCGGGCCGACCTGCCCGCTGGCCACCACCGGACGCGCCTACTACGGGGACCACCTCGCGGGCAGCGTCACGGCCTCCGGCTTCGGGACGGTCGCCTCCGCGAGCGGAGAGGTCGCCACGACCCTCGCCCAGCCGCTGGTCAAGCACCTCCAGCGGCTCAACCTGATCCGCCGGGCGATCCCGGCCCTCCAGTCGGGTCAGTACTCCACCGACGGGATCAGCGGATCGATGGCCTTCAAGCGCCGCTACACCAGTGGCTCGACCGACAGCTTCGCGCTGGTCACGGTCACCGGCGGGGCGACCTACAGCGGCATACCGAACGGCACGTACACGGACGCCGTCACCGGTGACGTGAAGACCGTCTCCGGAGGCACGCTGTCCGTGGCGGCGCCCGGCACGGGGAACCTGCGGGTGTACGTCCTGAACGGTCCCGGCAAGATCGGCACCGACGGACCGTATCTGAAGTAGCCCGCACTCCGGACCGGCGAACGGTCCAAGGGGCTGCGGCCGTGGTCACCCCGGGTATCGGATGCCCGGGGTGGCCGCATGACCGGTGTGATCGGCGCACCCGATCATGGATGGGTCGGGGCCAGGATGAATGGCACGGTGTGCGATGGGTACGCGACGGTCGTTGCACCCGGGAAGACCGAAACCCGCCCGGGTGGTCACCCACCGACCACGACCGAGGGATCTGCCATGGACACCCCCCAGAACAACCACCACCCCACCGCGGCCGAGGCGACCCCCGCCCAGGAGGCACTGAACACCCTCGCCGAGAACACCCAGGACGCCGCGGCGCTGAACACGCTCGCCGGCAGTGACGTACTGGTCCCCGTGCCGGACGACGTCACGGACGCGGACGTCGCCGATCCCACGGCCGTCGCACTGCCCGTCCTGGACCAGCCGGGCGGGGAACAGGTCGTCCCGGTCTTCACCTCCGAGCTGGAGATGGCCGAGCTGCTTCCGTCGGTCTCGCGCTACCGCCTCGTACCGCTCGGCGCCCTCGCCTCGCAGTGGCCGACGGGCGATCTCGCCCTGACGATCGACGCCAGCTCGCCGCACGGTCTGACCCTCAGCTCGGAGGGTGTCCGCACGCTGCTCGCCCGGCCGCTCGGCTGAACGCCGGGGCCTCGGGGTCACCCGGCGACGGCAGGGTGGAGGAGGTCAGCCCCGCAGCATGCGGGCGAGTACGGACCGCTGCAGGGGGAGCACCTCGGCGTGCAGGTCACGGCCCTTCCCGGTGAGGGCGACCCAGACCCCGCGGCGGTCCTCCTCGCAGACGGTGCGCTCGACCAGGCCGTCCTTCTCCAGACGTCCGATCAGGCGGGACAGCGCGCTCTGGCTGAGATGGACCCGGCCCGCGATGTTCTGCACCCGGCAGTGCTCGCCGGGCTCCGACACGGCGCCCGAGGCGAGGATGTCCAGGACCTCGAAGTCACTGGCTCCGAGGCCGTGCGGGTGCAGGGCACGGTCGATCTCGCACATGGTGCGGGCGTGCACCGAGAGGATGTCCCGCCACTGGTCCTCGAGCTGGACATCGGGCGTCTGCGTTGCCATAACCGAATGATACTGGAGATCGGTCCATTCATTGACTGTGCAACTAGTGCATTCGCATCCACTGTGCCCGCCCGCCGCGAGCCCGGGGGCGATCCGTTCGCCCCGGGCCCGCACGGCTGTGGCTACGCGGCGGTGTCCTGGATCAGCCCGACCTGGTTGCCGTCCGCGTCCTTGACCGACGCGATGAGCCGGCCGCCGCCCACGTCCTGGACGTCCTGGAGCGTCTCGGCGCCGGCCGCGAGCAGGCCCGACAGGGTCTCCTTGATGTCGTCGACGTGCCAGTACGGCACCGGCCCGGTCAGTCCCTTGGAGTGGCCGCTCGGGTCCAGCCCGACGTCCTGGCCCGCGTCCTTGAATCCGACGTAGTACGGCTCGTCCACGTACGGCTCCACCCCGAGCAGCGCCGTGAACAGTGCCTTCGCCTTCGCGATGTCCTTGACGGGGTAGATGACGGTCTTGAGTCCGGCGGTCATGGCGAGTCCTCCGTGTGCGTGGCGGCCGGGTCGGCCGGCCCTCGTCCCGTCGGCTGTTCCGGCGGTCCCTTCACGCTAGGCCGGGAGACCGTCCGGTGGCTTCTCGAATCCTGACCGGTACCGCCGCCCGGGAGAAAAGACACCGGAGCGGCGGGGGAGGGGGCCCGCCGAACGGGGGGCGAGAACCTTGGAGCGTCGGTCCGCCCGACGGCTCTACCCGACGGCTCCGCCTCAGGCGGACTCCCGCCGGATCAGTTCGGTCGGCAGGATCACCGCCGCGTGATCCTCGCCGCCGATCTGCGCGAGCAGCACCCGCACCATCTCGGCGCTGATGCGGTCCCACGGCTGGCGGATCGTCGTGAGGGCCGGGGTGACGGCCGTGGCGGCCGGGGAGTCGTCGAAGCCGCCGACCGACACGTCCTCGGGGACCCGCCGGCCGGCTTTGTGCAGCGCGGCCAGCACCCCCTGGGCCATCAGGTCGGAGGCGACGAACACGGCGTCCATGTCCGGTGCGCGGTCCAGGAGTTGAACGGCGCCCGCCTCGCCGCTTGCGCGGCTGTAGTCGCCGGAGGCGATCAGCCGGTCGTCGGCTTCGACGCCCGCCTCGGCCAGCACCTCCCGGTAGCCGGCCAGGCGTTCCACACCGCCCGGGGTGTCCAGGGGGCCGGTGACCATGCCGATCCGGCGCCGTCCGAGGGAGAGCAGGTGTCCGACCATGTCCCGGGCGCCGTCCCGGTCGTCCGCGGCGACGTAACTCACCTTGGAGCCCATGCCGATGGGCTTGCCGCACGCGACGAGCGGTACGCCCGCCTCGCGCAGTTCCTCGGCGACCGGGTCCCCGGAGTGGCTGGAGACCAGCAGCACGCCGTCGACGTGGCCCGCCGTGATGTAGCGCGTGATGCGCCGGCGCTCGTCCTCGGTGCCGGCGAGCATCAGCAGGAGCGGGACGTCGTGCGCGGCGAGCGCCTGGGTGCAGCCGCGCAGCAGCACGTTGAAGTTCGGGTCCTCGAAGAACCGCTCCTGCGGCTCGGTCAGCAGGAAACCGACCGAGTCCGACCGTCCGGTGATCAGCGAGCGGGCGTGCCGGTTCACGACGTAGCCGGTCCTGCGGATGGCGGCGTTGACCGCCTCCTGTGCCGCCGGGCTCACGTAGTGGCCGCCGTTGAGCACTCGCGAGACGGTGCCCCGGGACACACCGGCCTCGCGCGCGACGTCGTGGATCGTCGGCGGTCGGCGCCGGCCCCCCGTGTTGCTCATGGTCATGACTTTACGGCTCCGGACAGCAGGTCGAGGCTCCAGAAGCGCTGGATCACCAGGAACAGGGCGACCAGCGGAACGATCGCGAGCAGGGCGCCGGTGATCACCAGCGTGTACAGCGCCGGAGTGTTGGAGCCCTGTTCGAGGAGGGTGAACAGACCGAGTGTGATGGGGAACTTCTCGTCGTCGCTGAGCATGATGTACGGGAGCAGGAAGTTGTTCCACACCGCGACGAACTGGAACAGGAACACGGTCACGAGGCCGGGCACCATCATCGGCAGCGCGACCCGGGTGAAGATCCGCCACTCGCCGGCCCCGTCCATCCGCCCCGCCTCGACCACGTCACCGGGCACGGCGGCCGAGGCGTAGATCCGGGCGAGGTACACGCCGTAGGGGGAGAGGACGAGCGGCAGCAGCACGGAGGCGTACGAGTCGGTGAGGTCGGCCTTGGCCAGGAGGAGGTACTGGGGGATCGCGAGGATCACCGGGGGCATCAGCACGCCCGCCATCAGGACGCTGAAGATGGTCTCCCGGCCGCGGAAGCGGTAGATCGCGAGGGCGTAGCCGCTGACCGCCGAGACGGCCGTCGACAGGAGGGCGCCGAGTCCGGCGTAGAGGGCGGAGTTGCCCATCCACGTCCAGTAGATGCCGTCGCGGTAGGCGTTGAGATCGGTGACGTTTTGAGTGAATCCCGTGCCCGGCAGGAACGTGAACGTCGAGAACAGTTCACTGCCCGACTTGGTGGCCGCGATCAGCACCCAGGCGACGGGGAGCAGGCAGTAGAGGGCGCCGAGCAGCAGTGTGAGGGTCGGGACCAGGGCGATCCGGCCGCGCCGGGGCGGTCCCTGGGCGGTGCCGGGCGTCGTTCCCGCGGCCGGCGCGGCCTTGCGGACGGCGAGCGTGCTCATCGTGCATCCTCCTGCTGGGTACGGGAGTTCGCGGCGCGCAGGAATCCGAAGGACAGCACCAGCGTCACCACCGCGATGATCACCGCCTCGGCGGCGGCCGCGTAGATGTCGCCGGCGCCGAACGCGTCCCGGTAGACCTTCATCAGCGGACTCCACGTCGTGGAGACGGAGTTGGTGAGGGGTTTGAGAGTGGTCGGCTCGCTGAACACCTGGAGGGTGGCGATGATCGAGAAGAAGAAGGTGAGCACCAGGGAGGGGGCCACCATCGGGACCTTGATGCGCACGGCGATCTGCAGCGGGGTCGCGCCGTCCAGCCTGGCCGCCTCGTGCACCTCGACGGGGATGGCCTGGAGCGCGGTGTAGATGACGATCATGTTGAAGCCGGTGCCGCCCCAGACCGCGATGTTCGACAGCGCGACGTACAGCGGACCGCCGTCCAGCAGGTTGGGCTGCGGCATGCCCAGTTTGTCGAGGACGAAGTAGAAGGGGCTGACGTCGGGGAGGTAGAGGAACCCCCAGAGCAGCGCGGCGACGACGCCAGGGATGGCGTACGGCAGGAAGATCGCGAGCCGGGTGAACGGGGCGAGACGGACCTTGTCCGCGTCGAGCATCAGCGCGAAGAGCAGCGCGAGGCCGAGCATCACCGGGACCACGATGGCTCCGTAGCCGGCCACGCGCAGCGCGCCGTGGAGCAGTTCGCTGTCGGTGAGGGCGTCCGTGTAGTTGCGCAGGCCCGCCCACACCTCCTTGCGGGCTCCGGAGCCGAGGCCGAGGCCCTTGACCTCGACCTTGTGCAGGCTCAGCCAGAGGGCGTAGCCGATGGGCAGCGCGAAGAACAGGACGAAGAGGACGGCGGCGGGGAGGAGAAAACCGTACGGGGCCCCCTTGACCCCGTACGGCCTCCGGCGTGCGGTGGTCACCGGGCTACCCCGAAGCCCTGCTTCTCGAGGTCGGCGACCGTGGTGTCCTGCATGGTTTTCAGGGCGTCCCCGAAGTCGGACCTGTTCTTCGCGGCGGCCCCGAACGCGTCGTTGAAGGACGTGTAGGCGACGTTCACGTTCGGGCCCCAGGCGGACGGGGCGGTGTTCTTCGCGATCTCCGCGGCCTTGGTGTAGAAGTCGGGCTGGTTGGAGAAGAACGCCGGCGGCTGGGCGAACGCGTCGCCGGTCTGGGCGCTCGTCGAGGCCGGGTATATGCCGCTCTCCTTGGCCAGCGCGGCCACCGCCTTCGGGTCCGTGTTCAGCCAGGCGGCGAACTTGGCGGCGGCCGACCGGTGCGGCGAGTCCGTGGTGACGGCCGTGGAGGAACCGCCCCAGCTGCCCGTGGTGTGGCCGCCGTCCGACCACTGCGGCAGCGGGGCCATCGCCCACTTGCCCTTGGTGTCCGGGGCCGCCGTGGTCAGGGTGCCGGGCGCCCACACCGCGCTCACCCAGGCGATCTGCTTGCCGGTGTTGAGCGCCTTGTTCCAGGCGGGCTGGTACATCGGCTGGTTGTCGATCGCGCCCTCCTTGACGAGACCGCCCCAGAAGTCGGCGACCTTCTCGGTGGCCGCGTCGTCGATCCCGACCTTCCACTTGTCGCCGGACGTGGTCCACCACCGGGCGCCCGCCTGCTGTGCGAGACCCGCGAAGAGACCGGAGTCGTTGGCGGAGAACGTGGTGAGGGCCTTGTCCGGCGCCTTCTTCTTGAGGGCGCGGGCGGTCTCGGCGAACTGCTCCCAGGTGGCCGGGACGGTCAGTCCGTACTTCTTGAAGAGGTCCGCGCGGTAGTAGAACATCATCGGGCCGATGTCCTGCGGGATCGCGTAGACCGCGTCCGTCCCGAGCGTCGTCTGCTGCCACACACCCTCGGCGAACTTGCTCTTGGCGTCCTTCGCTTCACCGGCTATGTCGGCGAGCGCGTCATTGCTGACCAGTGTCGGAAGCGCCTGGTACTCGGCCTGGACGAGGTCCGGCGCCTTCTTCGCCTTGTGCGCGGTGAGGATCTTGGTGACGAGCGTGTCGCCCGACGCCTGCTTCTTCACGGTGACGGAGATCTGCTGCTGCTTGCCCGGCCCCTTGTTCCACAGGTCGACGACCTTGTCCATGCCCGGCGCCCACGTCCAGTACGTCAGCGACACGGGACCGGACGAGTCTGCGCTCTTGTCGTCGTCGGACGAGCCGCAGGCGGTGAGCGAGGCGGCGCCGAGGACGACCGCGACGGTGCCGGCCGCGAGGCGGCTGTGCTTTGTGATGGGCATGGATCGTTCTCCCCTGACCTGGGCCTCCGCCTGTCGCGAAGGCCTGCCCTGTTGGTGCGCGGTATGCGCTCCGTGCTTCTGTGAGCGTTCACAGTAGAGAAACATCCCGGACACTTGTCAATGGTTGTTGCTGTGCGGTTATGTTGGCCTCGCGCTCCTGATGGTGTGTGTGCACGTTCCCAAATGATCGATTAAACGGGAGAGATCCGATGCCGGAGACCAACCCCCAGAGCCGCACCGGGCTCGCCTTCGGTGGGGACTACAACCCCGAACAGTGGCCGGAGGCCGTCTGGCCCGAGGACGTCCGGCTGATGCGCGAGGCGGGCGTCACGATGGTGAGCGTCGGGATCTTCTCCTGGGCGCTGCTCGAACCGGCCCCGGGCGCCTACGAGTTCGGCTGGCTCGACCGCGTGCTCGACCTGCTGCACGAGAACGGCATACGCGTGGACCTCGGCACCCCCACCGTCGCGCCACCCGCCTGGTTCTACCGCGAGCACCCCGAGGCACTGCCGGTGACCGCCGACGGCACCCGCCACGCCTTCGGCTCACGGGGCGCCATCTGCCACAGCAACACCCACTACCGCGCCGCCGCCGCGTCCATCACGACGCGGCTCGCCACCCGGTACGCCGACCACCCCGCGCTCGCCCTGTGGCACGTCCACAACGAGTACGGCGTCCCCGTCTCGGCCTGCTACTGCACTTCCTGCGCCGCGACGTTCCGCCGCTGGCTCGCCGACACCTACGGCACGGTCGACGCGCTCAACGAGGCCTGGGGAACCGCCTTCTGGGGCCAGCACTACACCGCCTTCGACCAGGTCGACCCGCCGCGCGTGACCCCCACCGTCGGCAATCCCGCCCAGGCCCTGGACTACCGCCGGTTCGCCGACGCCACCATGCGCGAGAACTTCGTCGCCGAGCGGGACATCCTGCACCGCCTCGCCCCGGGCGTCCCCGTCACCACGAACTTCATGACCGCCCTCAGCCAGTGCGACTCCGTGGACTACTGGGCGTGGGGCCGCGAGGTCGACCTCGTCACCAACGACCACTACCTGATGACCGACGGCCGCCGCACCCACGTCAACCTCGCGATGGCCGCAGACCTCACGCGCTCCGTCGCGGGCGGCGCACCCTGGCTCCTCCTCGAACACTCCACCTCGGGTGTCAACTGGCAGCCCCGCAACCCCGCCAAGGCGCCCGGCCAGATGGCCCGCAACTCCCTGTCCCACGTGGCGCGCGGCTCCGAGGGCGCCCTGTTCTTCCAGTGGCGGCAGTCCCGGCGCGGCGCCGAGAAGTTCCACTCCTCGATGCTCCCGCACGCCGGCACCGACTCCCGGGTCTGGCGCGAGGTCGTCGAACTCGGTTCCTCGATCGGAGCGTTGGCCCCCGTCGAGGGGACGCGGACGATCGCCGACGTGGCCGTGCTGTGGGACTGGCACTCCTGGTGGGCGCAGAACCTCCAGTGGCGGCCCAGCGAGGACCACGACGCCCGCGAACGCGCCGACACGTTCTACGAGGCCCTCTACGACCGGCACCTGACGGTCGACTTCGCCCACCCGGAAAGCGACTTGTCGGCCTATCCCCTTGTCGTCGTACCCGCCCTGTACCTCATGACGGAGGCCGCGGGGGAAAACCTCCGCCGGTACGTCGAGAGCGGCGGCACCCTGCTCGTCTCCTACTTCTCCGGCATCGTCGACGAGCACGACGCCGTGCACGACGGCCCCTGCCCCGGAGCCCTGCGGGACGTACTCGGCCTGACCGTCGAGGAGTTCTCCCCGCTGCTCCGGGGCGACCAGGTCCGTATCACCGGGCCCGACGGCTCCGAACTCACCGGCGACGTGTGGACCGAGTTCGTCGTGCCGCGCGGCGCCGAGACCGTCTGGACGTACGCCGACGGCCTCACCGCCGGACACCCCGCCGTGACCCGCCACGAACTGGGCACGGGGAGCGCCTGGTACGTGTCGACCCGCCTCGGAGCCGAGGGACTGGACACGCTCATCGCCTCCGCCGCCGACGACGCGCGCATCGCACCGCGCACCGACCTGCCCCGCGACGTCGAAGTGGTGCGCCGCACCGGCGAGTCGGGCACCTTCGTCTTCGCCGTCAACCACACCGGCTCCGACGCCAAGGTCACGCTGGACGCGCACGGCACCGAACTCCTGACGGGCGAACGCGCCGCCGGCCGCCTCGCGGTCCCGGCGGGCACCGTGCGGGTCGTACGACTCGACAGCTGAGCCGGCGGGCCCGCCCGCGACCGCTCGGCGCAGCAGCCGTGCAGGCCCGTTCGGCTCGTCGACGGACGCGCTCCGCGCCGACGGCCGCCGACCCACTGCCGTCCGGCCAGGAGCCCGACGGCCCACCGACCCCCTCCGCCCGCGCGAGCCACAGTCCGCGGGCGGGGGGAACAGCCCCCAGGCAGGGGGCCTCTCTCCCCACCACGTCGAAGGGACGACGGACGATGATGTTCCATCCCAGACGCACCCTCAGAGCCCTGCTGATACCGCTCGCGGCCGGATTCGCCCTCACCGCTCTGCCCGCACAGCCCGCGCACGCGGCGAGCACCCTGACCAACGCCGGATTCGAGGCAGACGGCGCCGGCGCCGCGACGCCGAACGGCTGGTCGGAGTACGGCGACACCGGCGCCTCCTACGTCGAAGCCGGTGGCCACGGCGGGAGTTACCGCCTCAGCCACTACTCCGCCGCCGCCTACAAGGTCGAGACGTACCAGTACCTCTCCGGACTCACCAACGGGAACTACAGACTCACCGCCTGGGTCCGCTCGGGCGGCGGACAGAAATCCGCCTACCTCGCCCTCAAGAACTGCGGCGGCACCGAGCAGCGCACCGACCTGCCGGTCTCCGCGAGCGGATGGATCCACCTGGTCGTGCCCGTCGCGGTGACCGGCGGCCAGTGCACGATCGGCGTGGTCTCCGACGCCAACGCCGGAAACTGGGTCAACGTCGACGACCTGACCTTCACCGCCGGCACCACCGGACTGTCCGTCAAGGGCTCCGACATCTCCTCCCTCGCCAAGAGCGAGGCACTCGGCGGGGTCTACCGCACCGGCTCAGGGACGGCCGGGGACGCGCTGACCATCCTCCGGTCCTCCGGGATGAACTACGCACGCCTCAAGGTCTGGGTGAATCCGGCCGACGGCTACAACAACAAGGCACGCGTCCTCGCCATGGCCAAGCGCGTCAAGGCGCAGGGCATGAAACTCCTGGTCGACTTCCACTACTCGGACACATGGGCGGACCCCGGCAAGCAGACCAAACCGGCCGCCTGGTCAGGGCACTCGTACAGTCAGCTCAAGACGGACGTCTACAACCACACGTACGACGTGCTCAACTCCCTGAAGGCGCAGGGCACCACGGCCGACACGGTGCAGATCGGCAACGAGATCAACGGCGGCATGCTCTGGTCCGAGGGCTCCACGGACAACTGGCCGCAGCTCGCGGGCCTCCTCAACTCCGGTTACTCCGCGGCCAAGGCGGTCAGCTCCTCCACCTTCGTGGGCCTCCACCTCGCCCAGGGCGGCGATCTCACCGGCACCCGCTGGTGGTTCGACAACGCGGTGGCCAACGGCGTGAGGTTCGACGCCATCGGCCTCTCGTACTACGGCTACTGGCACGGCTCGCTCGACGCCTTCCAGACGACCCTGGACGACGCCGCCGCCCGCTACGCCAAGCCGGTGTTCCTCGCCGAGACGGCCTACCCGTTCCGGCTGGACAGTGACGACGCGCTCGTCAACCAGATCGACACGACCGGCGAACTGGTCTCCGGCTACCCCGCCACGACCGCCGGGCAGTCCGCCTGGCTGCGTGACGTCATGAACATCGTGGAGGCCGTTCCGAACGGCCGCGGCCTCGGCGTCTTCTACTGGGAGGCCACCTGGACGGCGGTCACCGGCAACGGCTGGGACCCGGCCGACCCCGCCTCCGGCAACGGCTGGGAGAACCAGGCCCTGTTCGGCTTCGACGACAAGGCCCTGCCGGCCATGTCCCTGTTCAGCCACCGCTGAGACCACGGGCCCGGCCGCCGTTGCGGCCGGGCCCGTACGTTCGGCCGCCGTGCGGGTCCGGCCAGGCTCGCCGAAGGCCGTGCGGGCCGCTCCGGGCTGCGGGAGAGTAGCGGGAGACCGTCACGACGGAGGGGGACGAGATGCTGAAGGTTCCCGACAACGGGCATCGGCTGGACATTCTGGAGTGGCTGCGAGACCCGGCGGAGCACTTCCCGCGGCAGCGGCACGGGGACCTCGTCGAGGACGGCGTGAGCCCCGAGTCCCTCGCCCACAAGCTGGGCGTGAGCCGGGCCGTGGCGCGTACCCACCTCGACCTCCTCACCGGGGTCGGTCTGCTGCGTGCCAAGAAGGTCGGACGGCGCACCTACTACCGCCGCGACGAGTACCGCATCGCCGAGGTCAGCCACTTCTTCGAGAAGGGCTGGTAGCCGCGTGGACCGGGCTTCCGCCGCCGCACGCCCCAAGGCCCTTTCGCCCCGGCGTCTCGTGCCGCTCGGCGGCCGCGGCCCCGAGGACGTGGTGGCCGACCACCGCGGCGGGGTGCTGACCGGCCTGGAGGACGGCCGCATCGTCCGGGTGGAGCGGCCCGGCGACGCCGACCGCACCCGAGTACGTGTCCTCGCCGAGACGGGCGGCAGGCCACTGGGCCTCGAACTCCTGCCGGAGAACGCCCTGTTGGTATGCGACGCCGAACGAGGTCTGCTGCGCGTCGGGCTCGACGACGGGGTGGTCCGCGTCCTCGCCGACACCGTCGCGGGCAAACCGCTGCGCTTCTGCAGCAACGTGATCGCCCTCGCCGACGGCACCGTCTGTTTCACCGTCTCCAGCCGGAGCTACCCCCTCGCGCACTGGATCGGCGATCTCGTCGAGCACACCGGAACCGGCCGCCTGCTGCGCCTCGCGCCGGGCGAGACGGAACCCGAAGTGCTGCTGGACGGCCTGCAGTTCGCCAACGGCCTCGCCGTCGCCGGCGACGAGTCCTTCCTCGTCGTCGCGGAGACCGGCGCGTGCCGCCTCACCCGCTTCTGGCTCACCGGGCCGAAGCAGGGCCGCGGCGAGACCTTCCTCGACGACCTGCCCGGCCAGCCGGACAACCTCTGGCGCGCCCCCGGCGGGCCGGTCTGGGTGGCGCTCGCAGGACCCCGCGTCGGCGCCCTGGAACTCCTGCACCGCCGGGGTCCCGCCGTGCGGCACACCGCCGCCCGGATCGCCGTCCGCGCCCCGTTCCGCCCACCCCGCACGACCGGCGTGCTCGCCGTCGACGACGCGGGCCGTGTCCTGCACCACCTGGAAGGCCGCCGCTCCCGGTTCCGCATGGTGACCAGCGCCTGCGAGTCCGACGGCCGGCTGATCCTCGGCAGCATCTGGGAGCGCGGCCTCGCGGTCTGCGACCTGCCCGGCACCCCGGGCTGAGCCGCCGGACGGATCCGTCGGCGCGCGAACCGGCCGCGCGGGAGCCGATCGCCCGGGCCGCCGGCGGCGGGGCGCGCGTGCGCCGCCCGCGCGCGCGGCGGTACGCTTTTCACCGGCCGCGATCTTGTGTCGTGGCGCGGCGGTGGGGCCCGCCGTACCCGAACCGCGGCATTCGAGCCGCCAACGGTCCCTGCTTGCGATGCCGTGCGCCCGCACCGGCCCGGCGAGTAGGAGCACGAGGAACATGACGGTCCCGCACCCCGACCGCGTCGACGAGTCCGGCAGCCCGGTACGGGCACCCGCGCGCGGAGCCTCCCCCTGGCACGGCCAGGGCCCCGTCGTCGCGATGGTCGCCCTCGGCGGCGCCATCGGCGCCACCGCCCGCTACGGAGCGGGCGAGCTGTGGCCCGCGCCCGCCGGCACCTTCCCCTGGACCACCTTCACGGTCAACGTCGTCGGCTGCGCGGTGATCGGCGCCTTCATGGTGCTGATCACCGACGTGTGGGCGGCGCACCGCCTCGTCCGCCCCTTCTTCGGCACCGGCGTGCTCGGCGGCTTCACCACCTTCTCGACCTATGCCGTCGACATCCAGAAACTGGTCGACGACGGCCACCCCGGCGTCGGGCTCGGCTATCTCGCCGCGACCCTGTTCGCGGCGCTCACGGCGGTGTGGCTGGCCGTGACGGCGACCCGGCGCGCCCTGGCACGGAGGCAGCGATGACGAGGCTGACAGGCAGCGCCCTGCGGGTGACGATCTTCATCGGCGAGAACGACACCTGGCACCGCAAACCGCTCTACGCGGAGATCGTGCACCGCGCGCACGCCGCCGGCCTCGCGGGCGCCAGTGTCTTCCGGGGCATCGAGGGCTTCGGCGCCTCCTCCCTGATCCACACCTCGCGGCTGCTGTCGATGAGCGAGGACCTGCCGGTCGCCGTGATCGTCGTGGACACCGAGGAGCGCGTACGGGCCTTCCTGCCCCAGCTCGACGGACTCGTCACCGAGGGGCTCGTGATCCTCGACGACTGCGAGGTCATCCGGTACGTGGGACGGGACGGCACACCCGGTGAAGGGCGCCCGGGAACCGGCGACCGGGCACCTGGCGAAGGTGAGAACTGGTTGTGAACTGGCTGCTGGTGATCCTCGGCGCCGCGGTCGGCGCGCCCCTGCGCTATCTGACCGACCGGGCCGTGCAGGTGAGACACGACACGCTGTTCCCGTGGGGCACCCTCGTCGTCAACGTGGCGGGCTGCCTGGTGCTCGGCCTGCTGACCGGCGCCGCCTCTGCCGGACACGCCTCGGAGCACCTGCAACTCCTGGTCGGCACGGGCCTGTGCGGGGCCCTCACCACGTACTCGACGTTCTCGTACGAGACCCTGAGACTGACGGAGACCGGGGCGGGGTTCTACGCTGCCGCCAACGTGATCGTCAGCGTGACGGCGGGCCTCGGCGCGGCGTTCGCCGGGGTCGCGTTCGCGCACGCCGTGTGGACGTAGGTACCGTGCTGCGCCGTGCGTAGGCAACACTGTCTCCTGCACTGTCTACAGCACTGTCGTCCATCTCCTCAGAACTGGATCCCATGAGCGTCATCAACGTCGGTCAGGCCGTCGTCCTCGGAGTCGTCGAGGGGGTGACCGAATTCCTTCCCGTCTCCTCGACCGGCCACCTCAAGATCACTGAGGGGCTGATGGGGATCCCCGTCGACGACAACGCCGTCGTCGGCTTCTCCGCGGTCATCCAGGTCGGCGCGATCGCGGCCGTGCTCGTGTACTTCTTCAAGGACATCGTGCGGATCGTCTCCGCCTGGGGCCGCGGGCTGCGCGACAAGGAGCAGCGGACCAGCCACGACTACAAGTTCGCCTGGTGGGTGATCTACGCGACGATCCCGATCGTGATCGTGGGTCTCGCGGCCAAGCCGCTGATCGAGGGTCCGCTCGCCTCGCTGTGGGTGGTCGCGGGATCGCTGATCGCCGGCAGTGGTGTGATGTGGGCCGCCGACCAGATGGGCCGCCACAAGCGCGGTGAGGACGACACCTCGTTCAAGGACGCCATGCTGGTGGGCAGTTCGCAGATCCTCGCCCTGCTCTTCCCCGGCTTCTCGCGCTCCGGCGCCACCATGTCGACGGCGCTCATCCTCGACCTGGACCGTGTCGCCGCCACCCGGCTCTCCTTCTTCCTCGGCATCCCGGCCCTCACCGGCGCGGGCCTCTACGAGCTGAAGGACGCCCTCGGCACGGGTGTGGGCGCCGCGCCGCTCGTCGCCGGCACCGTCGTGTCGTTCGTGGTCGCCTACGGCTCGATCGCCTGGCTGCTGAAGTTCGTCGCCAAGCACTCCTTCAACGCCTTCGTGATCTACCGGCTCGTCATCGGCGTGGCGCTCCTCGGGCTGCTCGGCGCCGGGGTCCTCGACAGCTGAGACCACCCGGGGCGACGGCGCGAGTGCCGCCCCGGGCCACGTACGAGCCGCTCGCAGGGGGCGCGAAGCCGAGAGACCGGGCTTCGCGCCCCCTGGTGCGTGCCGTGCCCGGTTTGACAGGTGCCTCACCCATCCGGAGTATCGCGAGCGTGAACCTGTCAGACAGCCAGACAGGTGGGCCGGTGCCGCGGCGCGTCAGCGCGATGGAAGCGGTGCTCACCCACCTCCGCGACGCCATCGAGCGCGGCGACCACGCCGTCGGCGACAAGCTCCCCTCCGAGGCGGAGCTGTGCCGGCGGCTCGAAGTGAGCCGCCCGGTGCTCCGCGAGGCGCTGCGGGCCCTCCAGGCGATGGGCCTGACCGTGTCCCGCACGGGCAAGGGCACCTTCGTGGTCGCCGCCACGGTCCAGGACCCCACCTTCGGCGACTACACGGCGGGCGACCTGCTGGAGGTGCGCCGCCACGTCGAACTCCCCGTCGCCGGCTACGCGGCCGTGCGCCGCACCCCGGAGGACCTCGACCGCCTCACGCGACTGCTGGACCGGATGGAGCGGGAGACCGACACCACGGCCTGGGTCGCCATGGACACCGTCTTCCACATCACCGTCGCCGAGGCCTCCCAGAACCCCGTCTTCCGCCGCGTCATCGAGGAGATCCGGGACGCGCTCGCACGCCAGTCGGCCTTCCTGAACGAACTGGGCGGCCGGCGCGAACAGTCCGACCGCGAACACCGGGCGATCCTCGAAGCGCTCGCCGACGGCAGCGAACGCGACGCCGTCGACGCGATGGCCCACCACCTGGACCGCGTGGAGACCACCCTCGCCTCCATCGCGCGCCCCGAGCGCGCGGACACCCCCACGAAAGGCCGCCCCGAGTCATGAGCGAGCACACCCGAAGCCAGGACGGCCCGGCGCGCATCCCGCGCACCCGGATACGGAACGGGGCCCAGGCGTGAACCCGGCCCTGGTCCACGACCGCCCGCGCTCCGCGGCGGCGCCCGTCATCCGCGAACCCCTGCACGCACCCGTCGCCCAGCTCGTCCGCGGCGGCGTCATCGAGGGCATCCACTACGGCTCGGTCGTCGTCCTGGCCGCCGACGGAGGGGTGGAGCTCCAGCTCGGCGACATCGAGGCCGCCTTCTACCCGCGCTCCGCCCTCAAACCGGTACAGGCCGTCGCGATGCTGCGCGCCGGGCTCCCGCTCGACGGCGAACTGCTCGCCCTCGCCGCCGCGAGCCACTCCGGCGAGGAGCGGCACCTCGCCGGAGCCCGCCGCATCCTGGAGCTGGCCGGACTCCCCGAGGAGCGGCTGCGCAACACCCCCGACCTGCCCTACGGCCCCGCCGTCCGGGACACCTGGACCCGCAACGGCCGGCCCGCCTCCCGGCTCGCCCAGAACTGCTCCGGCAAGCACGCGGCCATGCTGTACACCGCACGCCTCAACGACTGGACGCTCGACGACTACCTCGACCCGGAGCACCCGCTCCAGCGGGCCGTCGCCGCGACCGTCGAGGACCTCACCGGTCAGGCCGTCGCCCAGGTCACCGTCGACGGCTGCGGCGCGCCCCTGTTCTCCGTCTCGCTGCACGGCCTCGCCCGCGCCCTCGTCCGGATCGCCGGAGCCGCTCCGGGCACCCCCGAGGCACGGGTGGCCCGCGCGATGCGCGAGCACGCCGAGATGGTCTCGGGGGAGGGCCGCGACGTGGCGGCCCTCATGCGCGCCGTCCCGGGGCTCGTCGCCAAGGACGGCTTCGAGGGCGTGCAGGTCGCCGCCCTGCCGGACGGCCGCGCCGTCGCCGTGAAGATCGCCGACGGCGCCGACCGGGCACGCGTCCCGGTGGCCGCCGCGGCGCTCGCCCGGGCCGGGGTCGACCCGGCGGCCCTGACCGCCTTCGCCGGCGCGCCGCTCCTCGGCGGCGGCGCGGTGGTCGGGCACATCCGTCCCGTCCGGGCTCTCGACCCGCTCGGCGCGGCGACCCACGCCTGAGGAGGCCGGACGGGCGCCCGTCCTTTCCCGCCCCGACCCGCCGAAGCATCGGGTCCGGGGCGAGCCGCGCGACCGGGAGGGCCGCACAATGGTGATCATGCCTGGGGAATCGTCGTATCCGTCGTCGCTGACGTTCCAGCCGGTCCTGGAGCGGATCGCCACCGAGGTCGCCCAGACGCCCGGACGCGGCCGGCCGGCCGACTACATCCCGGCGCTGGCCGCCTGCGACCCGCGCCGCTTCGGCATGGCCGTCGCCGAGCTCGACGGCACGGTGTACGGCGTGGGGGACTGGCGCGAGCCGTTCTCCACGCAGTCCATCACCAAGGTCTTCACCCTCGCCCTCGACCTGGCGCGCGAGGGCGACGCACTCTGGGAGCACGTCGGGCGCGAGCCCTCCGGCAACCCCTTCAACTCCCTGGTCCAGCTGGAGTACGAGAACGGCATCCCGCGGAACCCCTTCATCAACGCCGGTGCCCTCGTCGTCACCGACCGGCTGCAGACCCGGACCGGCGACGCGGCCGGCGCCCTGCTGGAGTTCCTGCGCGCCGAGAGCGGCAACCCCGATCTCGCCTTCGACCAGGACATCGCCGCCTCCGAGGCCGCGAACGGCGACCGCAACGCGGCACTCGGCCACTTCATGGCGTCGTACGGCAACATCGACAACCCGGTACCGGTGCTCCTGGAGCAGTACTTCCTGCAGTGCTCGATCGCCGCGTCCTGCGCCGACCTCGCCCTCGCCACCGGCTTCCTGGCCCGGCACGGGATCCGCGCCGACGGGGGCCGGCTGCTGACCCAGAGCCAGGCCAAGCAGATCAACGCGATCATGCTGACCTGCGGGACGTACGACGCCGCGGGCGACTTCGCGTACCGGGTGGGGCTCCCCGGCAAGAGCGGGGTGGGCGGCGGGATCATCGCCGTGGTGCCGGGCCGCTGCACGCTCTGCGTCTGGAGTCCGGGACTCGACGAGCGCGGCAACTCGGTCGCGGGCGTGGCGGCCCTGGACCGCTTCACCACCCTCACGGGAGTTTCCGTGTTCTAGACCCCGACCCCGACAGCAGGCACAGGGAGGTCACGCGCCGGACCCCGTCAGGAGAGCGCCGCGTCGCCTTCCGGCCACTCGGCGTTGACACCCTGACCGAGTGTTGGCCATGGCTTTCCCCGTCGATCTCCGCCGCTGTCAGGCCCTCGGCCTGGCGGGTACCGCCTTCCTCGCGCTGGGCGGCGAGACCGCCGGGGCGCTCCCCGCCCACGACTTCCTCGCCCCCGGCTCGGGGCAGGCCGTACTGGGCCTCGTCGGCGTGTACTTCGGCGTCGTCCTGCTGATAGCGGCCTGGGTGCTGCTCGGCACCGTCGTCCGCGGGCCCGAACCGCCCACCCCGCGTTCCCTGTTGCTCGTCCTCGCCGTCTGGGCCGCGCCGCTGCTGCTCGCGCCACCCCTGTTCAGCCGGGACGTCTACAGCTACCTCGCGCAGGGCGCGATGGTCGACGCCCACATCGACGTGTACGCGTACGGGCCCGCGCAGCTCGGCGGCCCGCTCGCCGACGAGGTCGCGCCCGTCTGGCAGCAGACGGCTACGCCCTACGGACCGGTCTTCCTCGTGGTCGCCTCCGTCCTGTCGGCCCTGACCCGCGGTCAGCTGCCGGCGGGACTGCTCGGCATGCGCCTGGTCGCGCTGCTCGGCGTCGCCCTGATGGCGGCGGCACTGCCCCGCCTCGCCCGGCACAGCGGCGCCGATCCGGCCGCCGCGCTGTGGCTCGGCGCCCTCAACCCGCTCGTCCTGCTGCACCTGGTGGCCGGCGCGCACAACGACGCCATCATGCTCGGCCTCCTCGGCGTCGGCCTGGCGGCCGCGCGCGGCCGGTGGCCCGTCCTCGGCGTCGTCCTGATCACGCTCGCCGCCCTGGTCAAGGCGCCCGCGGCGCTCGGCCTGGTCGCGGTCGTCGCGCTGCGCTCGCGCGGGCGAGGACCACGGGCCGCGCTGCGGCACACGGTGACCACGACGACGGCCGCGGTCGCCACGACCGTGGTGGCGACCGCGGTCGCCGGGACCGGGTACGGCTGGATCGCCGCTCTGAAGACTCCCGTCTCACCGCACAACTGGTCACCCACCAGCCTCCTGGGGCGCGTCACCGGTGCCGCGCTCCAGCAACTGGGCAGCGGGCTCGCGCCGTTCGCCCTGCCCGCCTGGCACGCCGCCGGCCTCCTCGTGACCGCGGTACTGCTGCTGTTCATATGGCTGCGGCTGCGGCCCGGCCCCGTCTACGCGCTCGGCCTGAGCCTGGCCGCCGTCGCCGTCTTCGGACCGGCCGTCCGGCCCTGGTACGCGCTGTGGGGTCTGTTCCTCATCGCCGCGGCGGCCCCCACCGGTTCGGTGCGGACCCGGGTCGCCGCCGCCAGCGCGGTCCTCGCCCTCACGGTGCTGCCGAGCGGCGCCCCCGCCGACGTGGAACAGGTGATCCTCGCCGTCTCCGGGGGCGTGCTCGCCCTCGTCGTCCTCTGGCAGGCACACCAGGCGGCCCGGCCGCAGTCACCGGTGCGGGAGCGAACGGCATGACGACGGACCGCACGACGAGGACCCCGCCCGGCGGAACGGTCCGGAGCAGGGTGAGAGGAATGTACGGGGCGCGCGGGCACAGCGGTGACGTGCGGGGTCCCGACGGCGTGACGGCGCTGCTGAGCACCGACCGCAGACGGCTCGCCCTCGTCCTCGTCCTGGCGGCGGCCGTCGGCGTGTTCACGGCCACCGTGCCGCTGCTGCGCGACTGGTTCGACCTGCGCGTCTACTACGGCACGGTCGACGCCTGGGTCCACCACGGCGGCCGGATCTACGACTACCGGGTGCCGGGCACGACGTACGGCTTCACCTATCCGCCCTTCGCGGCCCTCGGCATGCTGCCCATGGCGCTGGTCGGACTGCGCACCGCGATCGTCCTCGGGCTGCTGCTCAACCTGGCGGCCCTGGCCGTCGTGCTGGGATTCCTGGCGGGGCCCGCGCTGCGCCGCCACGGCTGGTTCGGTCTCGCCCTGACGGCCTGTCTGTTGCCCCTGTTCGAGCCCCTCCGCGACACGTTCAGCTTCGGGCAGGTCAACCTGGTCCTGCTGGCCCTCGTGCTCGGCGACGCCCGGCTGCTGTCCCGCGGGCGCGGGCGCTGGGCGGGTGTCGGCATCGGCCTCGCCGCGGCGGTCAAGCTCACCCCGGCGCTGTTCATCGCACTGCTGCTGCTGGGCCGCCGCTGGCGCGCCGCCGGTGTCGCCACGGCCGTCGCCGCTGCGGCCACCGGGCTGGCCGCCTGGGCCGCGCCCGACGCCTCGCGCTTCTACTGGACCGACGCCCTGTGGGACACGGCCCGGGTCGGCCGGCTCGCCTATGTCTCCAACCAGTCGGTGCAGGGCGTGCTGGCCCGGATCGCCGCGCCGGGGGAACCGAGCCGGGCCCTCTGGGCGACGGCCGTCCTGCTGGTCCTGTGCGTCTGGGCATGGCGGACCTCGCGCGCCCTCGCAGCCGACGACTGGGCCGCCGCGTTCGCCCTCACCGGTCTCGCCGCCTGCCTGGTCAGCCCGATCACCTGGGTGCACCACCTCGTCTGGTTGCTGCCGTCCTTCGCCGTGCTGCTGCGCCACCGCAGGCTCCGGATCGCGGCGGCGCTGTACGGGGTGCTGTGCAGCAGTGTGGTCTGGCTGTGGTTCGACGACGCGTCCGGGCTCGACGGGTTCCTCGGCGGCAACACCTATACGTGGATCACACTCGGGCTGCTGCTGTGGCTGCCGGTGGGGGAGGTCCTTCGGCCCGGTCCGGACCGGGCCGCGCTGTCCGGTGCCGGGACGGCTTTCCCCGCCTTTCCGGCCGTGCGGGCAAGCGACTTGACGGGCCGTCACCCACGTCGGGGTCGTCCTCGGGTGACAGGACGACGCCGCGAGCGGCCGGACCGGGCATCCCCGAGCCGGGCCGATCCGAACGGCAGCCCCTAGGTCAGCCGCGCGGCCCCCGGGTGGCCTTGAGCCGTAGGGCGAGGGCGACGCTCGCTGCGCCCAGGACGGCGGCGCCGGCGATGCCCGCGACCCCCGGCCAACCGATCCCCTCGTCGTCCGGCAGGGCGGCGGTGGCCACGGGACGCGCGGTGGCCACGGGGCGCGCGGCGGGGCCGGCCGCCGGAACGGACCGGGTGTCCAGCAGCGTGCCCACGGGATCGACGTGGCCGGCCGCCGCGAAGCCCCAGTCGAGGAGCGAGCGCGCCTCCTCGTACACGGTGAACCCGCCACCCGCCTGAGGATTCATCAGGGTGACCACGAGGGTGCGCCCTCCGTGCCGCGCGGCGGCGACGAGGGTGTTGCCCGCGTTGGTGGTGTAGCCGTTCTTGATGCCGATCATTCCCGGGTACCGCTCCACCCCGTCGGCGCCGGTCAGTAGCCGGTTGGTGTTCTGGATCCCGTACGGGGAGCCGTTGCCGGGGAACATGGAGTCGACCGTGGCGCAGTACCGGGCGAAGTCGGCGTTGCGCAGCCCGGTGCGGCCGAAGACCGCCAGGTCGTACGCGGACGAGACCTGGCCCGGCGTGTCGTAGCCGTCGGGCGACACGACATGGGTGTCGCGGGCGCCGAGGGCGCGGGCCTTGGCCTGCATCTGGGTGGCCGTACTCGTCCAGCCGCCGTTCATCGAGGCGAGGACGTGCACGGCGTCGCTGCCGGAGTTGAGGAAGACCCCGCGCCACAGGTCCGCGACGCGGTAGGTGTGTCCCTCGGCGACGCCGACCATGCTGCTGCCCGCGCCGATGCCCTCCAGCTCGCGCTCGGTGACGGTGTGCCGGATGCCTCCGGGCAGGGCCGGGAGGACGGTGAGCGCGAAGAGCGTCTTGAGCGTGCTGGCGGGCGGCAGCGGCCGGTGGGCGTCGTGGGCGGCGAGCACATCCCCCGTACGGGCGTCGGCGACCAGCCACGACAGCGCGGAGATGTCCTCGGGAACGCCGGGTGCCCCGGCCCGGAGCCGTGCCTGGGTCCCCTCCTGGTACAGCGACGAGGCCGGGGAGACCGTGGGCCGCGGTGTCCCCGGGTCCTTGCCGGACAGGGCGGCGGCCTGGCCCGGTGTGACGGCCAGCGCGCCGGCCACGCAGAGGGCGGAGCAGCGGGCGGCGACGCGGGTGACGGCGGAACGAGAGGCGGCAGTCCGGAATGAGAATCCGATGGTCATACCGCAAACGTAGGAACGGAGTCGCGACACGCCGGGATGCCCGGGCCGAGCGGCGGCGCCGAGCACCCGGATGCCGCAACGGGAGAGGTCAGGGGCGCAGGGTGGGCTGCACCTGCCGCAGGAAGGCCGCGTTGTCGGGCGTGGCCCGCAGACGCTCCAGGAGGGTCTCCAGGGAGGTCTGGCCGTCCCGGGTCTGCAGGGCGCGGCGCAGTCCTCGCACGGTCTGCAACTCGGCGGCGGGAAGGAGCAGTTCCTCGCGGCGGGTGCCGGACGGGTTGATGTCGACGGCGGGGAAGACGCGGCGGGAGGCCAGGGTCCGGTCGAGCCGGAGCTCCATGTTGCCGGTGCCCTTCAGCTCTTCGAAGAAGTACTCGTCGGCGCGGGAGCCGGTCTCCACCAGGGCGGTGGCGAGGATGGTGAGGGAGCCGCCCTCCTCGGCGAGGCGTGCGGCGCCGAACAGTTGCTTGGGGCCCTGGAGCGCGGCGGCGTCGACACCGCCGCTGAGGGTACGGCCACCGGCGGAGGCCGCGTTGTTGTGGGCGCGGCACAGCCGGGTGAGGGAGTCGAGCAGGATCACGACGTCCTGGCCCGCCTCGACGAGCCGCTTGGCCCGCTCGACGACGAGTTCGGCGAGCGCGATGTGCTGCCGGGGCGTCTGGTCGAAGGTGGAGGCGAAGACCTCGCCGCGTACGGAACGCCGCATGTCGGTGACCTCCTCGGGCCGCTCGTCGAGCAGCACCACCATCAGGTGGCATTCGGGGTGGTTGCCGGCGACGGCGGCGGCGATCTGCTGGAGCAGGACCGTCTTGCCCGTCCTGGGCGGGGCGACGATCAGGCCGCGCTGGCCCTTGCCGACCGGTGCGAACAGGTCGACGACGCGTCCGGCGGCTCCGCTCGCCGGGTGTTCGAGGCGCAGCCGGTCACGAGGGTGGAGCGGGGTGAGGTCACGGAAGTGCGGGCGGTGGCGCAGCTCTTCGGGCGGGCGTCCGTTCACGCGCTGGATCTCGGTGAGGGTGCGGGGCCCGCCGCGTACGCCTTCGACGGCGTCGCCCTTGCGCAGGCCGTGCAGGCGGATGAGCGCGGGGGAGACCTGGAGGTCGGCGGACGAGGGCAGGCAGTCGGCGGAGCGCAGGTGCCCCTTCCCGTTGCCGTCGATGTCGAGGACACCGGTGGCGGTCTGGGTCCGGGGCCGCTCCTGTACAGGGGGGCGTTCGAGTGTGGTGGTCATGGGATGTCCTCTCGGGGACGGGACGCATGGGACATGCGGAAGGAAGGGGGGAGAGGCCGCGGAGAGGAGGGCGCGGGGCGCGCCTCGGGGCGGCGAGGGCATCACCTCGGGTACGACGGGAACGCGTCCCTGGTCGTGCGCGGGAGGTGGTGCGGGAAGCTGGTCCGCCGGTCGGAATCGACGGCGTGTCAGCGGGAGAGAGAAATGAACCGGCACCGGCGCCTGAACGAAGAGGCGTACACAAGTGCTGGGGTTACCGTACCACTGGTGTGGCGGGCCCGACAGTGATCCGCCTCTCGGCGGCTCACGTTCTTCCCTGTCAACGCGCCAATGGTCCGGCCTATTCCCGCGCGCCCTCGGGGCCTTTCCGTGTCTCTCGAAGCGCTCGGAGGAAGAGGGCGCGGGCAGCGGACTGGATCGGCGAACTCGCCCGGCAGCTGGCCTGGTTGAGGCCGTGCTGTCGGCATCACCACCGGGCCGACGCTCGGCTCGGACGTGTGCGCGGGGTGTGGGCGGGGCGGAGACCGGGGATCCCCGCTCCCGGCGTGCGGTGTCGGTTCGGCGGCGGCGCATCTACGCTGAACTGGCCGCCTTCGAGCAGTCCGCCGGCCCCTTCGATCCGCACAGATCACCCGAGGTGAGGACATGACCACGATCGCCGTCATCGGAGCCGGTCCGGGTCTTGGCGCGGCCGTCGCCCGGCGGTTCGGCCGCGAGGGCTTCGGGATCGCCCTCGTCTCGCGCAACCAGGAGAGGGTGGACGCGCTGGCCGCCGAACTCGCGGGCGCGGGCCTCACAGCACGCGGTTTCGCCGCCGACGTACGCGATCCGAAAGCCCTCGCGGCGGCTCTGGACGCCGTTCCCGAGGCCCTCGGCCCCATCGAGGTGCTGCAGTACAGCCCGATTCCGCACCCGGACTTCATGCGGCCGGTCCTGGAGACCCGCCCCGACGACCTCGTCGGACCGATCGAGTTCTCCCTCTACGGGCCGGTGGCCGCCGTACGGCAGGTGCTGCCCGGCATGCGCTCCCTCGGCCGCGGCACCCTCCTGTTCGTCAACGGCGGCAGCGCGGTGATCCCGCACGCCGAGCGGGCGGGCACATCGATCGCGTTCGCCGCGGAGAGCGCGTACGGCCATCTGCTGCACGACACCCTCGCCCCCGACGGCATCCACGTCGGACAGCTGATCATTCCCGGCGCCATCAGCCCCGGACACCCCCGCAAGGACCCGCGGGTGCTCGCGGAGACCCTCTGGGCCATGCACCGGGACCGCCACGGCTTCCGGCACTTCGCCGACGACCTGGACAGCTGACGCTTTCCGGCCGAATCCCGGACGCGGGCTCCCCGCGGGCCCGAAAGCCCTCCCGGAGGTGCTGCGCGCGCTGCTCCGAGCGGACACAATCGATCGTCGCAGGACTCCGACGGTGTCGTGCGACCGTCAACTCGGCCCCGCAGCAAGGAGAATCCGGTGGACAACCCGCCCCTCACGCCGCACCGCCTCGACCCCGCCGGCGGCTGCCCGCACGCCGACAACGCGCGGCTGCTCGCACGGGGCGCCGTCGCGACGGTGGTCCTGCCCGGCGGGGTGGAGGGCGCGGCGGTGCTCGGACACGACGCGCTGCGGGAGTTCCTCGCCCACCCCGACGTCGCGAAGGGGGCCGAGCACTTCACCGCGCTGCGCGAGGGACACGTCGGCGCCGGCTGGCCGCTGCTCACCTTCGCCACCGTGCGGGGGATGACGACCGCGGACGGCGACGACCACCGGCGGCTGCGGTCCCTGGTCAGCAAGGCCTTCACCGCCCGCCGGGTGGAACAACTGCGCCCCCGCATCAGCGATCTGACGGACCGCCTGCTCGACGACCTGGACGCGGCGGCGCGGGACGGCGGGGGAGTGGCCGACCTGCGCCGGCACTTCGCGCTGCCGCTGCCGATGGGCGTCATCGGTGAACTCCTCGGGGTCGAGGCCGAGTACCTCGATCGGCTCCACCAGCTGTCCAGCCAGGTCGTCGCCACCGACATCGGCCCCGAGCAGGTCGTCGCCGCGAACCGCGAACTCGTCGCCGTGCTCGCCGCGGTGGTGGCCGCACGCGCCGAGAACCCCGGCGACGACCTCACCAGCGCGCTGATCGCCGCCCGGGACGAGGACGGCGACCGGCTCAGCCAGCAGGAACTCATCGGCACCCTGGTCCTCATGATCATCGCCGGGCACGAGACCACCCTGAACCTCATCACCAACGCCGTACGGGCGCTCTGCGGGCACCGGGACCAACTGGAGTCGGTGCTGCGCGGCGAGGCGGACTGGGCGGACGTCGTCGAGGAGACGCTGCGCTGGGACGCGCCGGTGAGCTACTTCCCGTTCCGCTACCCCGTGCGGGACCTGACCCTCGACGGGACCGTCATCCCGCGGGGCACACCGGTCCTCGCCGGATACTCGGCCGCCGGACGCGACCCGGCCGCGCACGGGCCGGACGCCGATCTCTTCGACGTCACCCGAGGCAGCCGGACCGGCGCCGCCCGCCACCTCTCCCTCGGCCACGGCGCGCACTACTGCCTCGGGGCCCCGCTCGCCCGGACGGAGGCCACCATCGCCCTGCGACGGCTCTTCACCCGCTTCCCGGACCTCGACCTCGCCGTGCCCGGGACGGACCTCACCCGGCACGCCAGCTTCGTGGGGAACAGCGTCCGGGCCCTTCCGGTCCGCCCGGGTGCCGCCCGCATCTGACCTGCGGCTTCTCCGCTCCGGTGGTTCGGGTGCGAAAAAATCCGCGACCCCTGTCGATTCGCCGTGACCCCGTTCGTCGGTGGGGTGTAGGAAGCACCTGAGCACCAGGAGGAACCATGAAGTACATGCTGCTCGTCTGCGGCGACGACACCGCGGACTGGTCGGGCACGGCGCCCGTCGAACCCTGGGTGGAGGAACTGAGCGTCGAGCACGAGGTACGGCTGCACGGCCACCGGCTGCGGCCGCCGGCCGACGCGGTCACCGTCCGGGTGCGCGACGGTGAAGTACTGCGCACCGACGGCCCGTTCGCCGAGACCAAGGAGTACGTCGCCGGCTTCGACGTCCTCGACTGCGCCACCATGGAGGAGGCCCTCGCGGCCGCCGCGAAGCACCCGGTCGCGTCCGTCGGAGCCATGGAGGTCCGCGCGTTCTGGGACGACGAGGACGCCGAGACCGCGATCCGCCGCCTCGACACGGAGCTGACCGAGGCGGCCCGCGAGCGCGACGTCGAGCGCGCGATGGCCTGCTACGCCCCGGACGTCGAGGTCTTCCACCCCACGAGCGGCCAGGAGCAGAGCGGAATCGAGGCCCTCCGCAAGGCCGAGGAACTCCGGTTCCCGACGATCACCGGGCCCGTCGAGCGCGAGGTGTCCGACTACCGCCTCCGCATCGACGAGAGCATCGCCTTCAGCCACGCCCTGGTGCGGACACGCGCCACGCTCGCGGACGGCGGGACACTGGACACCACGGAACGCGTCACCACCGGCTACCGGGAAGCGGGCGACCGCTGGCAGATCGTCCACGAGCACAGGTCGGTCCCGGCCGGCACCGGCGCCCCCGGAGCCGAGGAGGTCCGGTCATGAAGTACGCCCTGTTCATCTGCACGCCCGTCGGCGGTGAGGAACTCAGCCCCGAGGAGATCACCGACGACCCCCGCTTCACCTCGTACATCGACGAGGTCCGCGCGCGCGACATCGTGAACGGCGGCGCCCGGCTGCGGCCGTCCACCGACGCCACCACGGTCCGCGTCCAGGGCGACGAAGTCCTGCTCAGCGACGGCCCGTTCGTCGAGTCCAAGGAGTACGTCGCGGGCATCGACATCATCGAGGTCGCGGACCTCGACGAGGCCATCTCCCTCGCCTCCCGCCATCCGGCGGCGCTCGGCGGCGGATCGGTGGAGGTGCGGCCGGTCTGGGAGTGAACGACGACGTCGAGAAGGCGGTCGCCGCCGCCTTCCACGAGGAATGGGGCCAGGTCGTCGCCACCCTCATCCGGGTGACCGGCGACTGGGACCTCGCGGAGGAGTGCGCACAGGACGCCTTCGCCCAGGCCCTCGACCGGTGGCGGCGCGACGGAGTGCCGCGCCGCCCCGGCGCCTGGCTGACCACGACCGCGCGCCACCGTGCCCTGGACGTGCTGCGCCGGGAGGCGGTCGGCGCGCGCAAACTGCGGGAGGTGGCGGTGCTGGCACGCGACGACGGAGCCCGAGACCCGGAGTCCGAGGACGGGAGCGGAGTCCAGGACGACCGGCTCCGGCTGATCTTCACCTGCTGCCATCCCGCGCTGCCCATCGAGGCCCGGGTGGCGCTCACCCTGCGCACCCTGGCCGGGCTGAGCACGCCCGAGATCGCGCGGGCCTTCCTCGTCCCGGAGGCGACCATGGCCCAGCGGCTGGTGCGCGCCAAACGCAAGATCCGCAACGCGGGCATCCCGTACCGCGTACCGCCCGCGCATCTGCTGCCCGAGCGCACCACCGGCGTCCTCGGCGTGCTGTACCTGCTGTTCAACGAGGGGTACGCCGCCACCACCGGCGCCGACCTGGTGCGTACCGGCCTGTCCGCCGAGGCGATCCGGCTCGCCCGCGTCCTGGCCCGCCTGATGCCCGACGAGCCCGAAGTCCTCGGCCTGCTCGCGTTGTTGCTGCTGCACGACGCCCGGCGTGGCACGCGCGTCGACGCGGCGGGCGACCTCGTCACCCTGGAGGACCAGGACCGCGGCGCCTGGGACCGGACCGAGATCGACGAGGGCGCGGCGCTCCTGGAGGCCGTGCTGCGCCGGGGACGCCCCGGGCCCTACCAGATCCAGGCCGCCATCGCCGCCTGTCACACCACCGCCGCGACGGCCGGCGACACCGACTGGGCCGACATCGCGGCCCTCTACGGCGAGCTCCGGCGCCTCGTCCCCTCCGCCGTCGTCCGCCTCAACCGCGCGGTCGCCGTGGGCATGGCCGAGGGCGCCGACGCCGGGCTCGCGCTGGTCGCCGAGTTGGAGGAGGAGGGCGAGCTGGTCGCGTACCACCTGCTCCCCGCCACCCGCGCGGACCTGTTGCGCCGCGACGGCCGGACGAAGGAGGCCGCCACGGCGTACGAGCGGGCGCTCGCCCTCGTGGAGAACGCGGCCGAGCGGAGGTTCCTGGAGAGACGGCTCGCGGAGTGTCGATCTGCCTAGGGCGTCTTCGTCGGTGGGGTGAAGACATCTTCCGCGCCGTCGGTCGGGAGGTGTCGGCACCGCCCACCGGACGCCCAGGAGGACCCGATGACCATCTCACCGACCACGCCCCGGCCCGACGGCCACAACAGCCTCCGCGCCCTGTTCGCACGCCGGGCCCGCCCCCGGTCCGGCGCCTCCGTCCCGTCGGCCCCGGCCCGGGAGATGCGGCGCACGGATCCCGGCGCCCCGGACGTCTGGCTCGCCGGACTGCGCCTCGGGAGCTGACCATGTCCGCCACCACCTCCACGGCCACCGTCGGCACCCCCGACCCGCGCCGTCGGCGCGCTCTCGCGCTGCTCTGCCTGGCCGGATTCATGGTGATCCTGGACTCCCAGATCGTCGTGCTCGCCCTGCCGTCCATCGCCACCGGCCTCGACTTCGGCCCCGGCGGCGCCCAGTGGGTCATGAGCGCCTATCTGCTCAGCTTCGGCGGACTGCTGCTGCTCGGTGGCCGCATCGCGGACCTGCTGGGCCGCCGCCGGGTCTTCATGACCGGCACGCTCCTGTTCGGGACGTCCTCGCTGCTGTGCGGGTTCGCCTGGAGCGCGGGCCTGCTGGTCGCCGCGCGCGCCGTGCAGGGCGTCTCGGCCGCCGTGATGGCGCCGACCGCGCTCGCCCTGCTGCTCGACACGTTCGCGGAGGGCCCCGAACGCAACAAGGCACTGGCCGTCTGGTCCGGCTGCGGCGGGTTCGGCGCCACCGCCGCGCTGCTGATCGGCGGACCGCTCACCGACCTCCTCGGCTGGCGGTGGATCTTCTTCCTGAACGTCCCCGCCGCGCTGGTCCTCATCGCCCTGACCCCGCTCCTGCTGCGCGAGAGCCGGTCCGACACGCGCTCCCGCTCCTACGACCCGGCCGGCGCGCTCACCGTCACCGCCGCCGTCGTCGCCTGCGTGTACGCCGTGGTCGAGGCACCCGGCGCCGGATGGCTGTCCGTGCGGACGACCGGCCTCCTCGCCCTCTCCGCCGCGCTGTTGACGCTCTTCACGCGCATCGAGGCCCGCTCGGCGCATCCACTCGTTCCGCCGCGCCTGCTGCGCTCGCGGGCGGTGAGCGGCGGCAACCTCGTGGTGTTCCTGCTCGGCAGCTGCGCCTTCGGGATGTCCTACACCCTCTCCCAGTACGGGCAGGGCGTCCTCGGCTACTCGCCGCTGCGGTTCGGACTGTGCAACGTCGTGATGCCCGTGACGGCCGTCGTCGGCTCGTACGCCGGTCAGGCCCTGGTCACCCGGCTGGGCGCCCGCCCGGTCGCGGCCGCCGGCCTCGCCCTGGTCGGAGCGGGCAGCCTGCTGCTGGCCGGGGTCCCCGTGGACGGCGGGTTCGTGCGGGACCTGTTCCCCGGGCTGCTGCTCTTCGGACTCGGCCTCGGGTCCTGCGCGGTCGCCGGATCCATCGCCGCACTCACCGGCGTGGCGGAACGTGCGTCGGGCGTGGCGTCCGGCATCAACACGGCCGCCTTCCAGATCGGCGGAGCCTTCGGGGTCGCCGTCGTCTCCTCGGTCGCCCTGTCCGGCGCGGACGGGCCGGGCCTCGCCGGTCCGACGGCCGGATACCGGGCCGCGTTCACGGCGTGCGTCCTGCTCGCGGCACTCGGCCTCGGCTGCGCCCTGACCCTGCTGCGCGGGACCCGCGGCCCCTCCCGGCGGCCCCGCCGCGGAATCCGCGCGGAACGACGGCAGGAAGAGGGGCGCGGGGTGCGGGACGGGCAACCCGCCCGGGGGCCGGTGCCTCTAAGCTCGGCGAAATGTTCT
The DNA here is from genome assembly GCF_044766365.1 of Streptomyces sp. NPDC102279. NCBI lineage: Bacteria > Bacillati > Actinomycetota > Actinomycetes > Kitasatosporales > Streptomycetaceae > Streptomyces > Streptomyces sp. NPDC102279. The sequence goes on along the minus strand of NZ_JBIWLU010000006.1, from coordinate 238,888 downwards.
CCCCGCAAGGTCCCACCCTCCGCGAACTGACCGTGCAGGCCCTGTCGTCCGTCGAGCACGGCTACGACCTGCTGGCACCCAAGTTCGACCACACACCGTTCCGGACGCCGGACACGATCCTCGACGCGGTGGGGCGGGCACTGGAGCCGTTGGGGCCGTTCGCCGCGGGACTCGACCTGTGCTGCGGAACCGGGGCGGGCATGGAGGTCCTGCGCGAGCTGTGCCGTGAGCGCGTGACCGGCGTCGACATCAGCGCCGGGATGCTCACAGTCGGACGACAGCGGCTCTCCGCCGGCACGGCTGGGTCCGCGGTGGCACCGGCCTGTGGGGTGTCACCGTCGGCCGTCCCCGCTCGGGGCGGCGGTTCGCCCGCGGTCTCCTGGGTGCGCGGTGACGCCCGCGCTCTGCCCTTCGGGTCCGCGTTCGACCTGGCCGTGAGCTTCGGCGCGTTCGGGCACTTCCTCGCGGACGAACTCCCGGGCCTGTTCGCCGGGGTCCACTCCGTGCTGCGCCCCGGTGGACGCTTCGCGTTCCCGATCGCCGCGCCCCCGCGGATCGGCTCGCCCTGGTACTGGGCGCTGCTGGGCTTCGACTCGGTGATGCGGGTGCGCAACGCCGTCCTGCGTCCCCCGTTCGTCATGTACTACCGGGAGTTCCGGCTCGCGGACGTGCGGCGGAAGCTGGCGCGGGCCGGCTTCCGGACGGAGCTGCACGCGCTGCCCGAGTTCGGCCGCCGCGAGGACGGCAGCCCGCGGGCCCGGATGGTGGTGGCCACCCGGCCCGGCGCGCCGGCCCCGGAGACGGCCACCGGCCGCGGGTGACATCCACCCGTCGTACCACCCGTTCCGGCGGCACGACGGGTCCCCGGGACGTCGGCCCAGGAACCCGCCGCTCGGCATGATGAGACGTCGGTCGACGCCCCGCACGGGTGGCGGGGGTGCGCCCCACCGGCGCCCCCAGTGCCTCGTCAGGCGGCCGGCAGCGTGAACTCGTATACCAGGGCGTCCTGTTGGGCGTCCACGGTGAGGTCGGTGATCTCCAGCGGGCGGTCGTACTGGTCGTGCACGCGCCGGGTGACGCGTACGGACTGGGGGAGGCGGGTGATGGCGTCCCGGTGGTGCAGCGTCAGGCCCGCCTTGCGCATCCAGTCGTAGGCGCGCGACAGCTGGGCCGAGGAGTGGCCGTCCGCGCGGTCGCGGTAGCGGGCCAGCTCCTCGACCTCGGACACGGCGATCGCCGAGAAGGACGTGACGGCCGTCCGCAGCCCGCTGCCGTCCGCGGCGGCCGACTCGTAGCGGTGGACCAACGTGGCACGCCGCGGGGCGAGTCCGAGGGCCTTCGCGTGCTCGGGCGGGGGAGTCTCCCAGGTCACCGTGGTCCGGCGGCGCGCGCAGGGCTGACCGGTGTGCGCCCCGACGGGGAAGTCGAGGGACGGCACGGGTTCGGCGGGGGCGCCGGACAGGGTGGCGTGGCTGCCGCGCCGGTCGGTGGAGACCTGGCCGCTGCGCCGCAGCAACTGCAGTGCCTGGCGTACGGTCTCCCGGCTGACGCCGAACCGCGTGGCCAACTCCCTTTCTCCCGGCAGGCGTTCACCGGGCGGAACGGACCCGTCGCGCAGCTCGCCGAGCAGCTGCGTGGCGATGCGTGCGTAGAGCGGTTCGTGCTCGGACGTGTGGGTGGTGCGGGCCATGTCCGCGCCTCCTGTGTGGTGACTCGACGTAGCCGTGCGGGCTCATTGCGGCACCACATCTAGCATTGGTCTAAACCACCTGGAAAGAGCGGCCGGAGACTTCGGCCGGTTTCAGCCCGCCTCGCCGGACCGCCCGGGAGTCCGTCCGAGCGCGTCGTACAGCGCGTCGACGAGGGCCGTCTTCCTTGGGTCGTCTGCGATGTGCGGGCCCATGCGGTTCATCACGTACCCCAGGGAGACCCCCGCCTCCGGGTCGGCGAGCCCGCAGGAACCGCCGAACCCGTCGTGTCCGAAAGCCCTCGGGTTCGGACCGTACGAGCCGTTGGCCCCGCTCAGCCACAGACCGAGCCCCACCTCCGTCTCGTGCGCGAACCCGGCGCCCAGCACCAGGTCGACGCAGCTGCCCTGCCCCTCGCGGACCCGCTCGGCCGCCGCCGGGCTCAGTACCCGCAGGGAGCCGTAGGTGCCCTTCGACGCGAGGATTCCGTACAGCGCGGCGACCGCTCTGGCCGTTCCGTGGCCGTTGGCGGCCGGTATCTCCGCCGCCCGCCATTGCGCGGTGTTCGCCTCGGCGGCGCCGAACGCCGGGTTGGCGACGGCCGCGAGAGCCGCGGGCGCCAACCGGGAGAGGAGCGCGGCCTGTTCGCTGCCGGACGCGGCCGGCGGATGCACCAGTTCGGCCGCTCGCCCGGCCTCCTTCTCGGGCAGCCCGATCGTGAAGTCGATCCCGAGCGGCCCCGTCACCTCCCGCTCCAGGAACGCGCCGGGCAGCAGCCCCGACACCCGTCGCACCACCTCGCCGACCAGGAAACCGAACGTCAGCGCGTGATAGCCGGACCGGGTCCCCGGCTCCCACCACGGCTCCTGCGCCGCGAGCCGCCCGACGGTCAGCTCCCAGTCGCAGAGCTGCGTGAACGAGTGCGGCTCACGCAGCCCCGACAGCCCCGCCCGGTGCGAGAGCAGATGCCGTACGAGGACGTCCTGCTTGCCCGCCGCCGCGAACTCCGGCCAGTACGCGGCCACCGGGGCGTCGAGGTCCAGGAGTCCGCGGTCGGCGAGGATGTGCGCGCACAGCGCGGTCGGCCCCTTCGAGGTCGACCAGACGTTGACCAGGGTCTCCCGCTCCCACGCGCGGGTGCGAGCCGCGTCGGACCAGCCGCCCCACAGGTCCACCACGGTCTCCCCGCCGAGCGTGACGGACACGGCGGCCCCCAGCTCGTCGCGGTCGCGGAAGTTGTCCTCGAACGCGGTCCGCACCGCCGTGAAGCGAGGATCGCAGTGGCCGTCGATCAGGGGGGCCGGCTGAGGCATGAGTTCTCCGAGAGTCGTCCCCGGGCGAACCGGGAAGGGGTCCGGGCCCGTTGAACGTACCGACTGGTCGGACTGGAGGGAAGACGCGGGACGCACGGACGCCGCCCGGGGCGTCACGTCCGTTCCGGCGCCCGGCTCAGATGTGTGCGGGAAGCCAGTCGAGCTGGGCTGCCTGCTGGTAGGGGCCGCCGCCCTCGTGGTCGTTGAAGTCGTACACCTCGATCCGCTTCTCGCCGGCCGCCCAGGCGTTGTACGCGGCGAAGACCGTCGACGGCGGGCAGGTCTGGTCCTCCAGGGCCACCGAGAACAGGGCGGGCGCCCGGCCGCGCGCGGCGAAGTGCACCCCGTCGAAGTACGACAGGGTGCGCAACACCTGCCCGGTGCGCCCGCGATGGGTCTTCAGGTAGTTGCCGATCTCCCGGTACGGCGAGCGGTCCGTGACGACCGTCGCACGCGGGAAGTCGCACAGGAACGGCACGTCGGGCAGGACCGCGGCGAGGTCCGGCACCAGCCCCCCGACCGCGATCGCGATGCCGCCGCCCTGGCTCCCGCCCAGCGCCGCGACACGCGCCCCGTCGACCAGCGGATGCGAACGAGCGGCCTCCACGGCCCGCACCGCGTCCGTGAACAGGCGGCGGTAGTAGTAGGTCTCGGGGTCCTCGACGCCACGCGTCATGAAACCGGGGAAGGCGGGCGCGCTGCCCACCGGGTCGGGTGTCCCGCCGCCGCCCCAGGCGCTGGCCTGACCCCGCGTGTCCATCACGAAGTGCGCGTAGCCGGCCGAGGCCCACAGCAGATGGGTGTGGGCGAGTCCGCGGCCGCCGCCGTACCCGACGAACTCGACGACCGTCGGCAGCGGCGCGCTCGCCCAGGACGGCACGGTCAGCCAGCCCTTGACCGGATGGCCGCCGAACCCGGCGAACGTGACGTCGAAGGTCCGCACGGTCTTGAGCGGCGACTCCACCGGCTCGAAACGCTCGGCGCGTTCGTGCTCCCTCGCCTCCTGGAGCGTCTTGGCCCAGAAGGCGTCGAAGTCCCCGGGCTCCGTGGACGCGCTGCGGTAGGTGCGGAGTTCGTCGAGGGGGAGATCGAACAGGGCCATCGAGGATCACCTTTCGGCGTACGGGTGCGGGTGATCACACCGTACGTGCGGCCTCGTTGGACCCGCCACGGCTCCTCCCTCCCAGTCGCCACCCCGGCCGGACCCACCCCGTGCGGTCCTCCGGGAGCCACCGGTCAGGCGGTGCGCCGGGTCCAGCCGGGTTCGGTCAGCGCCCAGTCGCGCGCCCACTGGTCGAGCCGGCGCCGTTCGACGGACCGGCGCACGCCGAGCCGTGTGACGAGGACGGCGAGGACCGCGCCCATGGCGGTGAACAGGCCCACGGCCAGAGCGCGTTGCCAGATCACCGACATGCTCGACGGCGCCCGGACGATCCGGTCCCGGGCGTCGGTCCAGACGTCGATGTGCGCACCGCCCCGCACGCCCGATGGCACCCGCACGAGGTCCGTCCGCGCCTGTCCGTCCGTCCCGGTCCAGCGGATCAGGGCGGGGAAGGAGCGCTGGATGCCGCCCGGCGTAGCGGGTACCGCCGCCGGTGTGTCGTCGACGAGGACGGCGCGGACCTGGTGCAGCGTGGCGCGCTCCGCCGCCGCCTCCGCGCGGGCCACGTCGTACGTCCACCATCCCGCGGCCGCCCCGGCCAGTGGCGCGCCGACCAGCAGCAGAACGCCGACCACCAGCACACACCACGCCTCGACGACGTCGGATCGGCGTCGCAAGGAGTTGCGCCGCCAGCGCCAGCCGAGCACCCGGGTTCGCATGTCCCCTCCTCACTGCCGTGCGCCGCCGTGGACGCCCGGCCGAAACAGACCCCGCAGCGCACCGGAAGGCCTCTCCCGGCGTACCGCGCGCGGTGCCGGAAGTCCATCACCGCGCCGATTCCGACGCCGTACGACTGATCCGCGCCCGCCGTGGAACCCGCGTACCACTGCGCCGGCGAACAGGAGCCCCGATGACGTGACTCCGGCAGCCTCCGCCGTGACACCCGGTGCAACCCGGCTGCCCCGCCGTCGGCCGGATACACCTGCCCGTCGACGGACCAGGTCATGCGGGCAACTCCGGTGCCGTGCGGGCCGGCAGACGCCCGGGTCCCCCCGGGCGGAGCACCGGCGACAGCGGCCGACGGCATGCGGCCCGGCGACCGATCACCGGAGAGGGGCCACCGAAGACCGGCCACCGACCGACCACCTTCGAACGACGAGAGGCAGCAGAATGAACCCCGGCACCCGCACCATCACCGTGGGGATCGACGGATCGCGAGCCAGTCTGGACGCGGCCGACTGGGCGGCCCGTGAAGCCGGACGCCGCCGGCTCCCGCTGCGCCTGCTGCACGCGAGTCCACGGCCGCACGTGCCCGTGCGCGTCCCGGACGTCGACGTGCCGGCCGGCCGGACGAGGTCCCCGCTCGACCGCGCGGCCATCCAGCTCTCCTACGCCCACCCGGCGTTGGACATCGTCGCGCGGGGCGCCGAGAGGCCGGTCGTGCCCGCGCTCATCGAGGCGGCCGCCGCGTCGCAGACGCTCGTGCTCGGCTCCCGCGGCCACACCGACCACACAGGCGTCGCCGGATTCCCGGCCGGCTCCGTCGCCCTGGCCGTCGCCGCGGGCGCCGAACGCCCGGTGGTCCTCGTCCCCGCGGGCGAACTCCCCGAGGACGAACGGGTTCCCGTCCCCGCGGGCGCCTCGCCGAGCGCGGCGGCCTACCGTCCCGTGGTCCTCGGCCTCGACCTGGCGCGCCCCGCCGACCAGTTGATCGGCCATGCCTTCGACACCGCGGCCGTCCGCGGCGCTCCGCTCCATGTGGTGCACGCCTGGACGCTGCCCGCGCCGGACGGTGGCGCGGGCGCCGTTCCGCCCGGGGACGCGCCCGAGGAGGAGACAGCCCGCCGACACGCCCTGACCGGGGCGCTGCGGCCGTGGCGCCGCCGGTTCCCGGACACGCCGGTCGCGGAGCAGGTCGTCCACGGACGCCCCGGCCACCACCTCCTCGGCGCCTGCACCGGTGCAGGGCTGCTGGTGGTCGGCCGCCGCGCGGGCGAACGCCTGGGCCGCGCCGTGCAGACCCTGATCCACCAGGTCACCTGCCCGGTCGTCGTCGTTCCCCACGGCTGACGCCCTGGCCTGCGCTCCGCCGATGCCCGCACGGGACGCGGCCGCGCACGCCGCCGCACCCCCGTGCCGAGCCCGGGCGGCACGCTGATCATTGCGGCCGTATGAACTCTCCCGGCGGCCGGGAATAGCCGCGCCGCGATCATCCTTGCTGCTGAAGCCGACTCCGGTGGCCCGTACACCCACAACGGGTGAGCGGACCGCGGCGAACGGTGACGACAGCGAGGGAGAGTGAGGGAGCAGATGCCCAAGGCGTACGTCTTCACACGCTACGGGGGCCCGGAGGCCGAGGCCCTGGTGGAGCGGGACCGGCCGAGCGCCGGGTCCGGCGAGGTCCTCGTCGCGGTGCGTGCCGCCGGCGTGAACCCCGTGGACTGGAAGCAGCGCACCGGTCACCGCCGCCCGGGGGGCGAGCCGCGCCCGCTGCCCGCCGTCTTCGGCAACGAGGTCGCGGGAGTCGTCGTGGAGACGGGCGCCGGCGTGACCGCGTTCGCCGTCGGGGACGAGGTCTTCGGCAACCCGGTGGACGGCGGATACGCCGAGTACGCCCTGCTGCCCGTCGCCGTCACCGCCCGCAAGCCCGCCGGCCTCTCGTTCACGGACGCCGCGGCCCTGCCGGTCGCGGCGGCGACCGCGTACGACGGCATCCGCCAGCTCGGTCTTCCCGCGGGTGCCACCCTGCTGATCACCGGAGCGGGCGGCGGAGTGGGTGTGGCCGCCGTGCAGATCGCGCGGGACGCGGGGCTGCGCGTCGTCGGGGTCGCGAGCGAGAGCAAGAAGGGCTTCGTCGAGTCGCTCGGCGCCGTGCACGTCCCGTCGGGGCCCGGCCTCGCGGAGCGGCTGCGCACGGCGGAGCCGGACGGCGTGGACGGCGTGTTCGACCTGGTCGGGGGAGACGCGCTGGAGGACGCGGCGACCGTGCTGGACGACGTCGGGAAGCTGATCACCGGCGCCGACCGCGAGACGGTCGCCAAGCTGGGCGGCACCGGAGTCGAGCGGGCGCGCACGGCGGCCGTGCTCGACGAGGTGGGCCGGCTCGCCGCCGACGGCACGCTGCGGCCCTTCGTCACCCGGACGTTCCCGCTCGACCGCGCCGGTGAGGCACTGCGCGCCGTCGAGGACGGGCACGCCCGCGGCAAGATCGTGATCGAGGTGCCCGCGTGAGCACGCACCCCCTCGACAACCCGGCCCTCGGTTCGCTCACCGGCCCGCACGCCCACTTCGCCGAACGGCGCGGGCGTGTCCTGCGCTACCCGGTGGACGTGTCGCCCTGGCTGGCCCTCCCGGACGAGCCGGACGCCGACGACTGGGCGGATCTGGCGGCTCTGGTGGGGCCCGGAGGCGAGGCACCGCTCGCCGGTTACGTCGGAGCGACGCCGGAGGGCTGGGAGGTGACGTTCAGCATCGAGGGTGTCCAGCTCGTCGACGCCGGGCTCGCCGCGGCGCCGGATCCCGAGGCGGTGCCGCTCGGCCCGGCGGACGTCCCGGAGATGCTCGACCTGGTGGAACGCACCCGGCCCGGCCCGTTCCTGCCCCGCACCGTCGAACTCGGCACGTACCTCGGGATCCGCCACGAGGGCGCCCTGGTGGCCATGGCGGGGGAGCGGCTGCATCCGCCGGGCTGGACCGAGATCAGCGCGGTCTGCACCGATTCCGCCCACCGGGGCAAGGGCCTGGCCGGCCGGCTGATCCTGGCGGTCGCGCACGGCATCCGCGAGCGCGGCGAGACGCCCTTCCTGCACACCGGGGCGGGCAACACCAACGCCATCCGGCTCTACGAGTCCCTGGGGTTCCGGCTGCGGCGCCCGACCCGTTTCCTTGCCGCTCGTGTGCCGGAGCACCTGGACGACGGGCGGCCCGTGCGCGTGGGGTGACCCTCCACCGCTGAACCCCGGCAGGCCGCGCGGGCCGTCGGCTCAGCGGCCGGACGGACCTGCGGCGGGCCCGCCCGGCGCGGCGAGGTCCGTGCCCGTCGCGTTGTAGCGCAGCAGATACGAGGCGAAACGGGCGAGGTCCTCCTCGGGCCAGCCCGTCAACCGCTCCCGGAACGCGACGCGGCGGCTGCGGGTCACCTGGGCGAGGATCTCGGTACCCGTGCCGGTCAGATGCAGCACCTGGACACGGTGGTCCTCGGGGTCCGTGCGCCGCTCGATGAGGCCGGCCCGCTCCAGCGCCGCCACCTGCCGGCTCACCGTCGATTTGTCGAGCGCGTAGTGCGCGGCGAGGTCGGTCGCCCGGCAGCCGCCGACCTCCTCCAGATGCCCGAGCAGGGTGTACGAGACCAGGGACAGCTCGGGGTGCATACGGCCCGCCGAGGCGCGGGCCCGCCGGGCGAACACGGTCATCTCGCGCTGGATGGTCTCGACCGCCGCGTCGGCCGTCATGCCGCCCGACGCCGAGCCGTCGCGTGCCCCGCCGTCCGTCGTGGACGGCGTCCCGGTGGTGACAACGGTCTCACCGGAGGCTTCGGATGCCATCACGGGACCTCCCTTCCCAGTTCTGGTTGTATAGTACAACTGGATAGAGAGTTGTATATGCCAACCAAAGGAGTTCGCGTGCTCACCGGCCTGCGCTCACCGGCCCTGCGCCATGTGCTCACGCACCTGGTCACCCCGTTGCTGATGTGTCTCGGCATGGGGCTGGCCTACATGGGTGCGTTCGTGACGCCGGAGCCCCACCACCTTCCCGTCGCCGTCGTCGGCAGCGGTCCCGAGACCAAGGCCTTCGCGCAGACGGTCAAGGACCGGGCCGGGGACAAGCTCGACGTCCGTACCGTCACCGACCGCGCGGCGGCCGTGGACCTCCTCAGGTCCCGTGACATCACGGGTGCCTACGTGCCCGCCGCCAGGGCGCCCGAACTCGTCGTCGCCACGGCTGCCTCCGACATGGGCGCCACCGCCGTCGAGCGGGTCTTCACACCGGTCGCCGCGCAGCAGGGGCTGCCTCTGAAGGTCACCGACGTCGCCGCACCCGTCGACGACGACCCCACGGGGCAGGGGCTGTTCTTCCTGCTCATCGCGCTCAGCATCGGCTCGTACGCCTCCGTCGCCGCGCTCGGCGCCGCGGGAACCGGACTGGCCCTGCGCGTACGGGCGTTGCTCGCCGTCGGCGTCTCCGCCGTGGTGAGCGGTATCGGCGCGGCGCTCGCCGGGCCGGTCTTCCATCTCGCGCACCACGACCTCGCCACCGTCTGGGCGATGAGCTGGCTCTACTCTGCGGGCATCCTCTTCATCGGCGTCGGACTCCACACCTTCCTCAAGCGGTGGACCACGCTCGCGATGATGGTGCTGTTCGTGATGCTCAACTTCACCAGTTCCGGAGGCCTGTTCCGGCCGGAGCTGCAGAACGGCTTCTTCGGCACCCTGCACTCCTTCTGGAACGGCGCCGGCTTCGTCGAGGGCGTCCGCAGCCTCCTCTACTTCGACGGTGACGGACTGTCCGGCAACGTGGGGACGCTCGTGGGCTGGCTGTTGGCCGGTCTGGCGGTGACCGCGGTCGCCGGTGTCGTCGAGCGGTCGCGCGGCCGGCACGCCGCACACGGTCCCGTCGTACCGGAGCGGCCGGAGCCGTCGACGACGCGCGCGACGGAGAGCGCCGAGGAGGAGTTGGAGGAGTCGGTCGGCGTCTGATCGTCCGGCGCCGATCGCTCCTGTAAGGTGGCCGTCCCGGCCGCGGACCGTCGCCGCCGGACGAGTTGTCGAGGAGGTGAGACCCATTACCGCTGTGTCAGGTCGGGTGCTCTCCTCCACGAGTGACCAGGTCGCCGTTTCCAGGTGACCGCGAGAGCGCCCTTCGGTTCGTCGAAAGGCCCTCGGCTCCATGCCTCTGTCTCCTGATGGTTCCGGTTCCGCGTCTTCCTGCGACGCCACGGACTCCGTGGTCGCCGCTCTCCGCTCCGCCGGCTGTGTGTTCGCCGAGGACGAGGCGGAACTGATCCTCACCGCCGCCCGCACACCGGACGAGGCCGCCTCGATGGTGGGCCGGCGCGTCGCCGGGCTCCCCCTCGAACAGGTCCTCGGCTGGGCGGAGTTCCACGGCCTGCGCATCACCCTCGAACCCGGCGTCTTCGTGCCCCGCCGCCGCACCGAGTTCCTCGTCGACCAGGCGGTGGCGCTCGCGCCCGGTGCGTCGGTCGTCGTGGACCTGTGCTGCGGTTCGGGCGCGGTCGGCGCCGCGCTGGCCGCGTCCCTCGGCGGCCCCGAACTGCACGCGTCCGACATCGACCCGTCCGCCGTCCGCTGCGCCCGCCGCAACGTCGCGCCGTTCGCCGGCCGGGTCCACGAGGGCGACCTCTTCTCGGCCCTGCCCGACACCCTGCGCGGGCGCGTCGACATCCTGGCCGCCAACGTGCCGTACGTGCCCACCGACGAGGTCGGGCTGCTGCCGGCGGAGGCCCGGGACCACGAACCCCTGGTCGCGCTCGACGGCGGAGCGGACGGACTCGACCTCGTGCGCCGCGTCGCCGAGGGTGCGCCGCGCTGGCTCGCCCGCGGTGGCTGCCTCCTCGTCGAGACGAGCGAGGAGCAGGCCGCGACCGCCGTCGAGGCCTTCGCCCGCGCCGGCCTGATCGCCCGGCTCGCCGTCTCGGAGGAGGGCTGGGCCCACGTCGTGGTCGGTGTGAAGCCCTGACCGTACGGGGCGAGGGGCGCGACATGCCGCGTACGGACCCCGATCGACCGTTCGCACCGCCCCACGCGCCACACTCCCTCTGACCACGCAAGGCCAGAGGGAGGCCCGTACATGAGCAGTGCCCCCGAGCAGTTCGACGCATGGGAGACCGAGGAGTCCGGGCCGGCCGACGCGCCGACCCGGGTGCTGCTGCTGGCCGGCGCGCTGTGCAGCGCCGCGTTCTACGACGACCTCGCGGCCGCGCCGCCGCTGGCCTCCGCTCCGGTGCGGCTGGTGGCCGCGACCCTCCCCGGCCACGCGGGTAGCACCCCGCCCGAGGACCTCTCCCTGGAGAACTACGCGGCGCTCGCCGGCACGCTGGCCGCCGAGCGCGGCTGCGACGTCGTCGTCGGCCACAGCCTCGGCGCCAACATCGCCCTGGAGATGGCGGCCGGAGGCCACTTCGCCGGGCCCGTCGTCCTGCTGTCCCCGGCCTTCTCGGCGTCCGACGAGGACAAGGTGCTGGCGATCGCCGACACCCTCGGGAGGGTTCCCGGCGTCGGTGCGCTGACCTGGTCGGGGCTCCTGAAACTGGCGCCCCGCGCGATGGCCGGCCATCTCCCCGAGGGGCGCCGCGAGGCGCTCACCGCCGAGTTCGAGAAGAACGACGCCGCCTTCTGCCGCAAGGCGGTCCGGCACTACTTCGCGTACTTCGGCCGGCACGGTTCCCTCGTCGACCGACTCCGTGACTCCGGAGTGCCCGCCTGGGTCGTGCGCGGCGACCACGACGACGTGGGCCTCTCGCCGGAGGAGCGGGCCGGGCTCGAGGCCGGTCCCCAGGTGACGCTCGTCGACGTCCCCGACGCCGGTCACCTGGTCATGATCGACCAGCCCGTGGTGGTCGCGGAACTCGTCGCCCGGGTCGCCCTGAGCTGAGCGACCCGCCCGAAACACTCCCCGACCGGGGCCCGAACGTCCGTCGGCCGAGTGACCCTCCTCATTGTGCAACTAGTTGCACAATGCGTGGCGCGTCGTCTACAACAGACGTACGACACCGCGCACGGAGGGGCCGATGAGCCGTTACCCGCACCTGCTGAACCCGCTCGACCTGGGTTTCACCACCCTGCCCAACCGCGTGCTCATGGGCTCCATGCACGTGGGCCTGGAGGAGGCCGAGCGCGGCTTCGAGCGCATGGCGGAGTTCTACGCCGCCCGTGCGCGCGGTGGTGTCGGCCTGATCGTCACCGGCGGCATCGCCCCGAACGACGCGGGACGGCCGTACGAGGGCGGCGCCAAGCTCACCACCGAGGCGGAGGCCGACCAGCACGCCGGGATCACCGCCGCGGTGCACCGCGAGGGCGGCAGGATCGCGATGCAGATCCTGCACTTCGGCCGGTACGCCTACCACCAGGACCTGGTCGCCCCGAGCGCCCTCCAGGCCCCGATCAGCCCGTTCCCGCCGCACGAACTGAGCGACGCCGAGATCGAGCGGACCATCGACGACTACGCGCGCGCCGCCCGCCTCGCCCGGCGCGCCGGGTACGACGGCGTCGAGATCATGGGCTCAGAGGGCTACCTCATCAACGAGTTCATCGCCCTGCAGACCAACCGGCGCGAGGACCGCTGGGGCGGCTCGTACGAGAACCGGATGCGCTTCCCGGTCGAGATCGTCCGCCGCGTGCGCGAGGCCGTCGGCGACGACTTCATCATCATCTACCGTCTGTCGATGCTCGACCTGGTGCCCGGCGGTTCCACGCTCGACGAGGTCATCACCCTCGCCCGGGCCGTCGAGGCCGCCGGGGCCACGATCATCAACACCGGCGTCGGCTGGCACGAGGCCCGGATCCCCACCATCGCGACCTCGGTGCCGCGCGGCGCGTACGCCTGGGTGACCAAGAAGGTCATGGGCTCCGTCTCGATACCCCTCGTCACCACCAATCGCATCAACACCCCTGAGATCGCCGAGCAGTTGCTCGCCGACGGGCACGCCGACATGGTCTCGCTGGCCCGCCCGATGCTCGCGGACCCCGACTTCGTCGCCAAGGCCGAGGCGGGGCGCCCGGAAGCGATCAACACCTGCATCGGGTGCAACCAGGCCTGCCTCGACCACACCTTCAGCGGCAGGATCACCTCCTGCCTGGTCAACCCGCGCGCCTGTCACGAGACGGAACTCGTCCTCGCACCGACCCGGCTGCGCAAGCGCGTCGCCGTCGTCGGCGCCGGACCCGCCGGACTCGCCTGCGCCGTCAGCGCGGCCGAACGCGGCCATGACGTCACCCTGTTCGACGCGGCGGCCGAGATCGGCGGCCAGCTCAACGTGGCCCGCAAGGTCCCCGGCAAGCAGGAGTTCGACGAGACGATCCGCTACTTCCGCACCCAGCTCGAACTGCACGGCGTGGACGTCCGGTTGAACACCCGGGCCACCGCCGACACCCTGGAGTCCTACGACGAGGTCGTCGTCGCCACCGGCGTCAGCCCGCGCACCCCCGAGATCCCGGGTGTCGACCACCCGAGCGTCGTCGGCTACCTCGACGTGCTGCGCGACGGCGTCCACGTCGGCGACCGCGTCGCCATCCTCGGCGCCGGCGGCATCGGCTTCGACGTCGCCGAGTACCTCACCGACAGCGGCGACAAGGCGAGCGAGGACCCGGCGACGTACTTCCGCAGCTGGGGCGTCGACATGGACTACCGGGCACCCGGCGGTCTCACCGCGCCCGAGCGGCCGGCCCCGCCGCGCACCGTCCACCTCCTGCAGCGCAAGGACACCAAGGTCGGAGCGGGACTCGGCAAGACCACCGGCTGGATCCACCGCACCGAGCTGAAGCACCGGGGCGTCACCATGGTCCCGGGCGTCCGGTACGACCGGATCGACGACGCCGGACTGCACGTCACCGTCGACGGACACAGCCAGGTCCTGGAGGTCGACACCATCGTGCTGTGCACCGGGCAGGACCCGCGCCGCGACCTCTACGAGGAGCTGCGCGCCACGGGCCGCGGCGTCCACCTCATCGGCGGCGCCGACGTGGCGGCCGAGCTGGACGCGAAGCGCGCGATCAAGCAGGGCACCGAACTGGCGGCGGCGCTCTAGGTTCCCGCGCCAGGGGGCCGCTCGGGGAGCGTCCTTGACCTGGTCGGCGGCGATGGTGGGCGGCCTGCTCGGCGGGCTCGTCCACCGGATGCCGTTCCGGCCGAACATCTTTCGTGGAGGCGCACAACCGTTTCCGAGTGTCGCGGGTCACATGAGGCAGGAGCAAACGTCTCCAAAGATCGCAAGGGGGAAATATGCGATTCAACCGTTCCGCCCTGGTGGCCGGCGCCTTCGCCGCACTGATGGTCGGGGGCACGACCGCACTGGCGGCGCCCGCCTCGGCCGCGCCCAACACCACGCCGCAGAAGGTCTGCGGCAGCGCCTACAAGACGGTGAACTCGGCGCCCGTCGGCTCTCTGGGCACCGTCTACCTGACGTACAACGCCTCCAACGGCAAGAACTGCGTCACGACCATCCGCAACAGCCCGGGAACCGCCGTGGACATGGCCGCATGGGTCTACGTCTCCGACACAGGCCTGGGCGACGACGACTACGGGCGGTACACGTCGTACGCGGGACCGACGTACGTGTACGGCAAGGGCCACTGCGTCGACTGGGGCGGCCAGATCAAGAACGTGTACACCCAGGTGTCCGGCTCCAACTGCGGCGCCTTCAAGGAGCAGCGCGTCACCTTCACGCGCTGACCCGCCCCTCCGCACGCCACCGCGCGCAACCCGGTGGCGTGCGGGGGCGCCTGGTCCGACTCGCCCCGGCGGACTCACCGAGTTCCGCCGGGGCGAGCCGCCTGTCGCGGTGTCCGGCGGTGTCCTGCCGGCCATCGGGCGGCGTCCCGGGCGCTCCCTAGGATGACCTCATGTCACTCCCGCACGCGATCCTCACCGCCCTGGTCGAGAAGCCCTCGTCGGGCCTCGGACTGACCCGGCGGTTCGACAGGTCGATCGGCTACTTCTGGTCGGCGACGCACCAGCAGATCTATCGCGAGCTGGGAAAGCTGGAGGCCGAGGGGTACATCAGGGAGCTGCCCTCGGAACAGCCGGCCCGGGGCCAGAAGAAGAGCTACGAGGTACTGCCCGCGGGCCGCGCCGAACTCGCCCGCTGGACGGCGGCCCCCCAGGACCCCAAACCGCTGCGGGACACGATGCTGCTGCGGCTGCGCGCCGCGGCCGTCGTCGGCACCGAGGGCGTCGAGGCGGACCTGCGCCGCCATCTCGCCCTGCACCGGACCCAGTTGGCCGAGTACGAGGAGATCCAGGAGCGGGACTTCCCGCCGGGCAAGGACACCCCCGAGGACCGGCTGCGCCACCTCGTCCTGCGGGCGGGCATCGACCTGGAGACCTTCTGGACCCAGTGGCTGACCCACGCGATCGAGGAGTTCGCCGAGCTGGACAAACCCTAGTGACCGCCCGCGACGCGCGTCGCGGGCGGTCGCCCGGTGTTCATGGACCCCGGGTGCCGGATCAGAGGCGGTGGGGCTTGGAGCGGCGGCGCAGGAACCAGGCCGCCGCCACCGTGCCGGTCACGACCAGGGCCGCGCCGCCGGCGACGGTGGCCGTGCCGTAGTCCTTCACGGCGCCGCCGAGGCCGCCCATGACGCCGCGTGACGGCGAGGCCGAGGCGGTCGCCGAGATCGTGGGGGTCGAGGGGGCCGAGACGATGATGGACTGGGTGCCCGCCGTCGACCCGTCCCCGCACACCACGATGACCGTGTACGTGCCGGCGCCCACGCCCGTCCAGGACGCGGACTGACTGGTGCTGGTGCCGGTGAGCGACATCTGCCGCCCCTGTGCGAAGTTCGCCTGCCCGCTGGAGAGCAGCGAGGCGTTGCCGAAGCTGCTTCCGTTGCTCGGGCAGGCGCTGGTGGTGACCGAGACCGAGGTACCGCTGGTGCTCACCGAGATCCCGGAACCCCATGCGACGGCCGCAGGAGCGGCCAGGGTGAGCGGAAGCGCAGCGGCGGCGGCCACGGTCAGGCCCGAGCGGAGAAGTGTCTGAGTGGTACGCATAGGAACTGCCCTCCAGCGGCACGGTTGGCGGTACTTCCCGTGCGCCGCCGAGGATCGGAGGGCCCGTGCTGCCTCAGGGAGAGCAAAAGCGCCCCGGGCCCGGTCCGCACGCCGACGGGGACCGGGCAGGTGACGGATTCCATCGTCCGGCGGACTGCGGACGGTGTGCCGGCCCGGCCGCCCGGCGAAGCGCGCACCCCACCGGGCCGCCGCGCGGGCGTCAGCTCCCGGTCGTCACGGAGCGCTCCGCCGAGAACCCGCCCCATGTGCCGTCGGGCAGCTTCGCCCTGAGCCGGACCCGGTGTGCCACGGCGGCCTCCCGGCCCACGTAGAAGCTGTAGGTGGCGGTGCCGTGGGGCGGGTTGCCGCCCCAGACGAGCGAGGTCGCGGCGTGTCCGTCGAGATGGATCTGGTACTCGCTGATCACGCCGTCCACCCGGGGCGCGACCCAGGACAGGTCGACGTAGTACGCCCCGTCCGTCCGGTGGGTCGTCGCCCTGAAGGCGGTCGGCGCCGTGCCCCGGCCGTCGTCGGAACCGGGCGCGGTGCTGAGCCGGACGGTCTCGCTCGCCGGTGAGGTGTTGTCCGCCGCGTCGCGGGCGCGCACGGTGAAGGCGTAGGCCGTGCCGGGCCGCAGTCCCGTGACCACCGTCGCCGTCTGCGCGCCGCCGACGCTGTGGATCTTCGAGGCGCCCTGGTAGACGTCGTACGAGGCCACGCCGCCCTTGTCCGTCGACCGGGTCCACGACAGCTGGACCGCCCGGCTGCCGACCGCCTTGCCGTGCGGGCCGCCGGGGCGGGTGGGGGGCGTGCGATCGGCCGCGACGGCGGCCGGGGTGGTGGCCCGCACCCGTTTGCTCGCCGGTCCCAGGGCCCCGGCGGAGTTCCGCGCCCGGACCGTGAAGACGTAGGCGGTGGAGGGTTCGAGCCGCGCGACGTCCACCATGTGCTCGGAGCCGGGGACCTCGTCGACCTCGGTGTTCCCGCGGTACACCGTGTAGTGGGTGACGGGGGGGTCCTCGGCGGCCAGGTTCCACATGACGTGGACGCTGGTCGCGGTGCCCGCCGCGGCGGTCACGCCGAGCGGCGCCGCGGGCAGACGCTCGCCCCGCTCCGCCGACGGCGCGCCCCATCCGCAGGAGGCCAGCACGAGCAGCGCGCCGCACACCAGCACGCGCAGGACGGTGGGGGGAACGCCTCGCACGGGTCCGCCTTCCCTACACGGGATTGGTCTGTACCTATAAGACACGGCTGACGCGGCCACATCAAGAGGGGTGACGGGTCGATGGCCGGAGCATTCGGGAGGTACGTATGCTGATCCCTGACGCGGCCCGAACTCGCCCCGCTTTCAGGGGAGTTCCTGCCCACGGCGCGGACCCGCTGTCGTCGCTGATCCCGCGCCGGCGCGTGCGGTCGAGTGGCCGGAGCCGACTGCGGCTCGGGCCCTCGGCCGTGCGGCGGACCGGCCGTCACACCCCGGACCCGTCGCCTGGGACCCGAGGACCCGCGTGCATCGTCCGGCCCCCCTCCGGTGGACGCGCTGTCAGAGGCCCACCACATTGGGGCAGGTGACTCCGTGTCCCCCAGGAGAGGGTCTCCCATCGTGCGTGTCCAGTCGCTGACGCTGGCCGCGGCCGCCGCCGCCCTGTTCGCCGCCGCTCCGGCGGCGCTGCCCGCGGCCCCCACGGCCGGCCATCCGGGAAGCCGCGCCCCGGCGGCCCGGGAGGGCGCCGTCGGGGCCGCCGACCTGCTGGCGAGGACGCGCGACTGCGCTCCCGTCTCCAAGGGGCGCTACCGCACCGACGACGGAACCCCCGCCGACGTCCCGGTCTGCGGCACCGGGAGCGTCGTCTTCTGGAAGGCCGACATGGACATCGACTGCGACGGCAGACCGGGCAGCCTGTGCAACAGCCGCACCGACCCGCTCTTCTCCGACGCCACGGCCTTCGAGCAGTCCGACGGCCGCTACCTGAGTGCCGAGACCCTGCCCTACATCGTCGTCCCGGCCCCCAGCGGCATCTGGGACCACCGGGACCAGGGCATCGGGGCCGGCTCGGTGGCCGCAGTGATCTACCGCGACCGCGTTCAGTACGCCGTCGTCGGCGACACCGGCCCGAGCGACATCATCGGTGAGGCCTCGTACGCGACGGCCGAGGCCCTCGGGATCCGCCCCGACCCACGCGGCGGAGGCACCCCGTCCGGGGTCACCTACATCGTGTTCAAGAACTCCCGTGTCTCACCCATCGAGGACCACGCCGCCGCGGTGACGGCGGGGGAGCGGCTGGCCCGGACGTTCGTGAACGGGGGCTGAGACCGCCGCGGCGTCCCGACCGGCCGCGTGGCGACGGGCGTTCGCCGGCGCCGCGGTGTGCGTGCCGGCGGCCCGACGGTGATCGCGTTCGCTGGGCAAGGGCCGTCAGACGGCGGCCCAGCCGTTGTCCACGGGCAGGATCACGCCGTTGATGTTGCTCGCGGCGTCCGAGGCGAGAAACACGATCGCGGCCGCCTGCTCCTCGGCCTCGGCGGGGCGGCCGACGTTGCCCATGTAGGCGGCGAGGGCGGCGGGGCCGTGGGCGCCCGCCTCGACGTCCACGGTGATCGCGGTCCGCGTGCCGCCCGGAGCGACGGCGTTGGTGCGGATGCCCTTGTCCCGGTACATCACGGCCAGCGACTTGGTGAGCCCCGCGACACCGTGCTTCGAGGCGGTGTACGCCGCTCCGGCGGCGCTGCCGCGCAGGCTCGCCTCGGAGGCGGTGTTCACGATGGCGCCCCGGCCCGCGGCGAGCATGTGCGGCAGTACGGCGCGGGCCAGCAGGAAAGGGGCGGTCAGGTTGACCCGGATGACCCGCTCCCACTCCGCGTCGCTCACCTCGGCCACAGCCGACATGCGGTCCATGATCCCGGCGTTGTTCACCAGCACGTCGACGCCGCCGAACCGCTCCACCGCGGTGGCCGTCACCCGGTCGACGACGGCCTGTTCGCTCAGGTCGCCCGTCACGGACACGGCGGTGCCACCCGCCGCCTCGATCTCCGTCACGACCGCCGCGGCGCCCCCCGGATTCAGGTCGGCCACGACCACACGTGCGCCCTCGGCCGCGAACGCGAGCGCTGCGGCACGGCCGATGCCCGAGCCCGCGCCCGTGACGATGACGCTGCGGCCGTCCAGTCCCGTGGTGGTCATGACGTTCTCCCAGAGGTGTGTACGAGGGTGCGGCGGAGGTGCCGCGCGGTAACAGTACGACTTAATGTCGCTCAATGACAGAAAGTCTCGGAGGCTGTGAGGAGATCGCTAGACTCGGGCCCCGCCCCCGGTCCCGGACGGCGGACGCGGGCGGATCCGAGGAGTCAGCGGTGTCGGACGGTGCGATCGGCGATCACGCGGGACGGGGGCGCGGCCGCACCGGCCGACCCCCCCTCACCGACGAGCGCAGGGCCGCGTTCCGCCAGGAGATCGCCCGCGCGGCGGTGGAACTCTTCGTCGACCAGGGCGTCACCGCCACCACCGGAGAGCAGATCGCCCAGGTCGTCGGCGTGTCGTCGCGGACGCTGTGGCGCTACTTCCCGAGCAAGGAGAGCTGTGTCAGCCCGCTGTTCGCGGCCGGGATCGACGCGATCGCCGCGGCCCTGCGGGCCTGGCCCGAGGGCGGCCCGCTGGAGGACGCGCTGGAACGCGCCACGAGCGGCGAGGGACTCATGCCGCTCCCGCAGGTGCCACGGGTCCGCGCCCTGCTGCGGCTCACCCGCACCGAGCCGGGACTGCGGGCCGTCTGGCTCCAGGCCCATGACGACGCAGAGCCGGCCTTCGCCCGCGCCCTCGCCGACCGGGCCGGGCTCGCCGCCGTCGACCTGCGCTCGGAGATCCAGGCGGCCATGCTCAACGCGGCGCTGCGCGCGGCGGTCGAGCACTACGCGTGGCGCACCGACGAGGGCGAGAGCGGCCCGGAGTCCACGCACTCCGAGGTGACCGCGACCGTCCGGTCGGCCCTCGGAGTGGCGGCGCGAGGGATCTCCTGACCCGGCGCACCGACCCGCCCGGTACGGCGACAGCGGCGACGCGGACTCCGTCGCGGCTGCCTGGACGCCTCGGACTCGCCGGAGCGGGTCGTCCTCACTCCTTGCGGTAGCTGTACGCCTCCGCTGCCGCCGCCTCCACCGCGGCGAGGTCGCCGCCGGCCGACGCCGTGACCACCGCGGCCACCGCGCCCTCGACGAACGGGGCGTCCACCAGGCGGGTGTTGTCGGGGAGTTCGTCGCCTTCGGCGAGCAGCGCCTTGACCGTCAGTACGGCGCTGCCCAGGTCCATGAGCACGGCCACACCGGCGCCGCCGTCGACGGAGGCGGCCGCCGCGGCGATGAGTTCCGAGCTGGTGCCGAGACCGCCGTCCGTCGTGCCGCCCGCCGCGGCGACGGGAGCGGTCGCGCCGCCACCGGCCAGGCCCGTCGCCAGCTCGGCGACGGACGACGCGACGGCGGCACTGTGGGAGACCAGCACGATGCCCACGAGCTTTCGCGTGGTCTCGGTGGTGTTCGTGGTGTCACTCACCGGCTGCCTCCAGCAGTGCTCCGATCAGCAGTGACGCGGACGTCGCGCCCGGGTCCTGATGGCCGATGCTGCGTTCGCCGAGGTAGCTCGCCCGGCCCTTGCGGGCCTGGAGCGGCGTCGTCGCCGCCGCTCCCTCCTCGGCCGCCGCCTTCGCGGCCCCGAACGACTCGCCCAGCGCGTCGACGGCGGGAACCAGGGCGTCGATCATGGTCTTGTCGCCGGGCGCGGCTCCGCCCAGCGCCATGACCGCGTCGACGCCCGCGCGCAGCGCTTCCGCGAGCTGTTCCTGGCTGACCTCACCGGCGTCCCCGAGCGCCTTGCCCGTCCGGCGCAGCAGGGTTCCGTACAGCGGCCCGGACGCGCCGCCCACCGTCGATATGAGCTGCCTGCCGGCGAGCGTGAGTACGGCGCCGGGGGTGTCCGGGGCCTCCTTCTCCAGCGTGGCCGCCACGGCGACGAACCCGCGCTGCAGATTGCTGCCGTGGTCGGCGTCGCCGATCGGCGAGTCCAGGTCGGTGAGCCGCTGTGCCTCGCGGTCCACGGACGCGGCGGTCGCCGTCATCCAACGGCGGAAGAAATCGGCGTCGAGCACGGAATCTCCTTGCGTGGTACGGAAGTTGATCTGGAGTCGGCCCCTCGACCCCCGGTGGCGGCCGACTTCCCGCGGACCGGGCTCGCGGCCACCGGCGCGGTGACCGTGTTGTTCCGTTGCCAGGTTGCCCGGCTGCCTGTGTTTGTCGTGCCGACCGCGTTCACACGCCCCAGCGCAGGCCCGGCGTCTTCACCGGCGCGTCCCACAGGCGCAGCAGCTCCTCGTCGACCTGGCACAGCGTCACCGAGGCGCCGGCCATGTCCAGGGAGGTGACGTAGTTGCCGACCAGTGTGCGGGCCACCGCGACGCCGCGCTCGGTCAGGACGCGCTGTACCTCCGCGTTGAAGCCGTACAGCTCCAGCAGGGGAGTGGCGCCCATGCCGTTCACCAGGACCAGGACCGGGTTGCGCGGCGGGAGGTCCTCCAGGATCGCCTGCACGGAGAAGTCGGCGATCTCCCGCGAGGTCATCATCGCGCGCCGTTCCCGCCCCGGCTCGCCGTGGATGCCGACGCCGAGTTCCAGCTCCCCGGCCGGCAGGTCGAAGGTAGGGCTGCCCTTGGCCGGAGTCGTGCAGGCGCTGAGGGCGACGCCGAAACTGCGGGAGTTCTCGTTGACCTGCGTGGCCAGTGCCTGGACGCGGTCGAGGGGGGCGCCCTCCTCGGCGGCGGCGCCCGCGATCTTCTCGACGAACAGGGTCGCGCCCGTGCCGCGACGGCCGGCCGTGTACAGGCTGTCCGTGACGGCCACGTCGTCGTTGACGAGCACCTTGGCGATCTGGATGCCCTCGTCCTCGGCCAGCTCGGCCGCCATGTCGAAGTTCAGGACGTCGCCGGTGTAGTTCTTCACGATGAAGAGCACGCCCGCGCCGCTGTTCACGGCCGCCGCCGCCCGCAGCATCTGGTCCGGTACCGGAGAGGTGAAGACCTCGCCGGGACAGGCCGCGGACAGCATGCCGGGGCCCACGAATCCCCCGTGCAGCGGCTCGTGCCCGGAACCGCCGCCGGAGACGAGGCCCACCTTTCCCGCGACCGGGGCGTCCCGGCGGACGATCACGCGGTTCTCGACGTCCACCGTGAGCTCGGGATGAGCTGCCGCCATGCCCCGCAGTGCGTCCGCCACCACCGTCTCCGCCACGTTGATGAGCATCTTCATGGGAACCTCCTGGTGAGAAGAGTCGCTGGGCTCCTTCTCCCATAATGCCCACGTTTGGGGCAGGTCCGTCGGTCGGCGGCCGCGGCGCGGCCCCGCTCGGGCCGACGCGGGCCGGAGAGGACCGGCCCCGCAGGCCGCGAACGCGCCCGACCGGCCGGCCGTCCCGGCCGGCGAGCGGATCGGCGGTGCGAGGAGCTCACCCTCGGAAGTATCGGCGCTCGGGCGGCGATGGTCACGTGCGCGGACGTCCTTGGATGCAGGCGGCGCGCACCCGCACCGGTCCGGCACGCTTCCGGTACGCCGTCTTCGCGTGGGGCGCGCCGAGGCCTGTCGCTCGGCCGGGCCCTACTTCGTCGCGTTGCGCACCTGGAGGGTGCCGCGTTCGCTCTCCTTCAGGCCGCGACCGATGATCAGGCGCTGGATCTGGTTGGTGCCCTCGAAGATCTGCATCACCTTGGCCTCGCGCATGTAGCGCTCGACCGGGAAGTCGCGGGTGTAGCCCGCGCCGCCCAGTACCTGGACCGCGTCGGTGGTGACCTTCATGCCGTTGTCGGTCGCGATGAGTTTGGCGATCGAGGCCTCGGACTGGAAGGGCAGGCCCTCGTCCTTCAGTCGAGCGGCCGCCAGTGTGGTGGCGCGGGAGGCCTGGACCGCCGCGGCCATGTCGGCGAGGACGAAGGCGAGGCCCTGGTGCTCGATGATGGGCCGGCCGAACGTCTCCCGCTCGCGCGAGTAGCGCAGGGCGTGGTCCAGCGCCCCCTGGGAGAGGCCGGTCGCCACGGCGGCGATGCCGAGCCGTCCGCAGTCCAGTCCGGCGAAGGCGATCCGCAGGCCCTCGCCCTCCCCGCCGAGCCGGCGGCCGGCGGGTACCCGGGCGTTCTCGAAGCGGACCGTGGCGGTCGCGGACCCGGTCAGACCCATCTTCTGCTCCGGGGGATCGGCCACCACGCCCGGTGTGTCGGCGGGGACGAGGAAGCAGGAGATGGCGTGCGAGCCCTCGTCCGAGGTGCGGGCCATGACCGTGTAGAAGTCCGCGTGGCCGCCGTGGGTCGTCCAGGCCTTGGCGCCGTTCAGCACGTAGTCGTCGCCGTCCCGTACGGCGCGGGTGCGCATCGCCCCCGGGTCGGAGCCCGCGTGTGCCTCGGACAGGCAGTAGGCGCCGAGCAGCTCGCCGCCGAGCATGTCGGGCAGCCACTCCTTCTTCTGCTCCTCGGTGCCGAACGCGGCCAGCGCGTAACAGGACAGCGCGTGCACCGAGACACCGACGGCCACGCTCGCCCACACGGCGGCGATCTCCTCCAGCACCTGGAGGTAGACCTCGTACGGCTGGTCGCCGCCGCCGAACTCCTCGGAGTACGGCAGGCTCAGCAGGCCGGCCTGTCCGAGCGTGCGGAAGACGTCACGGGGGAAGCGTCCCTCGGCCTCCGCCTCCGCGACGCGCGGGGCGAGTTCCTTCTCGGCGAGCTCGCGCGTCAGGGCGATCAGGTCGACGGCTTCCGGTGAGGGGAGCGTGCGGGTCGCGGGCATGGGACGTCCTCGGGGGGTGCGGTCCCGCGCTGCGGGATTTTGATACTCCAGGCGATACAAGAGTATCGTTTTTGGTACCACCCGGCCATGGCGGGCCGTGCCTGCGTGTCGCGAGGCGCGTCCCGGGCGCCAAGGACCCGGGCGGAGGGGCGTTTAGTCGTGTCCGCCCTCCCCGCCGGGATCTCCACGGAGGGTTCGTCGCCCCCGGTCGCCGGGTCACCGGGTCAGTGGGCGGAATCCGCGTGCCCGGACGGCCCCTCCCAGGGGAGACGGTTACCTCCGAGGAGGAGCGGTTACGCTGAGATCATGCCGTCCCCTCGCCGCACCGCGCGCCAGACCGATCTGTTGGAACGGCTCGTCGCGCTGCTGGTGGCCGAGGGGTTCGCGGCCTTCACGCTCGACGAGCTGACCGAGCGGCTGCGCTGCTCGAAGACCACCCTGTACCAACTGGCCGGCAGCAAGCAGGAATTGGTGCGTGAGGCGGTGAAGCACTACTTCCGCGAGGCCGCCCAGTCCGTCGAGAAGCAGGTCGCCGACACCTCCGCCCCGTCCGAGCGTGTGGTGGTCTACCTGAGCGCGGTCGCGCAGCAGCTGAGGCCGCTGTCCCGCCAGTTCCTCGACGACATGGCCGGGTTCGAGCCGGCCCGCGAGGTGTACGAGGCCAACACACGCCTGGCCGCGGCCAGGATCAGGCAGCTGATCGCGGACGGCGTCACCGCGGGAGCCTTCCGCGACGTCCATGCCGCCTTCGTCGGCGAGGTCGTCGCCGCCACCATGCAGGAGATCCAGCGCGGCGAGGTGGCCGCGCGCACGGGGCTGAGCGACGCCGAGGCCTACGCCGAACTGGCCTCCCTGATCGTCCACGCCGTCTCTCCCTGACGCCTCCGCCCCGGCCTTCGAGCCTCTCCGCCCGCCCCGACGGGCCGGTCCGCCCTCGGCCGACGCGAGGAGCATCTCCGCGGGCCCTCACCGCGGCGGCCCGGCGATCGAAGGCAGGGCGCTCCGGTGAACGAGGGGCGCCCGTGTCTCAGGGAGTCCCTTCGGTCGCCGACTCCGGGACCGGCGTGCGCGGATCGTCCGCGTCCGGCAGCCCCGCCACGTCGACACCGCGCACCTGCGCCAACTCGTGCTTGAGCGCGGAGAGTTCGGTGCCGCCCGCCATGTGGTGGGTGAGGTCCTCCAGGCTCACCTCGTTCCGGGCTGCGCTGAGTTCGAGAGTGCCGAGGCGCAGCACGCTGAAATGGTCGCCGACCATGTAGGCGTGGTGCGGGTTGTGGGTGATGAAGATGACGCCGAGACCCCGCTCCCGTGCGGCCGCGATGTACTTCAGCACGACACCGGACTGCTTGACGCCGAGCGCGGCGGTCGGTTCGTCGAGGATGAGGACGCGGGCGCCGAAGTGGACTGCGCGGGCGATCGCCACGGACTGGCGCTGGCCTCCGGAGAGGGTGCCGATCGGCTGGTCGAGGTCGTCGAGGGCGATCCCCATGGTGCGCAGTTCCTCGTCCGCGCTCCGCTTCATCCGCGCGATGTCGAGACGGCGTACGGGCCACGGGCCCCTCGTCAGCTCGGAGCCGAGGAAGAAGTTCCGCCACACCGGCATCAACGGCACCGTCGCCAGGTCCTGGTAGACGGTCGCGATGCCCTTGGCGAGCGCCTCGCGCGGAGTGTTGAAGCGCACCGCCGTGCCGTCCACGAGGAACTCGCCCTCGGTGTGCCGGTGCAGCCCGGAGACGATCTTGATGAGGGTGGACTTGCCGGCGCCGTTGTCGCCGAGGACGCAGGTCACCCGGCCGGGGTGGACGGTCAGTGAAACCCCGTGCAGGGCGCGGATGTTGCCGTACGACTTACCGGCCCCGCGCAGTTCGACGATCGCGCCGGTGCCCTCCTCGGGCGGATTGTCCGGGAGGACGGCGGCGCCCGATGGTCCGGGTCCGTTGGCTGTCATGGGTCGGTTCACCTCCGGGTCGCCGTGCGGCGGACCAGCAGATTGACGAGCGTGGCGCCGAGCAGCATCACGCCGAGGAATGCCTTGAACCAGTCGGGGTTCCAACCGGCGTACACGATGCCCTGGTTCACCATGCCGAACATGAAGGCGCCGAAGACCGGGCCGATCGCCGAGCCGTAGCCGCCGGTGAGCAGACACCCGCCGATCACGGCGGCGGCGATGTAGATCAGCTCCTGGCCGACGCCCTCGCCGGACTGCACGGTGTTGAAGGAGAACAGCTGGTGCATGCCGACGAACCAGGCGCCGAAGCCCACCGCCATGAACAGTGTGATCTTGGTGAACGTCACCGGGACGCCGACCGCGCGGGCGCTGTTCCGGTCGCCGCCGACCGCGAAGATCCAGTTGCCGTACTTGGTGCGCAGCAGCACCCACGTGGCCAGGGCGGCGAAGACCAGCCACCAGACGATGGTGATCTTCACCTGCACGCCGCCGACGTCGAAGGACGAGGCGAAGATCTTCTTCGCCTGGCCGAAGCCGTCCATGGTGCTGATGTCGTCGGTGGCGACGTTGTCGGTGACCAGCTTCGTGACCGCGAGGTTCACGCCCTGGAGGATGAGGAACGTACCGAGCGTGACGAGAAAGCTGGGCAGTCCCGTGCGGACCGTCATCCAGCCGTTGAACGCCCCGATCGCGAGGGAGGCGACGAGCGCGACGGTCACACCCACCCATACGTTCATGGTGAGTTGATAGCTGAGCATGCTCGCGGTCAGCGCCGAGGCGATCACCGCGACACCGGAGGACAGGTCGAACTCGCCGCCGATCATCAGCAGGGCGACGGGCAGGGCCATGATGCCGATCGTCGACGACTGGTAGAGCACGGTCGCCATCGAAGCGCCCGAGCGCACCGGCGGCGCCGCGATCAGGAAGAAGACGAACACGGCGGCCGCGCCGAGGAAGACCCCTACCTCCGGGCGGGCGAGCAGCCGCAGCGTGAGGGGGCGTCGCACCCTCCGCCCCTCGAACTGCGCAGGGCCGGGATCCGGCGGCGCGCTCACCGCCGGTTCGGCCTGTTGGGCGCTCATCACCTGGTGCCCTTCGTGGCGAACCTGGCGACGGAGTCGGCGTTGTTCTTGTCGACGAAGGCGGGACCGGACAGGGTCGGCTGCTCGCCGCCGCCGCTGTAGTTGCCGTTGTTCTTGTAGAGCCACAGCGAGTCCACCGCCAAGTAGCCCTGGAGATAGGGCTGCTGGTCGACGGCGAACTGGATGGTGCCCTTGCTGATCGCGCCCGTGAGTTCCTTGTTGAGGTCGAAGGTGGCGATCTTCGCCTTGCTGTCGGCGTCGGCGACCGATTGCACGGCGGTCAGGGCGTAGGGGGCGCCGAGCGTGACGACGTAGTCGATCGCCGTGTCCTGCTTGAGTTTCGCGGTGATCGTCGACTTCACGGACGGCATGTCGGTGCCGTTGACGTACAGCGTCTCGGTCTTCCCGTCGAACGTCTTCTTCACGCCGTCGCAGCGCTGGGTGAGCCCGACGTTGCCTTGTTCGTGGACCACACAGACGGCCTTCTTGGCGCCCTCGGAGTTCAGCCGCTTGCCGAGGGCCTCGCCCGCGACGGTCTCGTCCTGGCCGAAGAACTCCATCAGGCCGAGTTGCTTCCAGTCGCTGACACCGGAGTTGAGGCCCACGACCGGTATGCCGGCCGATGTCGCCTTGCCCACCACGGCCTTCATGGCGCCGGGCTTGGCGAGGGTGATCGCGATGCCGTCGACCTTCTGGTCGATCGCGTTCTGTACGAGGTTCGCCTGACTGCCGGCGTTCGGGTCGGCGGAGTAGACGAGCTTGATGTTGTCCTTGGCGGCGGCGGCCTCGGCCCCCTTGCGGACGATGTCCCAGAACGTGTCCCCTGGTGCCTGATGGGTGATCAGGGCCACTTTCATCGCAGGGGTGTTGGCCTTGCCGGCGGCGGCGCCGTCCGCGCTCTCCTCGGCCTTCTTGCCACCCGAACCGCTGGAGCAGCCGGCGGCGAGCAGGGCGGACGCGGCGGCCAGGGCCACGAGGGGGGCGATTCTCCGTGAACGGGGGTGGGGCGTGCGATCCATCTTTCCAGCACCTCACTGTGCGGCCGGGGAAAGGGAACGGGGCAGCGCCGGGAGCGGGGCCCGTGCGGGACCCGGACGGCGAGGTCCGGGCGTGAGCCGGTGGAGCGGCGGTTCGTTGGGACGGGATACAAGCCCCTGCACCACCCCGCTGTCAAGACTTTGTTAAGACATCATTTCAGAAGCAGGTCCGAATGTCCGTACAAAGTCTTGACAGTGGGGAGCCGCGGGTCCTAGACCTGGATCCACCGGGCGTCCCGTGGCCCGCATCCCCCCCATCGGGAGCGTCACGCCGGTCCAGGCCGGCCGTACCCCGGCCCACCACCGAGGGGCGTGTGAACGGGCTGACCGACGCCACCCCCGAACGGAGCCCGACGTGAGCATCACCATCCCCGACCTCGTCACGGTGCGAGCCCGCCACCCCGAGGCCATCGCCGAAGCGGCCGCGCGCCGGACCCGCCGCCCCCTCGTCGGCTCCACCGGGCGCCTGATGATCGTGGCCGCCGACCATCCGGCGCGCGGCGCCCTCGGCGTCGGAGACCGCCGGTTCGCCATGGCCAACCGCGCAGACCTCCTCGAACGGCTCTGCGTGGCGCTGTCCCGGCCCGGCGTCGACGGCGTGCTCGCGACCGCCGACATCCTGGAGGACCTGCTGCTGCTCGGCGTCCTGGAGGACAGGGTCGTGATGGGTTCCCTGAACCGGGGCGGACTCGCCGGCGCCTCCTTCGAGATGGACGACCGCTTCACCGGACACCGGCCCGAGGACGTCCAGCGGCTCCGCTTCGACGCCGGGAAGCTCCTGCTGCGCATCGACTACGACGACCCCGGCTCGTTGGAGACCCTCGCCGGCGCCGCGGGCGCAGTCGACGCGATGGCAGCGCGCCGACTGCCTCTGTTCGTCGAGCCGTTCATCTCCCGCCGGGAGGCGGGCGAGGTCCGCAACGACCTCAGCGCCGGGGCGGTGACCCGCTCCATCGCCATCGCCTCGGGACTCGGCGGCACCTCCGCGTACACCTGGCTCAAACTGCCGGTCACCCGCGACCCCGACGACATGGCCCAGGTCCTCGAGACGTCCACCCTGCCCGCCGTCCTGCTCGGCGGCGAGGTCGGCAGCGACCAGGAGGCCGCCTACGAGAGATGGCGCAAGGCGCTGCGCCTCCCGACCGTGCAGGGCATGGTCGTCGGCCGCTCGCTGCTCTACCCGGCCGAGGGCGATGTGGAAACGGCGGTCGACACCGCGGTCGGCCTGCTCTGAAAGCCCGTACGACTGCGGTGCGGAAAGCGGGTACGGGTATCCCGGGCACCGCGCGGACCCGCACCGCCCCGCGAACGCCCCTGCCCCGGGGGGAATCACCCCCCACCGACCCCCACCGAGCCGCAGCCGCCCCGTACCGCGTCACAGCGCGCACCCCCGTACAGGAGCCACCCGATGACCACCACGCACCATCTGCCCGCCGGCAAGGCCGGCACCGACGTCTACGCCGTCGAGGTCTCGCCCGCGTCGGCCGGCTGGGCCCACTCGTCCCTGCGGGTACTGGAGCTGCCGCCCGGCGGCCGGCACACGTTCGCCACCGGCGACAGCGAGTGGATCGTCCTCCCGCTCGCGGGCGGCTGCACCGTCGCCGTCGACGAGGACACCTTCCCGCTGGCCGGGCGGACCGGTGTGTTCGACGGAGTGACCGACTTCGCGTACGTCCCGCGCGACGCCGAGGCCGCGATCACCTCCCGCGACGGCGGCCGGTTCGCGCTCACCGGCGCCCGCTGCGACCGCCGGCTGCCCGCCCGCCACGTTCCCGCGTCCTCGGTGCCGGTCGAGCTGCGCGGCACCGGCACCTGCTCGCGGCAGGTCAACAACTTCGGCGCGGCGGGTGTCTTCGACTGCGACCGGCTCATCGCCGTCGAGGTGATCACACCGGGCGGCAACTGGTCCTCCTTCCCGCCGCACAAGCACGACGAGCACCGGCCCGGCGAGGAGTCCGAGCTGGAGGAGATCTACTACTTCGAGTTCGCCGCGCACGAGGGCATCCCCGGCCTCGGCTACCAGCGGGTCTCGCCCTCCGGCCGCGGCACCGGAACCGATGTCCTCGCCGAGGTGCGCGACGGCGACGTCGTGCTCATCCCGGACGGCTGGCACGGCCCCTCGATGGCCTTGCCGGGCCACCACATGTACTACCTCAACGTGATGGCGGGACCCGATCCCGACCGCGCCTGGCTGATCCGTGACCACCCCGACCACGCCTGGATCCGCACCACCTGGCCCGATCAGTCGGTCGACCCCCGGCTGCCCCTCTACACCGCTCCCGAGAGGTCATGATGAGCACGACCACCCGCCGGCTGACGACGGCCCAGGCTCTCGTCCGCTTCCTGGCCGCGCAGTTCAGCGAGCGCGACGGGGTCCGCCGCCGGCTCATCACCGGGACCTGGGGAATCTTCGGCCACGGCAACGTGGCGGGCATCGGCCAGGCGCTCCTGGAGGCCGGCGAGGACGTCATGCCCTTCCACCAGGGCCGCAACGAACAGGCCATGGTGCACGCGGCCGTCGGTCACGCGCGCCACCTCAACCGCCTCTCCGCCCAGGCCGTCACCACGTCGATCGGCCCCGGAGCCACCAACCTCGTCACCGGCGCGGCCCTCGCGACGATCAACCGGCTCCCCGTCCTGCTGCTGCCCGGCGACTACTTCGCGACGCGCCCCGCCGACCCGCTGCTCCAGCAGCTGGAGCACCCCGTCGAGGCCGACCTGTCCGTCAACGACACCCTGCGTCCGGTGTCGCGGTACTTCGACCGCGTGACGCGCCCCGAGACGCTGATCCCGTCCGCGCTGCACGCGATGCGCGTCCTCGCCGACCCGGCCGAGACGGGCGCCGTCACTCTCGCCCTGCCGCAGGACGTGCAGGCGCAGGCCCACGACTGGCCCGAGGAGTTCTTCGCCGAACGCGTCTGGCGGGTCCGCCGTCCCGGTCCCGACCCGGTCGAACTCGCCGCGGCCGTCGGGGCGATCCGTACGGCGCGGCGCCCGCTGATCGTGGCCGGCGGGGGAGTGCACCACAGCGAGGCCGAGGCGGCGCTCGAGGCCCTGGTGGACGCGACCGGCATCCCCGTCGCCTCCACGCAGGCAGGCAAGGGTTCCCTGCGGTACGACCACCCCGCCGATCTCGGCGGCATCGGTCACACCGGCACCGCCGTCAGCGACGACATCGCCCGGACCGCCGACCTGGTCATCGGCGTCGGCACCCGCTACAGCGACTTCACCACTGCCTCCGGCACCCTCTTCCAGCATCCGGACGTCCGGTTCGTCAACCTCAACATCACCGCCTTCGACGCCCACAAGCTGGCCGGGCGCCCCCTCGTCGCGGACGCCCGGACCGGCCTCACGGCCCTCGCCCAGGCACTCTCCGGCCACCGCGTCGACGCCTCCTACGAGGCCGAGTACCGCGCGGGACGGGCGCGTTGGGACTCCGTGGTGAACGCGGCCTACGCGGCCGAGGACTCCGCGGTGCCCACCCAGACCCAGGTCCTGGGCGCGCTCGACGCGGTCGTCGGCGACGACGACGTGGTCATCAACGCGGCCGGATCGCTCCCCGGCGACCTGCACAAACTGTGGCGGACCCGAAGCCCCCGCCAGTACCACCTGGAGTACGGCTACTCCTGCATGGGCTACGAGATCCCGGCGGCCATGGGTGTCCAGCTCGCCGCCCCGGACACGCCCGTCTGGTCCCTCGTCGGCGACGGCACGTATCTGATGATGCCGACCGAGATCGTCACCGCCGTGCAGGAGGGACTGCCCGTCAACCTGGTCCTCGTCCAGAACCACGGATACGCCTCCATCGGCGGCCTCTCCGAGGAGACCGGCGGTGAGCGCTTCGGCACGGCCTACCGCTACCGCGCCGCCGACGGCACCTTCACCGGGGACCCGCTCCCCGTCGACCTCGCCGCCAACGCCGCCAGCCTCGGCATGGACGTCATCCGGGCCAAGACCGTGGGGGAACTGCGCGAGGCGCTCGCCGCGGCCCGCGCCTCGGACCGGCCGACCTGCGTCCACGTCGAGACCGACCCGGCGCCCACCGCACCGCCCGCGGCGGCCTGGTGGGACGTGCCCGTCGCCGAGGTCGCCTCGCGCGAGGCCGCGTCGGCTGCCCGTGAACGCTACGACCGTCAGGTGACGGCCCGCCGCCACCACCTCTGACCCCTTCGTGCCGACGGCTCCCGCGCCCGCTCCGACAACCCGTCGGAGCGGGCCTTCACCCGTCGACGGCGACCCAGCCCCCCGACGCCGCGGAGCGCGCCATCGCGTCGAGTGCCGTCGCGCTGCGCACGGCGTCCTCCGGCGTGGCGCCGTGGGACGCGCCGTCGGCGATGGACCTCAGGAAGGTGTACGCCTCGATGACCTTGAGGTCGTCGTAGCCCATGCTGTTCGCCGCGCCCGGCTGGAAGGCGCCGTACTCCCCGGCGCCCGGGCCGACGTACACGGTGGCGACCGGCTGGTCCTGGTAGCCGGTGCCGCGGCTGACCCCCAGTTCGCCCATGCGGCGGAAGTCCCAGAACACCGCGCCCCGTGTGCCGTGGACCTCGAAGCCGTAGTTGTTCTGCTCGCCCACCGAGACCCGGCACGCTTCCAGGACACCGCGTGCCCCGGAGGCGAATCGCAGCAGACAGCTGACGTAGTCCTCGTTCTCCACCGGCCCGAGGTCGCCGCCGGCGGCGCGGACGTGGCCCGCCGTGTCCCCGGCGGGGCGGGGTCGCCGCGGCACGAACACCGCGGTGTCCGCCGCCAGCGCCTCGATCTCGCCGAGCAGGAAGCGGGCCAGGTCGACTCCGTGCGACGCCAGGTCGCCGAGGACTCCGCTGCCGCCCCGCTCGCGTTCGAACCGCCAGGTGAGCGCCGACTCCGGGTGCGCCGCGTAGTCGCTGAAGAGCCGCACGCGCGCGTGCGTGACGTCGCCGAGCTCGCCGGAGGCGATCAGCTCACGGGCGGCCACGACGGCGGGCGCACAACGGTAGTTGAAGCCGACCGTGCCCTGGACGCGCGCCTCGGCCACCGCGTCCGCGACCGCCCGGGCGTCGTCGGCGTCCCGTCCCACCGGCTTCTCGATCCATAGGTGTCTGCCTGCCTCCGCCACGGCCGTGCCGATCTCACGGTGCAGGAAGTTCGGCGCGGTGACGCTCACGGCCTCGACCCGGGGGTCGGCGAGGATCTCGCGCCAGTCGCGGGCCGCGGTGGCGAAGCCGTAGTGCGCCGCCGCCTCCTCGGCCCGGCCGGGCACCTCGTCGGCGACGGCCACCAGCACGGGCCGCAGGACGAGCCCCGGGAAATGGTGCGGCACGCGCGCGTAGGCCTGGGTGTGCACCCGGCCCATCCAGCCGAACCCCACGACGGCGACGCCGAGCGTACGCATCATGACTGCCCCTTCCTCGGACCGGTTCGACACCCGCGTCGCACGGCCGCGTCGCCCAGGACGTGTCAGCGGTCGCCGAGGGTCTTCCACGGCCGGCCGGCCGCCATGCCGCTCAGGCCACCTTCTTCAGCAGCTCCGTGGCGAGCGGGGCGGCCGAGGCAGGGTTCTGTCCGGTCACCAGGTTGCGGTCGACGACGACCTTCGGGGCCCACGCCTCGCCCTCCTGGAAGTCGACGCCGGCGTCGACGAGCCGGTCCTGGAGCAGCCACGCGGCCTTGTCCGCGAAACCGGCCTGTGTCTCCTCGGCGTTGGTGAACGCCGTGACCCGGTAGCCCGCGAACGCGTTGGAGCCGTCGTCCCTGGTCGCCGCCAGCAGGGCCGCCGGACCGTGGCAGACGACGCCGAGCGGCTTGCCCGAGTCCAGCGCGGCGGTGAGCAGCCCGCCCGACTCGGTGTCGACCGACAGGTCCTCCATCGGACCGTGGCCGCCCGGGTAGAACACGGCGGCGTAGTCGTCGAGGTCCACGTCGGACAGCTTGACCGGGTGCTTCAGCTCGCTCATGGACGCGACGGTGCGCGCGACCCGGTCGGAGCCCTCCTGGCCGCCGTTGAACTCGGGCGCCAGGCTGCCCTGGTCCATCGTGGGCTCGACGCCGCCCGGCGTGGCGACGACCACGTCGTGGCCGGCGGCCCTGAAGGCCTCGTACGGGGCCGCGGCCTCCTCTGCCCAGAAGCCGGTGGGGTGGCGGGTGCCGTCGGCGAGCGTCCAGTGATCGGCGCCGGTCATCACGAAAAGGATCTTCGACATGGTGCGTCCTTCCGGGTGTGCGGACCCTGCTGGGCCGGGATTCCGGTTACCCGTCCAGGTGTTCCGTACACGGATCGTCGGGGGCGGTTGCCTCCTCGACCGTAGGCGGGCCGGACGCGGGAGACCAACCGAGGCGCGCCCGGCGCTCCCGGACGCCCTACCGCGGCACGGACGCGCGGCGTTCCAGGACGAGCAGGGCCCGTTCCGCCCACGCGATGTTCGCCTGCTCGAAGGCGCGTCCCCCCAGGAGGGTGAGGTACGGGCCGACGCGCTCGGCGGTGGCCAGGTACGTCTCCTCGGTCCGCCCGTCGAGCAGGCGGGCGCCGATCCGGTCGTAGTGCTCCAGCTTGGCGCGCGCCCCCTCCAGCCGCTCGGCGATCGCCGCCCGTACGGCGTCGTCGTCCCCTTCGTCGAGGGCGTACACCTTGACCATCAGTTCGTCGCGCAGGGCGGTGGGCCGCGCTGGCTCCGCGGTGAAGGCGGCGAGCGTGTCCAGGCCCGGCGCGGTCAGGGAGAACACCCTCTTGTTGGGCCGGCGTTCCTGGCGCACCAGCCGGGCCTCGATGAGCCCCTCGGACTCCATCCGGTCCAGCTCGCGGTAGAGCTGCTGCGGGGTCGCCATCCAGAAGTTGGCCACCGAGGCGTCGAACCCCTTGGCCAGGTCGTACCCCGACGCCTCGCCCTCCAGGAGCGCGGCCAGAACCGCGTGTCGCAATGCCATGGCCCAAGGCTAGACGGCATACACCGGCACGACTAATCTCATGCGCACCTAATCAATTAGTTGAGTATGAGAGGTGGACGTGATGAACGCGTTCCGCAAGGCCGTGGAGGCCGGAGATCTCGCCGCTGTCGAGGACCTGTTGGCCGACGACGTCGTGTTCACCAGCCCCGTGGCCTTCAAGCCCTACCCGGGCAAGCCGATCACGGCGGCCATCCTCCGAGGGGTCTGGCGCGTCTTCAGCGACTTCCGCTACGTCCGTGAGATCGCCGGGGCCGACGGCCGCGACCACGCGCTCGTCTTCACCGCCAAGGTGGGCGACAAGGAGATCAACGGCTGCGACTTCCTGCACTTCGACGAGGACGGCCGGATCGACGAACTGATGGTGATGGTACGCCCGTTGTCGGCGGCTCGGGCGCTCTCCGCGGCGATGGGCGCGGAGTTCGAGCAGATCTCCCGGGAGGCGGCCGACGCGTGAGGCTTCCCTCCCGCGCCGTTTGAACCGACTCCCCGTGGCAACACGGTTGTTGTGACTTCCACTACATCCCAGCAGGAGCTCTTCCGCTTCCTGGAGGACCGCTTCGCCTGCGCCCAGGCCTGCAGCCAATGCGCCCGGGCCTGCGCGCTGCGCGCGAGCCTCATGAACCCCGACGGGCCCGAGGAGCAGGCTCTGCTGCGGCGCAAGGGCGTGCTGTGCGCGGAGGTCTGCGAGGCGACCTGCCACATGCTGTCCCGGCAGGTCGGACAGGACGAGCGAGATGTCCGGGCCCAGCTGGAGTGGTGCCGTGACGTCTGCCTGGAGTGCGCGGAGGTCTTCGACGGCTTCCCCGGCGCCGAGGGCTCGGCCAAGACCTGCCGCGAATGCGCCCAGGCCTGCGCCGACTTCCTCGCCACCCTGCGCTGAACGCGCGGACGCGCCGGATCAGGCCCGTCCCTCCAGGGGGCGTCCCGCGCGGACGTTCCACCGCCCCGCGCGCCCGCTGAACTCCGTGGCAGTGAGTGGCGCCACGTCCACCCGCCAGAACGCCGACTCCGGCGCCCCCAGCGCCCGTACCAGCAGGGCCCGTACGACCTCGGGCTCCACCACCGCGACGATCCTGCCGTCCTGCTCGGCGGCCCGCTCCAGGCACCCCGCCACCCGGTCGCAGAACGTCCGCACCGACTCCCCGCCGTGCGGCGCCGCCATGGGGTCCGCGAGCCACCGCGCGACCGCCTCCGGCTCCGCCCCGCTCACCTCGCCCAGAGTCGCCCCGCGCCAGCGGCCCACGTCCAGACCGGCCAGCTCCGGCACGTCGACGGCGTCGTCGAGACCGAGCGCCCGCGCGGTCTGCCGGCAACGCACGCCGGGGGAGACCCACAGCCGGTCCCCGGCCGGCACGGCACCCGCGTCGGCCACCGCTGCGGCGGCCCGCAGACCCGAGGCGTCCACCGGGCTCCCGTCGTCGAAGCGGGCCGCGCGCAGCGCCTCACTGATCGCCGCTGAGATCAGCGTCACTCGGCTCGTCATGCCATCACTCTCACGCGTCGTCGGACCCCTGCGGACGCAAGAACCCTGCCCTGTAGGGGAATTGCCCCGCCGGCCGTCCGACGGGCCTGCCGCACCCGGTCGCGCCACCCTAAGGCCCACCGCGCCGCACCCGGCGGGCGCTCCCCCGCGCGCCCCGGACCACGTGCCCGCGTCATCGCCATTCCCCATTTATGGAACACGTTCTACGGTGTGCGCCGTCAGGTCGGGCCCGGGAAGGCAAGGAGGCACCGTGCATCTCGAATACACGCCGGAGCAGCAGCGGTTGCGGACCGAACTGCGGGACTACTTCGCCGAACTGGTGCCGGACAACGCCTACGCGCGCTACGGCGACCCGGCGGCCCAGAAACGCTTCTACCGCGAGACCGTCCGACGGCTCGGCACGGACCGCTGGCTGGGCGTCGGCTGGCCCGAGGAGTACGGCGGGCGCGGCCTGAGCCCGATGGAGCAGTTCATCTTCTTCGACGAGGCCGCCCAGGCGGGCGTACCACTGCCGCTGATGGCCCTCAACACCGTCGGACCCACGATCATGCAGTTCGGCACCGACGAGCAGAAGGCCTACTTCCTGCCGCGCATCCTCTCCGGCGAACTCGACTTCGCGATCGGCTACAGCGAGCCCGACGCCGGAACCGACCTCGCCGCCCTCAGGACCAAGGCCGTACGCGAGGGCGACGAGGAGACCGGCCACTACACCGTCGACGGACAGAAGATCTGGACCACCAACGGCGACACCGCCGACTGGGTGTGGCTCGCCGTCCGCACCGACCCCGACGCTCCGCCCCACAAGGGCATCACCATGCTCCTCGTCCCGACCAGCGACCCCGGCTACTCCTGCACCCTCATCAACACGCTCGCCTCGCACGACACCACCGCGAGCTACTACGAGAACATCCGCGTCCCCGCCACGCGCCGGGTCGGCCGGGAGAACAAGGGCTGGCGGCTGATCACCAACCAGCTCAACCACGAACGCGTCACCCTCGCCGCGCACGGCACCATGGCCATCCGCGCCCTGCACGACGTCCAGCGCTGGGCGATGGAGACCAAACTCGGCGACGGCCGCCGCGTCGTCGACCTCCCCTGGGTGCGCCGAGGCCTCGCCCGCACGCACACCCGTCTCGACGCCATGAAGCTCATGAACTGGCAGATGGTGAACGCCGTCCAGCACGGCACGCTCACCCCGCAGGACGCCTCCGCCGTCAAGGTCTACGGCTCGGAGGCCCGCCGGGACGCGTACGCCGCGCTCATGGAGATCGTCGCCGCGCCCGGCGTCCTCAAGGAGGGCTCGGCCGGAGCCGTCCTGCACGGCGAACTCGAACGCGGCTACCGGTCCGCGGTGATCTTCACCTTCGGCGGCGGGAACAACGAGATCCAGCGGGAGATCATCGCCTGGATCGGCCTGGGGATGCCCCGGGTACGGCGTTAGCCCGATGCAGCCGCAGCCAGCGATCACGAGCGCGCCCTCGTCAGGCGTCGCCGGCAGACGAGCCCACGGGCGCCGTTGGGTCGGAGGCCTGACCGCTCCGGCACCGGAAATTGGTCGAGGCTTCTGGGCGCGAACTTGAACCTGGGGCCCCGGTCGTACGTGGAGTTGCCGGCGGCTCATGCTCCTCTCGATGCCTGCGGTGTGATCGGAGCACTCCGAACGACGGGGCGGCGGTGTCGTCATGCCGATCGAGGGGTCCATCAACAGGGTTGCTGACAAATGCAGTTGATGATTGATCAGACGTAGGCGGAACCGTGCAGACTTCGGCACCCGCCGCCCTCGCGTGGCACTAGGCTCATCACCGGAGGTACCCGTGAACTCGCGTCGGATCCATCCGCCGTGGGCTCGCTCGTCCGTGCCCCGCTCCCCGGACAGACCCGGTGCGGGCTCGTCTTTCCGTACCCCATCTCGAGACAGGGACGCAGCGGGCGATCACGCGGCCGCACAGCGTTCCTTCCGACCCCGGTCGTACGCAGGAATCGATGGACCAGGGGCGACGTCCGCGCTCTGACGAGTCGCTTGCATGAGGAAAGGAAGAATTGCCCCGATGACCAGTGAGGACACCGTGGCCGAGGGGTCGGGCCACGCGCGCGTGATCGCCGGCCGCTACGCTCTGCTCTCGCCCCTGGGTGAAGGCGGCATGGGTACCGTGTGGCGGGCCCGCGACCAGGTACTGCAGCGCGAGGTCGCGATCAAGGAGGTCCGGGCGCCTGCCGGGCTGGCCGCGTCCGCCATCGAGCGGATGTACACGCGGCTGGAGCGTGAGGCGTGGGCCGCGGCACGGGTGTCGCACCGGAACGTGGTGACTGTCCACGACGTGGCCATGGAAGAGGGGCACCCTTGGATCGTCATGGAGCTGGTACGAGGTCAGTCGCTGGCCGACCTGCTCAGGGCCGAGGGCCCGCTCACCGCGCAGCGCGCCGCCTCCATCGGCGGTGAGGTGCTCGCGGCTCTCCGCGCCGCCGACGAGGTCGGCGTGCTGCACCGTGACGTCAAGCCGGCCAATGTGCTGATCGCCAAGGACGGTCGGGTGGTACTCACCGATTTCGGCATCGCCGTGGTCGAGGGCAGTACGGCGCTCACCATGACCGGTGAGGTGGTCGGCTCGCCCGAATTCCTGGCCCCTGAGCGCGCGTTGGGCAAGCAGCCCGGATTCGCGTCGGACCTGTGGTCGCTCGGTGTCCTGCTGTATGCGGCGGTCGAGGGAGGTTCACCCTTCCGTCAGAACACCCCGCTCAGTACCCTGCGGGCGATCGTGGACGCCGAGTTGCCGCCTGCCCGCCGGGCCGGGGCCCTCACCCCGGTCATCGAAGGACTGCTGCGCAAGGATCCCGCCGAACGCCTGGGCGCCGAAGAGGCCGCGCGCGAGCTGCGGTTGGTCAGCGAGGGGAGCGCCCCCGACACGGGAACCGTGCAACCGGCTCCCCATTCACCGACCGCCGTGGAAGAGCCCGAGACGCAGTTCACGACGCAGGCATCCCCTGCCGAGGCGGAGACGCGGCACACGACGCAGGCATCCCCGGCCGAGGCGGGGACGCAGCACACGACGCGGTCGGCCCCCGCCGAGGCGGAGACGCAGCACACGACGCAGCCGGCCCCGGCCCGAACCGAGACGCAGCACACGACGCAGGTATCCCCGCGCCGAACCGAGACGCAGCCCGCAGCCGCGTATGCCTCGACACAGCAAGCCGCCACGCAGCTCTCGGCACAGCCGGCCGCCGCTCATCCCTCGGCGCAACCGCCGCCCACCCATCCCGCGCCGCCCCCCGCCCCGAGCCCCTCGCGGCGCAACCGCCGCAGCACCGCCCTCGTGGCTGTGGGCGGGGCACTGTGCGCTCTGGCGCTGGCCGGAACGGGCTATGCCCTGATGAACGACGGGGACGGGGACAACGACGGAAGGCAGCAGAACGCGGCCGACGGTTCGTCCTCTCCGGATGCGAAGGACGCCTCTCGCAAAGCCGAGGACGCCACGGCGCCCGGCGCAGGGGATGACGACCAGGACACCTCACCGTCCGAGGGGGTGCGCATGAAGGTGACGGGTTCACAGACGACGTACTCGGGACCATGCCCGCCTCCGAGCGGGGAGGCGCCCACCTTCACGGCGACGTTCTCGGTGGACCGGCTCCCGGCGCAGTTCTCCTACCGGTGGGTGTCCAAGGACGGCTCGGTCACCGATGAGCAGTGGAGGACGCTGTCGTTCCCGAACGGCGGAAGTCTGACCAAGTCGGTCTCGGTCAGCCTGACCACATGGTCGAAGGCCGGAACGTTCCAGAGCGACATCGGAGTGGAGCTCAATGCCCCTCTTCAGGGCCGGTCCAACACGGTTCCCCTGTCGTTGACATGCGAGAAGGGATGACCGGAGGCGCGAGGTCCGGTCGCTGACGGTTCGGGCCGCGTGACCGGGTTCCGGCACGCGGCCGCCCGGCCGGTTCGGCGCCGGGCGCGGGACCGGGACCGCGCCGTCCGTCATCCGCCACTGGCGGCCATGCCCGGCACCGGTCGACCAGGACAAGGGTTCGGCCCGCCACCAGGCACGGGGAAGTCCCCTTCGGAAGGGTCGAACCGATCGGGGCCCCCGCCCCCACGTGAGCGACAGCTCCGTCCGCATGCCGGGTCAGCCGCGTCCCGCGGCCTCCCTTTTCTGTTGAGTGTCGTCCACAAGGAGTACGAGTGCCATCGGTCATCGTCGGGCAGACGGGTCCCTTCACCGGTCAGAGCGTGGTCCTGAGCGCCGCTCCACTGACGTTCGGCCGCAAGAGCGACAACGGCGTCGTGATCGTCAGTG
Source organism: Streptomyces sp. NPDC102279 (assembly GCF_044766365.1). NCBI lineage: Bacteria > Bacillati > Actinomycetota > Actinomycetes > Kitasatosporales > Streptomycetaceae > Streptomyces > Streptomyces sp. NPDC102279. The sequence goes on along the minus strand of NZ_JBIWLU010000006.1, from coordinate 198,483 downwards.
CCAGCGCCTCCCGTCTGCATGCCGAAATCGTCGAGGAGGATGCCGGCTTCGTCCTGTACGACCGCAGCCGGAACGGCACCTTCGTCAACGACCAGCGCATCACACGGCATGTACTGCGTGCCAACGACTGCGTTCGGATCGGTGACGAGACCTTCCTCTTCGAGTCGCAGGACGCCATGGAGACGGTCATGGACCTTTCCCTCCTCGACATGCCCCGGACAAAGGCATCCGAGGATCCCGGTCTGCTCCGCGTCACGATCGCCGGCGGAGGCCCGGTCGGCCTCGCCTTCGCGCTGCTGCTGGAGAACATGCTGCGCGGGCGCGTCGCCATCAAGATCTACGAAGGTCGGTGGATCAAGAACGGCGCCACTGTGGTCTGGAAGGACGAGACCCACGGAAACACCCGTCGGCAACAGGTCGTGACCATCCAGAGCCGGCAGTACCTCGCCCTGCATGACGCGATGCAGTCGGCGTTGTTCGACTCGGGTGAGTACGCGGAGATGTGGCCCGTCGGACCGGACTCCGTGGAGGGCCGGCCTCCCCGCAACATCCGGATCGCCTACATCGAGGACCGCCTGCTGGAACTGGCGAACAAGAGAACCGCGATCCGGCTGATACCGCAACGGTTCGACCCCTCGGAGCACCAGGGCCGGCTCGCGCAGGAACACGTCCTGGTGGTCTGCGAGGGCGGACGGTCCCGCACCCGGGAGCACTACAGCGACCGCTTCGGCGCGGCCGACGCCTCGATCTATTCCCTCGAAGGCGACCACCTGCAGGACGTGGTGCTGGGGCTGCGGGTGAAGTCCCCGCTCTCCGACCCGATGAGCGTCCTGCTGACCGTGTCGCAGAACAGATTCCTTCTCAACTCGCTGCGCGGCGAGGGTTTCCTGAACATGCGCCTCACCCGCGAAGAGGCCAAGAACGTCGTCGGCATCGACCCGGTCCGCCAGGTGTTCGAGGAGTGCATCGCCGCTCGCCCCTGCGTCATGAGCCGCGAAGAGGACAACGAGTTCCGCTGTCCCTCGCACGGAACCCTCTTCCTGCCCGCCCTGCTGCGCAGCTCGCCGCTGTGGAAGCGGATCCGGGAGGGCCTGAAGCTGTACGGCATGGCCGAGAACGATCTCACCGCGGTCACGTCGTTCCGGCTGGACATGGTGCAACGCCCACGGTTCACGGCGCAGCTCAGCCGGCCGACCTCGACGAGCCCCGGCACGTTCGGCTTCCTGCTCGGCGACGCCGCCAACGCCATCCACTTCTGGCCGGGCCGGGGCCTCAACAGCGGTCTGGCCTCCGCCACTTCGCTCGCCCGCTCCCTCAGCCGCGCATGGCAGGGAAGGCCGCTGCGTGACGCCGATTTCATCCGGCACGAGGCGGCGATGTCCATGCTTCAGTACCGGCACAAGAGCCGCGCCTGGAACGCCATGGTCACCACCGACGAACAGGGCGCCACCCGTGCCATCAAGGACATCATCGCCCAGAGCATGGAACCGGTGCCCGGCGAGGATCCCACGTTCGGGCAGACCCACCTCGACGCCCTGTTGGAGCGAATGAGCGGGATACGTGAGCGGCTCGCGTCGCGTCTGCCAGGCATGCCCACCGATGAGGAACTGCGAAGCCATCTCTCGGCGTTGGAGCCCGCCACGCTGCGCACGCTCCGGGAGAGCGGCGCGTGGGACACCCTGATCGTCGGCGGTGAAGAGGCCGACATCGATCTCTTCTACCAATCGGACTCGCCGGTCTACGTCCCTCGCCCCGCCGACCCGCGAGACATCCCGTCGGGCCTCCCGCGGCAGGGACCCGCGCCGGTGAACCCCGCCTGAGGGCGAACGCCACCGACGACGCGGTCCGGACGGCTCACGGCAGGTGCCGTGAGCCGTCGCAGACATCAGCGCAGATCACTGACGTTGGCTGGTGCCATCCATCGATCCTGGTCACACTGATCGGATGGAGCACGACGGACGCGGTGACCCCGGCCTCTTCGGACCCGGCTCGGTCACCTGGCAGATGCACGGCGATCCCATGATGTGGGTCGCCGGGATCCGCGCGCTCTACCTCCAGGCGCTGCACCCCCGAGCCGTACGGGGGGTCTTCCAGAACTCGGACTTCCGGCGCGACGCCTGGGGCCGCCTGATGCGCACCGCCCACTTCGTCGGAACGACCACGTACGGCACGACCGCCGCCGCCGAGCAGGCCGGCGCCCGAGTGCGCGGGATCCACCGCAGGCTCACCGTCACCGACCCGGACACCGGTGAGCCGTACCGGGTCGACGAGCCGGAGTTGCTGCTGTGGGTGCACTGCGCGGAGATCGACTCCTACCTCCACGTACTGCGCCGCTCAGGGTTCCGCCTCACGGACGCGCAGGCCGACCGGTACGTCGCGGAGAACCGGGTCGGCGCCCGCCTCGTCGGACTCGACCCCGCCGGAGTGCCGGCGGACCAGGCCGAACTGGCCGCCTACTTCGACAAGACGCGCCCGGAACTGGCCGCCGGCGCCGAGGCCCGTGACGTGGACGAATTCCTCGTGTGTCCCCCCGTCCACCCGCTGCTCGTACCGGCGCGCGCCCTGCTGTGGCGGCGCGTGGCCCGCCTCGCGTACGCGGCTCTGCCGCCGTACGCCCACGCGCTGTACGGCCGGCCGGCCCCTCCGCCCGCCGCGGTGAGCCGGAGTCTGCGCACCACGGGCACCACGCTGCGCCTCGTGCCCGCGACGCTTCGCTGGCAACTCCCGCCCAAGCACATTCTCTCGGCCGTGTCACGGCTCGGCCCCGGGTCCCGCCCGGCGCCGTACAAAGTCGGTTGACGGCTCGCCATACTGGACGGGGCCCGGGGGAGGGCCCGAGGTTGAGCAGTGACGGGGGCGATCACACGCGATGGCGGAGAGCAGGCTGATCCAGGGCCGGTACCGGCTGCTGGATCTCATCGGGCGCGGCGGCATGGGCGAGGTGTGGCGGGCGCGCGACGAGTCGCTGGGGCGCCACGTGGCCGTCAAGTGCCTCAAACCGCTCGGCCCGCACCACGACCAGGCCTTCACCGGCGTTCTGCGGGAGCGGTTCCGGCGCGAGGCCCGGGTGGCGGCCGCCCTCCAGCACCGCGGGGTGACCGTGGTCCACGACTTCGGCGAGGCCGACGGCCTGCTGTATCTGGTGATGGAACTGCTGGAGGGACTCAACCTCGGCCAGGCCCTGGAGGAGAACGACCACCGCCCGCTCGCCGTCGACCAGGTGATCGACATCGCCGGACAGGTGACCGCCGCGCTCGACTACACCCACCGTCAGGGCATCGTGCACCGGGACCTGAAGCCGGCGAACATCATGCGGCTGAACGACGGCACCGTGAAGATCTGCGACTTCGGCATCGCCCGGCTCGGGCACGACATCGGGTTCACCTCACGGCTCACCGGCACCGGCATCGCGATGGGTACCCCGCACTACATGTCACCGGAACAGATCAGCGGTTCGGAGGTCGACGAGCGCAGCGACCTCTACTCGTTCGGCTGCGTGCTCTACGAGATAGCCACCGGGGCACCGCCGTTCGACCTCGAAGACGCCTGGTCCGTCCTCGTCGGGCACCGCGACACCGTGCCCGAGCCGCCCCGCCGCCACCGCGCCGAACTGCCCGAGTACCTGGAGCGGATCATCCTCGACCTGCTCGCCAAGGAGCCCGAGCGGCGGCCCCAGGACGCCCGCGAGCTCGCCCACCGCATCGACGCCGGACGCGGCACACCCCTGTACGTGCCGACGGTCGTCACCCCCGCCATCGGGCAGTCCTCCTCCGCGCACCGGTCGCTCCGGTCCGTCACCCCGTCGGGTCCGGAGCAGTCCGCCCGAGCGTCGCGTCTGCCCTCCTGGACCCAGGGCATGACGACCGGCCACAAGGCCACCGGCGCGGGACTGCGCACCACACCACCGGACCCCTCGGCCGGACTCACCGGCGAGTGGATCGCCCGCCCCTCCACCACCGTGACACCCCAGCGGTCCGCCCCCGAACGACCCGCACCGTCGACGGAGTCGCTCACCGCGCTCGCCGGACGGCACGACGCCGGACTGAGCCTCGGACGGCTCGGCCGGTGGACCGAGGCGGGCGAGGCCCACCGCTCCGTCGCCGCCGAACGCGAACACCTCCTCGGACCCGACCACCCCGACACGCTCACCAGCCGCTACGAGGTCGGCTTCACCCTCAGCCGCACCGGCCGCCCCGCCGAGGCACTGGGCGAGTACGCCGGGGTCGCGCAGTCCCGCGAGCGCGTGCTCGGCGCCGAACACCCCGACACCCTCGCCGCCCGGCAGGAAATGGCCTATGTACTCGGCCAGTTGGGCCGCCACTTCGAGGCCCACCAGGCGTACACGTCGGTACTCGCGGCCCGGGAACGCGTCATGGGCACCGACCATCCGGACACCCTGCGCTGCCGCCACAACCTCGCCTTCAACCTCAGCCGGCTCGGACGCCTGGAGGACTCGTACCGCATGGCGAGCGAGGTCGCCGCCGCCCGTGGCCGGGTGCTCGGCGCGGCGCACCCCGACACCCTCGTCACGCGCTTCGAAGTCGGTTACGCACTAGGCCAGTTGGGGCGTTGGACCGAGGCGCTGCAGACCTACCGGGAGGTCGCCGAGACGCGCTCCCGGGCGCTCGGCCCCGACCACCCGGACACCCTCGCCGCCCGCTACGAGGTGGGTATCAGCCTTGGCCGGCTCGGCCGCAGCGCGCAGGCCCTGGACCTGTACAGAGCGCTCGTCGACGACCGCACCCGGGCGCACGGCCCCGCCCACCCCGAGACCCTGCGCGCCCGCCACGGCCTCGGGGTGAACCTCGGCCGCATGGCGCGCTGGGAAGAGGCGCTCGCCGAGTCCCGTGACGTGTGCGCGCTGCGCGAGCGCGTCCTCGGCGGAGACCACCCCGACACCCTCGTCAGCCGCCGTGAGGTCGCCGTCGGCCTCGGCTGGCTCGGCCGCTGGGCCGACGCCCTCACCGAGTACCGCCGCGTGGCGACCGCCCGCGAGCAGGTGCTGGGCGCCGACCACCCCGACACCCTGGCCAGCCGCAACGACGAGGCGCACTGCCTGGAGCAGTTGGGCCACCGCCAGGAGGCCGTGGAGCTGTACCGGAGAGTGGCCGTGCTGCGGCAGCAGCGGGCCGCCGGAGGACGCTAGCGGGGTCTTCGCCGACAGCCCGGGGCCGGGTCCGGGTCCTGACCTGCGGGAAAGGACCCTGGGAGGGCCGGCGCCCGCTCGTCCGGCCGCCCGCCGCCTGCCGCGCACCCCTGGCCGACGTAGATCATCACGTGCTACGAAGAACCATGCCTGCACACGAGGGATACGACGCCGTGATCGTCGGCGGGGGCCACAACGGACTCGTCGCCGCCGCCTACCTGGCCCGGGCCGGACAGTCCGTGCTGGTGCTGGAGCGGCTGGGGACCACCGGCGGCGCCGCCGTGTCCACCCGGCCGTTCGCCGGGGTCGACGCGCGCCTGTCGCGCTACTCGTACCTGGTGAGCCTGCTGCCACGGAAGATCGTGCGGGACCTCGGCCTCGACTTCCGCGTCCGAGGCCGCACGGTCTCCTCGTACACGCCCGTCGAGCGGGACGGACGGCCCACGGGGCTGCTCGTCGGCGGGGGCGAGCGCCGTACCCGCGAGGCGTTCGCGCGGCTGACCGGTTCGGACCGCGAGTACGAGGCGTGGCAGCGCTTCTACGCGCTGACCGGACGCGTCGCCCGGAACGTGTTCCCCACCCTCACCGAACCCCTGCCCACCCGCGAGGAGTTGCGGGCGCGCGTCGACGACGAGGAGGCCTGGCGGATCCTGTTCGAGGAGCCCGTCGGCGCGGCCGTCGAGGAGTACTTCACCGACGACCTCGTCCGTGGCGTCGTCCTGACCGACGCGCTCATCGGCACCTTCGCCGACGCCCACGATCCGTCCCTGCGCCAGAACCGCTGCTTCCTCTACCACGTGATCGGCGGCGGCACCGGCGCCTGGGACGTGCCCGTCGGGGGCATGGGTGCGCTCACCGACGCGATCGCCGGCGCCGCCCGCGGTGCCGGCGCGGTGATCGCCACCGGGCACGAGGTGCTCCGCATCGACACCGACGGCGAGTCCGCCGAGATCACCTACCGCACGGCCGACGGCGAGGGCGTCGTCGCGGCCCGCCACGTGCTGGTCAACGCCTCACCGCAGGAACTCGCACGGCTCACCGGGGACGAGCCGCCGGCCCCCGCCGAGGGGGCGCAGCTCAAGGTGAACATGCTGCTGAAGCGGCTGCCGCGGCTGCGCGACACCTCCGTCGACCCGCGCGAGGCGTTCTCCGGGACCTTCCACATCGCCGAGGGGTACGAGCAGCTCGCCGCCGCGCACGCGCAGGCCGCGTCCGGGGAACTGCCCGCCGCGCCGCCCTCGGAGATCTACTGCCACTCGCTCACCGACCCCAGCATCCTCGGCCAGGACCTGGCCGAGCAGGGGTACCAGACGCTCACGCTCTTCGGACTCCACACGCCGGCCCGGCTCTTCGAGCGCGACAACGACGGCGTGCGGGACGAGCTGCTGAAGTCGACGCTGGCGCAGTTGGAGGCGCACCTCGCCGAGCCGCTCGCGGACTGCCTGGCCACCGACGCGGACGGCAGGCCGTGCATCGAGGCGAAGACCCCGCTGGACCTGGAGCGCGACCTGCGGCTGCCGGGCGGCAACATCTTCCACCGTGACCTCGCCTTCCCCTACGTGCAGGAGGGCACCGGCCGTTGGGGCGTCGAGACGCGGCACGCCAACGTGATGCTGTGCGGGGCGGGTGCCGTGCGGGGCGGCGGGGTGAGCGGGGTACCGGGCCACAACGCCGCGAAGGCCGTGCTGGACGCTCTGGGCGCGGCCGGCTAGACGGCGCACCGGTTCCGTCCTCGTCCCTTCCACAGGCGGGGCGGGGACGGAACCGGCTTCGAGCGGTGGGGCGTGGCGTCAGTCCCGGGACGGCACCCAGCCCGTCGGCGTGATCCGTGCGGCGTCGGCGGGGCGTCCCTCGTCGAAGACGACGCGCCCGCCCGAGCTGACCCGCAGGGCGTCGACGTACGCGCCCCGGCCGACGTACAGCGTGTCCGTCGTGTACCTCCAGCGCAGCGTGAGCGCCCGGTCGGCCGGCAGGTCCGCTCCGAGCCGGTGCCAGACCCGCCCCGACCAGCCGGTGGCCGTGCCGTCCGGATGCTCCTGCGGGTCCTCGGACCCGCGCCGGGTCGTGAAGGGGACGGGCGTGAAGCTCGCGCCGCCGTCGGTGGACGCTTCGAGGACGAGCAGGTCCGACCCGGGCTCCGTGTCCCACCACAGGGCGCAGCCGAGGCGCGGGGAACCGGCGCCGGTGTCGAGCGGGGGCAGCGTCAGGGTCGCCGTCGTGCCGCTCGCGGTCCCGGCGAACCAGGACGTACGGCCGGACGCGGGACGCACCGGGACGGCGCGCGCCATGTCGGTGCCCGCGGCGACCCGGGGAGCGGAGCCGGATCGCCATGTGCGCACGGGATGGACGGAGTTGCCGAGCACGATCAGGAACGAGTCGGTCGTCGGGTCGAGGACGATCGAGGTGCCCGTGAAACCGGTGTGGCCCGCCGTGCGCGGCGTCGCCATCGCGCCCATGTACCAGTGCTGGTAGAGCTCGAAGCCCAGGCCGTGCTCGTCGCCCGGGAAGGCGGTGTTGAAGTCGGTGAACATCAGGTCCACCGTCTCCGGTCGCAGGATGCGGGCCCTGCCGTAGGCGCCGCCGTTGAGCAGCGTCCGGCCGAGGACCGCCAGGTCCCAGGCGCAGGAGAAGACACCGGCGTGACCGGCGACCCCGCCTAGGGAGTACGCGTTCTCGTCGTGGACCTCGCCCCACACCAGTCCGCGGTCCAGTCCCGACCAGGGCAGCCGGGCGTCCTCGGTGGCCGCGATCCGGGGTTTCCAGGAGGCGGGCGGGTTGTAGCGGGTGCGGTCCATGCCGAGCGGGCCGGTGATCTCGTCGCGCAGCAGCACGTCGAGGGTCCGGCCGGTGAGCTTCTCCAGGACCAGTTGGAGCGAGATGAGGTTCAGGTCGGAGTAGAGGTAGGCGGCGCCGGGCGGGTTGAGGAGCTTCTCGTCCCAGACGAGTTGGAGCTTCCCCTCCCGGGTCGGCGCGTTGTAGAGAGGGATCCAGGAACGGAACCCCGAGGTGTGCGTCAGTAGTTGACGGATCGTCACACCCTGCTTGCCGCCGCCCGCGAACTCCGGGAGGTACGAGGCGACGGTGGCCTCCAGTTCCAGGGTGCCCCGCTCGATCTGCTGCACGGCGAGGATCGAGGTGAAGAGCTTCGAGACCGACGCGAGATCGTAGACCGTGTCGCGTGTCGCCGCGATCTGCTCGTCGGCCGGGAACTCCACGCCCGAGTCGGTGCTCTCGTCGTAGCCCGCGTATCGCACGGCTTTGCCGATCGGCTGGTGCAGGGCCACGGTGGAACCCCGTCCGGCGAGCAGGACGGCACCGGCGTACCAGGGGTGCCGGGGTGAGGGCCCGAGGAACGCCTCGGCGTCCGTGACCAGTTGACGCAGGGGTCCGCCGAGCAGGCCGGCCTGTTCCGGTGTTCCGTGCCGCAGGGTCCGCCGGCCGTCCGCCGCCGCGGCCGCGGCAGGCCCTGCCGGGAACGGGCCGAGAGCCAGCGAGCCGCCCACCGCCAGTACACCCGCGCCCCATTGACGACGCGTCAGTCCGCCGCCGGTTCTGTACCGCTCCTCCGCCGTTCCGTCCTTCGCGCCTTCGGTCATCGGGGATCCTCCCGCTCGGGCCACCTGAAAGTATCTTTCTGATCTACCGTGCCGGGTGAAAGTTTCCCGTCAGGCGTGGGCGTGTCAACCCCTCCGCGGCGAACGCGCGGGTGTCCAGAAATCTGACGGAGCATCAGAAAAGGCCTTCCCTCGTCCGGAGGTCTGCGGCATCCTGCGGCCATGCAGACGGAGCTGAGCAAGAGACTGGGAGTCGAGCACGCCATCTTCGGCTTCACGCCGTTTCCCGCCGTCGCCGCGGCCATCAGCCGTGCCGGTGGACTCGGCGTGCTCGGAGCGGTCCGCTACACCGCCCCCGACGAACTCGAACGCGACCTCGACTGGATCGAGGCGCACATCGAGGGCAGGCCCTACGGACTCGACGTCGTCATGCCCGCGAAGAAGGTCGAAGGGGTCAGTGAGGCCGAGGTCGAGGCGATGATTCCCGAGGGACACCGCCAGTACGTCAGGGACACCCTCGCGAAGTACGGCGTGCCCGAACTCGCCGAGGGCGAGGCGTCCGGCTGGCGCATCACCGGCTGGATGGAAGAGGTCGCCCGAGGTCAGCTCGACGTCGCCTTCGAGCACCCGATCACACTGCTCGCCAACGCGCTCGGTTCACCGCCCGCCGACGTCATCGAGCGCGCGCACGCCCAGGGAGTGCTGGTCGCGGCCCTCGCCGGCAGCGCCCGGCACGCCCGCAAGCACGCCGAGGCGGGCATCGACATCGTCGTCGCGCAGGGCTACGAGGCGGGCGGCCACACCGGGGAGATCGCCTCGATGGTCCTCACCCCCGAAGTCGTCGACGCCGTCGACCCGTTGCCCGTCCTCGCCGCCGGCGGCATCGGCAGCGGACAGCAGGTCGCCGCCGCGTTCAGCCTCGGTGCCCAGGGCGTGTGGCTCGGCTCGATCTGGCTGACGGTCACCGAGGCCGACCTGCACGCGCCCGGCGTCACCCGCAAGCTCCTGGCCGCCGGATCCGGGGACACCGTGCGCTCGCGGGCCCTGACCGGCAAGCCCGCGCGCCAGCTCCGCACCGAGTGGACCGACGCCTGGGACGACCCGAACGGTCCCGGAACCCTGCCCATGCCGCTCCAGGGACTCCTGGTCGCCGACGCCGTCTCCCGCATCCAGAAGTACGAGGTGGAGCCACTGCTCGGCACGCCGGTCGGGCAGATCGTCGGCCGCATGAACAGCGAACGCGCCGTCCAGGAGGTCTTCGACGACCTGACCCGAGGCTTCGAGCGCGCCGTGGACCGCGTCAACCGCATCGCCGGCAGGGAGGACCACGCATGAGCACCGCCCCGAACGGCTTCTGGGCCCAGGCCGCGGCCGACCCCGACCGCGTCGTCCTCGTCACCCCCGCGGGCGAGGAGTGGACCGCGGGACGTCTGCACGCCGCCTCCAACCGGCTCGTCCACGCACTGCGCGCGGCGGGCCTCTCCCGCGGCGACGCGTTCGCGGTCGTGCTCCCGAACGGCGTCGAGTTCCTCGTCGCCTACCTGGCGGCCTCGCAGGCCGGCCTCTACCTCGTCCCCGTGAACCATCACCTCGTCGGCCCGGAGATCGCCTGGATCGTCTCCGACTCCGGTGCCAAGGTCCTCATCGCCCATGAGCGGTTCGCCGACGCGGCCCGGCACGCGGCCGACGAGGCGAAGCTGCCCGGCGACCGGCGCTACGCCGTCGGCGCGATCGACGGCTTCCGCCCCTACGCCGAACTCCTCGACGGGCAGCCGGAGTCGGTGCCCGCCGACCGCACCCTCGGCTGGGTCATGAACTACACCTCAGGAACCACCGGCCGTCCGCGCGGCATCCGGCGCCCGCTGCCCGGCAAGCTCCCCGAGGAGTCGTACCTCGGCGGATTCCTGGCCATCTTCGGCATCCGCCCCTTCGACGACAACGTGCACCTCGTCTGCTCGCCGCTCTACCACACCGCGGTGCTCCAGTTCGCGGGCGCGTCCCTGCACATCGGCCACCGGCTGGTCCTGATGGACAAGTGGACGCCCGAGGAGATGCTCCGGGTCATCGACGCGCACCGGTGCACCCACACCCACATGGTGCCGACCCAGTTCCACCGGCTGCTGGCCCTGCCCGAGGGGGTGCGGGCACGCTACGACGTCTCCTCCATGCGGCACGCCATCCACGGCGCGGCCCCCTGTCCCGACCATGTGAAGCGCGCCATGATCGAGTGGTGGGGCCACAGCGTCGAGGAGTACTACGCGGCCAGCGAGGGCGGCGGGGCCTTCGCGACCGCCGAGGACTGGCTGAAGAAGCCCGGCACCGTCGGCAAGGCCTGGCCCATCAGCGAACTCGCCGTCTTCGACGACGCCGGAGACCGGCTGCCGCCCGGTGAACTCGGCACCGTCTACCTGAAGATGAGCACCGGCGGGTTCACCTATCACAAGGACGAGAGCAAGACGCGGAAGAACCGGATCGGCGACTTCTTCACCGTCGGCGACCTGGGTTACCTGGACGAGGACGGCTATCTCTTCCTGCGCGACCGCAAGATCGACATGATCATCTCGGGCGGCGTGAACATCTACCCGGCCGAGATCGAGTCCGCGCTGCTCACCCACCCCGCGGTGGCCGACGCCGCGGCCTTCGGCATTCCGCACGACGAATGGGGCGAGGAGGTCAAGGCCGTGGTCGAACCCGCCCCCGGCCACGAACCCGGCCCCGCTCTCGCCGAGGCCGTCCTCGCCCACTGCGCGACCCTGCTGGCCGGCTACAAGCGCCCCAAGAGCGTCGACTTCGTCGAAACGATGCCCCGCGACCCCAACGGAAAACTCTACAAACGACGCCTGAGGGACCCGTACTGGGAGGGGCGGACCCGGGTGGTGTGAACGGGGCACGGCCCTCGGCCGTGCGCGGCGCCCGGGGATCCGGACGCCGCGCACCCACTCGGAGAGTTCGACAAGGCCGTCCGGCCCCTGAGGGGGTCCGGGACGAACAGTCCGCTCGGGGCGCTGTGGTACTTGACCTCCTCGTTGTGTGGATCGAGGATCACGTGTCATGACGCCTGGACACGGCAGTACGGTTGACGGGGTGCTGCGGCGCAGTGCCCGGCGGACTCCGGCGCGGCGCGCGGTCGACTACCGCGAGCGCTCCTGGACGTACGCGGAACTCGACGAGGCCGTCTCCCGCGCGGCGACCGTGCTGCTCGGCGAGGGGCTGGTCCCCGGCGACCGGGTCGGTGCCTACGGCCACAACTCGGACGCCTACCTCATCGGCTTCCTCGCCTGTGCCCGCGCCGGCCTCGTGCACGTGCCGGTGAACCAGAACCTGACCGGCGACGACCTCGCGTACATCGTCGGTCAGTCGGGCAGCAGCCTCGTGCTGACCGACCCCGACCTCGCCGGGCGGCTCCCCGACGGTGTGCGGACCCTGCCGCTGCGCGACGCCGACGACTCGCTTCTCGCCCGCCTGGACACGGCCCTCCCGTACGACGGGGACGAGCCGCGCGGCGACACGCTCGTGCAGCTGCTCTACACCTCGGGCACCACCGCCCTGCCCAAGGGCGCGATGATGACGCACCGGGCCCTCGTCCACGAGTACCTGAGCGCGATCACGGCTCTCGATCTGAGCGCCGGAGACCTCCCCGTCCACTCGCTGCCGCTCTACCACTCGGCGCAGATGCACGTGTTCCTGCTGCCGTACCTCGCGATCGGCGCGACGAACACCATCCTCGACGCGCCGGACGCCGGGCAGCTCTTCGACCTGATCGAGGCGGGCCGCGCGGACAGCCTGTTCGCGCCGCCCACCGTGTGGATCGGCCTGGCCAACCGCCCCGACTTCGCCGACCGCGACCTGAGCGGACTGCGCAAGGCGTACTACGGCGCCTCGATCATGCCGGTGCCCGTCCTGGAGCGGCTGCGCGAGCGGCTGCCGAAGCTGGCCTTCTACAACTGCTTCGGGCAGAGCGAGATCGGCCCCCTCGCCACCGTCCTCGCCCCCGACGAGCACAAGGGCCGGATGGACTCCTGCGGACGCCCGGTCCTCTTCGTGGACGCACGGGTGGTCGACGAGAACGGCAAGGACGTACCCGACGGCACGGCGGGCGAAGTCGTCTACCGCTCACCGCAGTTGTGCGACGGCTACTGGGACAAGCCCGAGGAGACGGCCGACGCGTTCCGCGACGGCTGGTTCCACTCGGGCGACCTCGCCGTGCGGGACACGGACGGGTACTTCACCGTCGTGGACCGGGTGAAGGACGTCATCAACTCCGGTGGCGTACTGGTCGCCTCACGCCAGGTCGAGGACGCCCTCTACACCCATGAGCAGGTCGCCGAGGTCGCGGTCGTCGGCCTCCCCGACGAGCGCTGGATCGAGGCCGTCACCGCGGTCGTCGTGTCGCGCGGCGAGGTCACCGAGGCCGAACTCATCGCCCACGCACGGGAGAAGCTCCCGCACTTCAAGGCGCCCAAGCGGGTCCTCTTCGTGGACGAACTGCCCCGTAACGCCAGCGGGAAGATCCTCAAGCGTGAGCTGCGCGAGCGCTGGGGATCCTGACCTGCGAGCGGTCCCGGACGATGATCTTGCCGGTGTTCTCGCCGCGCAGCATGCCCAGGAACGCGTCCACGATGTGCTCGAACCCGTCGACGACCGTCTCGTCCAGCGCGAGTCGGCCACTCTGCAGGTGCGGCACGGCGAACTCGTACAACTCCTCCTGCAGAGCGAGGTGGTTGCTGACCAGGAAGCCCTCCATGCGGATGCTCTTCTCGACGATGTCCGCGTAGTCGAAGCGCGGCGACGGCGCGCCGGGGGTGTTGTACTGGCTGATCGTGCCGACGCGGACGATCCGCCCGAACGTGCGCAGCGCTCCCACAGCGGCGGCCAGTTGCCCGCCGCCGACGTTGTCGATGAACACGTCGATGCCGTCCGGCGCGGCCTCGGCGAGCAGGACGGCCGCGGACCCGTCGTGATAGTCGAAGGCCGCGTCATAGCCCACCTCCCGCACGAGGTGGGCGGCCTTCGCCGCCGAGCCCGCGCTGCCCACGAGCCGCCCGGCATGGAGCAACCTGGCGAACCGCCCGGTCGCCGTGCCGACCCCGCCCGCGGCGGCGGACACGAACAGGTCCTCTCCTGCTCGAAGCCGCGCGATCCGGGTCAGGCCGACGTAGGCGGTCAGGCCGGTGCCACCCAGGGTGCTCAAGTACGCGGTCAGCGGTACCCCGTCGAAGCGGGGCAACCGCCGTACCTCCTCGGGTGTGACCATCGCGTGCGTACGCCAGCCCCGCCGGTGGAACACGATCTCGCCCTCGGCCAGCCGAGGAGTGCGCGAGGCGATCACCCGCCCGATGGCGCGGCCCTCCAGCGGTGCGTCGAGCGCGAAGCCGCCGGGCACGTCGTCCATCATCTCGCGGTGGTAGGGGTCGACGGACCAGTAGAGGTTCTCCACGAGCGCGCTGCCGGCGGCGGGGTCGGTGAGCGAGGACTCGACGAGGGCGAAGTGCCCGGCGGTGGGAAAGCCGTGGGGGCGGGCGGTCTGGTGCACGGTGAGCGCGGTCTCGTTCATGACCGGACCGTAGGACGGGAATGCGCATCGCGGGCAGCCCGTTGGGCTCATGCGACGCACCGTTCCATGAGCAGTTCTCATACATGAGGTGAGCGCCCCGTGGCCCGTACGACCGACTCCGATCTCCTCCCGCAGGAACTGCGCGTCCTGGTGGCGGTCGCGGACACCGGTGCCTTCTCGGCCGCCGCCGGCACACTGGGCATGACCCAGTCCGCGGTCTCCCACTCGGTGCGCGGCAGCGAGCGCAAGATCGGTGCCGTCCTCTTCGAACGCGGCCGCGCCGGAGCCCACCCCACCCCCGCCGGAGAGAAGGCCGTCGCACACGCCCGGCGCGTCCTGCGCCTGCTGGACGTCCTGTCCGTCGAGGCACGCGACGCCTCCCGGCCCGGCGCCGCGCAGGGCGAGCTGCGGATCGCGGCTTTCCGCAGCGCGGCACTCCACCTGCTCCCGGACGTCCTGCGGCGGCTCCGCGCCCGGCACCCCGGGATCGAGCCGCGGGTGCGGATCGTACGCGAGGTGGGGCGCGGCACCGCGGGCGAAGTCGCCGACGGGAAGGCCGACATGGCCATCGCCACGCTGGGCGGCTCCGCACCGCTTCCACCGGGTCTGGTCGCGCGTGAACTCCTCGAGGATCCCTATGCCCTGGTGCACCCCGCGGGGCACGGTTCCCCGCGCGCGCTGCCGCTGGTCGACTGGGCCGAGAACTGTGGTTCGTACACCCGCGACTGGTGGGCCGCACAGGACTGGATCCCGAAGGCGACCGTCGAGGCCGAGGACGACGGAGCGGTGCTCTCCCTGGTGAGCGGAGGTCACGGGATGGCGATCATGCCCGCGCTCTCCATGGTCGGGGCACCGGACTCGGTCGGGATCACCGATCTCGGCCCCCGGCGCCCGACCCGCCGGATCGGCTATGTCACCACCCCGGAACTGGCCACGTCCGCCGCCGTGCGCGCCCTGGTGAGGGAACTGCGCGCCACGGCCTCCGGCGTGTGAGCCTTCCCGGCTCCGGAGCCGCACCGGCAGGGCCAGGACCCCCGCGGACCGGCGAGCCGGGTCGGCACCGTCGTGGACGGCCTCACCCGCACCGGTCCGCCGACGCGCCGAGCCCTCTCACGGGCGTTGGCGCAGGTCCACGATCCGCTTCAGTTTGCCCACCGACCGCTCCAGCGACTCCGGTTCGACGATCTCCACGTCCGCCGAGACGCCGATGCCGTCCTTGATGCCCTTGCCGATCGTCCGGGCGGCCGCCTCGCGCTGCTCGGGGGTCGCGCCGGAGCGGGCCTCGGCGCGCACGGTCAGCGCGTCCATGCGGCCCTCGCGGGTCAGCCGGAGCTGGAAGTGCGGGGCGACCCCCGGTGTCCGCAGCACGATCTCCTCGATCTGCGTCGGGAACAGGTTGACCCCGCGCAGGATCACCATGTCGTCGCTGCGGCCGGTGACCTTCTCCATCCGGCGGAAGGCCCGCGCCGTGCCCGGCAGGAGCCGGGTCAGGTCCCGCGTCCGGTAGCGGATCACCGGCATGGCCTCCTTGGTGAGCGAGGTGAACACCAGCTCGCCCTCCGCGCCGTCGGGGAGCACCTCGCCGGTGATCGGGTCGACGACCTCCGGGTAGAAGTGGTCCTCCCAGATGTGCAGACCGTCCTTGGTCTCCGCGCACTCCTGGGCGACACCCGGACCGATCACCTCGGACAGGCCGTAGATGTCCACCGCGTCGATCGCGAACCGTTCCTCGATCTCGCGCCGCATCTCCTCGGTCCACGGCTCGGCCCCGAAGATCCCGACGCGCAACGAGGTGCCCCGCGGGTCCACTCCCTGCCGCTCGAACTCGTCGAGGAGGGTCAGCATGTACGACGGCGTCACCATGATGATCCGCGGCTTCAGGTCCTGGATCAGCTGGACCTGACGTGCCGTCATGCCGCCGGACGCGGGGATCACCGTGCAGCCGAGCCGCTCGGCGCCGTAGTGCGCGCCGAGTCCGCCGGTGAACAGGCCGTATCCGTAGGCGATATGGACGATGTCGCCGGATCGCCCGCCCGCCGCGCGGATCGAACGCGCCACCATGTCCGACCACATGGACAGGTCGTTCTCCGTGTACCCCACGACGGTGGGCCGTCCGGTCGTCCCGCTCGACGCGTGCAGGCGACGGACGCGGTCCTGCGGTACGGCGAACATCCCGTACGGGTAGTTCGCGCGCAGGTCCGCCTTGACCGTGAAGGGGAAGCGGGACAGGTCGGCGAGCGAGCGGCAGTCGTCCGGACGCAGGCCCGCCTTGTCGAACGACTCCCGGTAGAAGGGCACGTTCTCGTACGCGTGCCGCAGTGACGCGCGCAGCCGCTCCAGCTGGAGCGAGCGCAGTCCTTCCGCGTCGAGCCGCTCGCCCGCGTCGAGCAGGCCCTTCGGATCCGTGGAGTCCGTCATCGCCACTTCTCCCTCACCAACCGTGCCATTCCGGACGACCGATCATTCGGTCGTTCTGTTCCGGATCAGTAATTCAGGTGTGCCGCGTCCGTGCAAGGGGTCCGCCCGCGGTTTTTGCGGGAAGGGGGCGGTGGAGGCGCGGTCAACGCACCAGGCAGGGGCGTTTCGGGTCGAACTCCCAGCCGGGGACGAGATGGCGCATGCCGACGGCGTCGTCGCGGGCGCCGAGCGCCTTCGTCCGGTACAGCTCGTGCGCCGCCAGCAGCCGGTCCATGTCCAGTTGGACGCCCAGACCGGGGGCGTCCGGAACGGCGATCTCGCCGTCGACGATCCGGGGCGGCGCGACCGTGAGCCGCTCCAGGCCCTCCTGCCAGATCCAGTGCGTGTCGAGGGCGTTGTACGGGCCGGGGGCCGCGGCGCCGCAGTGGGTGACCATCGCGAGGGAGATGTCGAAGTGGTTGTTGGAGTGGCAGCCCCAGGTCAGCCCCATCGCGTTGCACAGCTGGGCCACGCGCACCGAGCCCCGCATGGTCCAGAAGTGCGGGTCGGCCAGGGGGATGGAGACCGACTGGAGTGCCAGGGCGTGCGTCAGCTGCCGCCAGTCCGTGGCGACCATGTTGGTCGCCGTGGGCAGTCCCGTGGCCCGGCGGAACTCGGCCAGGACCTCTCGGCCCGAGTAGCCGTCCTCGGCGCCGCAGGGGTCCTCCGCGTAGGCGAGCGTGCCGACGAGGGGCGCGCACAGCTCGACCGCCTCGCGCAGCGACCAGGCGCCGTTCGGGTCGAGGGTGATCCTGGCCTCGGGGAACCGGTCCTTGAGCGCACGGACGGCCCGGACCTCCTCGCTGCCCTCCAGGACACCGCCCTTGAGTTTGAAGTCCCGGAAGCCGTAGAGCTCGTGGGCCGCCTCGGCCTGCCGGACGACGGCCTGCGGAGTGAGCGCCTCCTCGTGCCGCAGGCGGTACCAGTCCACGTCTGCGTCGGGCTCCCGCACGTACTCCAGGTCTGTTCGGCCGGGATCCCCGACGTAGAAGAGATACCCCAACACCCTTACGGAAGAGCGCTGTTGGCCGTCGCCGAGCAGTGCGGCCACCGGCACGTCGAGGTGCTGGCCGAGCAGGTCGAGCAGTGCCGACTCGACAGCGGTGACGGCGTGGACCGTCGTCCGCAGGTCGAAGGTCTGGGCGCCGCGCCCGCCGGCGTCCCGGTCGCCGAACCGGTCCCCGATCGCGCGCAGCACCCGCTGGAAGTCCCCCACCTTCGCCCCGAGCACGAGGGGTTCGGCATCGCGCAGCGTCCGGGTGATCCGCTCCCCGCCGGGCACCTCGCCGAGCCCGGTCCGCCCCTCGGAGTCCTTGAGGACGACGACGTTGCGGGTGAAGTAGGGACCGTGGGCGCCCGAGAGGTTCAGCTCCATGCAGTCCCGTCCCGCGACGGGGTAGACGGAGAACTCGCTGACGGTCGGCTGCTGACTGCTCATCAAAGTCCTTGTGTACGAGGGTGACCGCGGCCGGTGACCCCCGGGGGAGGGCGTCGAGGCCCACTCGACCACGAGGGCGCGGACCGGGCCGTGCGACGCGTCAGGCGGGCCGGCGTACCGCTCCGACGAGGGCCAGGCCGGTGTCGAGGATGCGCTCCAGTTCGGCGAGGTCGGCGGGGCCCGGATCGGTGAGCGGTGCGCGCACCGGGCCTACCGGCAGGCCGCGCAGTCTGGCCGCGGCCTTGACCAGTGAGACCGCGTACCCGGGCACCCGGTCGCGCAGGGCGACGAACGGGACGTAGAAGTCGCGCAGCAGTTCGTTCACCGTCGCGTCGTCGCCCGCGCGCAGGGCGCCGAAGCAGGCGTCGGCGATCTCGGGGGCGAAGGCGTGCACGGCCGACGAGTAGGCGGGGACACCGACGGTGGCGTAGGCGCGGGCCTGGATCTCGGCGGTGGCGGCCCCGTTGAAGAAGAGGAAGTCGTCGGGCGCGGCGAGGGTGAGGCGCTGGAGCCGGTCGAGGTCGCTGTGCCCGTCCTTGAGCCCGACGACGGTGGGGATCTCCGCGATGGCGCGCAGCCCCTCCGGGGTGAAGGCGACCGGTCCGCGGTGGTACGCGATCAGTGGCAGCCGGGTGCCCGCGGCGATCCGGCGCAGTTGCTCGACCAGACCCTCCTCGGGCGCCTCGACGAGATAGTGCGGCAGCACCAGGAGCGCGTCCGCGCCGGCCTCCTCGGCGATCCGGGCGAACCGCAGCGCCTGCGCCCAGCCGTATCCGACACCCGCGACCACCGGCAGCCGGCCGTCCGCGATCAGGACCGTGTCGGCGACCACCGAACGGTACTCGTCCTCGTCCAGCGCGCTGAACTCGCCGGTCCCGCAGGCGGGGAACACGGCGCCGGGTCCGGTGGCCAACTGGCGGGCCAGACAGGCCCGGTAGGCCTCCGGGTCCAGATCGCCGTCGTCGGTGAAGCTGGTGAGGGGGAACGACAGCACCCCGCTCGCCATGCCGTCGCGCAGCCGCCGGACCACGCGCTCCGTCCCCGCGTCGAACCCTGCCATGATGCTCATCCCCGTATGCAGATGACGTCTATGTATGGGAACAGAGGTTAGGTTCGTGAATCCCTCCGGTCAATATGGGAGGCGGCACGGATTTACGATGGGCGCCATGCCGGAGAGCCCAGGGGTGCGCGGAGTGAAGTCGGCGGCCCGCACCGTCGCGCTGCTGGAGCTGCTCGCCGACCGCGGCGACCGGCCCGCGCGTCTCGATGAACTCGCCGGGGCGCTCGACGTGCCGCGCAGCAGCATGTACCAACTGCTGCAGACCCTCGTCGACTGCGGCTGGGTGCGCGCCGACACCACCGGCTCGC
This sequence comes from Streptomyces sp. NPDC102279, assembly GCF_044766365.1. Taxonomy (NCBI): domain Bacteria; kingdom Bacillati; phylum Actinomycetota; class Actinomycetes; order Kitasatosporales; family Streptomycetaceae; genus Streptomyces; species Streptomyces sp. NPDC102279. The sequence goes on along the minus strand of NZ_JBIWLU010000006.1, from coordinate 178,966 downwards.
TGTACGGCATCGGGATCCGTGCCCTGCTCACGGGCACCAGCTACCTGGACAGCGACCGCCGGGTGCGCGCGGCCCGCCCTCACCTCGACGCGGCCTCCGACGTGCTGGGCGAGACCCTGCACCTCGGCCGGCTCGACGGCGGCGACGTCGTCTACCTCGCCACTCGGGAATCGCACGAGTACGCGCGCACCATCAGCCGCGTCGGCCGCCGTATCCCGGCCCACGCCACCGCGCTCGGCAAGGCCCTGCTCGCCGAGCGCTCCGACGGCGACCTGCCGATCCCCGCCGAGCCGCTGGCCGCCCTCACGGCCAACACCCACACGCTCCGCGCCGGTCTGCTCGCCGATCTCGCCGGCGTGCGCGAGCGCGGCTACTCCGTCGACCGCGAGGAGACGGTGCCCGGCATCGTGGGCTTCGGCTTCGCCCTGCGCTACGACACACCGGCCGCCGACGCCATCAGCTGCTCGGTTCCGGTGGCCCGGCTCACCGCGGAGCACGAGGCCCGCGTCGTCGCCGTCATGCGGGAGACGCGGGCCACCATCGAGACGCTCCGGCCGGCTGCCTCGGGCACACCGGACTGGCGCTGACCGCGGGGCGGACGCGCCGGACCGCGCCGGGGCGTACGGCAGCCACCGGCGCGGCCGAGGGGATCAGGGCTTCGACGCCGTGTCGGCGGAGCCTTCCGGGTGCGGGCCGAACGCCGTCAGGAAGCGGTCCCGGAACGTGTCCATGCGCCATTCCGGCGCGTCGTCGGCGGGCTTCAGCCCGTCCGTCCAGCCCCAGTCGGCGACCCTGTCCAGCACCTTCTGGTCGTGCGCCACGATCGTGACGGGGACGTCGCGGCTGGTGCTGCCCGCGGTGACGGTCGGGACGGGCTGGTGGTCGCCGAGGAAGACCAGCACGGTGTTCTTGTCGCCGTACTTCTGCACGTACTCGGTGAGGCTGTGCAGTGAGTACTCGATGGCCCGCCGGTACTCCGTGCGTACGCTCGCCGGGTTCTTCCAGACCTCCTTGGGGTCCTTGCCCTCCTTCTTGATCTTGTCGTACACCGAGCCGTCCCCGAGGTCGTCCCAGTCGATCATGTGGGCGATGGGCGCCCAGGGGTTGTGGCTGGACGCGAGGATGATCTCCGCCATCATCGGCCCGCGGTCCTTCTTGCCGTGCTCCAGTCGTTCGAAGGCGCCGAGGCTGAACTGGTCGGGCACGGGTGTCCAGCTGAAGTACGGGCCGTTGTAGCCGAGGTGCTCGGAGTCGTAGATGTGGTCGAGGCCGAAGAACTTCCCCTCGGGCCAGGCCCGTCGGACGCCCGGCACGATGCCGACGGTGCGCCAGGCGCCGGTCTTGCGGAAGTAGCTGGTGAGCGTGGAGCGGTCGCTGGTGGTCAGACTCCGGTAGCGCTGCTGGTTCTTGATCCACAGGCCGGACAGGAAGGTGGAGTGGGCGAGCCAGCTGCCGGCGCCCGTCACGGGAGAGCGCAGCCAGCCGCTGCGCGAGGAGAACCCGGCCGACTTCAGCCGGCTGTTCCCCTGCGTGAGGGCCGTGTCGATCTGCCGGGACATCGCCGGGTCGTCGATCGCCGTACGGCCGTAGCTCTCGATGAACGTGAAGAGGACGTCCTTGCCGCGGAGTCCGGTCAGCAATTGGTCGGGCGGGGTGTCGGCGAACGCGTCGACCGAGGCCTGCCGTTCGAAGACCTGGCCGTCGCGCAGGCCGGCCTGTACCTGGCGCACCCGGTTCTGGACGATCCTGGCGTCGATCTGCGAGGCGACGGGGACGCCGGAGAACTGCACCCCGAGCGTCACGCAGGTGATCCAGGCGGTGCCGAGGACGAGCACCGTGCGGCCGGCGACGGGCCGGTTGCGGACCATGACGTCGGTCAGCCGTGCGACGGCGAGCGTCATCAGCACGAGCAGCGCGACGACGAGTGCGGCCACCGCGATCAGCGCCACCGTCTCGCCGGTCCGGCCGAACGACTCCCGCACCCAGTCCGCCGCGTTGCCGAACAGGCTCCAGTCCAGCACCAGGTCGAACGGCCGGACCAGGACGGAGTAGAAGCCCATGTCCACGAGCTTGAGGACGGTCAACAGACCGAGCAGGGCGCCCACGACGTACGACATGATCCGCCGTGGCCTCGGCGGCAGCGCCAGCAGCAGTGCCGCGAGGAGCACCCCCTCCGCGGGGATGCGCAGGAAGGCGCCGACGCTGAGGTGGTCCAGCCGGTTCGGCACGACGAGGGCGAAGAGGACGAGGACGCCGGAGAGGACGGTCGTCCCGACGGTCACACCGCGCGCCGCACGCGGGTACGTCACCCGCCAGCCACGCCATCCGGCCCGTCCGGCGACGGCTCCGGGCTTCGCCGGGGCGGCGGACGGCTCCTGGTTCTCCGGCTCCGCGTCCGCCTCGGCGTCCGCGCCGTCGTCCGGCTGCCGTCCGGCGTCAGGGGTCCCGGCGGCGTCCGTGTCGTGGCCGGGTGCGGCCTCCTGGCTCGGGACCGGGTCCAGGTCCGGGTCCGGGTCAGCGCCCGAGTCGGTCGAGCCGACGGGTTCCGCGTCGGCCGCGGTGTTTCCGGAGGCGTCGGCGTCCGGGACGTCCGCGTCGTTCGCCGGCGTGTCCGTGTCGGCGGGAGTGTCCGGGGCCGCGCCCGCGGATGTTCCGCCCGCCCCGCCGGACTCCGGGCCGGGGCCCGCGTCCTGGTCCGGCCGTGGCTGCTCCGGGAGTCGATTGGAGCGCGTGGTGTGCGACACGCCGATGGTCCTTCCGTACGGGCCCCGTGATGACTCGACCGACCACGCCCCGGGGCAGGGCAGCGGTGCCATCATCCGTACGGCTGATCTTCACTCATCGTTCAACCTGCGGCGTCCGTGCCGGGCAAAGAGTTCGCCAGGTCTGCGGGGGGCCGGTCAGGGGGCCCCGTCGGCGGCGACCGCCCGCGCCCAGCGGTAGTCCGCCTTGCCGCTCGGGGAGCGCTGGATGGAGTCGGCGATCACGAGCCGGCGCGGGATCTTGTAGCCCGCCAGGTGGGTGCGGCAGTGGGCCTGGATGTCGTCGAGCGAGGGCAGCGGCGCACCCGCGCGAAGCTGCACGACCGCCGCCACGTGGTTGCCCCACCGCGGGTCGGGCACTCCGGCGACCAGGGCGTCGTACACGTCCGGATGCGACTTGAGAGCCTGCTCGACCTCTTCGGGGTAGACCTTCTCGCCGCCGGTGTTGATGCACTGGGAGCCGCGGCCGAGGACGGTGACGATGCCCTCCTCGTCGACCGTGGCCATGTCGCCGAGCAGCACCCAGCGTTCCTCGCCCCGCCGGAAGAACGTCTCGGCCGTCTTCGCGGGGTCGTTGTAGTAGCCGAGCGGCACATGGCCGCGCTGCGCGACCCGGCCCGGCTCACCCACCGCCACCGGCTCGTACGTGGCCGGGTCGACGACCTGCGTACGGGAGTTGACGCGGATCCGGAAACCGCGCTCCGGGCCGGAGTCGGGCGTCGCGGTGCCGTTGAAACCGGACTCGGAGGACCCGAAGTTGTTGAGCAGCATCACGTTCGGCACGAGGGACTGGAACTGCTCGCGCACCGTGTCCGACATGATCGCGCCGGACGAGGACACGCTGAACAGGGAGGAGCAGTCCGTCCCCTTCAGGGGGCCGCTCAGGGCGTCGATCAGCGGGCGCAGCATCGCGTCGCCGACCAGGGACACGCTGGTGACCTTCTCCCGCTCGATCGTGCGCAGGACCTCCTCGGGCGCGAACTTGCGGTGGATCACGACGCGTTGGCCGAAGTTGAAGGCGATGAACGCGGTGAGCGTCGACGTGCCGTGCATCAGCGGGGGAGTGGGGAAGAAGGTGATGCCCGCACCGCCGGCCGCGACGCGCTCGGCGAGTTCCTCCGGCCGGGCGACCGGCTCGCCGGTCGGTGCGCCTCCGCCGAGGCCGGCGAAGAAGAGGTCCTCCTGCCGCCACATCACCCCCTTCGGCATCCCCGTCGTGCCGCCGGTGTAGATGATGAACTGGTCGTCCGCCGACCGGGCCGGGAAGCCGCGCTCCGGTGATCCGGCTGCCGCCGCGGCGTCGAACTCCACCAGGTCCGGGGCGCTCGCCCCGTGCGGTCCCTCGGCCGCGGTTCCCGGGGCGCCCACCCGGACGAGGTGCCGCAGCCGCGCGGCACGCGGCCGCGCCGCCACCACCCGCTCGGTGAACTCCGCGTCGAAGACCAGCGCCACCAGATCCGCGTCCCGGTACAGGTAGGCCAGCTCCTCCTCCACATAGCGGTAGTTGACGTTGACCGGGACCACCCTCGCCTTCAGGCAGGCCAGGACGGTCTGGAGGTACTCGACGCCGTTGTAGAGGTGGAGTCCGAGGTGTTCACCCGGGCGGATGCCGCTGTCGATCAGATGGTGGGCGAGACGGTTCGCGGCCGCGTCCAACTCGGTGTACGTCAGGCGCTGTTCCGCGCCGGTGCCGGGATGGTCGACGTACACGAGCGCCTCGCGGTCCGGGACCACGTCGACGACCGACTCGAACAGGTCGGCAAGGTTGTACTCCACCGTTCCTCCTGACCGTGTACGTCCGTCCGGCACCGGGCGGGCCTCCGCCCGACGGTCATCAGAGCAAAGCCCGAACGAACTGGGAAGGGCCACGGCAGAAGAAATCTGACTGTCTGTCAGAAAACCCTTGTACTGGCCGCACACCTCCTGCAACCTGTTCTCGCATCCGAGACGGGAGGACGGCTATGGGTGGGACGGAACACCTCACCGTGCAGCGCGAAGGCGCCACACTGGTGCTCACGCTCAACAGGCCCGAGGCCAGGAACGCGCTCTCACTGCCGATGCTGGTCGGCCTGTACGACGGCTGGGTCGAGGCCGACGAGGACGACACGGTCCGCTCGATCGTGCTCACCGGCGCCGGGGGCACCTTCTGCGCCGGGATGGACCTCAAGGCACTGGCCGGCAAGGGCATGGAGGGCGAGCAGTACCGGGACCGGCTCAAGGCCGATCCCGACCTCCACTGGAAGGCCATGCTGCGCCACCACCGCCCCCGAAAACCGGTGATCGCCGCCGTCGAGGGGCACTGCGTCGCCGGCGGCACCGAGATCCTCCAGGGCACCGACATCCGGGTGGCCGGCGCCTCCGCGACCTTCGGGCTCTTCGAGGTCAGGCGCGGTCTCTTCCCGATCGGCGGCTCGACCGTCCGGCTGCAACGCCAGATCCCACGCACCCACGCCCTCGAAATGCTCCTCACCGGGCGCGCGTACTCCGCCCGCGAGGCCGCCGACATCGGCCTCGTCGGCCGGGTCGTGCCCGACGGCACCGCCCTCACCGAAGCCCTCGCCGTCGCCGAACAGATCAACGCCTGCGGGCCGCTCGCCGTCGAAGCCGTCAAGGCGTCCGTGTACGAGACCGCCGAACTCACCGAGACCGACGGCCTCGCCGCCGAACTGCGGCGCGGCTGGCCGGTCTTCGACACCGCCGACGCCAAGGAGGGCTCCCGGGCCTTCGCCGAGAAGCGCCCGCCCGTCTACCGGCGCGCTTAGGGGGGTGTCGTTCGGATCAGTCCGGGGCTGCGGCGCCTGGCACGGCGCCCCGGCCCGCCCCCGCGCCGAGCCGCTCGCCGACGCGGCGCGTCCGACCTCCGAAGGAGAGATCCGGGATGCCCGAAGTCCTCAAAGCCCCCCTCGTCGTCGAGTTCCCCTTCACCCGCTCGCTCGGCCCCGTGCAGAGCGCCTTCCTCACCGGGCTGCGCGAACGCGTCGTCCTCGGCGTACGGACCACCGACGGACGCACCCTCGTCCCACCCGTGGAGTACGACCCGGTCACCGCCGAGGAGATAAGCGACCTCGTCGAGGTCGCCCCCACCGGCACGGTCACCACCTGGGCCTGGAACCACGAACCCCGCCGCGGCCAGCCCCTGGACACCCCGTTCGCCTGGGTCCTCGTCCGACTGGACGGTGCCGACACAGCCCTGCTGCACGCCCTCGACGTTCCCGGCCCCGACGCCGTCCGCACCGGGATGCGCGTCCGCGTCCGCTGGGCCCCCGAACGCTCCGGCGCCATCACCGACATCGCGTGCTTCGAACCGTACGACGGCGGACCCGGTGAACCCACCGGTCACGACGGCCGCTTCGAGGGCCCGGTGACCGGCATCGTCGCGGCCGCCCGGCTCGACTACGTCTACTCCCCGGGCCGCGCCCAGACCGCCTACATCGAGAACCTCTCCGGACGGCGCACGGTCGGCGAACGCTGCCCGTCCTGCCACAAGGTCTACGTCCCGCCCAGGGGCGCCTGCCCCACCTGCGGCCTGGCCACCTCCGAACAGGTCGAGGTCGGGCCGCGCGGCACCGTCACCACGTACTGCATCGTCAACATCAAGGCGAAGAACCTCGACATCGAAGTGCCCTACGTCTACGCGCACATCGCCCTGGACGGGGCCGGACTCGCACTGCACGGCCGGATCGGCGGCATCCCCTACGACGAGGTGCGGATGGGCCTGAGGGTCGAACCCGTGTGGACGGAGGGCGGCCGCCACCCCGACCACTACCGGCCCACCGGCGAACCGGACGCGGACTACGAGACGTACAAGGAGATGCTGTAGATGCGGACCGTCAGGGACATCGCCGTCGTCGCCTTCGGGCAGACGGACCACCGGCGCACCTCCGACGAGCACTCCGAGGTGGAGATGCTCCTCCCGGTCCTGCACGACGTCCTCGACCGGACGGGCCTGCGGACCGGCGACATCGGCTTCACCTGCTCCGGCTCCAGCGACTACCTCGCCGGCCGCGCCTTCTCCTTCACCATGGCGCTCGACGGGGTGGGCGCCTGGCCGCCGATCTCCGAGTCGCACGTCGAGATGGACGGCGCCTGGGCCCTGTACGAGGCCTGGACGAAACTGCTCACCGGCGACGCCGACACCGCGCTCGTGTACGCCTACGGCAAGTCCTCGCCCGGTTCCGTGCGCGACGTCCTGACCCGGCAGCTCGACCCGTACTACGTGGCCCCGCTGTGGCCCGACTCCGTCGCGCTCGCCGCGCTTCAGGCGCAGGCGCTCATCGACGCCGGCGACACCGACGAACCCGCGCTCGCCGGTGTCGCCGCCCGCAGCCGCGCCGACGCGCGTGCCAACTCCCATGCCCAGCTGCGTGGTCCGGTCCCGCAGGGCGACTACCTCGTCCGGCCGCTGCGCACCGGGGACTGCCCGCCCATCGGCGACGGAGCCGCCGCCGTGATCCTCGCCGCCGGGGAACGCGCCCGTGACCTCTGCGAACGGCCCGCCTGGATCCGGGGCATCGACCACCGCGTCGAGGCGCACTCCCTCGGCGTGCGCGACCTGACCGACTCCCCGTCCACCCGGCTGGCCGCGGAACACGCCGGAGCCTTCGAACGGCCCGTCGACACCGCCGAGTTGTGCGCCCCCTTCACCTCGCAGGAAGTGGTCCTGCGCAAGGCGCTGCGGCTCGACGACAGCGTGTGCGTCAACCCGTCGGGGGGTCCGCTCGCCGCCAATCCCGTCATGGCGGCCGGGCTGATCCGCATCGGCGAGGCCGCCGCGCGTGTCCATCGAGGGGAGTCCGACCGGGCACTCGCCCACGCCACCTCGGGCCCCTGCCTCCAACAGAACCTGGTCGCCGTACTCGAAGGGGACGTCCGATGAGCAAGGAGCCCGTGGCCGTCGTAGGCATCGGCCAGACCAAGCACGTGGCGGCGCGACGGGACGTGTCCATCGCGGGCCTCGTCCGCGAGGCCGCCCGACGCGCCCTCGACGACGCCGAGTTGACCTGGGCCGACATCGACGCCGTGGTCATCGGGAAGGCGCCCGACTTCTTCGAGGGCGTCATGATGCCCGAGCTGTACCTCGCCGACGCGCTCGGCGCCGTCGGCAAACCGATGCTCCGGGTGCACACCGCCGGTTCCGTCGGAGGATCGACCGCCCTCGTCGCCGCCAACCTCGTCGCCGCCCGCGTCCACGGCACCGTCCTCACCCTCGCCTTCGAAAAACAGTCCGAGTCGAACGCCATGTGGGGTCTGTCCCTCCCCGTCCCCTTCCAGCAGCCCCTCCTCGCCGGCGCCGGCGGCTTCTTCGCACCGCACGTGCGCGCCTACATGCGGCGCACCGGTGCCCCCGACACCGTCGGCTCGCTCGTCGCCTACAAGGACCGGCGCAACGCCCTGAAGAACCCGTACGCGCACCTCCACGAACACGACATCACCCTGGAGAAGGTCCAGGCATCACCCATGCTCTGGGACCCGATCCGCTACTCGGAGACATGCCCGTCCTCCGACGGCGCGTGCGCCATGATCCTCACCGACCGTGCCGGAGCCGCCCGTTCGCCCCGCCCGCCCGCCTGGATGCACGGCGGCGCGATGCGCAGCGAACCCACCCTGTTCGCGGGCAAGGACTTCGTGTCCCCGCAGGCCGGCAAGGACTGCGCGGCCGACGTGTACCGGCAGGCCGGGATCGCGGACCCCCGCCGGGACATCGACGCCGTCGAGATGTACGTGCCCTTCTCCTGGTACGAGCCCATGTGGCTGGAGAACCTCGGCTTCGCCGACGAGGGCGAGGGATGGAAACTCACCGAATCGGGCGTGACCGAACTGGAGGGCGACCTCCCCGTCAACATGTCGGGCGGAGTCCTGTCCACCAATCCGATCGGCGCCTCCGGCATGATCCGCTTCGCCGAAGCGGCACTTCAGGTCCGTGGCCAGGCAGGAGAGCACCAGGTCGACGGGGCGCGACGGGTCCTCGGACACGCCTACGGAGGCGGATCCCAGTTCTTCTCCATGTGGCTGGTCGGCGCCGCGCCGCCCGCATCCTGACACCGTCCCCCTCACGTGGCCTGTCCGCCACCCGGACCGATCGCTAGGCTGGCCGCGGACGACGAACCGGGAGGAGCACGGACGTGGCCGAAAGCACCATCGAGCAACACCCGCTCGCGGGCTGGGACAAGCCGGAGCTGGACCTCAGCAAAGCCGAATGGCAGTCCAGCAGCCGAGGACGCGGAGATGTCCAGATCGCTTTTGTCGAGGGCTTCATCGCGATGCGCAACAGCGGCAGCCCGCAGAGCCCTTCCCTGATCTTCACCCCCGCGGAGTGGGGGGCGTTCGTGTCGGGGGCCCGCGAGGGCGAGTTCGACCTCACCTGAACCGACGCCGGCCGGCCGCGCCCTCCCTGTCCCCGGGCCCGTCCGGGGACGGTCGGAGGCCGTCCCCGGACGGGCCCGCAAAAAGCCGTGCGCGACGCCGTCCCGCCGCCCGCCCGCGAGCCCGAAAATGTTCCCTGAGCAGGAGCGCTCGAACAGGCTGCCCCACCGATGATCCCGGCGTACGCTGAGGCGCCTGTAGGTCACGGTACGCGTCCCCGCGTGGGCGCGACCGTGACAGGGGGTGATCATGGGGCAGCGCAGCCTGCGTGGCCGTCGTACGCTCTTCGAGCGCGAGAGCGAACTGTCCACTGTGGAAGAGGCGTTGAGGGACCTCGCCGGGCCGCGCGCGAACACCGGCGAACCACCCGGCCGTTCCCGCGGAGCACTGCTGTCCTTCGCGGGCCACGCCGGTATCGGCAAGACGACCCTCCTCACCGAAGTACGCCGCCGCTCCGCCGCCAAGGGCTGCACCGTCCTGAGCGCGCGCGGCGGCGAGCAGGAGCAGCGCGTCGCCTTCCACGTCGCACGCCAGCTACTCCAGCCGGAGTTCGCCGGCCTCTCCGAGGCCGAACTCCGCACGACACTGGGCAGTTGGTACGCGATCGTCGGCCCCGCACTCGGGCTCTGCGCGCCCTCCGAAGGTGCCCCGCCCGACCAGCAGGGACTGCGCGCGGGCCTCGACTGGGTCCTCACCCACCTCGCCGTGCAGCGCGCCCCGATGGTGCTCGTCCTGGACGACGCGCACTGGGCCGACGCCGAATCCCTCAGCTGGCTCGCCGCGTTCGCACCCCGCGCCGAACAACTCCCGCTGCTCGTCGCCGTCGCCTACCGGCCCGACGAACTGCCCGAACACGCCGAGGCGTTCAGGAGCCTGCCCGGCCGCGCCGGCCAACGCCCCATCGGACTCGAACCGCTCAGCGCGGCGGCCGTCGCCCGGCTCGTCCGCGAGGACCTCGGCACCCAGGCCGACGACGCGTTCTGCCGCGAATGCTGGGCGGTCACCGCGGGCAACCCCTTCGAGGCCGTCGAACTGACCGCCAAGGTCCGCGACCGGGGACTGAACCCGACCGAGGACGGCGCGCACCTGCTGCGTGACCTCGCCGCCGCCGTCAAGGGCAGCGGCCTCGTCGCCCGCCTCGAACGCCTCGGCCCCGCGACCGTCCGCTTCGCCTGGGCCTGCGCCGTACTCGGCACGGAGATCCGTCCCACCCTCGCCGCCGCCGTCGCCGGACTCGGTTCCGAGGAGGCCGCCGACGCGGCGGACGCCCTGCGCACCGCCCGCATCCTCACCGGCGCCGACCCCCTGGAGTTCGTCCACCCGCTCATCGCCACCGCCGTCTACCGGGACATCCCCGGCGCCGTGCGCGTCGCCCTGCACGGCCAGGCCGCCTGGTGCGTGATCGACGAGGGACTCGGCCCGGCCGCCGCCGCCCGCCACCTCATGGAGACCCACCCCGACGGCGACACCTGGATCGTCCAGCAGCTGCGCGCAGCGGCCCGCGAGACCCAGCGCGCCGGAGCCCCCGACGCCGCCCGCCGCTGCCTCGCCCGCGCCCTGCGCGAACCGCCGCCGCCCGCGGAGCGCGCCGCCGTCCTGTACGAACTGGGCTGCGCCTCCCTGCTCACCGAGCCGGCGACCACGGTCAACCACCTGCGCGCGGCCCTCGAAGAGCCCATCGCCGACCCCGAGCTGCGCCACAACATCGTCTACCGCCTCTCCCAGGTCCTCGCGCACAGCGACCGGCTCGCCGAGGCCTCCGAGACCCTCGACCGCGAGATCCACGTCACCGGCGACGCGCGGGTACGGCTGCGCATGCAGTCCGAGCAGTTCATGTGGGACGCCTTCCGAGCCGACGAACCCGACTCGCCCGCCCGCTCCCGCAGGCTGGCCCGCCTCGCCGACCGGCTCACCGGCCGTGACCTCACCGAGCGGTACGTCATCGGGCTGCGCGCCTGGGACGCCACCCTGCGCGGCGAACCCGCCCCCGTCGCCCTCCACCACGCCGAACGAGCCCTCGCCGGCGGCCTGGGATGGGCCGAGGCCGACCGAGGCTTCGAGGTCCCGGTGCTGGTCGCGATGACCTTCACGTACGCCGACCGGCCGGGCCGTACGGAGGAACTCTTCGCCACCGGCATCGCCGACTTCGAGACGCAGGGCTGGCACGGCGCCCACCTCTCGTTCGGCTACACGATCCTCGGATACGTCCGCTTCCGCCGCGGCCGCCTCGCCGAGGCGGAGGACTTCGTCCGCGCCGGCCTCCGGCTCGCCGAACGCGTCGGGCCGGGCACCCCCGTCCACTGGTACGCGGTCGGCACCCTCGTCCAGGTCCTGCTGGCCCGCGGCCGGGTCGACCAGGCCACCCGCGCCGGCGAGCACTACGCGCTGCGCGCACCCTTCCCCGCCGCCGTCACCTTCCCGGACGCCCAGACCGTGTACGGCGAACTCCTGCTCGCTCGCGGCCTCGCCAAGGAGGCGGCCGTCGAGCTCGCCTCCGCGGGACGCCGACTCGACGAGCGGGGCATGCGCAACCCCTCGTGGTGTCCCTGGCAACTCCACCTCGCCCGCGCCGAGAGCCGCGACGCCCCCGAGCGTGCCGTCGCCACGGCACTCGACGCGGTGCACCGGGCCCGCCAGTACGGCACCCCCTCCGCGATCGGCCAGGCCCTGCGCGCCGCCGCGGAGGTCTCCCCGGTTCCGGACCGCGTCAGCCTCCTCGAAGAGTCGGTCGACCACCTGGAGCGCTCCCCCGCCGCGTACGAACTGGCCTGCGCCCTGGTCGCCCTCGGTACCGAACTGCGCCGCGCGGGACGGCCCAGGGAAGCCGCCGAGCACCTCTACCGCGGACTCGACGCGGCCGTCCAGTGCGGCGCCGACGGGCTGGTCGACGAGGCCCGTGAGGAGCTGGCGAACGCGGGACTGCGACCCCGCCGCCTGCACAGCACCGAGACGGACACCCTGACCGCCCGCGAGCGCGCCGCCGCCGCGCTGACCGCGCGGGACCGGACCCCGGCCCAGGTCGCGAAGGAACTGCGCATCGACGAGCAGGCCGTCGTCCGGCTGCTCTCGGCGGTCTACCGCAAGGTCGGCACGGACCGCACGGGGCTCGCCGCCGCCCTCCGGGAGCAGGCCACGTCCTGACGCGCACAGCGGTCGGGGGAGCAGCCGTGACCTGAGGCGGCGGCGTCCGGGAGGACGTCCCGCGAGGCGCCGGGCGGCGGTGCCGGAAACAGCGGCCCGCCCGGCGCAGGCAGGCCTCTCTCCCGGGCCCGAGCGGGCGGCGCCCACGGGACCCGGTGCGCCCCCTGTGCACGTACCATTGCGGCATGTCCTTCCTCCGCCGCCGCAGCGCCACGCCCGCCGGGCCCGACTTCGACGTTCTGGCCATGGACCCGGGCGACTGGCCGGGCAACCTCGGCGCGGGCCTGCTGCCCGCTCCCGACGGCAGCTGCCAAGGCGTCTTCCTGCGTTACGACCTGTTCGGCGGCCGCGGCCCCGCGATGATCATCGGCAACCTGCCGGAGGGCTCCCCGGCCCGCGACGTCGCCGAGGGCGAGGTCCCCTTCGAGGTGGCCCAGCTGCTGATCGCGCTGGAGAACGACGAGGAGGTCACCGTCACCGGCACCGAGGACATGCCGGTGATGCAGGGCGACAACCTGCTCATCGTGCGCCGGCTGAAGCTCTCCGAGACCCGCATCTCCTGCGTCCAGTTCGACCGCAGCGACAACGTCCTGGTGACCATCGCCGCCTGGGACCGCCCGATCACCGACGACCTGTACGCGCTGCTCAAGCCGCTGCCCGCGGAACTCTTCCAGCAGAGCTGAGACCGAACACCCCTTCCGGCGTCACAGCTTGAGGGTGAACCACGTCGTCTTGCCCTCCTCCGTCGGCCGCACGCCCCAGTCGTCGGCGAGCGCGCGCACCAGGATCAGCCCCCGTCCCGACTCCTCGTCCTCCGTGGCCGCCCGGGGCCGCGGAAGATGCGTGCTGTGGTCGCTGATCTCCACGGTCAGCTCCGTGGCGGTGCGACACAGGTGCAGGCGGATGGGCCCCTGCGCGTGCTGGACGGCGTTGGTGAGGATCTCCGACAGCAGCAGCCGTGCGTCGTCCGCGGTCGGCGCGCAGTCCCACGAGGTCAGGGCCTTGCCGAGGAAGGCGCGGCCCTCCGGCACGGACTCGGGCACCGCCGCCAGGTCGATGCCGACCGTGGCCAGGGGCGCGTCGGGCAGCCGGGTGAGGAGCAGGGTCACGTCGTCGTTGTGCCCCTCCGCGTCCGGCAGCAGCGCCGCCAGCACATGGTCGGCGGCCACCTCCAGATCGGGTGCGCTGGCGAAGAGGTCCGCCAGCGTCGCCGTCAGCTGGGCGAGCTGGTCCTCGATGTCGGTGCCGGGCGTCTCGATGAGACCGTCGGTGTAGAGGACGAGCGTGGCACCCGGAGGTATGACCGCGGTGGCCTGCTCGTAGAGCACGTCACCGACGCCGAGAGGCGCGTTCACCGGGGCCGGGAGCTGGCGGGCGCCGCTGCCCGGCAACGCCACCAGGGTCGGCAGATGGCCCGCCGAGCAGACCGTCACCTCTCCGGCGTCGGCGGAGACCACCACGTAGCAGCAGGTCACCAGCTGGTCGGGCACGTCCAGATCGCCGACGACCGTCTCCAGTGCCTGCATCAGCTGCCGCGGCTGCATCCCCGTCTTGGCGAGCGCGTGCGCCGCCGACCGCAGCTGGCCCATCACCGCGGCGGCCTCCAGGCCGCGGCCCATCACGTCGCCGATCAGGACACCGACCCGGCCCGCGCCCAGCGGGATCAGGTCGAACCAGTCGCCGCCCACCCCCGCTCCCTGCGTGGCGGGCCGGTAGCGGCTCGCGGTGGTCAGACCCGGGATCGCGGGCGGCGTGCCCATGAGACTGCGCTGGAGCGTCAGCGCGATGTGCCGCTGCTGCTCGTAGAGGAACGTCAGCTCCTCCTCCGCCTTCTTGCGGTCGCTGATGTCCCGGACGATGGCGCACGCGCCGACGACCGAGCCGTCCGGGGCGCGCGTCGGCCACAGCGTGATGTCGACGTCCAGCAGATCGCCCGAGCGGGTCAGCCGCAGCGTCTCGAAGTGCTCGACCTTCTCACCGCGGCGCAGCCGGTCCAGCAGCGCGTCGATCTCGTCCCGCCGCTCCGTGGTGGCCAGCAGCGACACGTGCCGGCCCATCATCTCGGCCCGCGTGTAGCCGTACAGCCGCTGGGCCGCCGCGTTCCAGTAGGTGATCTCGCCGTCGAGGGTCTTGGCGAGGATCGCGTCCTGCGAGGACTCCACCAGACCGGCCAGTTCGTTGATCCGGGCCTCGGCGCGCTTGCGGTCGCTGACGTCGCGGACGGCGGCGGAGACGAGGAGTCCGTCGTTGGTCTCCAGGGGGCTGAGGCTGATCTCGACGGGGAACTCGGTGCCGTCCTTGCGGAGGCCGTGGAGTTCGAGTTCGGCGCCCATGGGGCGGACTTGGCGGTTGGTGGCGTATCCGTCGCGGTGCATGGTGTGGTGGGCGCGGAAGCGGCCGGGGACGAGGAGTTCGACGGGGTGGCCGAGGAGTTCCTCGCGTCGGTAGCCGAAGAGGGCTTCGGTCTGGGCGTTGACGAGATGGATGGTGCCGGTGTCGTCGACGATGACCATGGCGTCCGGCGCCGCCTCCAGCAGCCCGCGGAACCTCTCCTCCGCCGCCTTGCGGTCGCTGACGTCGCGGACGGCGGCGGAGACGAGGAGTCCGTCGTTGGTCTCCAGGGGGCTGAGGCTGATCTCGACGGGGAACTCGGTGCCGTCCTTGCGGAGGCCGTGGAGTTCGAGTTCGGCGCCCATGGGGCGGACTTGGCGGTTGGTGGCGTATCCGTCGCGGTGCATGGTGTGGTGGGCGCGGAAGCGGCCGGGGACGAGGAGTTCGACGGGGTGGCCGAGGAGTTCCTCGCGTCGGTAGCCGAAGAGGGCTTCGGTCTGGGCGTTGACGAGGCGGATGGTGCCGGTGTCGTCGACGATGACCATGGCGTCCGGCGCCGCCTCCAGCAGCCCGCGGAACCTCTCCTCCGCCCCTGCCGGCACGGTGCCGGGCGGATCGCCACCGCACTGGCACCGCCCCGGGTCCGCCGTGTCGGCGGGACGCGTTGAAGTCCCCTTGACGAAGTCGCCCATGTCCGCCCCAGATGTGCCGCTTGATGTGATTCGGCCCATCCCAGCGCAAACGGACCCCCGACGCGGCGACATGTCGTTAACTGGCCCGAGCCCGGCCGAACCTGACCTCGCGGGCACATTCCCTGGTCGGTTGCCCCGGTCATCACCGTCAGGGAGAACAGCGGGGCCGGGCCCGCACCTGCGGACCCGGCCCCGGACGGACGGAAACGGCTACGGAATCAGATCGACGTCCGCGGCCCGCACGAACTCCACCCGGTGTCCGTACTGGATCTCGTAGTACATGTCCTTGCCGATCACGACCTTGTGCCCCGTGGTGTCGAAGGTCGGGGAGAAGAAGTACTCGCCCGGCACCTTGTCACCGGCCGCGTAGCGCTGGCCCGCGAGGATCTTGTACGGCAACGGGGAGACCGCCTGGACGGGAACTCCCGCCGGGTAGGCCGCCGCCTCCGGGTACGCCCTCCCGTACACCGGGACCTCCGTGAGACCCGCCTTGGGCGTCACGACCGGGCCCGACGCGGTCACCGCGGTCGGCTGCTTCTTCGGGTTCTTGAACCAGGCCTTCTGGCCCAGGTACCAGATCGCCGTCCAGTCCCCGGCGCGCTCGGCCACCGCGTAGCGCTGTCCGGTGGAGACGCGCGAGGCCAGGTCGTTCACGTCGATCGTCGAGGCGGCACCGCTCGGGTACAGGCCGACGTCCTTGACGAGGGGCGAGGTATCGTCCGGCTGGGAGTAGAGCCGCACCTCACTGGAGCCGTGCGGGGCGCAGGGCACGTCCTTCGTGACGCAGCCCGTGTACACCGGCTGGTTCTTCGCGAAGTCCGGCAGCACCGTGACCAGCGCGCCGCTCTTCGCGAGCGTCCGGTGGAAGGGGTGCCCGAGCAGCGTGAAGTAGTGCTGCCAGTCCCAGTACGGGCCCGGGTCCGTGTGCATGCCCGGGATCGTCGACGTGGTCGGTCCGGGCACGTTGTCGTGGCCGAGGACGTGCTGCCGGTCCAGCGGGATCGAGTACTTCGCGGAGAGGTAGCGCACCAGGCGCGCCGAGGCCCGGTACATCTCCTCGGTGTACCAGGCGTCCGGCGAGGTCAGGAAGCCCTCGTGCTCCAGGCCGATCGACTTCGCGTTGATGTACCAGTTGCCCGCGTGCCAGGCCACGTCCTTGGCCTTCACATGCTGGGCGATGTGACCGTCGGTCGAGCGCAGCGTGTAGTTCCACGACACGTAGGTCGGGTCCTGGACGAGGTTCAGCACACCGTCCCAGGTCCCTTCCGTGTCGTGGATGACGATGTACTTGATGCTCTGCGACGCCGGCCGGTCGCCCAGGTCGTGGTTGCCGTAGTCGCCGTCCCCGAACTCCTCGTACGGAGCCGGGATCCACTCGCAGGACACGGTCCGCGGGCACTCGGTGCCGTCGGCGGAGGCCGTCCGCAGCCCGGCGCCGCGCAGCTGCGCCGTGTCGGGGCTCAGCTTCGGCTGCGCGGCGAGCGCCAGCCGCTGGCCGGAGTCCGTCGTGCGCGCCTCACCGGTCCGCAGCACCGCGTACACGTCGTCGGCGTACGTCGCCGCCGTGGAGCTGTCGTCCGCTCCCGAGAAGCGCGCGACCGCCCCGTACCAGTCGGCCGGGTCCGCGCTCAGCGGCCGGCCGAGGTCACGCTGTGCGGCGGCGAGCAGGGCGGCACCGCCCTCGACGTTCGCCGCCGCGTCCGTGCGCAGCCGCTCCGCCGGCAGCCCGGTGAGACGGGCCGCCTTCGTCAACGTCTTGAGCCGTGCCGGGAGTTCGGCGTTCGTGGGAACCTTCGTGTCCGGCAGCAGCGGCGGACGCGAGCTGTCCCCGCGGGCGTCCTCCGTGCCGTCGCTGTGGTGCGGGGAACCGGCGATCGCGGTCCGGGCGTCGGTCAGGTGCATGGGGCCGTAGCCGCCGCTGACGCTCGGGGCGCCCGCGTGTGTGTCCCAGCGGGACTGCAGATAGGACACGGCGAGCAGCACGCTCTGCGGTACGTGGTACTCGGTGGCCGCGGTGGCGAAGGCCCGCTGCAGCCCTGCGGCCTCGGGCACCTCGGCGGCGGAACTCGCGGGAGCGGCGCCCAGCAACGGCAGCAGCAGCGCCGCCGAGGCGACGGTCCCCGCTGCCCTTCGGACGCGTCTGTGTCCGGTGGTGCCGTTGGGGTCGGTGGCGGACCGGTGCAATGCAGCCTCCTGGGACGGTCGAGCGCGGTGGGGCGTGCGGGCCGAACGCGTCAGTGCTACCGGGTCCCGGACGATCCGTCAATCATGCCCAGCGCGAGGCGATTTCCCATGTCAGCGACGAGCGAGGAGGTTTCCGCGGCGGTGGCCCTCCCGCCTGCGCGGCATCAGTGGCGTGGACCAATGACCCGAACGGCGGCAGGCCGGGACATGCCGAAGGCCCGCGGTGCGCCACCTTGCGGTGCGCTCCGCGGGCCCTCGTCCCCGGTCAGCGAGTGCCGACCGCCGCGCGAACCGCCCGGCGGGCCATCTGGCAGTCGTCGTGCAGCCGCCTGAGCAGCAACCGCTGTTCCTCGCCGGACGGCGCGGCAGCCGGCGGGGTCTGGCCCGGTGCCGCCGGGGCCGGGTCGTGCAGGGAACGCTGCACGGCCATCTCGTAGGTACGGATCTCACGGGTCAGGACCAGCATCAGGTTGACCAGGAAGGCGTCCCGGGCCGCCGGGCCCGCCGACTGGGCGAGCTGGCTGATCTGACGGCGCGCCACGGGGGCGTCACCGAGGACGGCCCACAGGGTCGCCAGGTCGTACCCGGGGAGATACCAGCCCGCGTGCTCCCAGTCCACCAGCACTGGACCGGCCGGTGAGAGCAGGATGTTCGACAGGAGGGCGTCGCCGTGGCAGAACTGGCCCATGCCCTGGCGCCCCGAGGAGGCGGCGATGCCGTGCACGAGCTTCTGGAGATCGCCCATGTCCCGGTCCGTGAGCAGACCCAGTTCGTGGAAGCGGGAGATCCGTTCCGCGTAGTTCAGCGGGGCGTTGAACGTACCGGCCGGCGGCCGCCAGGTGTTCAGCCGGCAGATGGCGCCCAGCGCCGCCCGGATGTCCGCGCGGGGCGGGGCCTCGGCCGGGTGCCGCTGGAGCGCTGCCACCCGGCCGGGCATCCGCTCGATCACCAGGGTGCAGTTCTCCGGGTCCGCCGCGATCAGTCGGGGCACCCGCACGGGCGGGCGGTGCCGGACGAACGAGCGGTAAGCAGCTATTTCATGCCGGATCCGCTCGGCCCAGACGGGGGAGTGGTCCAGTAAACACTTGGCGACGGCCGTGCTGCGTCCCGTCGTACCGACGAGGAGCACGGAGCGTCCGCTGCGCCTGAGCACCTGGACCGGAGCGAACTCCGGACAGATCCGGTGCACCGACGCGATCGCCGTGCGCAGCTGGGCGCCCTGAGGGCCGGACAAGTCGAGTCTCCCGCTGAGCGGTTGGGTGCCGAGCCCCGGCACGCGCCGCGCCCGGCCGGCCCCGAGTACGGGAGCCGCCTGGCGCGCGGGGTCGAGGTAAGGGCCGCTGCCCACCGGGCGGGAGTGCAACGACCGGGGCGGAGCGGACACGGAGGACGATGCTGTGTACATGGGCGAAACAGATCCCTTCGTGTGCCTGCAAGTTGCTGCGCTCCCCGACCGGTCGCCCCCGGGTTTCATCCTGGGGAATGGTCCTGCGGCAACCGGGTCGGGGTGGCGCATTCCTACCTGACACCCGGCGTCCACTGGCACACCATCTGGCGCACCCTGGCGAACCCTGGCGAATAGTCGCTCAGCAACTGACAGGCGGTTACTGTCGAAATCAGCCGAGAACCTGGGGGCTTGACGTGAACGGACAACCCAACACCCGCCTGGCGGACCTGTTCGGCCTGACCGGCTGGTCCAAGGGTGAACTCGCGAGAATGGTCAACCGGCAGGCGGCGGCCATGGGCCACCCCCAGCTGGCGACCGACACCTCGCGGGTGCGGCGGTGGATCGACATGGGAGAGATCCCGCGCGATCCGGTGCCGCGGGTGCTGGCGGCTCTGTTCACCGAGCGTCTCGGCCGTGTCGTGACCATCGAGGACCTCGGTCTGGTCAGGCACGGGCGCGCGGGGAAACGGCAGGGCGGCGGGAGTGTGGAACATCCCGACGGAGTGCCGTGGGCGCCCGAGCGAACCGCCGCGGTCCTCACCGAATTCACGGGAATGGACCTCATGCTCAACCGACGCGGCTTGGTGGGCGCGGGTGCCGCGCTCGCCGCGGGATCCGTACTCAGCCCTGCCATGCACGACTGGCTCCGCAACGATCCGGCCCTCGCGGCCGACGCTCCGCAGTTCGAAGACCCCCTGCACGCCGACCCCGCTGGGTTCGACCGCTACGAGGCCGCCCCCATCGGGTCGCAGGAGATCGAGGAACTGGAGCGCTCCGTCGAGGTGTTCCGGGCCTGGGACGCGGCCCGCGGTGGCGGGCTGCAACGCAAGGCCGTGGTGGGCCAGCTCAACGAAGTGGGAGGCATGCTCTCCTACCATCACCCCGACCATCTCCAGCGGCGCCTGTGGGGCGTCGCCGCCAATCTCGCCGTCCTCGCGGGCTGGATGTCGCACGACGTCGGCCTGGAGCCCACGGCCCAGAAGTACTTCATCATCGCCGCGCACGCGGCCCGGGAGGGCGGTGACCGGCCCCGGGCCGGCGAGGCGCTCTCCCGGGCGGCCCGCCAGATGGTGCACCTGGGCCGGCCGGACGACGCGCTCGACCTGATGAAGCTCGCCAAGTCCGGTTCCGGCGACGAGGTGCTGCCTCGTACCCGGGCCATGCTCCACACCATCGAGGCCTGGGCACAGGCCTCGATGGGCAAGGGGCAGGCGATGCGGCGCACCCTCGGCGTGGCGGAGGACCTGTTCGTCTCCGACCGCGGTGACGTGCCTCCGCCGAGCTGGATGCAACTGTTCGACGAGGCCGACATGCACGGCATGCAGGCGCTCGCCTACCGCACCCTCGCCGAGCACGAGCCGGCCGCGGCGGCGACGGCGCAGCGGCACGCCAAGGAGGCGCTGAAGCTGCGGGAGTCGGGGCGGGACCGGTCGAAGATCTTCGACCACATCTCCCTTGCGTCGGCCTGCTTCATCGCCGACGACCCCGAACAGGCCGACCGGTACGCGCGGCTGGCCCTGACGTCGATGGGATCCAACTCCTCCCACCGCACCTGGGACCGGTTGCGCGAGATGTACCGGCTCACCGGGCAGTACTCCAGCTATCCGAAGATCAGTGATCTGCGTGAGGAGATCAAGCTCTCGCTGCCCAAGATGGCGTCGAAGCCCCGGGGCGGCAACAGCGCGCGGGCCTGAGGAGAGAGGTCCGGCCGGGAAACCCCGGTCGCGTTGGTCGCCTCCGTGACGAGGAGTCGACGGGCAGGCACTCGGGACAGGGTACTGACGGGTCAGGAATCGGCCGGTCAGGAACCGATTTTGACGACGAGAACGCAGCCGTCCTCCGTGCGCTCGGTCTCGCCGAATTCCTCGATGACCAGCCGTGCACAGTCCTGGGCCGTACGGGCCCCGTCGAAGCGCGGGGCCATGCCGAGCAGGCGTCGGGCGGCCTCCGACCCGGTCTCGTGCCCGGTCTCGCCGGGGCGGGAGGACTCCGGTCGCCGCGGGACCAGCCCGTCGGTGTGCAGGACCAGTACGTCGCCTTCGTGGAGGGTCTCCTCGGCCTGCCCGTAGGCGGCGCCGGGGGTGGCGCCCAGCAGGACGCCGTCCGGCGGGGTCAGCGCGCGCCCCGTCCCGTCGCGGAACAGCAGCGGGGCGGGGTGTCCGGCCTGCGCCCAGGTGAGGGTGCGGGTCTCGGGCCGGTAGCGGCAGCAGAGGGCGCTGCCGAGGGCCGGCTGGACGGTGGTGTCGAGCAGGTGGTTGAGCCAGGAGAGGAGCTGACCGGGCTGGGTGCCCGCCACGGCCATGCCGCGCAGGGCCCCGAGCAGCATGGCCGTGCCCGAGGTCGCGGCCACGCCGTGACCGGAGAGGTCGCCGACGCTCAACAGTGTGTCGCCGCCCGGCAGTTCGAGCGCGTCGTACCAGTCGCCGCCGATCAGGGCGGCGGGTGAGGCAGGGAGGTAGTGGGCGGCGAGGTCGAGTGTCCGGGGGCCCTGGCGTGGGAATCGCAGCGAGCCGCGCCAGGGGGGCAGTACGGCCTCCTGCAGTTCGACCGCGAGCCGGTGCTCGGTCCGGGCGACCCGCTGTTCCCGCTCCAGCGAGTCACGGGTCTCGCTCATGTTCCGCTGGCTGCGGCGCAGTTCGCTGACGTCGCGCAGCACGGCCCACATCGCGGCGGTGCTGCCGTCCGCGCCCAGTACGGGCTCACCCATCATGTGCACCGTGCGGACGCCGCCGTCGGGCCGGACGATGCGGAACTCCCCGTCGATGGGTTTGGCGTCGATGAGGCAGTCCGTGACCATCGTCGTCAGCATCGACCGGTCCTCGTCGAAGACCAGGGACGGCAGTTCGTCGAGGGTGAGCGGGGGAGCGGAGTCGTCACGTCCCAGGATCTGGTAGAGCTCCCCGGACCAACTCGCCTCGTCCGTCAGCAGGTTCCACTCGGCGCTGCCGACCCGACTCAGCAGGGAGCCGCGCCGGGGAGGTGCCGGAGCGGCCGGTGGTGCGGGGACGGCGACGGCGACGGCGGGAGGCTGAGCGGGCGCGGCCGGTGGCCCTTCCCGGAGCTGCGCCAAGTGTTCGTCCAGGTCGTTCAGTTGATGCAGCGCCAGGGTGCACAGCGCGCGCTGCCAGCGTCCCTGTACGTCCTCGCCGTCGGCGGGTGCCTCACGCCGGACGGCGTCCACCTCGCCGCGCAGGCGGCGCGTCTGCGAGATGAGCGCGTCGACGGAGCCGTGCTGCGGCGGCTGGGCGGCTGGGCGGTCCGCAGAGAGATGGGGAGGCATGACGTACTCCGATGCGGGAACGGTACGACCTGGGTTGACGGAAGGACCGTTACGACTGTCGCACAGCCCGCGACGCGCTGTAAGGGATTTGGCAACACCCGATACGGTGGTGCTTCTGGTATATGCCGCAGTCCTCCCGGAGTGGGCGACCGGTCCTGATGCGGTAGTCGCTCGGGAGGCCAAGTCGTAGACAGAGTACGTGACTTGAGCCCGGGGCGATGGACCCGGACCGACTTCTCATTCGCCTGTTCGAGGGTTATTTGTGCGAGTCCGGGGCGTCACGCGTTCGTCTGTCGTGCCGACCGTGCCGGGTGATCCTTCGTGTGCCCGGTGCGGGTGCCGGGCCCCCGTGCGTGACTCAGAGCGAGCGCAGGAAGTCGGTCACCGCGGTCTCGTAGAGAAAGGAGGGATCGATCCCCATGGAGGCGAAGTTGCCCTCGATCTCCAGGCCGACCAGGCCGTGCAGGTGCGCCCAGAGCATGGTGGACCGCACGGCCACCGCCTCCGGCAGGTTCTCGAAGGTGTGCCGCTCCATCCACGCCCGGAACTCGGCCGCCGCGCCCTGCGGTACCTCCGTCTCCGACTCCGCCAGAGCGCCCACGGCCTCCAGGAGTACGGTCATGGCGGGCTGCGCGGCCTCGACCAGGCGGGTCGACTGGGCGTCGTAGCCCTGGAGCGGGGCCCGGAACAGCAGGCGGTAGCGGTGCGGCTCGGCCAGAGCCCAGGCGCGGTACGCCCGGACCAGCTCCTTGAGGCGGGTGGCCGCTTCGCCCCGGGACGCCTCGGCGGTGCGGGCGAGAGTCGAGGTCAGATCGGCGTAGGCGTCGATGACCAGCTCCGTCAGGAGGCTGTCGCGGTTGGTGAAGTAGCGGTAGAGCGCGGGGCCCGTCATGCCCAGCTGCTTGGCGATCGCGTTGAGCGACAGGGCCTCCGGGCCGCCCTCGGCCAGCTGGCGCAGTGCCGCGGTCTTCACTTCCTGCCGCACCTGCGCGCGGAACCGGTCGCGCGGACCTGTCCCCGTCCGGGTGGCTGCGGCCATGTCATCGCCTCTTCGTCTCTCGGAGGAGCAGGAGTGTTAGATATTATCACGCACGCAATAAGGAGTTACGGGCCTGGCGTGGTCCAGCGGTTTCGCGCACAGGTTCCGCCGCTGTTCACCCGTCTCTCACCGCACCGCCATGGCCTTCGACGATCACCCGGTGCACGCTTGCGCGCGGTGTGCCACAGGGGCACTCCATTCAGTGACGAGGGCGGGCGAATGACACCGATCAGCCGAAGAGGCTTCGTGGGGCTCGGCGCATCCGTGGCGGCCGGAACCACGATGGCCGTCTCAGCGCGACCCGCGGCGGCGACCACCACCGCGGCGGCCGCCACCGGCACCATCACGGACGTACGGCACGTCGTCGTCCTGATGCAGGAGAACCGCAGTTTCGACCACTACTTCGGGCGCCTCAAGGGCGTCCGCGGCTTCGACGACCGCAGTGGCATCACGCTGTCCGGCGGCTACCCGGTCTTCAACCAGCCGAACGGCGCCGGCCGGCAGTTCCCGTGGAAGCTCAGCTCCACACCCGCGGCGGGCGGCGCCGACGGCGCGACCCTCGCGCAGTGCAACGGCGACCTCCCGCACTCCTGGACCTCCCAGCACTCCGCCTGGAACAAGGGACGGCTCGACACCTGGGTCTCAGGCGTCGGCAACGTCCGCTCGCTCGGCTACCTCGACCGCACGGACATCCCGTTCCACTACGCGCTCGCCGACAACTACACGATCTGCGACGCCTACTTCTGCTCCACGCTCAGCGCCACCGGCCCCAACCGCACCTACCTGTGGAGCGGCAAGGTCGACGGCTCCAGCTACGACGGCGGCGACGAGTCCGGACTCACGTGGCAGAACTACGCCGAGGCGCTCCATGCGGCGGGAGTGACCTGGAACGTCTACCAGAACGCCCAGGACAACTACGGCGACAACGGCTGCGCCTACTTCAAGAAGTTCGCCTCCGCCAAGGCCGGCGACCCCCTGTACGACCGCGGCATGGCGTCCGTCCCGAGGGTCACCGGCTCCACGCCCGACGACATCGCCGCCGCCATCAGGGCCGACGTGGTCGCCGGCACCCTGCCGCAGGTGTCCTGGGTCGTCGCCAACCAGGCCTTCTCGGAGCACCCCTACGCCCCGCCCGGCGACGGCGCCCACTTCGTCGACCTGGTGTACAAGGCCCTCGCAGCCGACCCCGACGTCTTCGACTCCACCGTCCTGTTCCTCAACTACGACGAGAACGACGGCTTCTTCGACCACGTGCCGCCGCCCGCGCCGCCCGCCGGCACCGCGGGGGAGTTCCTCAACGGTGTCCCGTACGGGCTCGGCTTCCGCGTCCCGCTGCTCGTCATCTCGCCCTGGACGCGCGGCGGCTGGGTCTCCTCCGAGGTCTTCGACCACACCTCCGTGCTGCGCTTCCTGGAGACCTGGACCGGAGCCCTCGGCAAGCCCGCGGCCTGCCCCAACATCGGTGCCTGGCGACGCAAGGTCACCGGCGACCTGACCGGCGTCTTCGACTTCGCGAACCCCGTCCACGGCACTCCCGCGCTGCCCGCCACAAGCGTCATCGGCATGGCCACCTGCGGCCCGCTGCCCAACCCGGTGCCCGCCACCAACGCGATGCCCGTCCAGGAGTCCGGCACCCGGCCCGCCCGGGCGTTGCCGTACCAGCCCAACGGCTACCTGGACCACCTGGAGTTCGGGGCCGCGGGCAAGGTTCTCGCCTGGTTCACCATGGCAAACCAGGGCACCCCCGCCAAGCGGGCCGCGCACTTCTCGCTGCACCCGAACGCCTACCGCGACACCACGCCCTGGCAGTACACCGTCGACGCGGGCGGGACCGCCACCGACTCCTTCAGCATCGGCACCGGGTACGGCGACGGAAAGTACGACTTCTCGATGGTCGGCCCCAACCGCTTCCTGCGCCGCTTCAGGGGCGACGCCACGAAGGCGGGCAGGTCGGCCGAGGTGGCCTCCCGTTACGCGACCGAGCCCGGCACGGGAAAGACGGCCCTCTACCTCAAGATGGCCAACTCCTCCGCCGCGTCGGTGAAGTTCACCGTGACCTCCACCCACTACCGCGGTGACGGCCCCTGGACGTACACCGTCGCCGCCGGCGCTTCGGCGGAGGACTTCTTCAACGCGGTCGCCTACCAGAACGGCTGGTACGACTTCACCGTGACCGTCGACTCCGACACCACCTGGTCGCGCCGGTTCACCGGGCACATCGAGACCGGCGCCGCGAGCGTCAGCGGCTGATCAGCCGGTCACGCGTACAGCTCCGGGCGCGGAGCGAGGTCGACGGCCACGCGGCCGCCGTTCTCCAGCGCCCGGACACCCGCCTCGGCGACTGCGGACGCCGCGTACCCGTCCCAGACACCGGGGCCGGTGACCCGGCCGGCCCGGGTGGCGTCGACCCACGCCCGTACCTCACGGTCGTAGGCGTCGGCGAAGCGCACGAGGTAGTCCCGCGCCACCTCCTCGTGCCGGCCGGCGGCCGTGGTCACGGACATCGTGCGCTCGTCCCCGACGCGGGCGCTGCCCGTCTCGCAGACCGCCTCGCACGCCACCTGGTAGCCGAACCCCGAGTTGACGAAGATCTCCACGTCGACCAGCGCGCCGCCGGAGGTCTCGAACACCACGAACTGCGGGTCGAGCAAGCCCTCGGGGGCGTTCGAGGCCGGCCGCGGACGGAGCACGGTCACCGCCGTCAGCTCCTGGCCCAGCAGCCAGCGCGCCGCGTCGATCTCGTGCGAGACGGAGCTGTTCACCAGCATCGCCGACGTGAAGTGAGGCGGTGAGGCGACGTTGCGGTGCGTGCAGTGGAGCATGAGCGGGCGGCCGAGCCGCCCGCTGTCCAGCAGTGACTTGAGGCGCTCGTACTCGGCGTCGTACCGCCGCATGAAGCCGACCTGCGCCAGCCGCCGCCCGAGCCGGACCTCCGCCTCCACCACCCGCAGCGCACCGGACGAGTCCGGCACCAGCGGCTTCTCGCAGAGCACCGGCAGGCCGCGCGCGAACGCCGCGAGCAGGGCCTCCTCGTGCGCGGGACCGGGGGAGGCGATCAGTACGGCGTCGACGCCGGGCGCGTCGAGCGCCGCCTCCGCCTCCGTATGCACCGACACCCCGTCGATGCCCGCCACGGCCTCCTCCGCCCGTGCCGTGTCGGGATCGGCCACGGCGGCCACCCTGGCGCCGCTCACCGCCCGGTCGAGCCGACGAATGTGGTCGGCTCCCATGTGTCCGGCACCCAGTACCGCCACACCCAACAGCTCACTCACGTGTTGCGCACCTCTCCGACGACAGCTCGGATCGTTCGTCCCGGCGATCCGATTGTCGGCCGGAGAGATCAATAACGCAGCACCCCGGCGATGCCTTTCGCGTCACCCAGGCCCCCGTCCGGGACGAACCGGACATCGGCGCCCGTCTCCAGGCAGCGCTCGACGATCTCGTCGACGATGTCCTCCCGCGCGTCGAGGTCACCGCCGGCGGCCGGGACCAGATGGTCCCCGTCGTCGCGGACCGTGGCGCGGTAGTTCTCCTCGACGGCGAGCAGCCTGATCCGGCCGTCGGCCGCGTTCTGCCACACCTCGTCGACCCCGGCGGCGAACTCCTTGCGACCGCGCGCCGAGTCCAGTTCCCTGGCCACCTCGTCGGCGGACTTCCGCGCCTGTGCGGCGATCATCGGGCGGACCGCCTGCCAGACGGCGTCGGGCGACCCGTTCGCCAGGCCGCCGTGCGCGATGTGGCCGCCCTCCTTGGTGACCGTGCCGATCTCGTCGAGCAGCGACAGGGCGGCGGCGTCGCCGGTGACGTACAGCGGTCGCGGGTGCTCGCGCAGGACCGCGCTCATCGCCGTGTCCGCGTCGCGCAGGAACTGCCGGGTCCGCTCGTCGCGGAAGGTGCTCGGCAGGTCGCCGACGCGCTCCTTGCGCTCGGCGTCCGGGTCCTCCAGGCTCCGTGTGAGCGGGAAGCCGCCCCGGTGCTCCTCGGTGACCCGGTCGGCTCCGCCGTTCCACAGCGTGACCCGGTCGGCGGAGACCGAGAGCACCCAGAACGGACGTTCGGCGGCCTGGGCCGCGACGAGGTTGCGGGTCAGGAAGGTGTCCGACAGGACGACCCGCTCCGGCACGGAACGGGTCAGCGACCAGACCTGGTGCTCGCCGGGGGCCGCGAAGATCACCAGACCCTCCTCGGCGTGGGCCAGGTCGATCTCGGCGACCGCCCGGTCCAGCTGCTCGACGACGTCCGCCCGCAGCTCGCGGGTGACTGCCGGGTCGGCCTCCAGCTGCTTCCTGGCCTCGGCCACGACATTGCGCAGCCGCACCGGATCCTGGGCGTTGTCGGGCTCGCGGCGGTGGGTCGGCGTCAGCACCGACACCGCCGGATAGGGCCGCGGCCGGCGCAGCTCGGTCAGGGTCGCGGGGCTGAGTGCGTGCTCCATACGAGCACCATAGGGCGGATCCACTTATCGGGCATTTGGTGCGTGTGGCCGCTCGCCCCGCTCCGGTCGCCGGTCGCCGCCGTCCGACGTCAGAAGGTGTCCGGGTCGGCGGCCGCCCAGTCCGCGTCCCAGGACAGTGGAGGATCGGCCAGGAGCACCCCGGGCGCCAGCCACTCGTAGAGCTCCGCGTAGGTCCGTACGGTCGTCGGCCCGATGCGGCGCAGCAGGCGGTGGGGCGTGAGTTCGGCCGGATCGCGTACGCCCATCGCGGCCATGATCTGGCTCGCGCTGCGCACGGTGGCGCGCTGGTAGCGGTGCACCCGCTCGGACTTGTCGGCCACGTCCAGTGCGCGGACCCGGCGCGGGTCCTGGGTGGCCACACCGACGGGACAGGTGTTGGTGTGGCACCGCTGGGCCTGGAGGCAGCCGACCGCGAACATCATCGCGCGGGCCGCGTTCGTGTAGTCGGCGCCTTGGAGGAGCCGCTTGACGATGTCCGAGCCGGTCGCGACCTTGCCGCTCGCGCCGATCCGGATCCGGTCGCGCAGCCCGGTGCCGACCAGCGCGTTGTGCACCGTGATCAGCCCCTCGGTCAGCGGCGTGCCGATGTTGTCGGCGAACTCCAGGGGCGCCGCCCCCGTGCCGCCCTCCGATCCGTCCACGACGATGAAGTCGGGCGTCACCCCCTCGGCGAGCATCGCCTTGCAGACGGCCAGGAACTGACGCCGCGAACCGACGCAGAGCTTGAATCCGGTCGGCTTGCCGCCCGCCAGCTCCCGCATCCGCGCGATGAACCGCACCAGCTCACGGGGCGTCGAGAAGACCCGGTGGTACGGCGGCGACACCACGGTCCGGCCCTCGGGCACACCGCGTGCCTGCGCGATCTCCGCGTTCACCTTCGCCCCGGGCAGCACCCCGCCGATCCCCGGCTTCGCGCCCTGGGAGAGCTTCAGCGACACACACTTCACCTCGGGCAGCGCGGCCTTGTCCGCGAACTCCCGTGCCTCGAAGCCTCCTTCGGCGGTGCGGCACCCGAAGTACCCGGTGCCGATCTCCCAGACGAGGTCGCCGCCGCCCCGCAGATGGTGGTCCGACAGACCGCCCTCGCCGGTGTCGTGCGCGAAACCCCCCAGCGCCGCACCCCTGTTGAGGGCCAGGATGGCGTTGGCCGAGAGGGCTCCGAAGCTCATGGCGGAGACGTTGAGCAGGGCCATGTCGTAGGGCTGTGTGCAGTCCGGGCCACCGACTCGCACGACGGGGGGCTCCTCGGGCACCTCGACGGGGCGCATCGACGGCTCCAGGAACTCGTAGCCGTCCTCGTACACGTCACGCTCCGTGCCGAACGGCTCCTCCGCCTCGACCCCCTTGGCCCGCTCGTACACGATGCTGCGGACCTCGCGGTCGAAGGGCCGCCCGTCGAAGTTCCGCTCGACGAAGTACTGCTGGAGTTCGGGGCGCAGCACCTCCAGGAGGAAGCGCAGATGGCCGAGCAGCGGATAGTTGCGCAGCACGGAGTGGCGGCGCTGCGCCAGGTCCCAGCCGCCGAGCGCGGTCAGTGCCAGCAGCGGGCCCGCCGCGCACCACCACCACGCCGAGACGGCGCCCACCAGGAGCAGCGCCCCGGCCGCACCGAGGGCGACGAGCAGCAGAGAGATCATCCGGCGCACCCCCCGAGTCAAACCCATGGGGGCGAAAGCCGCCGACCGGGACGCCCGCCGACCACACGGGTGCCGTGGCCGACGGCCATGATCGGATTCGTGCTTCCGCCGTGCGCGGACGTCCGCGCACGCTCGGCACGTCGGGTCAGCGGAGTCCGAGCGCCCTGTCGGCGGCGGCCACGGACGGCTTCCACCACGTCGTCACGGGTTCCCACACCCGGACGGTGGCGCCGGCGCCCAGCTCACGCGCCGTGAAGGACCGGCCGGCGAGCGAGGGGTCGGCCGAGACGGTGACCGAACGGACCCGGCGGGCCTCCGGATCGGCCCGGTCGGCGATCGTCAGCACGGACGCGTACGCGGTCCGGCCCGCGGGGAGCCGGTACGGACCGCTCTCCCCGGCGGGCTTCGGCAGGGCGGCCCCGTCGAGGTCGCCGAAGGTGACGGTGGGGATGCGGTCGACCGTGCAGGCGCGGGCCGATCGGTTGGTCACGCGGAGGTGCAGGACACGCGCGTCCGACGACCGTTCCGCCCGCAGGCTGAGGGCTTTCGCGGTGCACTTCGCGGGTGCCGCGGCCTTCGGGGACGGGGCGCCGGCCGGACTGGACGGCGCGGCCACCGCGGTGCTTGCGGAGGCCGCGAGGAGCAGTGCGGCGGCGACGGCGGGTACGGCGAGTACGGGTCGGATACGCATCGGTGGTGTTCCCCCTGCTGTGTGGTCACGTGCGGGTGCGGGTGCGGGTGCGGGTGCGGCTGCGGGTGCGGGTGCGGGTGCGGGTGCGGCCCGTCCGGTCGGCGGGCCGGTGCTTGCCCAGTGTGACCTTCGGCGGGTACGAGAGGTTGTACCCGGCTTGTCCACGTGCGTGTCCGAGCGTGTCCGTGTCCTGGCCTGGTGTCCGTGCGCTGCCCGGCGTCGGAGTCGGCGGGGCGTGAAGTCCGGGGGAGGTGCCTGGGCCGTTCGGGGTGCGGCGGACCGGGCGGGGGCCGCCGCGACCGTCCTTGCCCGCGGGGCGCCGCCAGGTGTCAGTCGTCCGTGTCCTCCGGGCCGCAGGAACTGCCGCTGTCCGGCAGGGAGCCGTACAGCAGGTAGTCGTCGACCTTCTGGTGCACGCACTTCGAGGAGGCGTATCCGGTGTGCCCCTCGCCCTTGTTGTCGAGCACGACCGCCGCGGAGCCGAGCCGTTCGGCGGTCTCCTGCGTCCACCGGTACGGCGTCGCGGGGTCCCCGCGGGTGCCGACGAGCAGCATCTTCGAGGTGTTCACGTCGCGGACGTCGTCGCGGATGTAGTCGGTGCCCTTGGCCCGGCCATAGCACATCAGGACCTGGGTGAGCCGGTACTGCCCGAAGACCGGGGACGCCTCCTCGTAGGCCGCGCGCAGCTTGCCCATGTCACGGGTGATCTCGTCGGCGCTGGGGCGATCGGGGTCGTCGGCGCAGTTGATCGCCATCAGGGCGGCCGGGAGGTTGTCGAGCGGGACTTCCTCGTCGTCCACGAGTCCACCGTGCTTCTGCTTGTCCCGGGCGTTCTCCCGGTGGCCGGCCTTCTCCCGGACGGGAGCCGACACGTCGGGCAGCGAGGCGCCGCCGGAGAGCTGGGTGAGTCCGTGCGTGTCGCCGTCCTGGATCAGCAGGCTCAGCGCCTGTTCGAGAGAGGGCCACATCTCCTTGCTGTACAGGGCCTGGCTGATCGACCCCACCAGGTCCTGCCCGGAGAACTCCTGGCCGTAGTCCGACGGCACGGGCTCGTCGTCGAGCGAGTCGACGAGCTGGACCACCTGCTCACGGGCGCTGCGGGCGTCCTGTCCGAAGGGGCAGGCCATGTTCTGCGTGCACCAGGTGATGAAGTCGTCGAGCGCCGTCTGCTGGCCCTCGGCGCCGGTCAGTCCCTGCTCGGCGATCGGCTCGGTGAGGGTGTCGACTCCGTCGAGCACCATCCGGCCCGTCTTCTTGGGGAACTGGGCCGCGTACACCGCGCCGAGCCGGGTTCCGTACGAGAAGCCGAGGTAGTTGAGCTTCTTGTCGCCCAGGGCCTGCCGCATGACGTCCATGTCCCGGGAGGCGTTGACCGTGCCGATGTGGGGGAGGACGGCACCCGAGTGCTGGGCGCACTCCTCGGCGGCCTTCTTCACCGCCTTGAGCGCCGACCGCACCGAGGCACTGTCGGTGCCCTCCGCGCTGTCGTCCGTGGCCCGGGATATGTCGTCGACCCCCTCGCCGCAGCTGACCGGCGAGGACCGGCCCACCCCGCGCGGGTCGAACGTCACCACGTCGTAGCCGTTGGTCAGTCCCATGAACTCCTTCCCGCCCAGGGCGAGTTGGGGTATTCCGGCACCACCGGGCCCGCCGAAGTTCAGCAGCACCGAGCCGCGCGAGGAGCCCGTCGCCCGGTAGCGGGCCAGGGCCAGGTCCAGTGTGCCGCCGTCCGGCTTCCCGTAGTCGAGGGGCACGGTGACCTTGCCGCACTGCAGATCCTTGGGCATGCCCTCCCCGTCGCAGGCCGCCCAGGCGACCTTCTGGCGGTAGAACCGGGACAGGTCGGGATCCTCGGCGGTCGCCGTCGTCGGCAGACCCGCCGCCAGCAGCGTCAGCGTCGCGGTCGCGGTTCCCACGACCGCGCAGCGTTGGTGCATGGACAGCATGCAAGCCTCCAGGGTCGCCCTGCGGTGGACCGGCGTACCCCCTGGATCACGATAGGCGCGGCCACGGAGGCACGCCTCCGGGCGGACTCTTCCGGCCCGCCGAGCGCGCGGGACCGCTCGGCGTGCCCTACTCTGCGTGACCGGTTCGCTCGGACGGGTCACGGTGGCAGTTCGATATGTCTGACGCTCGATGGGGTGAAAGACCGTTTAGCCATAACTCGGATGGGTCTTGTGCGTTTTAGGCAGTGCGGGTGAGTGCCCGTGACCTTGTCTGGAAGGCAGTGAACCTATGAAACGGGTGACCCGAAATGGTTTGATCGCCGCGGCCGCCGCCTCAGGCGCGCTGGCCGCGACCATGCCGGCCCACGCCGACTCGGCGGCGGACGGCACCGCGGCCGGATCGCCCGGGGTGATCTCGGGCAACACCGTGCAGCTTCCGGTCCACGTTCCGGTGAACGTGTGCGGGAACACGGTGAACGTCGTCGGTCTGCTCAACCCGGCCGCCGGCAACCGCTGTGCCGACGAGAGCGGCGGCGGGGCCCCGACCCGATCGTCCGGCACCCGGCGGAGCGTCCCGCCGGTCGCCCATGGTGACGCCGGCGGGCGCCACACGGGTGGGGCCGCCGGAAACGACCGGGGCGGCGCGGTCGCCCACGGCGGTGCGGAGAACTCGCCGGGCCTGCTCTCCGGCAACGGTCTGCAACTGCCGGTGCACCTCCCCGTCAACGTGAGTGGCAACTCCGTGACGGTGGTCGGCCTCGGCAACGCCTCCGTGGGGAACGAGTCCACCAACACCTCGGGCGAGCGGCCCGAGCCCTCGCGGCCCGGGAACCCGGCTCCGAGGCCGTCCGTCGCCCCGCCGGCCGAGCACCCCGAGCCCGCCGTGCCGGGCGAGCTGCGGACGATGGGTGCCTCCGAGGCCACCCTCGCCCACACCGGTGCGGACGGGACGCTGCCCGCTATCGCGGCGAGCGCGGCCATGCTGCTGGGCGGCGCGGTCATGTTCCGCCGGTTCCGCCCCGCCGCGGTGCGCTGACCGATCGCGGACAGGAGGCCCCACCGGACGGGTGACCGGCGGGGCCTCCCTCTCGTCCCCCGTCCGACTTGCCCCCGTCCTGGTCTCGGCCGAGTGCCTCTCCGCCGTCCGGGCGACACCGTGCGGACGTCCCGCGGGCTGGCCGAATCCCGTCGCGTACGAGGGGCTCGTCGCTGCCATCGACACGGAGATCGGCAAGGATGCTGCGCGTGCGTCCGGCGGGCGCACTCCGTGACCCCCACGCATTGGAGCGCCTCCATGACCTCTCCGGGACCCGACGGCCTCGTCGTCGCCCAGGCCTCGCCCGCGGACTGGACTGTGGTCACCGGCTGGGCGGCGGACGAGGGGTGGAATCCGGGGCTGTCCGACAGCGCGAGCTTCTTCGCCCAGGACCCCGAGGGGTTCTTCGTCGGGCGGGTCGACGGTGAGCCGGTCTCGGCCATCTCGGTGGTCAACCACGGCGCGCACTACGCCTTCCTGGGCTTCTACCTCGTACGCCCCGATGTGCGCGGACACGGCTACGGCCTCGCCACCTGGAAGGCCGCCCTCGCCCACGCGGGCGGCCGCACCGTGGGCCTCGACGGAGTGGTCGCGCAGCAGGACAACTACCGCAAGTCCGGGTTCGAACTCGCCCACCGCACCGTCCGGTTCGGCGGTGTGGTGCCGCCCGGCGAGGAACCGTCGGGAGTACGACAGGCCGGGCCCGCCGACCACGCGGCCATCGTCGCGTACGACGGGGCGTGCACCCCCGCCGACCGGCCGGCGTTCCTGGCGTCCTGGCTGACCACACCCGGCCACCGCACCTTCGTACGGCACGCCGACGACGGCCGGCCGACCGGATACGCCGTGCTCCGTCCGGCACGTGACGCGCTGCGCGTCGGGCCGCTGTTCGCGGACACCGCCGACGACGCCCGGGCCCTGTTCGCCGCGCTGGGCGCCGGCGCCGACGGCAGGGCGCTCGCCATCGACGTGCCCGAGACCAACGCCCCGGCCGTCGCGCTCGTCGAGAAGCTCGGCCTCGCCCCCTCGTTCGAGACGGCCCGCATGTACACCGGCCCGGTCCGGCCCTTCGCGACGGAACGCGTCCACGGGGTCACCACGTTGGAACTCGGCTAGCGCCCGTCGCGCGGAACGGACCCCGGCAGAGAGCTGAGTCGCCTGCCGCCGCCGGTCAGCCGGCGAGTTCCCGCGCGCGCCGGGCCGCCTCGCCGACCGGGCCGCGGTGCACGGGCCCGTGCCCCGGCAGCAGGACGTCGGCGTCCAGTCGCTCGATGTGCCGCAGCGAGCCGAGGGCGGTGGCGCGTTCGGTGTCGAACATGGCGGGCAGCAGTTGCGGGCCTCGGGTCCGCGACGTCGGATGACCGCTGACCAGCGCGTCGCCGGAGATCAGGACGCCCGCGTCCGGCAGGTGGAAGACGCAGTGGCCGGGGGTGTGCCCGGGCGTGTGCACCGGGACGGGGCGGCCGGGCAGATCGAGCGGCTCCGTTCCGGTGAACGCCTCCGGCTTCGCCATGCGGACGTCCGCCTTCCCGCCGGAGCGCAGCGCGCGCACCGCCCAGGGCAGCACACCGGGACGCCACGCCTGCAGCATCACCTCGCCGATACCCACCTGGTGGAGGAACTCGCGCCGCGCGTGCGGCACTTCGTCCTCGTGCAGCAGAACGGGTGTCCCGAACGCGCCGCTCAGGAACTCGGCGGAACCGAGGTGGTCGGTGTGCGCGTGCGTGATGAGGACGGCGGTCACTGCCTCGGGCCGGTGACCGAGGACCGCCAGCGACGCCAGCAGCTCAGGGCGGTCGCCGGGGTACCCCGTGTCGATCAGGGTGACCGACTCGCCTTCGCTGAGCACCACCCAGTTCGTGTCGCTGCCGTGCACCAGATGGACTCCGGCGGCTGCCTCGACGATCGCTTCCTCGCGCATGACCATCCCGATCCCGATGTTGAGGACGTGCCGCCCGACCGGCGGGCCGGGCCAGGTCGAACGTATCGCGAGGCCCCTGGCCCGAGCGGACCCGGCCCGGCGTACCGAGGCTGAACGAGCGCCCCACGCGGCGTACTTGAGGCGGCACGCCCGGGATCGGTGACGACGGGGTGCGGGCGGCCGGGGGCCGGGTGCGCCGGGCCGTGGTCCGGATCGGACACCGGGCCGGGAAATGGTGGTGCGCCCGGGCCTCCCAACTCCCTACACTCGCCACGGAATCACGCGCCGCCCGCCCGGCGCCGCGTGTCGTGACCGACGAGGGGAGACGGGCCATGCGTTACCGCACCGCTGTCGTCGTTCCCCGGTCACAGTTCGAGGTGATCCTCGTGTCTCCGGGAGCCCGGAACCGGCTGCGCGGCCGGAACCGGATGCCCGTGACGACCTTCTGACCTCCGCCCGCACGGCGGTGACCGCACGTCCGGTCGCCGTACTCCTGCCGGCCAAAGGCCCTCAACCGCCTGTTCACAGGCGTGTCGTACGGGAATCGCGCCGACCCGCTCCGGATCGTCCGAAAGGCCAAGGGCCGTGCGTACCCACCTGCACCGACACCTCACCGACTCCCTGACCGCCGTCCGCAACCTGGGCATCCTCGCCCACGTCGACGCCGGCAAGACCACCGTCACCGAACGGATCCTCTATGCCACCGGGACCACCCACAGACGCGGCGAGGTCCACGACGGCACCACCGTCACCGACTTCGACCCCCAGGAACGCGACCGCGGCATCACCATCTTCGCCGCGGCCGTCAGCTGCGCCTGGGACGGCCACCGGATCAACCTGATCGACACCCCGGGCCACGTCGACTTCTCCGACGAGGTGGAGCGCTCGCTCCGCGTCCTCGACGGTGCCGTCGCGGTGTTCGACGCCGTCGCCGGCGTGGAGCCGCAGAGCGAATCAGTGTGGCGGCGGGCCGACCGGCACGGAGTTCCGAGAATCGCCTTCGTGAACAAGCTGGACCGCGCCGGCGCCGACCTGGACACGGCGGTCGCGTCGATCCGTGAACGGCTCCATCCGGCGCCCCTGGTCGTCCAGTTGCCGATCGGCACCGAGGACGCCTTCACCGGAGTGGTGGACCTGCTGCGGATGCGCGCCCACGTGTGGGCCGACGGAGCCGAGTCGGCCGAGGAGGGGCCGGTGCCCGAGACGCTGACCGAGGAGGCGCACCGACGCCGCCGGCTCCTGGAGGAGGCGGTGGCCGACCTCCACCCAGGGGCTCTGGAGGAGTTCTGCACCCGGTCCACGGTCTCCGCAAAGACCCTGGCCGCCGCCCTGCGCGACCTGACCCGCACCGGCGAGGGTGTCGTCGTGCTGTGCGGCTCGGCCTACCGCAACCGGGGGATCGAACCCCTGCTGGAAGCGGTGGTGGCGTATCTGCCCTCGCCGCTCGACGTGCCCGCCGTACGCGGTACGCACGGCGGGGCGGAGCAGGAACGGGCGGCGGACCCGGAAGCCCCGTTCGCCGGGCTGGTGTTCAAGGTGAACGCCACGGCGACCGGACGGATGACGTACCTGCGGGTGTACGCGGGCACGGTGGAGAAGGGACAGGCGGTGACGGACGTGGGTACGGGACGCACCGAACGCGTCGGACGGATCCTGCGGGTCCGCGCCGACCGCTACGCGGAACTGGAGCGCGCCGTGGCCGGTGACATCGTCGCGGTGATCGGGCCGAAGTCCGCCCGTGCCGGGGCGACACTCTGCGACCCGGCGGCGCCGTTGCTCCTCGAACCGCCCGCCGTCGCGGATCCCGTCGTGTCCGTGGCGGTCGAGGCGCGCGGGAACACCGAGACCGGCCGTCTGGTGTCGGCCCTGACACGGCTGGTCGAGGAGGATCCCTCGCTGGTCGTCCGAACGGACGCGGAAACCGGTCAGACACTGCTGTCCGGTATGGGAGAGCTGCATCTGGAGGTCGCGGTGGAGAAGGTCCGGCGTGCTCACGGGCTCGACGTCGCCGTCGGGCGGCCTCGCGTCTCCTACCGCGAGACCGTGGCCCGCGGGGTGTCCGGTCTGGTGTACCGGCACGTCAAACAGGACGGCGGCGCGGGGCAGTTCGCCCATGTCGTGCTCGATGTCGAGCCGCTCGGGACCACCGCCCCGGACGGCGCCGAAGGGGGCGCGGCGGGCTTCGTGTTCCGTTCGGCCGTGGTCGGCGGACGGGTGCCGCAGGAGTACGTCCGCGCCGTGGAGGCCGGCTGCCGGGACGCGCTCGCCGAGGGTCCCCTCGGCGGTCACCCGGTGACCGGACTGCGCGTCACGCTCACCGACGGGGCGACCCATGCCAAGGACTCGTCGGAGATGGCGTTCCGTACGGCGGGCCGGCTCGGGCTCCGCGCGGCACTGCGCGCCTGTGCGATGCAGCTGCTGGAACCGGTCGTCGAGGTCACGGTCACCGTGCCCGGGGACGCGGTCGGCGGAGTGCTCGGCGACCTCGCGGCGCGGCGCGGCCGGGTAACGGGCTCGCTCGCCCGCGGAGGTGCGGCGGTCCTCACCGCCACCGTGCCGCTGGCCGAACTCTTCGGCTACGCGACCCGGTTGCGCAGCCGGACCCAGGGCCGGGGTGTCTTCACGACCCGGCCCACGGGCCTCGCACCGGCACCGGCGCCGAGTCCGACGGCCTCGGCGGGGGGCGCGGCCCGGTGAATGAGGGCGGGGGCGTCGCTCCCGCCCGACGTGACGGAACCGCCGCGCCGGAACACCTTCCGTGTTCCGGCGCGCGGAGAGACGGGGCCGTTCCCGGTGCGGGGGCGGACCGGCCGCCGGGGTGCGGCATGTCGGCAACATACCGAACAAAATTGTTGACAATCTTGTTGGTCTAGATTTACGTTCGACAGGCACTCACTCAGGGAGGGCGCAATGCAGAAGGAAGCCCGTCCAGGCACCGGCGAGCAGGCCAAGCAGCACGCGTTGGTGCAGTTGCGGCAGGCGATTCTGCGCGGAGAGATGGCACCGGCCCAGCGGCTGGTGGAGAACGAACTCGCCGAGCAGTTCGGTGTCACCCGGGCCAGCACCCGGGCGGCGCTGATCGAGCTGGAGACGGAGGGACTGGTCGAGCGCATCCGCAACCGCGGATCGCGGGTCCGGGTCGTGACCGTCGAAGAGGCGGTCGCCATCACCGAGTGCCGGATGGCACTCGAAGGACTCTGCGCGGCCAAGGCGGCCGTCGCGGCGACCGACGACCAGCTGGCCGAACTGGCCGAGCTGGGCGCCGCGATGACCAAGGCGGTCGCCGACGGCGAGCCCTTGACCTACTCCGAGCTCAACCACGAAGTGCACGCCCGGATCAGGGAGATCTCCGGCCAGCGGACGGCCGTTGAACTCCTGGAACGGCTCAACGCCCAACTGGTGCGCCATCGCTTCCAGTTGGCGCTGCGTCCCGGTCGTGCGCAGCAGTCCCTGAGTGAACACCTGGCCATGATCGAGGCGATCAGCGCCAGGGACCCCCAGGCGGCCGAAGCGGCCGTCCGCGCCCACCTCGGCAGCGTGATCGAAGCGCTGCGCGACTGACGTCCCGCGCGGCGACGCGCGGCACGACGGACATCCGAGGCGGGCGCGCACCTGTCCACCAAGGAGATCTCTGCCATGACGCTCGGCGACGCGCCCGCCTCCCCGGAACCCACGGCCCCACCGGGCCGGGGTGCACCCTCCGCACGGACGACCCTGGTCGTCACCGCGCATGCCGGAGACTTCGTGTGGCGGGCCGGCGGCGCCATCGCCCTGGCCACCTCCCGGGGCGAGGAGGTCACCATCGCCTGCCTCACCTTCGGCGAGCGCGGCGAGTCCGCCAAGGCGTGGCGCGCCGGCCGGAACCTGGAGGAGATCAAGGCGATACGCCGCGAGGAGGCGGAGAAGGCCGCCGCCACCCTCGGCGCCGAGATCCGCTTCTTCGACGCGGGCGACTACCCGCTGACCCCCACCGCCGAGCTCACCGACCGTCTGGTGGCGGTCTACCGCGCGACCCAGCCGGACGTCGTGCTCACCCACCCCACCGAGGACCCGTACAACGGCGACCACCCGGCGGCCAACCGCATGGCGCTGGAGGCCCGCGTCCTCGCCCAGGCCATCGGCTACCCCGGCGAGGGCGAGATCATCGGCGCCCCGCCCGTCTTCTACTTCGAACCCCACCAGCCCGAGATGAGCGGCTTCCGGCCCGAAGTGCTGCTCGACATCACCGAGGTGTGGGAGACCAAGCGCCGGGCCATGGAGTGCCTCGGCGCCCAGCAGCACCTGTGGGACTACTACACCGACCTGGCCGTACGCCGCGGGGTGCAGCTCAAGCGCAACGCCGGGCCCAACCTGGGTCTCGCCCACCGGACCATGGCCGAGGCGTACATGCGCCCCTACCCGCAGATCGCGAAGGAGCTGGCATGAGCGGCGTGATCGTCACCGGCCCACCGAAGGCGGACCCGAAGGACGTCGACGCGATCGCCACGTACGGCACCGCCACCGTGCACGAGGCGATGGGCCGCACCGGCCTGCTCGGCACCCGGCTGCGCCCCGTCCAGCAGGGCATCCGCGTCGCCGGCACCGCGGTCACCGTGCTCTCCTGGCCCGGCGACAACCTCATGATCCACGCGGCGGTGGAGCAGTGCGGCGAGGGTGACGTCCTCGTCGTCACCACCACGTCCCCCTCCACGGACGGCATGTTCGGCGAACTGTTCGCCACCGCGCTCCAACGGCGCGGTGTACGCGGCCTGGTCATCGACGCCGGCGTCCGCGACACCGGCGAACTGCGCACGATGGGCTTCCCCGCCTGGGCCGCCGCGGTCAGCCCGCAGGGCACGGTGAAGGCGACCGGCGGCTCCGTGAACGTCCCGGTCGTCCTCGGCGGCCAGATCGTCCGGCCCGGTGACGTGATCCTCGCCGACGACGACGGCGTGGTGTGCGTACCCCGTGAGGACGCCCGCCGTACCGCCGAGGCGGCCGAGGCCCGCGAGCGCAAGGAGGCACTGGCCCGCGCGGCCTTCCAGGAAGGCGAACTCGGCCTGGACCGCTACGGGTTGCGTGACACCCTGGCCCGCCTCGGTGTCACCTACACGCCCTACGAGGCCTACGTCCGGGACGGAGCCGCGCCGTGAGCGGGCCCGAGGAGCTGCGCTGCATGCTCCTGCGCGGCGGCACGTCCAAGGGCGCCTACTTCCTGGCCGGGGACCTCCCCGCGGAACGGGCGGAGCGCGACGACCTGCTGCTGCGCGTGATGGGCAGCCCCGACCCGCGTCAGGTCGACGGCCTCGGCGGCGCGCACCCGCTGACCAGCAAGGTGGCCGTCGTCTCGGTCTCCGCCGGCCCCGACGCCGACATCGACTACCTGTTTCTCCAAGTGGGCGTCGACCGGGCGGAGGTGTCGGACCGTCAGAACTGCGGCAACCTTCTCGCGGGAGTCGGCCCGTTCGCCGTCGAGCGCGGTCTCGTCGAGCCGGGCCGGGGACATACCTCCGTACGGATCCGCATGGTCAACTCCGGTGACCTGGCGGTCGTGAGCTTCCCCACCGAGGAAGGGCGCGTCGTCTACGCGGGCTCGGCCGAGATCTCCGGGGTGCCGGGGACCGCCGCGCCGGTGGTCGTCGAGTTCCCGCGGGGGAGCGGCCCGTTGCTGCCCACCGGCCACGCTCGTGACACCGTCGCCGGCACCGCCGTGACCTGCGTGGACAACGGGATGCCCACCGTGCTCGTCGCCGCGGCCTCGCTGGACGTCAGCGGCTACGAGGCTCCCAAGGACCTGGAGGAGGATCTCGCGCTGGCCGACCGGCTCCGCGAGATCCGCCTGGAGGCGGGCAAGCTGATGGGCCTCGGGGACGTCGAGAACGCCACCGTGCCCAAGGTGACGCTGCTGGCGCCGCCGCGCGCCGGGGGAGCCGTCACCACCCGCACGTTCATCCCGGTGCGCTGCCACACCTCCATCGGCGTCCTCGGCGCCGCGAGCGTCGCCGCCGGGCTGCGCGTGGAGGGCGGCGTCGGCAGAACCGTGGCCCGGCTGCCCGAACGCGGGGACCGGCTGCGGATCGAGCACCCGACCGGATTCCTCGACATCGAGTCCGGCCTCGCGCACGGCCCCGGAGGCGTCCCCGAGGCCGGGCGCACCGCGGTCGTCCGCACCGCACGCAAGATCTTCGACGGCACGGTCTTCCCCCGGCCGGCCGGAGCCGCACATCAACCCTGAGGAGGCCCCATGGCCCCGCCGCTCGGCGACATCGCCCACCTCGGGCACGTCGAACTGCTCACCCCCGACCTGGACGCGAGCGTCCGGTTCTTCACGGACTACCTCGGCCTGACCGAGAACGGTCGCTCCGGCGACTCCGTCCACCTGCGGACCTGGGACGACTACGAGCACCACAGCCTGACCCTCACCGCCCACTCCACCTCGGGCATCCGCCGCACCGCCCTGCGCGCCTCCAGCGAGGAAGCCCTCCAGCGCCGGGTCAAGGAGATCGAGGGCACCGGGCGGGAGGGCCGCTGGACCGACGACGAGCCGGGCATCGGCCCCGTCTTCGTCACCACCGACCCCGACGGCCACGAACTCGCCCTGTACTGGGAGAGCGAGTGGTACCGCGCGCCGGACCACCTGAAGCCGGGCCTGAAGAACCAGCCCCAGGCCAAGCCCGGTCACGGCGTCGGAGTGCGACGTCTGGACCACGTCAACTTCCTCGCCGCCGACGTGGCGGCCAGCGGCGACTTCGTCCGGGACGCGCTCGGGGCCCGCCCGACCGAGCAGATCCAGCTCGACAGCGGCAGGATCGCCGCACAGTGGCTGACGTTCAGCAACAAGTCGTACGACATCGTGTACACGGAGGACTGGACCGGGTCGAACGGACGGCTGCACCACATCGCCTTCGCCACCGACACCCGCGAGGACATCCTGCGCGCCGCCGATCTCGCCCTGGACACCGGCGTGTTCATCGAGACGGGCCCGCACAAGCACGCCATCCAGCAGACGTTCTTCCTCTACGTGTACGAACCCGGCGGCAACCGCGTCGAGTTGTGCAACCCGCTCACCCGTCTCGTCCTCGCCCCCGACTGGCCTCTGGTGACCTGGACCGAGAACGAGCGGAAGAAAGGCCAGGCCTGGGGGCTGAAGACCATCGAGTCCTTCCACACCCACGGAACGCCGCCCATCGGCTGAAGGGTCCGCCCACCCGGACCGGCGGTCGTCCACGGCTCGACGGTCGTCCACGCCCCAGCGGTCGTTCACGGCGAGGTTCAGGACAGCCGTTGTCGACCGATCGGTTGAGCGAACAGAACAGGCCAGTACGGGTGTACGGGCGGCACCGGACCGTGTGCCGCCCGCGCCCATTTCATCTGCTTCTCAGCTGGTCGTGGCACCGTCGCGAGGGTGGCCTGATTCCTCCCTGGATTGTTGACAAAAGCGTTGACACTCTGGAGTTCACTCCTTAGCGTCTAGCGCATCGCCGGGTCGGCCGCACGAGCCGCGCCGACCCGCATCCCCGATCCCCTTCCAGGGCCCACACCTCCTGGACGAGAGGAAACAACGATGTCCTCCTCCCTCGCCCTGCCCGCGCGCGGCGGCAGCAGAATGGCCGCACTGGTCGTCGGCCTCTGCTGGCTGGTCGTCCTCTTCGACGGCCTCGACATGTTCATCTACGGTTCCGTGCTGCCGCACATGCTGGAGACGAAGGCGCTCGGCATCGACCCCGGCAAGGCCGGCGACGTCGGCTCCTACGCCACCTTCGGCATGCTGATCGGCGCCCTGTCCTCCGGCACCGTCAGCGACTGGGTCGGCCGCAAGAAGACGATCGTCGTGTCGACCGCCGTGTTCTCCCTGGCCTCCGCCGTCTGTGCCTCGGCGTCCAGCCTGGGCGTCTTCAGCCTCGGCCGCTTCCTCGCCGGTCTCGGCCTCGGCGGTCTGCTGCCCAGCGCGATCACGATGGTCACCGAGTACGCCCCGCGAGGTCACCGCGCCCTGATCGTGGGCTCTCTGATGACGGCACACCAGGCGGGCGGCATCGTCGCCGGATTCGTCGCGCTCGGGACGGGCGACTGGCGGATCTCGTTCTGGATCTGCGTGATACCGCTGTTCGTCGGCGTCCCGCTGGCCGTCCGGTTCCTGCCCGAGTCGATGGCCTTCCTCCAGGCCAAGGGCCGCACCGACGAGGCTCGCGCGCTCGCCGACCGCTACGGCGTCGACCTCGCCGCCCGCGACACGGAACGCCGGGCCACGGCCGACCGCTTCAGCGCCCTCGCCGCCCTCTTCCGCGGCGGCCAGTGGGTCGAGACCCTGTTCTTCTGGCTCGCCTCCTTCGGCGGCCTCCTCCTCGTCTACGGCGTCTCCCAGTGGCTGCCCTCGCTGATGAAGGCCAACGGCTACAACCTCGGCTCCTCCATCGGCTTCGTCATCGTCATCAACCTCGGCGGCATCGTCGGCATGCTGATCGGCGGCCGGCTCACCGACCGGTTCGGCGGCTCGCTCATCTCCGCCATCTGGTTCGGCGCGACGGCCGTCGGCATCTACTCGCTGAGCGTCAAGATGCCGCTGCCCCTCACCTACACCGTCGTCTTCCTGACCGGCCTGTTCCTCTTCAGCGCACAGGCGATGATCTACGCGACG
This sequence comes from Streptomyces sp. NPDC102279, assembly GCF_044766365.1. Taxonomy (NCBI): domain Bacteria; kingdom Bacillati; phylum Actinomycetota; class Actinomycetes; order Kitasatosporales; family Streptomycetaceae; genus Streptomyces; species Streptomyces sp. NPDC102279. Next base: position 135,423 of record NZ_JBIWLU010000006.1, on the reverse strand, counting down.
GTGGCGCACCGCTCCGAGGACGACAACCGCGCCACCGCGGTCGGCTGGACCTCGGGCATGGGCCGCTTCGGCGCCGTCTTCGGTCCCTGGCTCGGCGGGCAGCTCCTCGCCACCGGCTCGACCACGGCCGGCTTCACCGCGTTCGCAGCCGCCGGGGTCTTCTCCCTGGTGTTCGTCAGCCTGACCGGCCTGCGCCGCGTCAGGACGACACCGCCGAGCACCGCACCGCACCAGGAACTGACCGTCACCCGCTGATCCCGGCGCACTCGAGGGGGCGCCCGGGCGGAACCCGACGAGGGGTCCGCCCGGGCGTCGGCGTCCCCGGCCCGGGCCGCGCGGCGGGTGCCGGGCACTCCGCCAGGGCCCGCGGCCCGCAATCTCCGTTGCCCCGGAGGTCCCGGGGTGCTGGAGTGAGCCCATGGATCACGTAGCGGTACTTGCCCTGTTCGACCGGGACATGCGGGAGTCGGCACGCCCCGACGCGCCGGGCGCCCGGATCGAACGCGCCGGGCGTGTGGTGCGCCAGGTCGGGGCCGAGGGCGGATGGAACGGGGTGATCTGGTCCGACCTCGACGGCACGAACGCCGACGAGGCCGTCGCCGAACAGATACGCCACTTCACCGGCCTCGGCCGGGAGTTCGAGTGGAAGCTGTACGGACACGATCGTCCCGAGGACCTCGGCCGGCGGCTGCAGGGAGCGGGCTTCACCGCCCAGCCCGAGGAGACACTGATGATCGCCGAGCTGGGCGATCTGACCCTCGACGCCGAACCACCGGAGGGCGTCCGTCTGTTGCCCGTCACCGACCGCGCCGGAGTGGACCTCGTGGCCGAGGTCCACCAGCAGGCCTTCGGAACGGACAGCACCCGCCTGCGTCACCAGCTGCTCGCGCAGCTCACCGGCGACGCGGACACCGTGGTCGCCGTCGTGGCCCTGGCCGGCGACGTCCCGGTCAGCGCGGCCCGCATGGAACTCCTGCCCGGAGCGCGGTTCGCCGGACTGTGGGGCGGCGGCACCGTCGAGGCCTGGCGCGGCCGCGGCATCTACCGCGCCCTGGTCGCCCATCGCGCCCGCGTCGCGGCGGACCGGGGCTACCGCTACGTCCAGGTCGACGCCTCCAGCCAGAGCCGCCCCGTTCTCGCCCGACTCGGCTTCCAGCCGCTCACCACGACGACACCGTACGTCCACGAGGGGTGACGCCCGTCGCGGTGCCGGTGCGGCAGGCGCCGATGTCACATTCCGGCCCCCACGGTCCGTCGCATCGGCATGACCACGCACCAGAACATCCTCCTGGCCGGCGCGAGCGGCGTCCTCGGCCGGCACATCACCCGCGCACTGACCGAGGCGGGCCACACGGTCACCGGCCTCGGCCGGGGCCCGGCCAACGAGGTCCGCGCCGACGTCCTGGACCGCGAGGCGACGCTGCGCGCCGTCGACGGCCGGCACTACGACACCGTGTTCCTGGCCGCGACAGCCCTGAGCAAGGCGCCTCTGCGCCACCGGGACATGCGAGCCACCGACGCCCTGCGCGTCGACGGCACCGCCCACCTCGTCGAGGCCGCCCGAGCCACCGGCGCCCGCCGGATCATCGCCGAGTCGATGGTCTTCGGCTACGGATACGGCGATCACGGCGACCACGTCCTCACCGAGGACGATCCCTACGGCCCTCCAGGAACCACACCCGCGCTGGAGCAGCACATCGCCGCCATGCGCATCAAGGAGCAACTCACCTTTGGCGCCACGGACATGGAGGGGATCGCCCTCCGCTTCGGCCTGTTCTACGGCGCCGGAGGCACGGACGCCCTGCTGCCCATGCTGCGCCGGCGGCAGCTCCCCGTGGCCGACGACCACGGCCGGGTGCTGCCGTGGGTCGACCTGGCCGACGCGGCACGAGCGGTGGCCGCCGCGATGGACCGCGGCCGCCCCGGGGAGGCGTACAACGTCACCGACCGCACCCCGCTCGGTTTCGCCGCCCATGTCCGCGCCGCGGCCCTGGAGTTCGGCCTGCCGAGGCCGATGACCGTACCGCTGTGGACGATGCGGCCACTGTCGTACGCGCACGTGATGATGCGGACGGCGCTGCGCGCCACCTCGGCGAAGGCTGAGCGTGAGCTGGGCTGGACGCCCCTGCACGCGTCGAGCCGGGACGGCCTCGCCGCACTCAGGGCGGCGGTCTGAGCAGGGGCCGGGCCGCTCGGGCCGGGCGGGGCGTCACGGCATGTCAGGGGGCCCGGCCCCGGGTGGCTCACGCGTCCCGCCCGGGGAGCACGTCACAGAACCCGCTGGTACTCCACGGCCCGGTGCGTCGGCCGGTAGCCCAGGGCGTCGTTGATCGCGAGCATCGGTGCGTTGCTGTCGGCCGTGTCCGTGAGCAGGCCCGTCAGTTCCGGATACCGCTCACGGGCCAGCCGGATCGACTCCGCCTTCATCCACAGGCCGAGCCCGTGGCCCCGGTGCTCGGGCAGCACGCCCGTCCCGTAGTGCTGCGCGTCGCCCCGGCCGTCGCCGGGCACCACGAGCTCCGAGAACCCGACGACCGAACCGTCCGAGCGGTCCAGCACGGCCACCGTGTGCAGGGCCTCGCCGCGCTTGAGGACGACCTCGGCCACGGCCACGACCCGGTCCACGTCCCAGACGACGGTCCCGTGGTCGGTCTCCTCCATCGGCATGTCGTCCATGGCCCGCCGCGACAGGGCGAAGCCGGCCGCGAGCGCCGACGGGACCACACCGTCCCAGTGCGTCAACTCGTAGCCCGGATGCGGGCGTTCGGCGATCCCGTAGATCTGTGCGAGGTCGAGGTCCGGCAGCGGGAGCCGCGCGTAGGTCAGTGCCAGCACCTGGCTGAAGCCCCGTGCGGCGAGGAACAGGTCACCGGGGGAGCCGGTCGTGGCCTGGGCGACCAGTGACCGCCGTCCGTCGGCCCGCGCCGCCGCCGTCGCGGCGTCCAGGAGGGCACCGCCCACGCCGTGGCGCCGCTCGGCGCGGTGCACGGCGATCTCCAGCTCGGCGAGGTGATGCCGGCCCTCGTCGGTGAACAGCCGGACGAACGCCGAACCCAGCGGCGCTCCTTCGGCGTCCGAGGCCAGCCAGGCCAGGCGCCGGCTCGACGCCGCGGGCTCGGGATCGGTCAGCGGGGTGATGCGTGGCGGCAAGGTCGCTCCGGGGTGTCGGGCGTGCGGGTGGGAAGCCCGCAGAACGTAGCCGCACGGGAGAGCGCTCCGCAACGGAATTGACGGGAGCCCGCACGAGCGGTCCAGGCGGACCGGCGAACGGCCGCCGGGACCGCTCGTGCGGACTCCCGTCGTGTCGGTGGCGCCTGCTCAGCGGCGCGCCCTCGTCCGGTCCAGGGCCGCGACGCCCACGGCCGCGAGGCCGATCTGGATGAGCCACTCGATCCAGTCGACACCCTTGGTGTCGGCCACGCCGAACGCGGCGGCCACGCCCGATCCGATGAACGCGGCCACGATGCCGACCACGATCGTCAGCAGGATGCCGATGCGCTGGCGGCCCGGCACGACGAGCCGGCCCAGTATGCCGATGATGATGCCGATGACGATGGCGCTGATGATGCCTGAGATCTCCATCTCCGCCCCTCCAGGTCGGTCTCTCGCCGTTATGTGTCTGCCCTCTGCGGGCGGGAGCCAGTCCGCTCGGGGCCGGTCGCCGTGTCACAGAGCGGCCGATGCTCCCGGCGGCCCATGGTTTGGTCATGTACCGTTCAAACGCCTGCCGTGCCGGGGACGGTCAACTACCGTTCTACGCGCGCAGACTTGGCGCCCGCACGGCCTCTCCCCACCCCGACGGAGGTTTGCAGGATGCTCGGACTCGGAAGATCCCCCCGCATCACCACGGCACTCGCCGTGTTCGGACTGCTCGTCACGGGCGCCGCCGTCCAGGCGGCGACCGTCACCCCCGCCCACGCGGCCACCCCCCACCGCGTCCTGTTCGACAACGGCCACGCCGAGACCGCGGGCAACGCCGACTGGATCATCTCCACCAGCCAGCCCGACCCCCTCGGCCAGGACTCGACCCCGTCCGCCGAGACCGACTGGACCGGGGCTCTGTCCTCGTGGGGCGTCGCCCTGCAGAAGACGGGCGACTACAGCCTCAAGACGCTGCCTTCGGGATCGAGCCTCACCCACGGCGGCACGGCCGCGACCGACCTGTCGAACTTCGACGAACTGGTCCTGCCTGAGCCCAACACGCTCTTCACCACCGCCGAGAAGACCGCCATCATGACGTTCGTCAAGAACGGCGGCGGCCTGTTCATGATCTCCGACCACACCGGCGCCGACCGCAACAACGACGGATACGACGCGGTCGAGGTCCTCAACGACCTGATGAGCAACAACAGCGTCGACAGCACCGATCCGTTCGGCTTCTCCATCGACTCGCTGAGCATCGGCTCGGACTACCCCGCCGCGGTCGGCGACAGCACCGACGCGATCCTGCACGGCGCGCACGGCACCGTCACCAAGAGCCTCATCGCGAGCGGGACGACGGTCACCCTCAAGCCCGCCGACAACGCGGCCGTCAAGGGCCTGCTGTACCGCACCGGTTACTCCGGGAACACCGGCGCGTTCTTCGCGACCAGCACCTTCGGCAGCGGCAAGGTCGCCTTCTGGGGCGACAGTTCACCGATCGACGACGGCACCGGCCAGTCCGGCAACACGCTCTACGACGGCTGGAACGACACGGGCGCCACCAACGCCGCACTCGCCCTCAACGCCACCGACTGGCTCGTCGGCACCAGCAGCGGCGGTGGCGGTGGAGGCGGCGGGACCTGCACGGCCGCCCAACTGCTCGCCAACCAGGGGTTCGAGTCCGGCGCGACGTCCTGGACCGCGACCAGCGGCGTGATCACCGACGACTCCGGCGAGGCGGCCCGTACCGGTTCGTACAAGGCCTGGCTGAACGGCTACGGCTCGGCCAACACCGACACGCTCTCCCAGTCGGTCACGATCCCCTCGGGCTGCTCCGCGACCCTGAGCTTCTACCTCCACGTCGACACGGCCGAGACGACCACGAGCACCGCGTACGACACCCTCAAGGCCCAGGTCGTCAACAGCTCCGGCACCGTGCTGGCGACCCTCGCCACGTACTCGAACCTGACCGCCGCCTCGGGCTTCACGCAGCGGACCTTCAACCTCGGTACCACGTACGCCGGACAGTCGGTCGGCGTCAGGTTCACCGGTACGGAGGGCTCCACCCTGCAGACGTCGTTCGTCCTCGACGACACGGCGCTCAGCGTGAGCTGAGCGCACACCGGTACATCCTGGGAGCGGGTCCGGCATCGGGCCCGCCCCCAGCGCCGATCGCCGCCCGGTCCTCCGCGCCGGCCGCGTCTCTCAGGGAGCCGAGCGGCGTTCGAACACCACGTCGCGAGCCGTGCCCAGTGCCGTGGCCACCGCGCCGAGCAGGACCGCGTCCTCGCCCAGCCGGCCCGGCACGAGCCTCGGGCGCAGCGGCGTGAGGGTGCGCAGGGTCTCGCTGACGGGCGCGAGCAGCAGGTCGACGCTGTGGCCGACGCCGCCGCCGAGCACCACCAGGTCGGGGTCGAGCACCGCCGCGGCGGCGGCCACCGTGTGCGCGATCCGCTCGCCTTCGAGCCGTACCGCCTCCACCGCGGCCGGGTGTCCCTCGCGCGCCGCGTCGAAGACCGCCTTCGCGGTGAGGTGCCCGGTCATGCCGAAATGCCGTGCCGCCTCGACCACGGCCACCCCGGACACCGCGTCCTCCAGCGTCCCGGGCTTGTGCCGCCCCGGCCAGGGCAGGAAGCCGATCTCGCCGGCCCCGCCGTGCGCCCCCGTGAACAGCCGCCCCTCGCTCACGATCCCCATGCCGAGACCCGTGCCGATCATGATGTACGCGAAGAGCCGGCTGCCCGCCCCGACCCCGTAGGTGTACTCGCCGAGCGCCGCGAGGTTGGCGTCGTTGTGCACCTCCAGCGGGATGCCCAACTCGTCGCGCATCCGGTCGAAGAGGCCCGCCCGACCCCAGCCGGGAAGGTGCATCGCGTACCGGACGCGGCCCTGTTCCCCGTCGTACACGCCCGGCGTGCCGACCACCGCGTGGGCCACGTCCCGCGCACCGGAGTCCGTGACGACCTGACGGGCCGTGGCGACCACCAGGTCGGCCATCGCCCCCGAGGTGCGGGCGCGGTTGCGGACATCGGCGCGGGCGACCACCGAGCCGTCGAGGTCGGCGACCGCGAGACGCAGCCAACTGCGGCCGATGTCGATGCCGAGGGCGTAGCCGGCCGCGGGGTCGGGCGCGTACAGGACGGCCACCCGGCCGCGCTCCGGCGCGTGGGTGCCGACCTCGTGGACGAGCCCCGCCTCCTCCAGGGCGGCGAGCGCGCTGGAGACCGTGGGTTTGGACAGGCCGGTCTCCCGGGCGAGCTGGGCCCGGGAGGCGGCCCCGCCGGTGCGCAGCCGGTCGAGGAGCAGGCGTTCGTTGGTGCTGCGCAGCCGCTTGCGGTTCCAGGTCGGTTCTCGCTGCTCTGCGGCTTCGCTGGCGGGCATCGCACCATTCTCACGCATTCATGACACCCCCTTGACGCATCTAGTAAGGCTCCTTAACTTTATCGGCCGGTCGACGTTCGCGTTCGCCCTCGCCGAGTGGAGGGCGATCGCACGCCGGCCGGTCACCCGTCGCGCCCGATCCGCCCGGGCGGCCGTCGTCCAGGCGGGCCGTCACCCCGTACCGCTCGCCGTGCCGTGTCCCGAGGAGGACCCATGTCCGGTAGCCCGCCACCCGACGGCGGATTCGTCCGCCGCGTCGGCCTGTTCCAGGCCACCGCCATCAACATGAGCCAGATGTGCGGCATCGGGCCGTTCGTGACGATCCCGCTCATGGTCGCCGCGTTCGGCGGCCCGCAGGCGGTCATCGGCTTCGTCGCGGGCGCCGTGCTCGCGCTCGCCGACGGACTCATCTGGGCCGAACTCGGCGCCTCCATGCCCGGCTCCGGCGGCAGTTACGTCTATCTGCGCCAGGCCTTCCAGTACCGCACGGGACGCCTCATGCCGTTCCTGTTCGTGTGGACGGCGATGCTCTTCATCCCGTTGATCATGTCCACCGGGGTGGTCGGATTCGTCCAGTACCTGGGCTACCTGGCCCCCGGCATGGGGCGCACCACCGGCGACCTCGTCGGGCTCGCCGTCATCCTCCTCGTCGTCCTCCTGCTGTGGCGCGGGATCGAGCACATCGCCCGGATCACCGCCGTCATGTGGGCCGTGATGATCACCTCCGTCCTCCTGGTGATCATCGCCGCGGCCACGCACTTCAGCGCCCACCTGGCGTTCACCTACCCGGCGCACGCCTTCGACCTGTCGGGCAGCCACTTCTGGATCGGCTTCGCCGCGGGACTGACCATCGGCATCTACGACTACCTCGGCTACAACACCACCGCCTACATGGGCGCCGAGATCAAGGACCCCGGCCGCACCCTGCCCCGTTCGGTCATCTACTCGATCCTCGGCATCATGGCGATCTACCTGCTGCTCCAGATCGGCACCCTCGGAGTCGTCGACTGGCACCGGATGACCGACCCCGGCGACATCGCCTCCACCTCCGTGGCCTCGGCCGTGCTGGAGGAGACCTGGGGCAAGGGTGCGGCGGACACGGTCACGGTCCTCATCCTGATCACCGCGTTCGCCTCGGTCTTCACGGGGCTGCTGGGCGGCTCGCGCGTGCCCTACGACGCCGCCCGCGACCGCGTCTTCTTCCGCCCCTACGCGAAGCTGCACCCGAAGCACCGCTTCCCGATGCTCGGCCTGGCCACCATGGGCGTGATCACCGCGATCGGGTTCCTCATCGGCCGCCACACCGACCTCGCCACCCTGATCCAGCTGCTGACCACCGTCATGGTGATCGTCCAGGCCCTCGCCCAGATCGTCGCCCTGTCGGTGCTGCGCAGGCGGCAGCCGGGACTGCGGCGCCCGTACCGGATGTGGCTCTACCCGGTACCGAGCCTCTTGGCCCTCGTCGGCTGGCTCACCATCTACGGCTACGCCGACAAGAACTCCCCGGGCCGCCACCCCATCGAGTGGTCGCTGGCCTGGCTCCTCCTCGGCCTGGTCGCCTTCGTCGTCTGGGCACGCCTGGAGAAGGTGTGGCCGTTCGGCCCGAGGGAGATCAGCGAGGAGTACCTGACGGCACCCGCCCCGGAGACGGAGCCCGCCGGCGCGTGACGGCGCGGACGCCTCCGGACGACGGACACCGGGGGCGTCCGGCCTGTGCCGGCGGCCTCGGTACGCGCGGTTCCGGAGCCGCCCGGTCGGAGGCGACCGCGTACGGGCAGGGCCGGCCCGGCGCGAACACCTGGGTGCCGGGGCCGCGGCCCGCGGCCGGCCCGGCACCCGGTGCGGACCTGAGCGTGCCGGAGCCGCTGTTCGCCCGGGCCGTCACCCGTACGGCCCCTCGCCGTCCGCGGAACGGCTCCAGGTCCGCAGGACGACGTCGCGGCCCTTCGCCGTACGGACCACCGGGTCGTCGTCGGCCAGGAAGAAACCCGCCGACCTGGCGACCCCTTCGCTCGCGGCGTTCCCGTCCTCGATGCACAGCACGACGCGTCGCCCGCCGACGTGCCGGCGCGCGAAGTCCACGGCGAGCCGGACCGCGCGGGTCGCGAGGCCACGGCCGCGGTGGGCCGCCCCCACTCCGTACGCGAGCTCGACATCGCGCTCGTCGCCCGAACCGGGGAACAGCAGGATCTCCCCCCGGGGCAGCCCACCGTCCGTGGTGATGGCCAGTTGTACCGCCCGCCCCTCGGCGCTCTTCTGCTCGGCGGCCGCGAGGTAGGCGAGCGCCGCCGCCGTGTCGAACGGTGAGGCGACCGGAGTCCACCGGTCGATTTCGGGATCGTCGTAGAGGGCGACGAGATCCGCCACGTCGTCGTCGGACCACTCCCGCAGGAGCAGCCCCAGTCCGTCGATGCGCAGCGGCCCGGGGAAGTGGAACGTCGGTCGGCTGTTCATCGGACGATCCTTACGCGTCGGGCGGACGGCGGCCAAGAGCGCCTCGTGGGGCACGCCACCCCGACCGGGGGCTGTCCGGATGCGCTGAGGCATGGCCAGGATGGACCCTGGACTTGTTCGGATCGTCGGGAGGCCTTGATGTTCGTCCCTTTGGGGGCCCGTGATTTCCTGGACCGCGCCGTCACCGTGTACGGCGACCGTGTCGGCGTCGTCGACGAACCCGACCAGCCCGCCGAGGCCTGGGAGGGCCTGACGTACCGGCGCGTCGGGGAGCTGGCCAGAGCCCAGGCCGCCGGGCTCGACGCCCTGGGGGTCCCGCATGGCGCGCGGGTCGCCGTCGTCTCGCCCAACAGCGCCCGGCTGCTCACCTCGTTCTTCGGCGTCAGCGGCCACGGCCGGGTACTCGTGCCGGTCAACTTCCGTCTGACGGCGGACGAGGCGAGCTACGTCGTCGAGCACTCGGGGGCGAGCGTCCTGCTCGTCGACCCCGAACTCGCCGACCGTTTCGAGGGCGTCGCCTGCAAGCACCGGTTCACCCTCGGCGCCGCGGCGGACGCCGAGCTGTACCGCTTCGACACGGAACCGGCCCCCTGGGACGCCGACGAGAACGCCACCGCGACGATCAACTACACCAGCGGCACGACCGCACGGCCCAAAGGCGTCCAGATCACCCACCGCAACATCTGGATCAACGCCACGACCTTCGCCCTGCACGCGGGCGTCACCGACCGCGACGTGTACCTGCACACCCTTCCGATGTTCCACGCGAACGGGTGGGGGATGCCGTTCGGCATGGCGGGCCTGGGCGTTCCCCAGATCGTCCTGCGGAAGGTCGACGGGACGGAGATCCTGCGCCGGGTGGCCGAGCACGGCGTGACCGTGATGTGCGCCGCGCCCGCCGTCGTCAACGCCGTGCTGGCCGCCGCCGGTTCCTGGGAGGGCGAGATCCCCGGCCGTGACCGGGTCCGCATCATCGTCGCCGGTGCCCCGCCGCCCACGAAGACCGTCGCGCGCGTCGAGTCCGAACTGGGCTGGGAGTTCATCCAGATCTACGGCCTCACCGAGACCTCGCCGCTGCTCACCGTCAACCGCGCGCGGTCCGAGTGGGACGAACTCGCCCCGCAGGCCCGGGCGGAGAAGCTGGTTCGCGCCGGCGCCCCGGCCCTGGGCGTCACCCTGCGCACCTCCGCCGACGACGAGATCCTCGCACGCTCCAACGTGGTCCTGGAGGGCTACTGGGAGCAGCCCGAGGAGACCGAACGGGCCCTGGCCGACGGCTGGTTCCACACCGGCGACGGCGGATCGATCGGCGAGGACGGCTATCTGACGATCAGCGACCGCAAGAAGGACGTGATCATCACCGGTGGTGAGAACGTCTCCTCCATCGAGGTGGAGGACACGCTCTTCAGCCATCCCGCCGTCGCCGAGGTCGCGGTGATCGGCGTACCCCACGAGAAGTGGGGCGAGACCGTCATGGCCCTGGTGGTGCTCGCGCCCGACGCGGAGGCGACCGAGGACGAACTGATCCAGTACTGCAAGGAGCGCCTCGCCGGTTTCAAGGCGCCGACCTCGGTCGAATTCCGGGACCAGCTGGCGCGGACCGCCACCGGCAAACTCCAGAAGTACAAGCTGCGCCGGCCGTACTGGGAGGGACGCGACCGAGGCGTCAACTGACCGCGTACGGACCGCCCCGGTTCGACCACCGAGACCCGCCGGCGCTCCACGAGACGCGGGAGCGGTCGATCGACAGGTTCGAGCGCCCGCCGCCGCGTGTGCCGACCGCCCTCAAGGAACGAGCCGAGGAAGCCATGAACGACAAGCCGGAGTTCGAGTACGTCACCTACATCCGGAGCGCCCCCGAGAAGGTCTGGGACGCGCTCACCGACGCCGACCTCACCGCGGCCTACTGGGGCCACAGCAACATCTCCCCGGACTGGCGGCCCGGCTCGCGCTGGGAGCACCGGCGCACGGACGGTTCCGGCGTCGCCGACGTGGTCGGCACGGTCGTGGAGAGCGAGCGGCCGACCCGGCTGGTCACCACCTGGGCCGCTCCCGCCGGCGAGGGCGACGAGGACGCGTACAGCCGTGTCACCTTCGCCGTCGAGCCGTACGCCGACATCGTCCGGCTGACGTTGACCCATGAGGACCTGCCGGACGAGGACGCGCGACGCGAGGCGGCCTCCGGCTGGGCGGCGGTCCTGTCCAACCTGAAGTCCCTGCTGGAGACCGGCAGTCCGCTCCCGCAGGAACCGTGGCTCATGCCGAGCCGCTGAGGCCGGCCGGAACCCGGCCGCTTTCCCGGCCGGGCGCGCTTGGAGCCCCGGCGGGGACGGCGGCCGGGTTCCGGCGAGACGGCCGGCCCGCGTTCCCGGCGGGCCGGCCGGACCTTCCCTTCGCTGTTCCGTCGCGCCACCTGACGGGCGCTACCTCCGGGCGCCTCTGGTCGCCGTCAGCGCGCACACCGCTCCTAGAGCCACGGCGAGCGCGCCGATGATGATGCTGTTGACCACCACTCCGGTGTCCGGGCTGGTGCCGACGATCCACGGCGAGATGATCATCCACGCGCCCATCGCGCAGATCGCCCAGCTGAGGCCGTACATCCGCTCCGGAGTGACGGTGAACCCGAGGGCCAGCAGCGCTATCGCGATGCCCATGATCAGGTTGTGGGTCGCCAGTGCGGACTGGCTCGACGTGTAGTGCAGGATCCACGGCGACACGGCGCAGTACAGGCCGAGCAGGAACACCGGCCCGTCCACCAGCGCGACGTCGCGGCCCCCCATCACGCGGTCGTACCGGGCACGCATCTCCGATGCGTCGGGGTGGCCGGTGATGTCTCCCGTGTGATGCGAGACGTTGGCCATGACTCGTCTCCTCCGATCTGGTCCGATCCGATCTCCACGGCCGGACCGCGCCCGAAGGGGGTGCGGTCAGGACCGCCTCCCTTCAGTCTGCTCTTATTTCTCCCTTATGTGTAGAGATGTCGGCTTTGAATGAAGACCGGGCCCACGTCCGTGACGTTCGCCGACCGGACCGATTCGACGCGCGCCCGCGTCAGAAGGCGATGAGCAGGCGGGCGATCGCGCGGCGTGCCCGCGTCGGCGCCTGGGGGTCGCGGTGGAGCTGGATCGCCTGGTCGGCCGCCAGGATCACGCCGCCCAGTTCGAAGACGAGCTGCTCCACATCGGTGCGCTCGGGGAGCTGTCCGGTGCCGATCGCGGTGTCCAGTTCCGCGGTGACATACGCGGTCCATGCGGTCAGCGCGTCGAGGACCGCGTCCCTGACCGGCCCGGGGCGGCCGTCGAACTCGCTCGCCACCGAGGTGAGGAAGCAGCCCCCGTGCCCCTCGTCCTCGGCCATGTACGAGATCCACTCGTCGAAGGCGCGCGCCAGCCGCTCCGTTCCGGGCCGCGCGCCGACGGCCCGCCCCGGCACCCGCAGCCGGAACCGCTCGACGGCCGCGTCCAGTGTGGCGAGCTGGAGCGCCTCCTTGCTGCCGAAGTGGCCGATCACGCCCGCCTTGCTCATGCCCAGGCCGATGGCGAGGCGTCCGATCGTGAGGCCTTCGAGGCCCTCGGTCGAGGCCAGGGCCAACGCGCTCCCGAGGATCCGGTCGCGGGTGGCGGCGGTTTCGGCGACGGACTTGCGCGGGCTCATGCGGACAGCTTAACCTCACGACCGTTCGCTTTTAGCTTACGAGCGTTCGCTATCCAGGCCGGAGCGGATCGGGCCGGCTCGCCCGCCTCGTCGCCCGGCTCCCGTGCCGAGCCCCGTCCCGCCTCCCGCACCGCTCCGCCGACGGCATCCGCGACCCCTGAAGGGACTCATCGTGAAGATCCACCATCTCAACTGCGGTTCCCTGCGCACGATCGACAGCGAGGAGGGAAGCCTGCCCGCCGTCTGCCACTGCCTGCTGGTCGAGACCGACCGCGACGGGCTCGTCCTCGTCGAGAGCGGGATCGGCACGGCCGACGTGGCGCGCCCCGAGGAGAACCTCGGAGCCGACTTCCTCGCCCGCGCCCAGCCGGTCCTGGACCTCGCGGAGACCGCCCTCCACCAGGTCACCGCCCTGGGCTTCCGGCCCGAGGGCGTGCGGCACATCGTGCTCAGCCATCTCGACCTCGACCACGCCGGCGGACTCCCCGACTTCCCCTGGGCCAAGGTCCACCTGAACGAGGCGGAGCACCGCGCGGCGATGGCGGCCCCCGGGCCCCACCCCGAGGACCGCGTCCGCTACCGCCCGGCCCAGTGGGCCCACCGCCCGCACTGGGTCACGTACGCGGGGTCCGCGGGAGACCCCTGGTTCGGGTTCGACGCGGTCCGCCCGCTGGAGGGCATGGACGCCGAGATCCTGCTCGTCCCGCTCGGCGGGCACACACACGGCCACAGCGCGATAGCCGTCCAGGACGGCGGGCGCCGGCTCCTGCACTGCGGGGACGCCTACTACTTCCATCGCGAGATCGACCCCGACCATCCGGAGGGCCACCCCGGGACGGACCTCCTCCAGCAGCTCACCGAGGTGGACCGGCCCCTGCGGCTCGGCAATCACGCCCGGCTGCGGGAACTCGTCCGCCTGCACGGCGACGAGGTCGAGGTCTTCAGCGCGCACGACCCCTGGGAGCTGGCCCGGTACACCGCCTGACACGGCACCGGGGCGGCCCACACGCGAGTGGATCAGCCGCCCCGGGCCATGCCGCGACCGCCCCCGCGGGCGTACCTCCCTACCCCGCTCCGACGCCCTCCCGTACCGCCTTCCGGGGTCCGCTCACCCGATTTGAGGAAGATCGCGCCCAAGGCAATCCGTAGAGGGCCCAGCTTCGGAATACCACCGAGAGCTCTGACGAGGAGCCGGGCGGGAGGAAACGACGATGCACAGGTCCGCAGACGCTTCGGACGGCGACGCGGGGCCCGCCGGACGGCGGGGGACGGGACGCACGGCCGTGATCGGCGGGGGAGTGGCCGGCCTCACCGCCGCGCACGTGCTCAGCCGGACGCGGTCCGTGGCGGTCTACGAGGCGGACGACCGGCTCGGCGGCCACGCGCACACCCACGACCTCGCCTCCTCCGACGGACGGGTGCACCGCGTCGACTCGGGCTTCATCGTGCACAACCACCGCACCTATCCCAACCTCCTGCGGCTGTTCGCCGAACTGGGCGTCGCCACCCAGGAGTCCGAGATGAGCATGTCCGTACGGTGCGAGGGATGCGGCCTCGAATACGCGGGCGCCCGCGGCCCCGCAGGTCTCTTCCCCCGGCCCGGCAACGCGCTGCGCGGCCCGTACCTGCGCATGCTCACGGAGGTACCGGCCTTCCACCGGGCCGCCCGCCGCCTCCTCGCCGAGGGCACCGAGGACGGCGAGGACACCCTCACTCTCGGCGACTTCCTGGTCCGGCAGCGCTTCTCCGCCTACTTCACCCGGCACTTCATGACCCCGCTCGTCTCCGCGGTCTGGTCCTGCGACGCCGCCACCGCCCGCCGCTATCCCGCCGCCTACCTGTTCCGCTTCATGGACCACCACGGCATGCTGTCCGTAAGCGACTCACCGGTCTGGCGCACGGTGACCGGCGGCTCCCGCTCCTACGTCGACCGACTCGCCAAGCAGCTCGACGCCGTGCACACCTCCGCCCCCGTCCGGGCCGTCCGCCGGCACAGCGACGGAGTGGACATCACCACCGAGGACGGCACCACCGCCTCGTACGACTCCGTGGTGATCGCCGTCCACCCCGACCAGGCACTGCGACTGCTCGCCGACCCCAGCGGTAAGGAGCGCGAGGTGCTCGGCGCGTTCCGCTACTCGCGCAACGCCACTCTCCTGCACACCGACACGACACTGCTGCCACGCGCCCGCGGAGCACGCGCCTCCTGGAACTACCTGATGCCGGACTGCGACGCGGGCGCGGACCGGGTCCGGGTGAGCTACGACATGAACCGCCTCCAGCGGCTCGACGCACCCGAGACGTACGTCGTCACCCTGGGTGGCGGCGACCGCGTCGACCCGACCCGGGTGCTGGCACGCATGGAGTACGAACACCCCGTGTACACCCCCGAGTCGGTCGCCGCACAGCGACAACTCCCCGCCCTCAACGACCCGGTGACCGCCTACGCCGGCGCGTACCACGGCTGGGGCTTCCACGAGGACGGCTGCCGCTCCGGTGTCGAGGCCGCCGCCGCGCTCGGGGTGACCTGGTGACCGCGGCCCCCGCCCTCTACCCCTGCACGGTCGCCCACGTACGGACCGCGCCCAGCCGGTACGCCCTGCGGCACCGCACGTACATGTGGCTGACGGACCCGGACAGCCCTCCCGAACTGCCCTACCTGCTCCGTCCGTTGGCCCGGTTCGACGCCCGCGACCACTTCGACGGCGACCAGCCGACCATCCGCGCCGGCCTGGACCGGTACCTCGCGTCGCACGGCATCGACCTGCGCGGCGGCGAGGTGCTGATGCTCGCCCACGCCCGCGTCCTCGGCCACGTCTTCAATCCCCTGACCGTGTACTGGTGCCACGACCCCGACGGCACACAGCGCTGTGTCGTCGCCGAGGTGCACAACACGTACGGCGAACGGCACACCTATCTGCTCCATCCCGACGCCGACAACACCGCGCGGACCCGCAAGGAGTTCTACGTCTCGCCGTTCTTCCCCGTCGACGGCGCGTACCGGATGCGGCTGCCCGAGCCCGACAGCCGGCTGAACCTGGCGGTACATCTGGAACGCGCGGGAACCCGTCCCTTCACCGCGACCGTACGCGGAACGCGCCGGACGGCCACCGTCGGCGCGCTGCTGCGTCAGGCGCTGCGCCACCCCTGGTCCACCGTCGCCGTGTCCGCCGCCATCCGGCTGCACGGCGTCCGCCTGTATCTGCGGGGACTGCCCGTGCAGCCCCGCACCCCACGTCGAACCCAGGAGAACGTGAAATGAGGACAGCCGAGTCCTGCCCCGTCGAGACACCACGACAGGACACCGACCCGGTCGGCCGGCCGGACGTGATGACGCGACCGGACGCCTCCCGCGCCCGCACCGCCGTCACTCGAGCCGTCCTGCGCCGAGCACTCGAACGCCTGCCCCTGCAGGCCCGGTTCGCCGACGGAACCCGCGTCGGCCTCGGCGGCCCGGTCATCGACATCCATGACCCGGCCGCCTTCCACGCCCGCATCGGCACCACGGGGCTCATCGGTTTCGGCGAGTCCTACATGGCGGGGGAGTGGGACGCGCCCGACCTGGTCGCCGCGCTCACCGTCCTCGCCGGGAACGCGGCCGGACTGATCCCCGCCCCCCTCCAGAAACTGCGGGGACTCTGGGCGCTGCGCCGGCCCGACATCCAGCGCAACACCCCCACCGGCGCCCGCGACAACATCAGCCGCCACTACGACCTGTCCAACGACCTGTTCGCCCTCTTCCTGGACGACACCCTCAGCTACTCCGCGGCGCTCTTCCGCGGCTTCCCCGCCACCTGGGACCTCCTCCCCGCCGCCCAACACCGCAAGATCGACCGGCTGCTGGACCTCGCCGAGGTCGGCCCCGGCACGCGCCTCCTCGAAATCGGCACCGGCTGGGGAGAGCTGGCGATCCGGGCCGCCGCACGCGGAGCCCACGTCACCTCGCTCACCCTGTCCCGCGAACAGCGCGACCTGGCCCGGCAGCGCGTCCGCGAGGCCGGACTCGACGATCGCGTCGACATCGAACTGTGCGACTACCGCGAGGCCGTGGGGACCTACGACGCCGTGGTCAGCGTCGAGATGATCGAGGCCGTGGGCGAGGAGTTCTGGCCCACCTACTTCGCCGCACTCGACACCCTGCTCGTCCCCGGCGGCCGCGTCGCGCTCCAGGCGATCACCATGCCGCACGACCGCATGCGCGCCTCGCGCGACACCTTCACCTGGATCCAGAAGTACATCTTCCCCGGCGGACTGCTGCCCTCCGTGGAAGCCGTGGAGGACGTGACCCGCGAACACACCACGCTGCGCACCACCCGCAGGGACGCCTTCGGAGCCCACTACGCGGAGACCCTGCGCCTGTGGCGCGAGCGGTTCACCGAGCGGGCCGAGAAGGTCGCCGCCCTCGGCTTCGACGAGACCTTCCGCCGTATGTGGACCTTCTACCTCGCCTACTCCGAGGCCGGGTTCCGCTCCGGCTATCTCGACGTCCAGCAGTACCTGTTCACCAAGGAGGTCCCCATCCCATGAGCACCGCGCCCGTCGCCCGCGCCGTCCGACGCGGCGCCGCCCAACGTCTCGCCGCCCTGGCCGAGGAGGCGCTCGGCGGCCCCCTCCCGCTGCGGGTGCGCGCCTGGGACGGCAGCGAGGCCGGACCGCCCGACACCCCCGTCGTCGTGGTGCGTTCGCGACGCGCCCTGCGGCGGCTGCTCTGGCAGCCCGGCGAACTCGGCCTCGCGCAGGCCTATGTCACCCGCGAACTCGACGTCGAGGGCGACCTCGCCGAGGCCCTGCGCGTGATGTGGGGAGCCGTCCGCGAACGCGGCCTGCAAACGCCCCGGATCGGCCTCACCGACCGGGGGCGGGCCGTCGGCGCCGCCGTGCGACTCGGAGCCGTCGGCCCCCGGCCCCCGACACCCGCGTCCCAGGCCCGCCTGCGCGGCGGCCTGCACAGCAGGTCCCGCGACCGGGCCGCCATCAGCCACCACTACGACCTGTCGAACGCGTTCTACCGCCTCCTCCTCGACGAGACCATGGCCTACTCCAGCGGCTACTGGACGAGCGAGGACCCCGGCTTCGGGCCCGCCGACGCCCAGCGCGCCAAGCTGGAGCTGATCTGCCGCAAGCTCGCCCTCGTGCCGGGAGCCCGGCTCCTCGACATCGGGTGCGGCTGGGGTTCCCTCACCCTGTACGCGGCCGAGGAGTACAAGACCCAGGTCACCGCCGTCACGCTCGCCGCCGAGCAGGCCGCCCACGTACGCGAGCAGGTGCGCGAGCGCGGGCTGGAGCACCTCGTCGACGTGGTGTGCCAGGACTACCGCGACATCGAGGGCGGCGCCTACGACGCGGTCGCCACGGTCGAGATGGGCGAGCACGTCGGCGACGCCGAGTACCCGGCGTTCGCGGCCGCCCTGCGCCGGCTGGTCCGCCCCCAGGGGCGGGTGCTCGTGCAGCAGATGTCCCGGGGGTCGGTCGCCCCCGGCGGCGGCGCGTTCATCGAGGCGTACGTCGCCCCCGACATGCACATGCGGCCACTGGGGGAGACCGTCGGACTCCTGGAGGGCGCCGGGCTCGAGGTGCGCTCCGTGGAATCGCTGCGCGAGCACTACGTCCGCACGGTCGCCGCCTGGCACAGCACACTGGAGGAGCGGTGGGACGACTTCGTGCGGCTCGTCGGTGAGGAGACCGCCCGCGTGTGGCGGCTCTACCTGGTCGGCGGCGCACTCGCCTTCGAGGAGCGGCGCATGGGCGTCGACCAGATCCTGAGCGTGCGGCCCACACCCGGCGGGGCCGCGGGGATGCCCGCCGTGCCGCACACCTGGTACGCGGGCACGGACGAGCGATGAGCGGCTTCCCCTGGGCCGCGTTCGCCCAGAACCTCGGGTTCGCGGCCGCCGCCGCGTTCGCCGTCATGCTGGTCACGTTCGCCGTCGCCGTGCGCAAGGGCCTGCACCGCATCGTGGACGTCGCCTGGGGGATCGGGTTCGCCGCGGTGGCCCTCGTCTCCTTCGCGGCGTCCGCCGGCGAGGGCGACGACGTACGGCGCGTGCTGGTCGCCGCCCTCACCACGCTGTGGGGGCTGCGGCTGGCCGCGCACATCGCGCGCCGCGGCCGGGGACACGGCGAGGACCCGCGCTACGACGCCATGCTCGCCAAGGCCCCCGGCAACCGTGACCTCTACGCCCTGCGCATGGTGTACCTCCTGCAGGGCGCGCTGGTGTGGCTGGTGTCCCTGCCCGTCCAGGCGGCGCAGTACGTGCCGGGGCCTGTGACGGGATTCGCCTGGGCGGGCGTGGCGCTCTGGGCGTGCGGCCTGTTCTTCGAGGCGGTGGGCGACGCCCAGCTCGCCCGCTTCAAGAGGGACCCGGCCAACAAGGGCAAGGTCATGGACCGCGGTCTGTGGAGCTGGACCCGCCACCCCAACTACTTCGGTGACTTCTGCGTCTGGTGGGGCCTGTTCCTGTTCACCTGTGACAGCGGCGCCGCGGCGGCCGTGTCCGCGGTGTCCCCGCTGGTGATGAGCTACCTGCTCGCCAGGGGCAGCGGCAAGCCCATGCTGGAACGGCACATGGCACAGCGTCCCGGCTTCGCCGAGTACGTGGCCCGGACCAGCGGCTTCTTCCCACTGCCCCCGAAGCGGCGCGGCTGACCCCCCACGCCGGAAACACGTCGCCCCGCCGGGTTCGACCCGGCGGGGCGACATGTTTCCGGCGTTCGTCCCCTCCCCCGAAAACCGGGGGGACGAACGCTCAGGCGGGGAAGTTCAGCAGGGCCACCGGATCGGAGGTGGGCTCGGCCGATCCACCGGCCGGCTCCACGGTGATCCCCATCCCGGACGCCTCGTCCACGGAGCCGTCCATCAGCACCGCCTCCGTCGTACGCGCCGGGTCCATGAGACCGGCGGACCGCATGGTCCCCGCGTCGTTGAACCACAGTTGGTAGACCTTGCCGGTCGGCGGCTTCGCCATCCCCGCGGCGACGAACACCGCCTGGTCCCGGCTCTCGGACACCACGACCGTGCCGCGCGCCCCGTCCGCCAGTGTCGCCGTACGCGACTTCGCGTCGGGCGCGGCGAGCACCGCGGCCACCTCGTTCGTCCGCCGCTCGGCCTGCCGCGCCTGCTGCCGCGCGTCCTCGGCGCGGTCGTGCTGCCACACCGCGGTGCCGCCGAGTCCGGCCGCGGCGGCCAGGCAGGCGGCGAGCGCCCACCGCGCGGGCCGGCGTCCGCGACCGGCCACCCGCCGGGGCGTGGCGACCGCAACGGTCCGCGGCGCCTCCTGCCGGACCGTGGTGATGCGTCGCATCACGTTCTCCTTGAGCGCCGGAGCAGGCGTCTCGGTGACCGCCATGCCCAGCCGCGCGGCGGCGGCCGTCAGCTCACGGACCTCCAGGGCACAGGACTCGCAGTCCTCGGCGTGCCGCTCGAACAGCTCGCGCTCGTCGTCGGCCAGGGCGTGCAGGGCATAAGCGCCGGTCAGTGTGTGCAGGTCAACCGTGGTCACGCCGTCACCCCCAGGCAGTCACGCAGTCGGATCAGACCGTCGCGCAGGCGCGTCTTGACCGTGCCGAGGGGAAGCGCCAGAAGCTCCGCGACCTCCCGGTAGGTCAGCCCGCGGTAGTACGCCAAGGTCACCGACTGGCGCTGGAGCTCGGTCAGCGTGCGCAGACAGCGCCGCACCTGTTCCCGTTCGAGACGGGCCTCGACCTGTTCGGTCACCTCGTCGTACTCGGGCGTCCTGTCGAGCAGCGCGGCCTTGTGCTCGCGGGCCGCCGACGCCTCGACCGAACGGACCCGGTCCACGGCCCGTTGGTGGGCGAGCGTGAGGACCCAGTTCATCACCGAACCCCGCTCGGGCCGGTAGCGGGCGGCCGTGCGCCACGCCTCCACCAGAACCTCCTGGGCGACCTCCTCGGACTGGGCCCGGTCGCGCAGCACCCGGCGCACGATGCCGAGGACGGGGCCCGCCACGACGTCGTACAGCGAGGCGAACGCCTGCTGGTCGCCCCGGGCGACCCGGGCCATCAGTTCCGGCAGATCCGGCTCCGCAGACGGGTTTCTCCCGATCTCCACGGCTTCCTTCACGGTGTGGTCCTCCAGGACGCGCTGTTGATTCGCAGGTGATCCGAAGCTGATCGGCCGACGGATTGCCCCGCGGCCGGGAAAGTTCCGGACGGGTCGGTGGACGGCGCGACGCGGAGCGGCCGGCCCGCGGGACCACGGGCCGGGGCAACCGCCGCACGGGCCCGGTGGTCAGACCTCCGCCGGCGACGGCAGACAGCGCCGCAGCTGGTGCAGACCGCGCCGCGCGTGGCTCTTGACCGTGCCCAGCGGCCAGCCGGTGCGCTGGGCGATCTGCGTCTGTGTGAGGTCCTCGTAGAACGCGAGGTGCAGAACCTCGCGCTGGGGCGGGGGCAGCTTGGACAGCTCGTGCCGCACCAGCACCCGGTCGAGCACCGCCTCGGGACGGGCCCGCCCCTCGTCGGACAGGGCCAGCAGGGCACCGGCCACGCCCACCAGCTCGGTGCGCCGGGTCCGTGCGGACAGGGCGTCGGCGATCTTCCGCCGGGTGATGCCCACGAGCCAGCCGGCCAGCGTGCCGCGGTCCGGGCGAAAGCCCCGGCCGCCCCGCCATGCGGCGAGGAACACCTGCTGCGTGACGTCCTCCGCCTCGCGCGGGTCGCCCAGCGAGCGCCGGGCGAGGGTGTGGACCAGGGGCGACCAGCGCCGGTAGACGGTGGCGAGGGCGGTCTCGTCGCCCTCGACGATGGCGCGCGCGAGGTCGGCGTCCGTGCCCGGGCCCGCAGGCCCGGCGGACCGCTGTGCGGCGGTCGCATCTGCGCTCATGACACGCTCCTCGCTCCGGGCACCTCCTGCTCCGGGCCCCGACACCCCCATCGTGTGAACCGTTGGACAGAAGCGACAACTCGCATCGTTTCTGCGTCGTATAGTCGGCCGTATGGGTGAGAGCCGGTCGGATCGGGAGCGGGGAGCGGGCGCCGTGTCGGTCGACGCGGGCGTCACCACGGGAGCGCTGGCCCGCCGCCTCGGCGTGTCACCCACCACCCTGCGGTCCTGGGACCGCAGGTACGGCGTGGGACCCGCGGTCCGCTCCGACGGACGGCACCGCCGCTGGACGCCGCAGGACGTCGCGATGCTGGAGGAGATGTGCCGGCTGACCTCCGCAGGCGTGCCGCCGGCCGAGGCGGCCAGGGCGGCGATGGAGGGGTCCGACGCGGCCCCTGCCGAGGCGAAGCCGTCGGCGGACGCGTACCGGCCCCGTTCGAAGGCGGCAGGCCCGCTGCCCCTCGGTGACGCCCGGCAGGAGTGCAAGGGACTGGCGCGCGCTGCCGTACGCCTAGACGCGCCCTCCGTGGACGACCGGCTGACCTCGCTCGTCGAGCGGCACGGCGTGGTCGTCGGCTGGGAGGAGGTGATGGTGCCGACCCTGCACGCGGTGGGACGCAAGTGGGAGTCCGCCGGCGACCGTTACGTCGAGGTGGAGCACCTGCTGTCCTGGCACATCTCCCGGGCGCTGCACCGCGCGTCCGGCCCTTCGGACCCGTCCGGTCCGGACACGCCCGCGGCCGGACCGGTCGTGCTGGCGTGCGTCCCGGGCGAACAGCACTGCCTGCCACTGGAGGCGCTGCACGCCGGTCTGGTGGAACAGGGCCTGCCCACCCGGATGTTCGGCCCGGCCGTACCCCCGGAGGCGCTGACCGCGGCGGTAAAGAGGCTGGGCCCGCTGGCCGTCGTGCTGTGGTCGCAGACGCGCTCGACCGCCGACCGCCCACTGGCCCGGCACATCGCCGCCACCGGCTGGGGCGTGAAAGGCGCCCGCCGCAACCCTGTCGTGCTCCTGGGCGGGCCGGGCTGGGCCGGGCGGCCCGAGCAGGGGATGCTCCGGCCGCCGGGACTGCGGGACGCGCTCACCACGCTGGCGAGCCTGGCCGCGGGCTGAGCCGAGCGGTCAGCCGCGCGTGCGAGACCCCGAAAGGTACCCGCACGCTCCGGAGTTCACCCCACCGTCGGCGACGGCGACGGCTTCGCGGCGCCCGACGACCCGCTCGCCGGCGGTGTCAGCACGACCGTCGGTTCGCCGGGCTGCGGCGGGGGAGGCGTCAGGTTGTTCTTCGGCAGCTTCGGGTCCGTCGTCTCCTGGATGATCACCTGGTCGAAGTTCACCAGCCCGGTCTTCTCCATCACCGTGATGTGGTCCAGCACCGTGGAGTTGGCCTGGTTGGCGAGCTGACGCACCAGCGTGTTCTGGGTCGTGGCGCGGACCTTCGCGATGACCGAGAAGATCTGACCGTGTGTCACCCGCAGGATGTTGGCGAGGTCGGTGTCGAACTTCTTGCCGCTGTCGCCGCTCAACGTCGCGACGAATCCCTGCTGTTGCGGCGACGGCTTGTTGGGCAGGGTGATGCCCAGCTGCTGGGCGATCTTGCGGCAGGCCTCGTCGAGGCCCGCGTGGCCCGAGACCAGATGCTGCCCCGCTGTGCGCACCGACGGAATGGTCCCCTTCTCCAGGGCCAGTTGACCCACGGGGTACTCCCACAGACCGGCCGCGCGCACCTTGACGACGAAGTCGCGGTCGGCCTCGGTCAGCGGGCCCGACGGCGTGTTCGCGATGATCCGTGTCGAGGCACTGGACGTGTTCTGCACGCCCAGCATGGCCGGGTAGGCGAGCGCGGCGAGGGTCAGGGTCAACGCGCCGGTCACGAAGAGTGTTCCCGCGTTCCGTGCGATGCGCATGGAGTCTCCTGGCGGCCGGGGCGGCGTCCGGAGCGGGACGCTCCGGTCCGCCGCGCGATGGATCCGGTGCAGACGGATCCGGTACGAGTGGTTCGGACGCCCACCAGTACGGCCGCACACCCGGGAGAAATCTCTACGGCGGGTAAAATCCTTGCCCGCTGCCCGCTGCCCGCTGCCCGCTGCCCGCTGCCCGCTGCCCGCCGGCCGTCGAGTCGTCCGTCGCGCCACCCGTCGCGTCGTCAGCGGCGGCCGCTCGCGACTCCGGCCGCCGGATCGCGCGTCGACTCCGCGAGGAGCGGGCGCCCGGGGGCGTCAGTCGGTCAGACCGCGGCCTTCCCTGAACCGGGCCAGCCCCTCGGACAGTTCGACGATCGGGTCCGGATAGTCGAAGGCCGCCCGGTCCAGGCCCTGAAGCTTCCACGGCTCGTGCACCGCACGCCCCTCCAGGCCCGCCAACTCCGGCACCCAGCGCCGCACGTACTCCCCGTCCGGGTCGTAGCGCTTGGCCTGGGTCACCGGGTTCAGGACGCGGTTGGGCCGGCTGTCCGTGCCCGTACCCGCCATCCACTGCCAGTTGAGCTGGTTGTTGGCGACATCGCCGTCCACCAGCAGGCTCAGGAAGTGCCGGGCGCCGACCCGCCAGTCCACGTACAGCGTCTTGACCAGGAGGCTCGCGGTGAGGAGCCGGCCCCGGTTGTGCATCCAGCCCTCGTGGCGCAGCTGGCGCATCGCGGCGTCCACCACCGGATAGCCGGTGCGACCCTCCCGCCACGCCTCGATGTCGTCGCGCGCCGCGTCCTCGGAACGCCAACGGTCGTGCCGTGTGCGGTAGTCGGCGGTGGACGCCTCGGGTCGCACGGCGAGCACCTGGTGGTGGAAGTCGCGCCACGCGAGCTGCCGTACGAACGCCTCCGCGCCCGCGCCGCCCGCCGCGGCCGAGCGGTGCACCAGCTCGACCGGCGAGAGGGTACCGAAGTGCAGGTGCGGGGAGAGCCGTGAGGTCGCGTCTCCCGGCAGGTCGTCGTGCCGGTCCTCGTACGCCCCGATCCCGCTCCGCAGCCAGGCCGTGACCCGCCTCCTGCCCTCCGTCTCACCGCCGGCGGCGAGTCCCGGGGACACGCCGGACACGTCCGAGCGGGCGGGGAGCTCCTCCGAGCCGACGCCGTCCGGCACCCGGACGACCCGGGGAGCGGCGGCCGCGTCCCGGAGCGGCTGCCGCGCCCACTGGCGGTGGTACGGCGTGAAGACGGCGAAGTGGTCCGAGGACGCCGGAGTGACCGCGCCGGGTGCGACGGCGGTGACGACCGTCTCGTGGACGTGCAGGCGGCAGCCCTCGGCCTCCAGCGCCGCACGCAGCCGTTCCTCCCGGCGGTGCGCGTAGCCGCTGACGCCCGCCGCCATGTGCACCTCGTCCGCGTCGGCCTCGGCGACCACCTTGCACACCTCGGCCACCACATCGCCGGACCGCACCACCAGCCGCCCGCCGCGCTCACGCAGCCCGGCGTCCAGATCCGACAGACAGTCGGCCAGGAACGCCATCCGGTTGGGAGCGGTGAACCCGGCCTCCGCGACGGCCTCGTCACGCACGAACAGCGGCACCACCGCGTCGGAACCGTCGAGCGCGGCCCGCAGCGGCGGGTGGTCGTGCAGGCGCAGGTCCGAGGTGAACAGGACGATCGAGAGGGTCATGGCGTTGCTCCGGTGCAGGGCTGCGAGGGTACGGCGTCGATCTGCTTCTGCTCGGCCGGCTCCGCCGGATGCGTGCTCAGCGGGTGAGCGAGGGTTCCTTCACCCCACTGGGCGCGTTCTTGGCGGCGGCCTTGGCGATGTTGCGGGCCATGCCGCCGAACACGACGGAGTGGAAGGGCGAGACGCTCCACCAGTACAGGTGGCCGAGCAGACCGTGCGGATGGAACAGGGCCCGCTGCCGGTAGCGGGTGCGCCCGTCGTCGCCCTTCTCCGCGTACATCTCCAGCCAGGCGAGTCCCGGCAATCTCATCTCGGCCCGCAGCCGCAGCAGATGACCGGGCTCGATCTCCTCCACCCGCCAGAAGTCGAGCGAGTCGCCCACCCGCAGCCGGGTCGCGTCCCGGCGGCCACGCCGCAGCCCCACCCCGCCCACCGCCCGGTCGAGCCAGCCGCGCACGGCCCAGGCGAGCGGGAAGGAGTACCAGCCGTTGTCGCCGCCGATGCCCTCGATGACCCGCCACAGCGCCTCGGACGAGGCGTCGACGGCCATCTCCCTGCGATCGGTGTACAGGCTGCCGCCGGCCCAGTCCGGGTCGGTGGGCAGCGGGTCGCTCGACGTACCGGGGTACGAGGCGGACGACCAGCGCGTGGTGACCTGCGCGTCCCGCACCCGCTGGAGCGCCAGGGCCACCGACGCGTCGAAGCCGATCGGTCGGCCGGGGGGATCGGGCACGTAGCGGGCGATGTCGTGCTCGTGGCACACGACCTCGTGGCGCAGTGACTCGGTGAGCGGCTTCGCGATGGACGCGGGCACCGGGGTGATCAGTCCGACCCAGTGGCTGGACAGTCGCGGAGTGAGCACCGGCACCGGGAAGATGAGCCTGCGGGGCAACCGGGCGATGGTCGCGTACCGGCGCATCATCTCCAGGTACGTCAGGACGTCGGGTCCTCCGATGTCGAACGCGCGGTTGACCTCGGCGGGCATCGTGGCGCTGCCGACCAGGGTCCGCAGTACGTCGCGCACGCCCATCGGCTGGATCCGGGTGCTCACCCAGCTCGGCGTCACCATCACCGGCAGCCGCTCGGTGAGGTAGCGCAGCATCTCGAAGGAGACCGAGCCGGAGCCGATGATCACCGCGGCGCGGAGCACCGTGGTCGGGACGCCCGAGCTCAGCAGGATGCGCCCGACCTCCGCCCGCGACCTGAGGTGCGGTGACAGTTCGTCCTCCGGCACGCCCACGGGGGTGAGGCCACCCAGATAGACGATGCGGCGGACGCCCGCCGCCTTGGCCTGCTCGCCGAAGATCCGGGCCGCTCCGCGGTCGGTCTCCTCGAAGTCGCGGCCCGAGCCGAGGGCGTGCACGAGGTAGTAGGCGACATCGATCCCCCGCATCGCGTCGGCGACGGACTCGGCGTCCGTGACGTCCCCGCGCACCACCTCGGCCTCGCCCGCCCAGGGATAGTCGCGGAGCTTGGCGGGGGAGCGGGCCAGACAGCGCACCTGATGCCCCTCGGCCAGCAGTTCGGGGACCAGCCGTCCGCCGATGTAGCCGGTGGCACCGGTCACCAGACACCGCAGTCCGATGCGGGTGTCGTCGTCGCTCATGGATCCTCCGTCGCTGTCCGCCGTAGCTCCCGGTCAGTCACCCCTCCTGCATCCCTTCCCCGCCCGCACCCCCCACGGATGCGCCGGACGGGCGCTCCCGGCAGGGCGCGGCCGTACGGGGGACGCCCCGCCGACTTCTATAGGCTGAGCGCGTGGCCAGAGCAGATGACTCCGACGACCGGGCGGGTGAGCCGGACCCCGGTGGGGGACCGGAGCGCGAACGCGCCGCGCCGACGGACCTGCAGGCCTTCGCCGTGCAGCTCCGCCGGATGAACGGCGAGGTCAACCGGATGGTGCACGGCTTCGCCGGCGAACACGGACTGCACGCCACGGACGTCCAGGCGCTCGCCGCGATCCTCGACGCTCCCGAGCCGCTCACCCCCGGCCGGCTCAGGGAACACCTCGGGCTCACCTCGGGTGCCGTCACGGCCTGCCTGGACCGGCTCGAACGCGCGGGCCACATCCGGCGCGTCAGGGAGAGCCCCGACCGCAGAGTGGTCCACCTGCACTGGGTCCCCGACGCCAAGTCGGTGGCCCGCGCCCACTTCCGGCCGCTCGCCGAGGTCACCGCCAGCGTGCGGTCCGGCTTCAGCGAGGACGAACTGTCGGTTGTCCTGCGTTTCCTGACGGCCATGAACGAGCAGCTCTCCGGCGTACGGTCTCCCGGGCGCTGACGTCCGTCGGCCCGTCACTCCGGCGGGCGGGAACCTCCGGCCGCCCGCCGCATCCGGCAGGGCGGCGTCCCAGGAAGCACCTCCGTGGTCTACGATCCGGCCGCGAGATAACTCAATGATTGAGATTGTTTGTCATTGAGATACCTGGACACCTGTACGTCGAACGCCGTGCTGCCGTGACACCTGGAGAGAGATGTCCATCACCCCACGACGGGCCCTTTGGCTGATCCCCGTCGTCCTGCTCGTCGCCTGGCTCGGCATCGGGGGAACCCTCGGCCCCTACGCTGGCAAGCTCGGCGAGGTCGCCACCAACGACCAGGCCGCCTTCCTGCCGCGCAGCGCCGAATCCACCAAGGTGGTCTCCGAGCAGCGCGCTTTCCAGCAGGACGAGACCCTGCCCGCGATCGTCGTGTGGACGGTGGACGGTGCTGGGTCGGCCCGCGGCGAGCGCCAGGCCGCCGCGACCCGCGCACTCGCCTCCCTCGCTGGTTCGCCCGGCGTCGTCGGCCAGGCGTCTCCCGCCCTGCCGTCGGGCGACGGCAAGGCCCTGGAGGGCGTCGTCCAGCTCCGGCCCGACCTCGGCGACAAGCTGCCGGACACCCTCGACCGTGTCCGCACCGCCGCCGACCGCGTCCCGGGAACGACGGCACGCATCGCCGGGCCCGCCGCCAGCCAGGCCGACCTCTCCGACGCCTTCGCCGGCATCGACGGCCTGCTGCTCGGCGTGGCCCTCGCGACCGTCCTGGTCATCCTGCTCCTCGTGTACCGCAGCGTGCTGCTGCCCTTCGTCATCATCCTCGGCGCGGTGTTCGCGCTCGGCCTGGCGTGCGCCGTCGTCTACGTCCTCGCCGACCACGACGTCGTCCGGGTGGACGGCCAGGTACAGGGCATCCTCTCCATCCTCGTGATCGGCGCGGCGACCGACTACGCCCTCCTGTTCACCGCCCGCTTCCGTGAGGAACTCGCCCTGCACGAGGACCGGTTCACCGCCGTCCGGGCGGCGCTGCGGCAGTCGTGGGGTGCGATCGTCGCGAGCGCCGGGACCGTCGCCCTCGGTCTGCTCGCCCTGCTGCTCAGCGACCTGACGAACAACCGGGCGCTCGGCCCGGTCGGCGCCATCGGCGTCGTCTGCGCCGTACTGAGCACGCTCACCTTCCTGCCGGCCGTCCTGGTCCTTCTCGGCCGTGCCGCCTACTGGCCGGCCCGTCCCCGCCCGACCGGGGACGCCGGGGCCGGCAGCGGAGTCTGGCGCCGGGTCGCGGACCTGGTGGACCGCGCACCCCGCAAGGTCTGGGCGATCGCCCTCGCGGGCCTCATCGCCTGCGCGGCCTTCGCCCCCACCCTCACCGCGAAGGGCGTCCCCCTCGACGAGATCTTCGTCGACGACGCGCCCTCCGTCGCCGGCCAGCAGACCCTCTCGGAGCACTTCCCCGGCGGCTCGGGGAACCCCGCCGTGATCATCGCCGACGCCGGCCGCGTAACGCAGGTGATCACCGCGGCGCGCACCACGGACGGCGTCGCCTCGGCCGCCGCGGTGACGGAGTCCGGGCGGCCGGGCGGGGGAGACCCCAAGGTCGTCGACGGCCGGGTGCGCGTCGACGTCACCCTGCGGTCCGCCGCGGACAGCGACACGGCCAAGGACACCGTCGCCCGGCTGCGCGACGCCGTCCACGCCGTCCCGGACGCCGACGCGCTCGTGGGCGGCTACACCGCCCAGCAGTACGACACCCGGCAGACCGCCGAACGGGACCGCACCCTCATCGTCCCCGTGGTCCTCGCCATCATCCTGATCATCCTGGCGGGCCTGCTGCGCTCGCTGCTGATGCCGCTGCTCCTGGTGGCCACGGTGGCGCTCAACTTCGCCGCCACACTGGGCATTTCGTCGCTCGTGTTCCGGCACGTCTTCGGCTTCAGCGGCACCGACGCGTCCGTGCCGCTGTACGGCTTCGTCTTCCTCGTCGCCCTCGGCGTCGACTACAACATCTTCCTGATGTCCCGGGTCCGTGAGGAATCGCTGCGGCACGGCGTGCGCCAAGGGGTGCTCCGCGGGCTCGTCGCCACCGGCGGGGTGATCACCTCGGCCGGTGTCGTCCTCGCCGCGACCTTCGCGGCCCTCGGCGTGATCCCCCTGGCCTTCCTGGTGCAGATCGCCTTCATCGTCGCGTTCGGCGTCCTGCTCGACACCCTGGTGGTGCGCTCACTGCTGGTGCCCGCTCTCGTCCGCGACATCGGCCGCCGCGCGTGGTGGCCGGGGGCGCTGAGTCGCGAACCCGCGCCCGCGCCCCATCAGGGCGAGCGCGTCGGGGTGTGACGGGGCCCGCCCCGCGCCGACCGCGCGGGGCGGGCAGGTCCCGCGTTCCGCCGTACACCGGTTCACCGTCCGCCGACGGGGGTGAACACACCTGACATGTCTCGGAGAAACGCGGGCAAGCGCATTCCACGGGACCCGTCGCTCCGGGTCCGAGGTCAGAGGTGGAGGTGCCTGCCGCTATGGGGACAAAGGTGCTGGAACGATTTCCCGCGGGAGCTCCTCGCGGATCGTGGTCGGCTGAGGAGTACGCGGCCCGGCGCCGCACCGAGGGACTGCCGGCGACGGTCGTGATGGACCTGAAGTCGGACGCCTTCCTCGTGGTCGTCCCCCTCGGTGAAGAGGACTGATCCCCGCCGCGCGGGTCCGGGCCGGCTCAACGGCTCGCCCTGTCACCGACCGGGGCCAGTGAAGAGCCGTTCTCCAGACGGGCCGTCAGACCCGGGCGCGCGCCCTCCGGAGCCCGCACCGCGAGAGTACGGCCGTCCCGCCGGGCCCTGACCGCGCCGGTCACCTCGATCCCGGTGACGGCCCGGCTGCCCGCGGCGAGCAGAAACCAGTGACCCGCGTCCGACCGCCAGTGGGCGGCCGCCACCACATGCTGGCCGAACCGGCTGCAGGCCGCGGTGGACCGGGCCCGCGCGACCTCCCGGGCCGGAGCGGACGGCGACGACGCCGGCAGCCGCAGCAGCACCCGCACATCCCCGGGACCGCGCCAGGTGCCGGCCCGCGCACAGGCCCACACCGCGTGCCCGCCGTTCTCCGGCAGATCCTGCTCGGCGAAGTCCCAGGCGTTCACCTCCCGCACTCCGCCGCCCCGCAGCTTCTCCAGCCCGCACGCCATGTGCGCCCACGCCACCAGCGCCGGTGTGCCCGTCGCCTCCCGCGGCTGACGTGCCGGAGGCGTTCCGTGACCCGGCAGCGGCGTGTACGTCAGATGCACCGGCGACGGCTCGCCCAGGTCGGTCAGCAGGAACGCGTGCTTCTCCACGATGCGCTCGGACGACCGCAGTTGGAGCACCGGCCGCCGGTCGCAGGCCGCGCCCCCCGAGGGGGCGGAGAGCGGGTCGGTGACCCCGTCCCGCCCGACGTCCACCGGGCGGGCGGGAGAGTCCGGACGCATCAGGTCGCGGGTCTGCGCCTCGGCGATCCAGGGAGCCAGCAGGAACCTGGTCCCCCGCGGGCCGCGCCCGACGACCAGGGCGGCCGCGGTCGTCACGTCGGCGTCGTCGGTCCGCGCGAGCGCCAGCGCGCGGCGCCCGGGGCCGTCGACGGGTTCGCTGTAGCGCACCACGCGCTGTCCGTCGTGCAGCAGGACCACGGCGTCGCCGTCCACGTTCCCCGCGTACAGGAGCCGGGGTGCCCGGGGCGGCGGGTCCATGGACGTGGTCGCCGTCGTCGTGACCTGTACGGCGCGGGCGGGCCGGGCCCAGGCCGACAGCGCCCGGCGCAGCAGGCCCCGGTCGTCGGCGCGGGCCCCGCGCGCGGGCCACGCGGTGAAGTCGACCCGGGAGGTGTCGGCCCAGGAGTCCGAGGGCGTACGGACCAGGTCCGCGGGGCCGGGCAGCGACGCGCCCGCCGGGACGCGGCCGGACGACGGGCCCGAGCCGGGAAGCGAGACAGCCAGCAGCACCCCGGTGAGCGCGACGACCGAGAGCGCGCCCCACAGGACGCGGAAGCGGCGCCGGCGGCGGAGCAGGTCGGTGGGCGCGGTCTGCACCGTGCAGGCGTCGAACTCCCGTGACCTGAGCAGCGTCTGCGCCGCCGTGCCGGCCGTCTCACCGAGCCGTGCGGCGGACCTCAGGGCCGCTTCGGGGTCGGCGGTCCCCGCCGCCTCCAGCAGGGTCCTGACCGCCGGTTCGGTCCGCCCGTCCACGCTGCGCAGGACGAAGGCGGCTCGTCCCGCGGCCGTCGACCCCGACAGGGCCTGGCTCAGCGCGATCTCCTCCGCACCGCCCGCGCGGGGGAACAGCCGCAGCCCCCACACGACCGGCAGCGCGGGGATCAGTGTGCGCGGCGGCGGCAGCCGACGGGGCCAGCCGCGCGGTGAGCGCCCGTACGCGATCGCCGAGCGCAGGACCGCGGCGCGCAGCCGGTCCTTCTCGGCGACGGACCGGCGAGCCGTGCCGCGGGGGGTCGGCACGGTCGGCCCGGGAAACCGTTCCCGGGTGCCCGGCAGCGAGCGCTGCACCAGAGAGTGGGCGACGAGGATGCGGCGATGCCTGTTCAGCGAGGGAGGCAGCGTGAGGTACGCGAGACGCACCAGGTCGCTGTACTCCTCGACGAGGGCGGTCTCGGCCCGGTCGAGTGCTGTCCTGCCGCGGAGGACCGCACGCGGTAGCGAGGGGATGGGCATGGAACGAATGCCTTCCGAAGGAGCTGACGCCGTGTCACGCCGCTCCGTCAAACGAGTGACTCTTCGGATGGTCACAGGACGGCTGTCCGAGGACGGCGCCCGAAGCCGCTTGCGCGGAGGCAGGGAGCTTCCACGCAGGGAGGCCGGGCGCGGCGCCTCGACGACTGACCCGACAGGCGAGGCGTCGACGGCGAGGGCGGCGAAGATGCCGAAGGGGAGCGGTCTCCCGCACCTTCCGTGATCCCCCGTGACATGGCCCGGCCCGTCCCGCCGTCCGGGTCGCCGCAGCTCACGCGGCACGGCGGACGGACGTCGTGCCGCGCCCGCGGAACCGGTCCGGGATGCGAGACCTGCCCGCCGTTCCTTGACTGCTCCGAGCGGGGGCTGCGACGATCGGCGTCATGATGATGCGACTGGACCTCACGCGGCGACGCCATGTCGACCTTGCGCGTGTCTCCAGCTCCTTCTGTCGTCGCGACGTCTGACGGTCCCGACGGCAGGGTCCCCTTCGCACGGACCGTTTCTCCCGCGCCGGCCTTCGCGCCGCGCCACAGGACGTCCCCTGCCCGTCCCCGCCGTGCGCCGGCCGAACTCCCGCCGAACTCCCGGGCCTTCTTCCGGCCTGCCCTGGCCGGCCGGATCAGCGCCCGACCGGACAACGCAGTCCGCCGTCGCACCCCCCGACCCGGCACACGGCCGTGCCCCGCCCCTCCCGGTCGCCCGCCACCGTGAACTCCCTTTGGAATGAGGACTCATGGCCACCGTCCTGTCCGTCTCCGGCAGCCCCTCCGTCTCCTCCCGCACCGCCAAGCTCCTGCGTCACCTCGACACCCGGCTCGCCGCACAGGGCCACGAGGTGATTCCCCTCGACGTCCGCACGATCCCCGCCGAGGCCCTGCTCGGCGCGGACTTCCGGCACCCCGCCATCGTGGAGGCGGCCGCGCTGTTCGACCGCGCCGACGGCGTGGTCATCGGCACCCCCGTCTACAAGGCCGCCTACTCCGGCGTCCTCAAGGCCCTGCTCGACCTCCTGCCGCAGTACGCCCTGGCCGGCAAGACCGTGCTGCCGCTGGTCACCGGCGGCAGCACGGCTCACGTGCTCGCCCTGGACTACGCCCTGCGCCCGGTCCTCAACTCCATGGGCGCGAGCCACATAGTCCAGGGCTGGTTCACGCTCGACAAGGACATCACCACGGCACCCGACGGAAGCGTCACCGTGGCGCCCGGCACCGCCGAGGCACTGGCCCAGGTGGTGGACCAGTTCTCGGTGGCCCTCGGCCGCACCCCGCTGCTCGCCGCAACCGGATGACGTCCGTGACCGCCCACGTGCTGGCCGACGACGCCGGGGCCCTCGCCCTCGCCGTGGGGCTCGCGGAGGTGTTCCGGCCGGAAGCCCCGGTGCGCTCCGCCGAACGACGCCTTCCGCGCGCCGGGTCGGAAGCCCTTCAGGCCGCCGGCCCGCTCGCCGTCACGCGCGCCGGAACCGGCGCGGCGCCCGCGCCCACACGCTTGACGACCCCGCCCGCTGAAAGACCCAGGACCTCGGCCGTCACGTCCTGAACGGCAGGCCCCCGCGGCACGGCCTGCTCCGCCCCGCCCACCCCGCCCCGCGGCACAGCCGCCCGCCCCGCCCGGCCCATGATCGGAGAACACCCGCCGTGTCCCTCACCTTCCACTGGTTCCTGCCCACCAACGGAGACAGTCGCCATGTCGTCGGCGGCGGCCACGGCACGCCCGCCACCGTCTCCGGACAGGACCGCCCGCCGACGGTCGCCTATCTGAGCCAGATCGCCCGCGCCGCCGAGGACATGGGGTTCACCGGCGCCCTCACCCCGACCGGGGCCTGGTGCGAGGACGCCTGGCTCACCACCGCCATGGTCAGCCAGCACACCGAGCGCCTGAAGTTCCTCGTGGCGTTCCGGCCGGGCTTCGTGTCTCCCACGCTCGCCGCGCAGATGGCCTCCACCTACCAGCGCCGGACCGGCGGACGTCTGCTGCTGAACGTGGTCACCGGCGGCGAGAGCCACGAACAGCGCGCCTACGGCGACTTCCTCGACAAGGACGCCCGCTACCGCCGGACCGGCGAGTTCCTCTCGATCGTCCGGGACCTGTGGGACGGCAAGACCGTCGACCTGGCCGGCGAGCACCTCCGCGTCGAGGACGCACGGCTCGCCCGGGTTCCCGACCCCGTGCCCGAGGTCTACTTCGGCGGTTCCTCACCCGCCGCGGGTGAGGTCGCCGCCCGGTACGCGGACGTCTACCTCACCTGGGGCGAACCGCCCGCCCAGGTCGCCGAGAAGATCGCCTGGATCCGCGGGCTCGCCGCGCGGGAGGGCCGGACCGTGCGCTTCGGCATCCGGCTGCACGTCATCACCCGCGACACCTCCGAGCAGGCCTGGGCCGAGGCCGGGCGGCTCCTCGACGGCTTCGACCCGGCGACCGTACGGTCCGTCCAGGAGGGGCTCGCCCGCAGCGAGTCGGAGGGGCAGCGGCGCATGCTCGCGCTGCACGGCGGCGGACGCGACGGCCTGGAGATCCACCCCAACCTGTGGGCCGGTATCGGCCTCGTGCGCGGCGGGGCCGGTACCGCCCTGGTCGGCAGCCACGACGAGGTCGCCGACCGCATCGAGGAGTACCACGCCCTGGGCATCGACGAGTTCGTGCTCTCCGGCTACCCGCACCTGGAGGAGGCCTACTGGTTCGGCGAGGGCGTGCTGCCCCGCCTCGCCGCGCGGGGCCGCTGGCGGCACCCGTTCGCGACCGGCCCGGCCGCGCAGGTGCCCTTCCAGGGCTGAGCGAACCTGGAGAGCCGGAAGGCCGGAAGGCCGGAAGGCGAGAGGCTCAGAGCGAACCCAGCGAGCCGAGGTGTGCCGAGCGCACCTCGGCCGTCTGCCCCTGCACCAGCAGGAACATCCCCTCGCGCGCCAGCCGCTGTGCGGGGCTGCGCAGGTCCATGGCCCGCCCACCCCCGGCGACGACCGCCGCCGTGGTCGCCGCCCGCATCACGTCGTACGCCCGCGTCTTGCACACGAGCCGCTCGTCGATCCGCTCCGTCGGCACCGGGTGGTCGGCGAGCGCGTACGCCTGCCGCCGCACCTCGTCCAGACGCGCCCGCAGCACCTCCGCGGTGTCCTTCGCCGCCGGGTCGCCCTCCAGCAGGCCGATCGCCGTCGCCGTCACTCCGAACACGGCCGGCGACGCGTTCGTGTTCTTCGGCCGGTCGGTGACCGCCCAGGACGCGTACGGGACGCGGAGCGCCACCGCCTCGTCGGGCAGCCACAGCCCGTCCAGTTCCAGCGAGACCGTGCGGGACGCGGAGAGCGCGGCGAGCCGCATCGGCGGCGACGGGCGCAGCCCCGGCTGCTCACGCGCCTCGGTGAACGCGAACAGCGCTTCGTCCGCGTCCGTCACCCCCGCCAGCAGCATGACGTCGTTGAGTCCCCAGCCCGTGAACCAGGGGACCTTCCCGTCGAAGCGCCAGCCACCGCGCTCCGGGGTGACCCGCACAGGCACCCGCGGATGGGCGCGCAGCTGGGCGTACGCCACACCGGACAGCAACTCGCCGCGCGCGAGCGGACCGAGCAGCCGTTCCCGTACGGGGAGGTCGGCCCTGGCCAGGGTCGCCACCGGTGTGTGGTGCTGGGTCTGCACGAACCACGTCGAGCAGCACGCCCCGGCCAGGATCTCCGCGGTCTCCCGCACCACCGCGGACGGCGCCGCCGACCCGCCGTACGCCACGGGGGCACTCACCCCGAGAAGCCCGGACGACCTGACCGCCTCGATGCTGCTCACGGGCACGCCGTCCTGGTCCACGCGCTCCGCGCGGGGCGCCAGCACGTCGGCCGCGAGCCTGCGGGCGGCGGTGACGAGCGGATGCGGTGTGGCGGTCATCGAAGGAATCTCCCGCTGTCGTCGTGGCGTGTGTCGATCCGGCGCCCTCCCGTTCGTGTAGTCAGTGAGACACCGACCGAGCGAGCATCGAGGAGACACCATGAAGTACTACCTGCTGAGCGTGATGCAGCCGCAGGGCGAGCCGCCCGCGCCTGAGGTCATGCAGGAGATCATGCACAACCTGGAGGTGTTCCACACGGAGCTGCGTGAGGCCGGGGCCTGGGTGTTCGCCGGAGGACTGCACGGCCCGGAGACCGCCACCGTGCTGCGTGCCCGGGACGGCGACGTGCTGGTCACCGACGGCCCGTACACCGAGAGCAAGGAGTACCTGGGCGGGATCTGCCTGATCAAGGCGCCCGACCTGGACGCTGCGCTCACCTGGGGGCGCAAGGCGACGCTCGCGACCACCCTGCCCATCGAGGTGCGCCCGTTCATGCACGAGGCCGACGACCGATGACCACGGACGCCGCCGGGATCGAGGCCGTCTTCCGCGCCGAGTACGGCCGGGCGGTCTCCGTCCTCATCCGCTTCCTCGGCGACATCGACCTCGCCGAGGAAGCGGTACAGGACGCCTTCACCACGGCGGTCGCGAACTGGCCGGAGACCGGCACACCGCCGAGCCCGGCCGGCTGGATCATCACCACCGCGCGCAACCGTGCCGTCGACCGGCTCCGCCGCGAGTCCTCGCGAGAGGCCCGGCACGCCGAGGCGGTCCGGCTGCACGCCCCGGACGAACCCGCGGAGGAGGGTCCCGTGCGCGACGACCGGCTCCGTCTGATCTTCACCTGCTGCCACCCGGCGCTCGCCCCCCAGGCCCAGGTCGCCCTCACCCTGCGCCTTCTGGGCGGCCTCACCACGCCGCAGATCGCGCGCGCCTTCCTGGTCCCCGAACCGACGATGGCCCAGCGGATCGTCCGCGCCAAGGCCAAGATCCGCGACGCGGGCATCCCGTACCGCATCCCCCGCGACGCCGACCTCCCGGACCGCGTCGAAGGGGTCCTCGCCGTCGTCTACCTCGTCTTCAACGAGGGGTACGGAGGCCGCGCCGACCTCTGCGCCGAGGCGGTGCGGCTCGGACGCCTCCTCGTCGAGCTCATGCCGGACGAGCCGGAGGCGCTCGGCCTGCTCGCGCTGATGCTGCTCATCGAGTCCCGTCGGCCCGCCCGCACGAGCGCCGACGGCGACCTGGTCCTCCTCGCCGACCAGGACCGCTCCCGCTGGGACGGCGACCTGATCGCCGAAGGACAGGACCTGGTACGCCGCTGTCTGCGCCGCAACCGGCCGGGGGCCTATCAGATCCAGGCCGCCGTCAACGCCGTGCACAGCGACGCGCCGACCGCGGCCGCCACGGACTGGGCCCAGATCCGCCGCCTCTACGACCAGCTCATGGCCCTCGCGCCCAGCCCCGTCGTCGCCCTCAACCGAGCCGTCGCCGTGGCCGAGACCGAGGGACCCGGGACGGCCCTCGGCCTCGTCGAGAACCTCGACCTCGCGGCCTACCCCGCCTTCCATGCCGTACGGGCGGATCTGCTGCGCCGGCTCGGCCGCACCGGCGAGGCCGTCGAGGCGTACGACGACGCCGTCGCGCTGACCGAAAGCGCGCCGGAACGCGCCCATCTCGAACGGGTGCGGGCCGGCCTCGCGAAGAGCTGACCGCGACGGCACGCGGGGCCCGCCCGCGCCGGAGGCGGGCGCCTCCCGCACGGGCGGCCCGGACGGTCACACGCTGAGCGCCTCCCGCACCGACCGCTCCGCGTCCTGACCACCTTCTCCGGAGGAGGTGACCCGGCCCGCCTCCAGGACGTAGTAGTGCTGCGCAGCCCGCATCGCGAAGCCGACATGCTGCTCGACCAGCAGTACCGACAGACCGCCCCGGGCCGCCAGGGAGAGGATCGTCTGCTCGATCTCGGTGACCACGGAGGGCTGGATGCCCTCGGTCGGCTCGTCGAGGAGCAGTACCCGGGGCTCCGTCACCAGAGCCCGGGCGATGGCCAGTTGCTGCCGCTGGCCGCCGGACAGCAGACCCGCGCGGCGGCCCGAGAGCGTGCGCAGCGCGGGGAACAGGTCCAGCGCCTCCGCGACGGCCTCCTTGCCGCGCCGCCGTCCGTCCGCGACGAGCTGGAGGTTCTCCGCGGTGGTGAGGTGCGGGAAGACCTGCTGGCCCTGGGGGACGTACGCCATTCCGCGGGCCACCCGCTCGTGCGGCGTGCGGCGGGTGATGTCCTCGCCGTCGAGGCGGACCGTGCCGCTCTGCGGGCCGAGCAGTCCGACGGCGGCCCGCAGCAGCGTGCTCTTGCCCGCACCGTTGTGGCCGAGCACGGCCGCCACCCCGTCCCGCGGCACCTCGACGGACACGCCGTGCAGCACGAGGCTGCGGTGGTATCCGACGTGGACGGTGTCGATCTCCAGCATCACGCCTCCTGTACGGCGGTCGGTGCGGGCACGGTCGCCGCAGGAGCCTCCGTCGCCGGGACGGGTCCGGTGGCCGGGTGCCCGAGATAGACCTCCTGCACCTTCGGGTCCGCCTGGACCTGGGCGACGGTGCCCTCGCTCAGCACCCGGCCCGCGTGCAGCACGCTGACGCTGCGCGCGAAGGAGCGCATGAAGTCCATGTCGTGCTCGATGACGACGACGGTGCGTTCCTCGCTGATGCGCCGCAACAGCTCGCCGGTGGCCTGCCGTTCGTCGTGGCTCATGCCCGCGACGGGTTCGTCGAGCAGCAGCAGCCGTACGTCCTGCACGAGCAGCATGCCGATCTCCAGCCACTGCTTCTGACCGTGCGCGAGCGTCCCCGCCGTGCTGTCGGCGAGACCGGTCAGGCCCACCGTCTCCAGCGCGTGGGCGACCGGCTCGGGCACGCCCCTGCGGCGGCGCAACATGGTCAGGGCACTCCGGCCCGCGCCCGCCGCGATGTCCAGGTTCTGCAGGACGGTCAGCTCCTCGAACACGGTGGACGTCTGGAAGGTGCGGCCGATGCCCGAGCGGGCGATCCGGTGCACACTGCGGCCGAGGAGGTCGGTGCCCGCGAAACGCACCGAGCCCGACGCGCGCACCAGCCCGGTGACCGCGTCGACCAGCGTCGTCTTGCCCGCGCCGTTCGGCCCGATCAGGAAGCGCAGATCGCCGGGCCGGACGTCCAGGTCCACCCCGTCGACGGCGGTGAACCCGTCGAAACTCACGCGCAGTCGCCGGATCTCCAGACCCGCGGGCCCGTTGTGCCCGATCTCCATCATCCCGTGTCTCCAGCGAGTCGTCCGCCCGCGCGGCGCCGCCTGACGACGGCGGCCAGCGAGGCGAGGCCGCCCGGCAGGAACGCCAGGGCGACGATGAACAGCAGTCCCTGGAAGTAGGTCCAGGCCGCCGGGAACTCCTCCGACAGGGCCGTCTTCGCCCAGGCCACGCCGATCGCGCCGAGCACCGCGCCCGTGAGGCTGGCCCGCCCGCCGACCGCCGCGCCGATGACCAGCTCGATGGACGGCACGATGCCGACGAGTGCGGGGGAGATGATGCCGACGGCGGGCACGAACAGCGCCCCCGCGAGACCGGCCATGCCCGCCGCGACGACGTACGCCACGAGTTTGACGTTGGCCGGGTTGTAGCCGAGAAAGCGCACCCGCTCCTCCGAGTCCCTTACGGCGACGAGGAGTTCGCCGTAGCGGCTGTGCACCAGCTGGCGGGCCAGGGCGATCAGCAGGAGCAGCACCGCGGCGATGACGAAGTACACCATCCGCTGGTTGACGGGGTCGTCGAGGTCGTAGCCGAAGAAGCCCTGGATGTCGGTCAGTCCGTTGGTGCCGCCGGTCGTGGCCTGCTGGCCGACCAGCCAGATCGCGAAGGCGGCGGTGAGCGCCTGGCTGAGGATCGCGAAGTAGGCCCCCTTGACGCGGCGCCGGAAGATGAAGGAGCCGAGGATCGCGGCGACCGCCATGGGCAGCAGGACCGTCGCCGCGACGGCGAACACCGGATTCGCGAAGGGCTCCCACCACCAGGGGAGTTCGGTGGCGCTGCCGTACAGCTGCATGAAGTCGGGCAGGTTGCCGGGGCCGGCGTCCGCGATTTTCAGGTGCATGGCCATGGCGTAGCCGCCCAGGCCGAAGAACACCCCCTGGCCGAGCGTCAGCAGTCCGCCGCGCCCCCAGGCCAGACAGATGCCGACCGCGACCATCGCGGTGCACAGGTACTTGGCGAGCAGCCCGAGCCGGAAGTCGGACAGCGCGAGAGGGGCGCCGGCGAAGAGCACCAGGGCCGCCACGGCGAACCCCGCCGCCGGACGGGCGGCGGCGAAACGGCCCCGGACACCGGGCCGTTGCGCCGCCTTCGGGGGGAGGGGAGTGGTCGTGGTCATACGAGACTCCTCGTGCGCAGCGTGTACAGGCCCTGCGGCCGCCACTGGAGGAACGCGACGATGGCCACGAGGACCAGCACCTTCGCGATGCTGACGGTCGTCGAGTACTCCAGGACCGACTGCAGCGCGCCCAGCACGAAGGCGACGATCACGCTGCCCCTGAGCTGCCCGATGCCGCCGACCACGATCACCAGGAAGGCGTCGATGATGACGTTGGTGCCCATCGTCGGCCCGATCGGACCGACCAGGGTCAGCGCGACCCCGGCGACCCCCGCCAGGCCCGAGCCGATGAAGAAGGCGGTGCGGTCCACCCGGGCGGTGGAGATGCCGGACACCTCCGCCAGGTCGCGGTTCTGCACCACCGCGCGGATCCGCCGCCCGAGCGGGGTCAGCCGCAACGTCAGGGACAGCGCCACGACCGCCGCCACGGCCAGCGCGAGGATGAACAGCCGGCTGTTGGCGAAGGTGAGCGGGTCGTCACCGCCGACGACCGTGATGTTCCCGGTGAGGACGTCGGGCGCCCGGGTCTGCACATTGGGCGCCCCGAAAATGTCACGGGCGAGTTGCTGGAGCATCAGGGAGACACCCCATGTGACGAGAAGCGTGTCGAGAGGGCGCAGATAGAGGCGGCGGATCAACAGCCATTCCAGCAGCGCGCCGAGTGCGCCCGACACGACAAAAGCGACGGGCAGCGCGACGAGGAGTGAAATTCCCGCGCTCGAAATGGACTTCTGCAGGACATAGGTGGTGTAGGCGCCGGCCATGATGAACTCGCCGTGGGCCATGTTGATGACATTCATCTGGCCGAAGGTGAGCGAGAGGCCGAGCGCGATGAGGAGCAGGACGGCACCGATGCTGACGCCGGTGAACAACTGCCCGAGGATCACGGTCATACGGCGGCTCCGGGGAGTCGGGACGCGGGGGCCTCGGCGCCGAGGCCCCCCCGCGACGGGTGGTCAGGAGAGGCCGGAGGCCCAGTCGTACCCCTTCAGGTAGGGGTCCGGCTTGATCGGCTTGCCGGAGTCCCAGACCTGCTCGATCAGCCCGTCGGAGCCGACCCTGCCGATGCGGGCGGTCTTGTAGATGTGCTGGGTCACGCCGTCGACGGTGACCTTGCCCTCCGGGGCGTCGAAGGTGATGCCGTCGGAGGCGGCCTTCACCTTCTCGGGGTCGAAGGACTTCGCCTTCTCGACCATCGCCTTCCACAGGTAGACCGAGGTGTACGCGGCCTCCATCGGGTCACTGGTCGGCTTGTCCTTGCCGTACCTGGCCTTGTACGCCTTGACGAACTTGGTGTTCGCCGCCCCCGCGGTGGTCTGGTAGTAGTTCCAGGCCGTCAGCTGGCCCGCCAGATACTGCGCGCCGATCGACTTGACCTCCTCCTCGGCGATCGACACCGAGACGACCGGCATGCCCTTGGCCGTCAGGCCGGCGGACTTGTACTCCTTGAAGAAGGCCACGTTCGAGTCGCCGTTCAGGGTGTTGAAGACCGCGTCCGCCTTCGACGCCTTCACCTTGTTGGCGATCGTGCTGAACTCGGTGGAGCCGAGCGGCGCGTAGTCCTCACCGAGCACCGTCATGCCGTTGGCCTTCGCGTACGCCTTGATCTCCTTGTTGGCGGTACGCGGGAAGACGTAGTCGCTCCCCACCAGGTAGATGCGCTTCTTCCCCTGGGACCTGAGGTAGTCGAGGGCCGGGACGATCTGCTGGTTGGTGGTCGCGCCGGTGTAGAAGATGTAGGGCGACTGTTCGAGACCCTCGTACTGCACGGGGTAGAAGAGCAGCGACTTGTTCTTCTCGAAGACCGGCTTGACCGCCTTGCGGCTCGCGGAGGTCCAGCAGCCGAAGGTGGCCGCGACCCGGTCCTCCCTGATCAGCTTGCCGGCCTTCTCCGCGAAGGTCGGCCAGTCCGAGGCGCCGTCCTCGCTGATCGGCCTGATCTTCTTGCCGAGCACCCCGCCCGAGGCGTTGATCTCGTCGATGGCCAGCTTCAGCGAGTCGCGGACGGTCACCTCGCTGATCGCCATCGTGCCCGACAGCGAGTTGAGCAGGCCCACCTTGACGGTGTCGCCGCCGACGTCCGCCTGCGCGGCCTTGTCGGACGTGCCGCCCGCGTCGGTCTTGGCGCCGCATGCGGAGAGCGCGACGACGGCCGCGAGTGCGGCGGCGCCGGCTGCCATCCGGCGTCGCAGAATACGGGTACCGCTGGACAATAGAACCCCCTCGGGCTGTGGAGGAGACAACCTCCTGAAGTGCGGTCCACAGCCTCAAGTCACCCTGTTTCCATGGTGTTTCACTGTACTTTCCCGGCCGTATCTTCCCGCTCTCATGGGGGTTTCGGCGGGGAACGCCGGGGCAACAGAAAAATGCCCCGGACGGAATTCGGCAGCCGAATTCATGATGCGCCCAAGGCATTCTGATTAGTTCCTGCGGGAAGTATCTTGGCGGACGTGACGGGCTGTCAAGGGCGGGGTTCGTGAAGGTCGAGCTCGGCGACCACGTCGAAGTCCAGCCCCTCCGCCCGCGCCAGATAGATCCGTTGGCGTACATGGCCGTCCCGCAGATGCAGCAGCCCACGCGGTCCCTCGTACGACACGGTCTCGGCCGCCGCGCCGATCGCGGACACGTCGAGGGTCCTCGCCCGGCCGATGAGCGCGGCCAGCAACAGCACGCCCTCGTAACAGGATTCGCCGAGACTGCCGAGGGCCGGAGCCTCGGTCCCGAACCGGTCGGCGTACTGCCCGTGGAAGTCGAGGGTGCCCGGGTTGGCCAGCGAGGCGAAGAACCCGGCCGTGCTGTAGAGGTCGGAGGTCGCCGAAGGGCCGCTGGCCATCAGCATGTTCTCGTCCATCAGCGTGCTCAGCCTGACGCACCGGGCGTCGAGTCCCGCCGCGGCGAACGCCCGGTTGAAGCGCACCGCGTCACTCCCGACCAGCAGCACGATGACACCGTCCGCGTCCGTGCGCTCGATGCGGCGCAGGACTGCCCCGAAATCG
Organism: Streptomyces sp. NPDC102279; assembly: GCF_044766365.1. Classification (NCBI taxonomy): domain Bacteria; kingdom Bacillati; phylum Actinomycetota; class Actinomycetes; order Kitasatosporales; family Streptomycetaceae; genus Streptomyces; species Streptomyces sp. NPDC102279. The sequence continues at coordinate 92,178 of NZ_JBIWLU010000006.1, read as the reverse complement.
TGTGTGCCCAGCGGCAGATACACCTCTCCTCGCACGCTGCCGCCGGACTCCCGGGCGTACCCGTGGGCGGCCCGGGCCGTGCGGCGCGGCCACACGTAGTCGTTGCCCACCACGAACCAGCGCCGCAGACCCCGCTCTTGCGCCAACAGGCGCATGGCCGGGCGTAACTGGTCACGCGGCGTCTCGCTGGTGAGGAAGACGCCGGCCGTCCGCTCGCCGCCCTCGTACAGCGCGGTGTACACGTAGGGCACGCGGTGGGCGATCCTGGGCGCGAGTGCCTGGCGCACCGACGAGATGTGCCAGCCCGTCACCCCCTGGACGGCTCCCACGTCCACCAACGCCTCGACGTGGTCGGCCACTTCGCGCGGTGTGCCACCGCCGTCCACCGGCAGCAGCCGCAACTCCCTGCCGAGCACCCCACCCGCCCTGTTGACCTCCTCCGCCGCCAACTGCGCGCACAACTCGCAGGCGGGCCCGAACATGCCCGCCGGTCCCTGCAGCGGGAAGACGAGAGCCACCCCGAACACGGAGTCGTCTGCCGTGAACCACTCGGGCAAAGGCGAAGCGGGCCGGAACATGGCGTCATGATTCCGGCTCCTCACGGTGAACTCCAATCCGTCTCGTAGCATGTACACCCCCACGGGAGCGAGGAGCAGGATGCCGACCTCATCGCCGCGTCAGCCCCAGGACCTGATGCACCTGCTGACGCGGGCCGAGCGTCTCGCCGCGCGGCGGCTGCGCGCCGTCCTGGACGAGGACGGCTGCTCCCTCGACGCCTGGCGGGTGCTCGTCCTGCTCTCCGACGGCGCAGGCCACCCCATGACCGCCGTCGCCGAGGCCGTCTTCCTGCCCCCGGCCACCCTCACCAAGCTGATCGACCATCTCGTCGACCAGAACCTCGTCTACCGGCGGATCGATCCGCACGACCGGCGCCGCGTCCTCGCCCACCTCACGCCGCGGGGCGTGACGTACTGGCGGCGCGTCGACCGCGAGGTCCGGGCGCGGTGGCCGGTGCTGGACGACGGGGACGACGCGCTGCTGCGCTCCCTGCTGGAGCGGCTGGCCGAGACGCTCGACGCGACGGGCGCGCGCAGCACGCTCTGAAGCGCGAGGTCACGGAAAGTAGTGGCACGAGCCCGGAATGCGCACCCTCCGTGAAAGGTTGGCATATACATCCAGCTGTGGCCGGTGCCCCCTGCCGGCCACGGATCACGTGCGCGTCCGGCCCCCGGACCGCGCCCCGACCAGCGAGGCACCGTGAATCACTCGACCACCGAAGAGCCCGCCGACACCGTCGCCCGGCTGCGCGCCGCCTTCCGCTCCGGCCGCACCCAGCCGCTCTCCTGGCGCACCGGGCAGCTGGGCCGGCTGCGCGAATTGCTCACCGCGCACGGCGAGGAGCTGGCCGCCGCCCTCCGCGAGGACCTCGGCAAGAGTTCCGCGGAAGCCTTCCGTACCGAGATCGACTTCACCGTGCGCGAGATCGACCACACCCTGGAGCACCTCGACGGCTGGCTGCGCCCCGAGCCGGCGCCGGTCCCCGCGCACCTCGGCACGGACGCCACGGCCTGGACGCGGTACGACCCGCTGGGAGTCGTCCTCGTCATCGCCCCCTGGAACTATCCGGTCCAGCTCCTCCTCACCCCGATGCTCGGCGCGCTGGCCGCGGGCAACGCGGTGGTCGCCAAGCCCAGCGAACTGGCGCCGGCCACCTCCGCCGCCCTGGCCCGCCTCCTCCCGCAGTACCTCGACACCGACGCGGTGGCCGTCGTCGAGGGCGCTGTACCCGAGACGACGGCCCTGCTGGCCGAGCGTTTCGACCAGATCTTCTATACCGGCAACGGCACGGTCGGACGGATCGTCATGCGTGCAGCCGCCGAGCACCTCACCCCCGTCGCCCTCGAACTCGGCGGCAAGTCACCGGCGTTCGTCGACCGCGGCACCGATCTGGCCGTCGTCGCCGACCGGCTCGTGCGCGGCAAGTTCCTCAACGCCGGGCAGACCTGCGTCGCGCCCGACTACGTCCTCACCGACCCCGAGACCGCCCGCGCACTGGAGCCGAAGCTCGCCGAGGCCGTCGCGGCGCTCTTCGGCCCCGAGCCGAAGGAGTCCGCCGCGTTCGGGCGGATCGTCAACGAGCGCCACTTCGACCGGCTCACCGGACTGCTCGGCTCCGGCCGCACCGTAACCGGCGGTGACAGCGACCGGGCCGCCAAGTACATCGCGCCGACCGTTCTCGCCGACGTCGACCCGAAGTCCCCCGTGATGGGCGAGGAGATCTTCGGCCCGATCCTGCCGGTCGTCACCGTGACGGACCTCGACGAGGCCATCGGCTTCATCAACGACCGCGACAAGCCGCTCGCGCTGTACGTGTTCACCGAGTCGGCCACCACCCGGGAGCGGATCGCCGCCGAGACGTCCTCCGGCGGCCTCGGCTTCGGACTGCCGCTCGCCCACCTGACCGTCTCCGACCTCCCCTTCGGTGGCGTCGGCGAGAGCGGCATGGGCAGCTACCACGGCCGGTACTCGATCGAGACGTTCAGCCACCGCAAGGCCGTGCTGGAGAAGCCGCTGGCCTGAGCGGTCCGAGGCGTGCGACGGGCCGACGGAAGCAGAAGGCGAAGCCTCGTCGGCCCGTCCACGACTCTCCACACGCCTCACCCCTCGTCTCGCCCCTCGTCACACGAGGGGTGAGACGCGGCCGGAACACCGTCCACCGCAGGGCCCGCCCGGGATCGGGCGGGCCCTGATCGGCGGTATGGCGCTGCGGATCTGCGCGGTTGCGGGCACCGTATCGAGGGCACGTGCGTGCGCGAGGAGAGGCTTCGATGAAGGCAGCAGTCGTCCGGGCGTTCGGTGAGCCGCCGGTCTTCGAGCAGTGCCCCGACCCCGAGCCGGGGCCCGGGCCGGTCCGGGGCCGGGCGGAGGCCTCCGGGCTGTGCCACACCGACATCCACGCGGCCCGCGGGGACTGGCCGGTCAGGCCGGGCCGGCCGTTCGTGCCCGGACACGAGGGTGTCGGCCTGGTCGCGGCACTGGGCGACGCCGTCACCCACCTGACGCCGGGACAGCGGGTCGCCGTGCCCTGGCCGGGCAGGACCTGCGGACGCCGCGAGCACTGCCTCTCCGGCGGGGAGACGCCGCGCGAGCGACGGATCAAACACCGGATACGGGTGCGGCGGCGACTGCGCCGAGAAGATGCCCGCCTGGGCCGACCTGGCACAGCCGGTGCCCCACGGGATCGAGCCGCTGGACGCGGCCCGCTGACCTGCGCCGGCGCCACCACGTACAAGGCCCTGAAGGCCGCCGGTGTCAGAGCCGGCCAGTCGGCGGCCGCCCCCGGCGTGGGCGGGCCGGGTCGTCCGGCCGTGCGCTGCGCGAGGATCGGCGGCGCGCGCCCCGGATCGTCTTCGACCCCGGCGAGGGAGGGTGACCGCCGTGGTCGTCCGCCCCTCCGCACCGCTCACCGGAACCGTGGACCGAGCGGGCACGGTTCTCCGGTGCCTGCCCCTCACCCGACCCGCACGGCGCCCCACTCCCGGTGACCCGCGCCGCCCGCCCCGCCGACGTGCTCCCCGACGCCCTGCTCGCCGCCGTAGCCCGATGACGTACGGAGTCACCATGCCCGAGGCCGAACACCAGGACAGCACCGCACTGACGGACGACGAACTCCGGACTCTCGACGCCCACTGGCGGGCCGCCAACTACCTTGCCGTGGGCCAGATCTACCTGCTCGCGAACCCGCTCCTCACCGAGCCCCTGACCCCCGACCACATCAAGCCCCGCCTCCTCGGCCACTGGGGTACGTCGCCCGGCCTCAACCTCGTCCACACCCACCTCAACCGGGTCGTCAAGGCACGTGGGATCGACGCGCTGTGCGTGTGGGGGCCGGGTCACGGCGGGCCGGCCGTGCTGGCCAACTCCTGGCTCGAGGGCAGCTACAGCCAGACCTACCCCTCCGTGTCCCGCGACGCCGAGGGCATGGGGAAGCTCTTCCGGCAGTTCTCCTTCCCCGGCGGCGTCCCGAGCCATGTAGCGCCCGAGACACCGGGTTCGATCCACGAGGGCGGCGAACTCGGCTACTCCCTCGCCCACGCCTACGGTGCCGCCCTCGACAACCCGGACCTGCTGGTCACCTGCGTCATCGGCGACGGCGAGGCGGAGACCGGACCACTGGCCGCGTCCTGGCACTCCAACAAGTTCCTCGACCCGGTCAACGACGGCGCGGTCCTGCCGATCCTGCACCTCAACGGCTACAAGATCGCCAACCCGACCGTGCTCGCCCGGCTCCCCGAGGAGGAACTCGACGAGCTGCTGCGCGGATACGGCCACGACCCGATCCACGTCACCGGCGACGACCCCGCCGAGGTGCACCGCGCCATGGCCGCGGCGTTCGACCGGGCACTCGACCGGATCGCGATCCTCCAGCGCACGGCGCGCGAGGAGGGCGTGACCGAGCGCGCCCGCTGGCCCATGATCGTGCTGCGCACCCCGAAGGGCTGGACCGGCCCCGCCGTGGTCGACGGCGAGCCCGTCGAGGGCACCTGGCGCGCTCACCAGGTGCCCCTGGCCCAGGTCCGCGAGAACCCGGAGCACCTGAGGCAGTTGGAGGCGTGGCTGCACTCCTACCGCCCCGAGGAACTCTTCGACGACGAGGGGCGCCCGGTCGCCGACGTGCTGGCCTGCGTGCCCGACGGCGACCGGCGGCTCGGTGCCACCCCGCACGCCAACGGCGGCCTGCTCGTCCGGGATCTGCCGCTGCCGCCCCTGGACCGCTTCGCCGTCCCCGTCGACCATCCGGGCGCCACCCAGCACGAGCCGACCCGGGTCCTGGGCGACCTCCTCGAACACGTCATGCGGGAGACCACGGACCGCCGCGACTTCCGGCTCGTGGGCCCCGACGAGACCGCCTCCAACCGTCTGGACGCCGTGTTCCGCGCCAGCGGCAAGGCCTGGCAGGCCGAGACCCTTCCGGTGGACGAACACCTCGAACGGCACGGCCGCGTCATGGAGGTGCTGTCCGAACACCTCTGCCAGGGATGGCTGGAGGGCTACCTCCTCACCGGCCGGCACGGCCTGTTCTCCTGCTACGAGGCGTTCGTGCACATCGTCGACTCGATGGTCAACCAGCACATCAAGTGGCTCAAGACCTCACGTGAGTTGGCATGGCGCGCCCCCATCGCCTCCCTCAACTACCTTCTGACGTCGCATGTCTGGCGCCAGGACCACAACGGCTTCTCGCACCAGGACCCCGGCTTCGTCGACCACGTCCTGAACAAGAGCCCCGAAGTCGTCAGGGTCTACCTGCCGCCGGACGCCAACACCCTGCTGTCCGTGGCGGACCACGTCCTGCGCAGCCGCGACTACGTGAACGTCGTCGTCGCCGGCAAACAGCCCTGCTTCGACTGGCTGTCGATGGACCAGGCCCGCGACCACTGCGCGCGCGGCGCCGGCATCTGGGAGTGGGCGGGCTCGCCCGGCGTCGAGCGTGAACCGGAGGTCGTGCTCGCCTGTGCGGGCGACGTCCCCACCCAGGAGGTCCTGGCAGCCGCCGATCTGCTCCGGCGCCATCTGCCCGATGTCACCTTCCGGGTCGTCAACGTCGTCGACATGACCCGGCTGCTGCCGCGCGAGGAACACCCGCACGGTATGAGCGACTTCGAGTACGACGGGCTGTTCACCGCCGACAAACCGGTGATCTTCGCGTACCACGGCTACCCCTGGCTCATCCACCGCCTCGCCTACCGCCGCAACGGCCACGCGAACCTCCATGTGCGCGGCTACAAGGAGATGGGCACCACGACGACACCGTTCGACATGGTCGTCCGCAACGATCTGGACCGCTATCGGCTCGTCATGGACGTCATCGACCGCGTCCCGGGTCTCGGCGTCCGCGCCGCCACCGTGCGCCAGCGGATGGAGGACGCCCGCTCCCGCCACCACGTCTGGATCCGCGAGCACGGCACCGACCTGCCCGAGGTCGCGGACTGGACGTGGAGCGGCTGAGCGGGACGGGAAACGCAGAACGGGAAACAGAGAACGGAGAACGGAGAACGGAGACCGGAGAACGGAGACCGGAGAACGGGGCGAGCCGGTCGGTCCAGGGCCGGGAGACGTGCCCGGATCAGGGGATGACCGACGGGAGAGGGTCAGCGGTGGGGTGCGGCCGGACAGCCGTCACGGTGTCTTGTGCCCCCACTGCGGCCCGAGCCGTTCCCACTCGCGTGCCCATCGGTCGTAGCGACGCTGGTCGAGCCGCCAGCGGGCGAATCCGCCGACGGCGAGGGCCACCCCGCCGAGGGCCACCGCCGCGCCCGCTCCGAGCAGGCCCGCCTCGGTGGCCGCCGCGCCGGTGGTGGGCGGCGCGCCGGTGAGCTGCCCCTTGCCGTTCATCCAGATCACGACGTGCGAGCCGGCCTTGTGCCCGGCGTCCACCAGGGCGCGGTCGGTCCGGGGCGAGCCGTCCGGAGCGGTCCATCGCACCGCCGCCCGGACCTGTTCGTAGCCCGATCCCTCACCGGACGGCACCGTCGAGCCGGTGCTGTCCACCAGCACGGCCGGGAGGGGGTGCCGGTCGTTGCGCAGGCGGTCGAAGGACTCTTCGGCGGCGCGGGCCGTCATCAGGCCGGCGAGGGCGCCGCCCAGCAGGATCACCGTCCAGACGATCAGCACGATCCACGCCTCGAGGACGTCGTCCCGGCGCCGCAGCGGATTCCTCCGCCAGCGCCAGCACCACTGCCTCGCACCCTGTGCTCCCTGTGCTCCGCGCATGGCACCGCACCTCCTAGCTACACCCCCAACAGTGCAAGCGGATCGGGACGGGCGCGAGCGGGGGCGGTGGCCGACCGGCCCGAGGACGCGGACCGGTCGGCGTCGTGCGGCGGCATCAGGCCCGGTCAGGCGGGCGATGCCGGGGGGCGGTGCCGATGGCGGACGGCGTCGGATCGGACGCCGGGGGCGGCTCGTCCTGCCGTCGCGGACCGCCGCCGTCCGACTCGCGCCCGTGGCGGTGCGTTCACGGCCGGGGCCCCGGCGCCGGCTGCGGCGAAGACCGGCGGTCCGGCGGCCGGCCCGAGCGGGCGACGCGGGGCGCACCGCCGGGACCGGCCGAACCTGCCGGGGCTCCGTCCTGCCGACGCCCGGCAGACCGGGCGTCGGCCCTGGTCCCCGGAGGTGTCACAGCACCTCGGTCTCCTCCCGCGAGCTCTCCCCCCAGAGGGTGTGGAAGCTGCCCTCGCGGTCGGTGCGCCGGTAGGTGTGGGCGCCGAAGAAGTCCCGCTGGCCCTGGGTGAGGGCGGCGGGCAGCCGGTCGGCGCGCAGGGTGTCGTAGTACGACAGGGCGGCGGAGAAGGCGGGCACCGGAACGCCTCTGCGGGCGGCCGTGGCGACGACCTCGCGCCACGGAACCTGCGCGTCCTTGATCTCGGTCGCGAAGCCCGCGTCCGAGAGCAGGCTGACGAGGCCCGGATCGACGGCGTAGGCGGCCCGGATCCGGTCGAGGAACGCGGCCCGGACGATGCAGCCGCCGCGCCAGATCTTCGCCACCTCGCCGAGGTCGATGTCCCAGCCGTACTCGGCGGCAGCGTCCAGGATCATCTTCCAGCCCTGGTCGTAGGCGATCAACTTCGAGGCGTACAGGGCGTGTTCGACCTGGCTGGTGAACCGCTCGGCCTCCGTCGCGGACAGGTCCCAGTGGGTGCCGCCGGGCAGGTCGCGGTAGGCGGCACGCAGAGCGGCCTGACTGGAGGCGGCGCGCGCGAAGGTCGCCTGCGCGATGGCGGTGACCGGGGAGCCGAGGTCGAGGGCGGTCTGCACCGTCCAGCGGCCGGTGCCCTTCTGCCCCGCGGCGTCGACCACGACGTCCACGAACGGTTCCCCGGTGGCCGCGTCCTTGTGCGCGAGGACCTCGGCGGTGATCTCGATCAGGTACGAGTCGAGACGGCCCCTGTTCCAGCGCCGGAAGATCTCCGCGATCTGCGCGGGCGTGTAGCCGCCCACCCGGCGGAGCAGGTCGTAGGCCTCACCGATCAGCTGCATGTCGGCGTACTCGATGCCGTTGTGCACCATCTTCACGAAGTGGCCGGCGCCGTCCGTGCCGATGTGGGTGGCACAGGGCTCGCCGTCCACCTTGGCGCTGATGGACTCGAACATCGGGCCGAGCGAGGCGTACGACTCCGGTGAGCCGCCGGGCATGATGCTCGGCCCGTGCAGGGCACCCTCCTCGCCGCCGGACACTCCGGCGCCGACGAAGTGGATGCCGCGCTCGCGCAGCGACTGCTCGCGGCGGCGGGTGTCGGTGAAGTGCGCGTTGCCCCCGTCGATGATCATGTCGCCGTCCTCGAGGAGCGGGACGAACTCGTCGATGACCGCGTCGGTGGCCGAACCCGCCTGCACCATGATCATCAGACGGCGGGGGCGTTCCAGTGCCGCGACGAACTCCTCGGCGGACTCGGCGGGCACGAAGGCCCCCTCGTGCCCGAACTCCTCGATCAGCGCCTTGGTCCGGGCTGGGGTGCGGTTGTGGACGGCGACGGTGTAGCCGTTCCGGGCGAAGTTGCGGGCCAGGTTGCGGCCCATCACGGCGAGCCCTGTGACGCCGATCTGCGCGGTCGCCTTCATGGTGTGCTCCTTGGATCCGGATCTGCGTCCCCGCGTACCTGACGGGCGAGCAGTCGACTGTCGCTGTGCCGATCAGTACGCGCGGCGGGGGCCGTGATGTTCACCGCCGGCACCGGCTGGTGCACGAGAGTGTGTGTCCGGCCCGTCCGGAGGGCGGTCCGACGGCCGACTCCGGCAGAGCGAGCCCGGCTTACGCTCCCCGGCGCAGCGCCCATCCGTGGTCCACCGGTCCGATGCCGGAGCCGAGGGGGAATCCGGCCTCGATCGCCGCGGTCACGTACCCCTTGGCCCGCCGCACGGCGTCCGGTACCGCCAGACCCTCGGCCAGGCCCACCGCGACGGCCGACGCGAGGGTGCAACCGGTGCCGTGCGTATGCCGGTTGTCGTGGCGGGGTGCGCGCAGCCAGTGCTCCGCCGTCCCGTCGGTGAGCAGGTCGACGGCCTCTCCCGGCAGATGACCGCCCTTCACCAGCACCCAGCGCGGGCCATGGGCGAGAAGTCGGTCGGCGGCCTGCCGCATGCCCGCCTCGTCCGTCACCTTCACCCCGGTGAGCTGGGCGACCTCGTCGAGGTTCGGGGTGGCCACCGTCGCCCGCGGCAACAGCCGGTTCCGTACGGCGTCGAGCGCGTCGTCGGCCAGCAGTCGGTCCCCGTGTTTGGAGACGCTCACCGGGTCGACGACGACCGGTGCCCCCACGTCCGCCAGGAGTTCGGCGACCGTCGTGACGAGGGCGGGTGACGACAACATGCCCGTCTTGACGGCCTGGACGCCGATGTCGTCGACGACGCTGCGGTACTGGGCACGCACCGCGTCCTCGGACAACTCCCAAGCCCCCTGCACACCGACGGAGTTCTGCGCGGTCACCGCCGTGAGCACACTCATGCCGTGGGCGCCGAGCGCCAGCATCGTCTTCAGGTCGGCCTGGATTCCGGCGCCTCCACCGGAGTCGGATCCGGCGATCGTCAGGACGCGGGGCGGCGTGGTCATACGAGGGTTCCTCTCGGGGTACGGCAACGGGTCCACGACCCGCGGGACGCGTGGCTCGACGACACGAGGTCTCCGGAGCCGTCCTAGGCGCGGCGACGCAGCCGCAGGGGTGTGTAGAGGGCGAGGGCGACGAGGAACGCCACGTAGTAGGAGAGGTCGGCGCCGTGCAGCGCGTCGGCCACCGGACCCACGTACAGGCCGGTGTCCATGAACGGAACGGCCGCGCCGAACGCGGCGACGAAGGCCAGCAGCGACGGCCACGCGGCGAACGGGCGGGCGGCCTCGACGGCGAGGTCGACGGGGGCACCGGCACGCTCGCGGGCGCGGGCGATCCAGTCGACGACGACGATCGCGACGAACCCGGGGATCCAGTAGCCCACGAACAGCAGCACGTTCTGGAAGCGGGCGGTGGTGTCCGACGCGTGCATCCACAGCACGAGCGGGAACCCGAGCGCAGCGGCCAGCGCGGCCGCCACCGGGCGCGGGATCCGCATACCCAAGGTCTGCAGCGCCAGCGAACCGCTGTAGTCGTTCATCGCGTTGCTGCACACCGCCGCCAGCGCCACGGCGAGCAGTCCGAACGCGCCCGCCGCCCCGCCGCCCAGCAACTCCTCGACACCCGCCGCCGTCTGGTCGGTCAGCACGGACGCGCCCCACAGGCCGAGTGCCTGCACGGCGACGAAGGACACGACGAGGCCGAGCAGGGTGCACCAGAACATCCGCGGACGGGAGGTGGCGCGCGGCAGATAGCGGCTGAAGTCACTGGCGTACGGAGCCCAGGACAGCGACAGGCTGAGCGCGATGGTGCTGGTGAGTACGAACGCCCCCATGTGGTCCGCGCCGGTCGCGGAGCCGGTCGTGGCGGGGTGGACGCCGTCCAGCATCCGCCAGGCGATCACGGCGAACGCGACCGCGAGCACGAAGGTCATGACGATCTGCAGGCGATGGATGGCCTCGTAGCCGAGGACACCGAGCGCCCCCTGCGCCGCCATCATCACGAGAACCCCGACCCAGAAGGGCCAGCCGCACAGCCGCGCCAGCGCGTCCCCGCCGAACAGTCCGATCAGCGCGTCCCAGGCCACCGAGGACAGCCACTGGAGCAGTCCGGGCAGGGCCACCGTCCGGCCGAACGCGAGCCGTGCGAGGGGGAGTTGGCCGGTGCCGGTGAGGCCGCCCCAGGTGCTCAGGTAGGCGGTGGGCAGCGCCCCGATCACGGTCCCGACGACGACCGCCGTCAGGGCGGTGCCGAAGTCCAGGCCGAGCGCGATGCCGATGGTGCCGGTGAACACGCCCGTCATCGTCAGGTTCGGGGCGAACCACACGGTGAACAGGCGCCAGGGCCCGCCGTAGCGGTTGCTCTCGGGGACCGGCTCGATGCCGTGCCCCTCCACCCGCAGATCGCCGGGAGCCGCGGGCATCGACCCGTCGAAGACGGTCGGCCGGCTGTCGGCGGGCAGCCCGCCGGAAACATGCGCCAAAGGCATGAAAGACATCCCTCCGCCAGTACGAACTGGTTCAGGTTCGACGGGTGTGATCTCAGCCCTCGGACGGGGCACCCCGTGTCCGGTACGACGGACACACTAACCCCATCCCCGCGCTCCTGTGTATGGCGGACCTGCGCCCATCGCTCCGTTCCGGTCCGCCCGGACTCACCGACCTCCCTCGCGCGGCGGCCCGGACCGCCGGGAACGGCCCGCGCCCGCCCGCACCGCTCCACCGGCCCCGGTCGGGCCACCCGCAGCGCGCCGGGTGCCTCCCGTCGGTACTGTCGGAGGTGATCGCCGCCCGCTCTCCGTTCCCGGGTTCCCGGACCCGGGTGGCCGGGCGGAAGGAGGCAGGGCGCCGTGACCGTGATCTCCCTGAAGTCCGCGCAGGTGAACGAGGGGCTGACCCTTCCGTACGCCGAAGCCGGCTACCCCAGTGGTACGCCGGTCGTCTTCGTGCACGGTCTCGCCGACTCCTGGTGGTCCTTCGAGCCCCTCCTGCGGCGCCTTCCGGCGTCCCTGCACGGATACGCGCCCACCCAGCGCGGCCACGGAGACGCCGGCCGGCCGCCGGACGGCTACGCCCCCGACGACTTCGCGGCCGACCTGGTCGCCTTCCTCGACGCGGCCGACATCCCGCGCGCCGTACTCGTCGCGGCGTCCACCGGTGGCATACCCGCGCGGATCGTGGCCGGCAGCCATCCCGACCGCGTCGCCGGGCTCGTCCTGCTCGGCGTCCCCGGGACCCTCGCGGACAAGCCCGCGGCCGACGCGTGGCGAAAGCGCCTGGACGGGCTCGCCGACCCCGTGCCCCGCGCGTTCGTCGAGGAGTTCGTCACCGGCATGACCGCGGCCCCGCTCGCCCGCGGCTTCGTCGAGACGATGGTCGAGGAGGGCCTCAAACTCCCGGCCCACGTCTGGCAGGAGACCGGGCGCGGTCTCCTCGACGCCGACCTCGGCGCGACCCTCGCGGGCATCCTGGTGCCCACCCTCGTCGTCTGGGGCGAGCAGGACAATTTCCTGACCCGCGAGGACCAGCGGACGGTCCTGGACGCGGTCCACGGAGCCGACTTCCTCCCGTACGAGAACACGGGTCACGCCGTCCACTGGGAACAGCCGGAACGCGTGGTCGCCGACGTCGCCGCCTTCGCCGCGCGGATCGCCCGCCTCGGCACCACCTGAACCCCGGCCCACCGGAGGCCACTTCGGCGCGCCGCCCCCCAACTGAGGCCGGTGGCGGGGGCGCTGACCGGCGACGCCGAGCCGGCCGCGGCCGCACCGTCGCACGACTGCCATGTGCGCCCTGACCGGCCACGCCTCCCCGAACGGCCTCCTGCCGGGCGTGTGCGAAACTGCCGCGATGACCGCAGAAACGATCACCGCGTCCGCCGCGGGCACCTGGACCCTGGGCGACCTCACCGTCAACCGCATCGGCTTCGGCGCGATGCGGCTGACGGGCAGCGCGGCCTTCCACCACGGGACGCCGAGCGACCGCGAGCGCTCGATCGCCGTGCTGCGGCGGGCGGTCGAACTGGGCGTCGACCACATCGACACCGCCGCCTTCTACTTCTCCTCGCTGCGCTCCGCGAACGAACTGATCAACAGCGCGCTCGCCCCGTATGCCGACGACCTGGTCATCGCCACCAAGGTCGGGCCGTTCCGCGACTACGCGGGGGACTGGGGCACCTCGGCCCGCCCCGACCAACTGCGCGCCCACGTCGAGGAGAACCTGCGGCAGCTCGGCCGCGACCACCTGGACCTGGTCTACCTCCGCCGTATGCGACAGGACTCCATCGCCGAGCACTTCGGAGCACTCGCCGAACTGCGCGACGCGGGAATGATCCGGCATCTCGGCATCTCCGACGTCGGCATCACCCACCTCGACGAGGCCCGCGCCATCGCCCCCGTCGTGTCCGTGCAGAACCGGTACGGGCTCGGCGGCACCTCACCGGAGAACGACGCCCTCCTGCGGTCCTGCGGCGAACTCGGCATCGCCTTCGTCCCGTTCTACGCCATCGCGGGCAAGGGCGGCGAGCTGGGCCCGGAGGGCGACGCGACGGATGCCGAGGTGCGTGCCGTCGCCGCGGCGCACGACGCGACCCCCACGCAGATCCGCATCGCCTGGACCCTGCGGCAGGGTCCGAACGTGCTCGCCATCCCCGGCACGGGCAACCCCGACCACCTGGCCGAGAACATCGCGGCCGGCGCCCTGCGCCTGACGGACACGGACCTCGCCCGCCTCGACGCGTCGCACCCGAAGGCCTGAGACCGGGCCCCGGCACCCGCCTCGGTCACGCGGAGGCGGGGGCAGGGGCCCGGAGGCCCGTGGAGCCCGCCGACTCAGCCGGCCGAGGCCCTCAGCGGATAGTGGTCCGAGAGGTTCGTGTACGTGGAGTCGGTGCCCCAACTGGACACCGTCCAGGGCGCGCACTGCTCCTCGACGACCTCGTTCGTCCAGCCGGCGGGGCGCGCGTGCCCCGCCCGGTGGAGGACGTAGTCGAGATCCTCACGAGGGTCGTCCGGGTAGCGGTCGAGGGCGATCGAGTTCTGCCGGGTGTCGAAGGAGTACGGGTGCCCGGTCCGCGCGTCCGCGCCCACCAGGCCCGCGTCCGCGAGCATCGAGGCGTACTCCGTGCTCCGCGAGTCGACGTTCATGTCGCCCGCCACCAGCACCTGTTCGTCCGCCGGGATGTTCTTGGAGTCGAGGAAGGCGTCGATCGCCTTGAACTGGCGGCCGCGCATCGACGCCGCCTCACCGGTGCCGCACCCGGAGTCCGTCGACTGCGCGTGCGTGCCGATCACGTGGACCCTGGTCCCGTTCACGTTCAACACCACATAGGCGAACCCCTTGTTGGACCACCAGTCGGAGCCGCACGCGTCCTTGTAGACGTACTGCTCCCTGCGCAGGACCGGCCACTTGCTCAGCACGGTGACCCCGCCGTCCTCGGGCGTCGTCGCGGAGTACGCCCCGCCGGTGGCGTCCCAGCCGCTCCTGCTGCGGCCCACCACGGGCGTCTGATACGGGTATTCGGCCGCCGCCGCGCTCTTCAGCGCGTCCGACGCCGAGTTGTCGAAGGCCTCCTCCAGCACCACGACGTCGTTCCCGCGGAAGAACGAGGTCTTCGGGATCTCGGCGGCCCGATGGTCCTGGCCCCAGTTGGGATACAGGTTCTTGCTCATGAGGAAGACGTTGTACGTCAGCACCTTCATCAAGGGCGTCGTCGCCCCGGCCGCAGACGCGGGTGAGGCCCCGGCGAGCCCCGCGGCGGTCAGCGACAGAACGAGAGTGGCTGCGCACTGCGCACGGCGCAGTGGGAAGTGCGGCACTGGGTCTCCCTGAGGGTGAGGGGGGCTTGAGTGGCGCCGCACATCAAATCACCGGCGATTACTGCCAGGTAACTCCCGTGCACGGAAAGGATGTCGTCGGGAAGTACGTCAGGAGGCCGCACCCGCGCGGGGCCGGGGAGGGTGTCGCCCCGGCTGTCAGCCCAGCTGCTCGTGCAGGAAGGCCAGGGTGCTCTTCCAGGCCTGCTCCGCGGACTTCGCGTCGTGGGTCGGCCGGCGGTCGTTGAAGAAGGCGTGCCCGGCCGGGTAGACGCGCAGGTCGGGGACGATGCCCGACTGCGCCTCGATCGCCTCGCGGAGCCGGTCCAGGTTCTCCGGGGGGATGGAGTCGTCCGCCTCGCCGTAGTGGCCGAGGATCTGCGCGGTGAGGCCCGAGAAGTCGGGCATGTCGCCCTGGATCACCCCGTAGAACGGCACGGCCGCGGTCACCCGCGGGTCGGCCGCGGCCTGCTGGAGGACGAAGCCGCCGCCCATGCAGAAGCCCACCGAGGCCACCGTCGCCGAGGTGACCTCGGGCAGCCCCAGCAGATGGTCGACCGCCCCGGAGAGCAGCTCCACGCCGCGCGCGACGGGCAGCTCCCGCATCATCCGGAACGCCTCCTCGCTGTCGTGCGCGACGTTGCCGCCGTACAGGTCCGGCGCGAGCGCCACGAAGCCCTCGGCCGCCAGCCGGTCGGTGACGTCGGCGATGTGGTCGGTCAGACCCCACCACTCCTGGATGACGATCACGCCCGGGCCGCGCCCCGACGGAGGCAGCGCCAGGTAGCCGTGCGCGGTGCCTCCCGCGCTGGGGAACGTCACGTTCTGGTGGGCCGGGGATCCGGTCGGCTGCGGCAGCTCGGACATGTCACTCAACTTCCGTGGGGGACGGCGTCGGGCGGGGCGCGGCGGGCCGGCCCCGAGTCGATCACCACCCTGCCATGCGCGCCCGCGCCACCGGCCCCCGCCCCGCACGGGCAGGACGGCGCGGGCGCGGTGCACCGTCACGGCGAAGGGCCGCCCGTCGCCGTACGGACTCTTGTAGCCGCCTGACTCCTGTCGGCGCGTGAGCGCCGCGTCGCCGTCGCGGCGGGTGGGCCACCGGTGACGCGGAGCCGGTGGCCCACCCGGCGGGCTGGGCCACCGGGAGGACGGCGGCACCCGCGCCCCGAATCTCTCGCCGGAGCACTTGACGGGATGCCGTACGCTACGTGTTACGTATAACCCTGGAGAGGTCCCATGCGACGCGTCGCCCTGGTCACCCTCGTCGTCGACGACTACGACGAGGCGATCCGCCACTACACCGAAGCCCTCGGTTTCCGCCTGGCCGAGGACACCCCGCGGCCGGACGGCTCCCGCTGGGTCGTCGTCGAGCCCGGCACCGGCGGCGGAGGGACCGGGCTGCTCCTGGCCCGTGCCAAGAACGAGGCGCAGCGCGGCCGGATCGGCGACCAGACGGGCGGGCGCGTCGGCTTCTTCCTGCACACCGACGACTTCGCCCGGGACCACGCCCGGATGCTCGCCGCCGGCGTGACCTTCCTGGAGGAGCCCCGCCACGAGCCGTACGGCTCGGTGGCCGTCTTCCAGGATCTGTACGGCAACCGCTGGGACCTGCTCCAGCCCGCCGGGTGACCTGCCCCCGGCGCATCCCCGCACCTCCCGCACCCTTCCGCTCCGAACGACCTGCCGAGGAACACCGCACATGACCGCGCCCCGCATCGACATCGACACCATCCGCCGCCTGCCCAAGGCGGTGCTGCACGACCACCTCGACGGCGGCCTGCGCCCGGCCACCCTGGTCGAGCTCGCGCAGACCGTCGGCCACCAGCTGCCGACCACGGACCCGCAGGCGCTGGCCGACTGGTACTACGAGGCCGCCAACTCCGGTGACCTCGTGCGCTACATAGCCACCTTCGAGCACACCCTCGCGGTGATGCAGTCCCGCGAGGGCCTGCTGCGCACGGCCGAGGAGTACGTCCTCGACCTCGCCGAGGACGGTGTCGTCTACGGCGAGGTGCGCTACGCGCCCGAGCTGATGGTGAACGGCGGGCTGAACCTTCCCGAGGTCGTCGAGACCGTGCAGCAGGGCCTCGCGGCGGGTATGGCCAAGGCCGCCGCGGCCGGCACCCCGGTGCGGGTCGGCACGCTGCTGTGCGGGATGCGGATGTTCGACCGCACGCGGGAGATCGCCGACCTCGCCGTGGCGTTCCGGGACGCCGGAGTCGTCGGCTTCGACATCGCGGGTGCCGAGGACGGCTTCCCGCCGGCCGACCACCTGGCCGCGTTCGAGCACCTGCGGCGCGAGAGCGTCCCGTTCACCATCCACGCCGGTGAGGCGCATGGTCTGCCCAGCATCCACCAGGCGCTCCAGGTGTGCGGCGCCCAGCGCATCGGCCACGGTGTGCGCATCACCGAGGACATCGTGGACGGCAAGCTCGGCCGTCTCGCGGGCTGGGTCCGCGACCACCGCGTCGCACTGGAGATGTGCCCCACCTCCAACCTCCAGACGGGCGCGGCCCGTTCCATCGCCGAGCACCCCATCACCGCGCTGCGTGACCTGGGCTTCCGCGTCACCCTCAACACCGACAACCGTCTGGTGTCGGGCACGACGATGACGCGCGAGATGGCGCTGCTCGTCGAGGAGGCGGGCTGGGGCATCGACGACCTGCGCACGGTCACGGTGAACGCGGTCAAGAGCGCGTTCATCCCCTACGACGAGCGCAAGGCGCTCATCGAGGACGTCGTGCTCCCGGGTTACGCCCGCTGAACCAGACCGCGGACGTAGGCGGCCTGTCCGACGTGCTGGAGATCGTCGGACAGGACGCTGACCAGGCGCACGCCCAGGGTGACCACCGGGTCCCAGCGCTCGTCCACGACGCGTTCCAGGTCCTTGGCGGCCAGGCCGCCGATGAACTCGAGCGTCCGCTCGTGAACCGCGTCGTGGTAGCCGGTCAGCAGCTCGCCCGACTCCACCCGGACCCGGGCGACCTTCGCGGCGGTGTGACCGTATCCGGTGTCCCGGCGCGGCAGGTCGAGCCCGAACCGCTTCGACCAGTCCCCGGTCAGCCAGACCTGTTCGGTTCCGGCGGCGTCGGCGACATGGTCGTCCTGGACGCGGGTGAGGTGCCAGACCAGCCAGGAGATCGAGTTGGCCGTCTCGCCGGGACGGGCGTTGAGGGCGTCCGGCTGGAGGCCCTCGACGGTGGCATGGACTTCTTCCTGGATGCGGCCGAACGCGTCGATGAGGATGTCCTTTGCATGCATGGGTCCACCATCGCGCATCGGGCCCGTCCTTGCGTCCGGAAGTCCGGGAGGACCGGGAGCCGTGGGGCACCCGGCCCTCCCGCCGTTCACGCGTCCGGGATCCAGCTCCCGTGGAAGCCGAGGGGCACACGGCCCGGCAGATGGATCCGGGCGAGCGGCTCGCCGGTGAAGTCCTGTGCGGCGAGCACGACCAGGTCGGCCGCCCCGCGCCCGGGATCGTGCACATAGGCGAGCGTGTAGCCGTCGTCCTCGGCGCCCGCGCCCTCCGCCGGGACGAAGACGGCCTCCCCGGCCGCGGCGCCCCGCGGCAGCCGGTGGACCTGCGTGCTCCCGCGCGGCAGGTCGTGCTTGATGAGGGCGTTCCCGAAGGCCCGGTCGGGCGGGTTGCCGTCCTCCGCGAGATACGCCAGCGTCATGTCGGCGGCCGCCGCCGTGTAGGCGTACCGGTGCCGTCGGGACACCAACTCCTCGCGGACGCGCGGGAATTCCTGGGGCCGGTCGTCGAGGACGCGGGTGCGGACACAGCCCTGGACCGGGTCGATCGTCCAGCGCCGGAGGGACGCGGTGCCCGCGTCGTAGGGCCCGTCGGTGCCGCGGCCCGCCACGAAGAAGGGCGCCGGATAGGTCGTCATGTCGACGACCACGGACGCGCCCTCGTCGTAGGCGTTCAGCGTGTGGGAGTAGAACACCGGGTCGGCCTCGAACCAGCGGACGGGGCCTCCGGCCCGGGGCAGCAGCCCGACCCGCATGGGGTGCCGGTCGTTCCAGACGTACGGCACGAGGTCGCCGCGCTCGGCGCCCGCGGGGTCGAAGGTGACCGGCAGGTCGAAGATCACCACGTACCTCTCGGTGAGCGCGAAGTCGTGCATCATCGGCGCGTCCGCCACCGGGATGCGGGTGGTCCGTACGACCCGGCCCGAGGGGTCGATCACGTGATGACGGACGTGGTCCCAGGCCGGGTAGTAGGCGATGGCGTGCAGTTCGCCGGCCGCCGCGTCGAACTTGGTGTGCGCCGTGAAGGCTCCCGTCAGGGTGCCGCGGAAGTCGTAGGGGCCCACGGTGTTCAGGTCGTGGTCGAGCTCGTACGGCAGGGGCCCGCTCTCCTGGAGCGCGAGGATCCGCCCGCGGTACGGGATCACATGGGTGTTGCAGGGGAAGTCGTCCGGCGGCACCGGGCCCGGGTACGGCTCGCCCAGCTTCCTGGCCACCTGGGAGGAGCGCACCCAGCGGTTGCGGTACCACTCGGCACGCCCCTCACGCAGCCGCACCCCGTGCACCATGCCGTCGCCGAGCATCCAGTGGTGGGCGAGCGGGTCCTCCAGGCCGAGGACGTTGGGGCCGTTGCGAAGGAAGCGGCCGTTGAGGTCACGCGGGATGCGTCCGGTGACCGGCAGGTCGAAGGCGGTCAGCTCCTCGGTCACCGGCTTGAACGCCCCTTCGAGGAAGGGATGGTGGCTCGGTCGCGACGCGGTCGCGGCCGAGCGTGTCGCCGCCGCCGCGGGGAGGCCCGCGCCGCCGACCATGCCGGCCGCCGCGGTGAGAGCCGCACCCCGCAGCACCGTCCGTCGTGTGTGATCCGTCATGTCCGCACTCCCGCCCGGCAGTTCGTGAAGGTCGTCCACGAGTCTGCTGCGGCGGCAGCGCCGGGTCAGGAGTGCTGGGGCCCGGACCGGGGTGGTGTCAGCCCCCCTGTCCGGGGGTGTCGAGAAGTGCCATGAGGGCGCGGGCTGCGGGGCTCGTGGCCTCCGGTGGCGGCAGCATGGCGACGGTCTCGTACGACGTCTCCGAGGTGCCCTTGAACGGCAGGGCGGTGAGGCCTTCGGCCTCGCGCTTGAGGCCGAAGTGGCGTGGCACGACGGCGACGCCGAGGCCCTCGTGGACGAGTTCCAGGAGGCTGTGCACGTCGTTGACCTCCAGGGCCACCGTCCGCTGCACACCGGCCGCCGCGAACGCCGCGTCCGTGGTGCGCCGTGGGCCCCAGTCCGGGTGGAAGTCCACGAAGTCCTCCCCGCCCAGTTCCTCGGGGGTCACCACGGCGGCGGTCGCGAGGCCGTGCTCCGGGTGGCACAGCACGGTCATCGGCTCGCTGGTCAGCGGCACGGACCGCAGCTGGTCGGAGTCGGCCCGGGTCCGCACCGCGAACGCCAGGTCGAGGCGGCCCGCCGCGACCTCCTCGGCCAGCGCCTCGGAACCCGCCTGGCGGAGCCGGATCTCGACGTCCGGGTGCCGCCGCCGGAACGCCGCGAGCAGGGTGGCGCAGTGCACGCCCGCGATGCACTGCTCGGTGCCCAGGGAGAGCGTGCCGCGCAGGACACCCTGCACGGCGGCCACGGCGTCGTGCGCCGAGCGGACCTGGGCGAGGATCCGCTCCGCCTCGACGAGCAGGGCCCGCCCGGCCTCCGTGAGGGTGACCCGGCGGGTGGTGCGCACGAACAGGGGCGCCTGGAGTTCGCGCTCCAGCGCGCGGATCGACGACGACAGACCCGACTGTGACACCATCAGCCGCTCGGCCGCCCGGGTGAAGTGCTGGTCCTCGGCGACGGCGACGAAGTGCTGTAGGTGGCGCAGTTCCATGGAGCACAAGGGTAGACGGCCGGGCGCAGCGGTCCAGGACCGATCCGGACCGGCCTCCCTGGGGCGTGAGCCGGACCCGATTCAGCGATGGGAGCGCTCAATCCCATCCGATCCTCCCGTTGGACCGATGCCCGGGGAGCACGCGAGAGTGGAGGCCAGTTTTCCCCGGCCCCCAGGAGCACGCGTTGTACACCCCCGACCCCGACCGTTACGCGGACATGCCCTACCGGCGCACCGGACGCAGCGGTCTGAAGCTTCCCGCGCTGTCGCTCGGCCTGTGGCACAACTTCGGCCCGGACCGGCCGGCGGAGACCCAGCGTGCGATCCTGCGCCGCGCCTTCGACCTGGGCGTCACCCACTTCGACCTGGCGAACAATTACGGCCCGCCGCCCGGAGCCGCCGAGTCCGCCCTCGGCGACGCGCTGAAGGCCGACTTCGCGCACCATCGCGACGAGCTGGTCGTCTCCACGAAGGCCGGCTACCTGATGTGGCCGGGCCCGTACGGCGAATGGGGCTCGCGCAAGTACGTGCTGTCCTCGCTCGACCAGAGCCTCGGCCGCCTCGGCCTGGACTACGTCGACATCTTCTACTCGCACCGCCCCGACCCGGAGACTCCCCTGGAGGAGACGATGGGCGCGCTGCACTCGGCGGTCCAGCAGGGCAAGGCGCTGTACGTCGGGGTCTCCAACTACTCGGCCGAGCAGACCCGGGAGGCCGCCCGCATCCTGGCCGAACTGGGCACCCCGCTGCTCATCCACCAGCCGCGCTACTCGATGCTCGACCGGCGTCCCGAGGACGAGGGCCTGCTGGACACGCTCGACGAACTGCAGGTGGGGTCCATCGCCTACTCGCCGCTGGAGCAGGGGCTGCTCACCGGCCGCTACCTCGACGGCATCCCCGAGGATTCGCGGGCCGCGAGCGACAGCCCGTTCCTGAGCGCGGACACGGTCACCGAGGAGCTCGTCGGCCGACTGCGCACCCTGAACGAGATCGCCGCCTCGCGCGGCCAGTCGCTGGCGCAGCTGGCCCTCGCCTGGGTGCTGCGCGGCGGCCGGGTGACCTCCGCCCTGATCGGCGCGAGCAGCCCGCGGCAGCTGGAGGACAGCGTCGCGGCCATCGGCAACCTGGAGTTCGGCGCCGACGAGCTCGCCCGGATCGACGAGGTGGTCAAGCGGTAGCACCCTGGGCCGGCCGAAGGGCCCCGGCCTTACGGTCCGGCCAGGTGCCAGGTGCCAGGTGCCAGGTGCCAGGTGCCGGGCCGTCGGGCCCTCGGGGTTCAGCGGGCCGTCAGGCGTTCGCTGAGATCCCAGAGCCGGGCGGCCTGCTCCGGGTCGACCGCGTACGCGAGGACGCCGGCCGGCGCCTTCTCGTCCCGCAGCCAGGCGTCCCGGTCCTCCGGCGGTACGAGCGGGCTGATGTCGCAGTTCTCGCAGTAGACCCCGCCCAGCCCGTCCAGCAGGGGACTGGTCGCGCACCACACGCTCGTCGCCGCGCCCTGCGGGACCGTCTTCAGCTGCCGGGCGGTGTCCCGTACGGGCGTGCCGTCCTCCTCGACGGCTCCGGCCGCCCGGAGCGCGTCCTCGGAGAGGTGCTTCGCCAGCCCGGTGTCGACGATGGTGCCGGGGTGCACGGCGAAGGCCCGTACGCCCTCCGCCCGGCCCCGCCGGTCCAGCTCGACGGCGAACAGGGCGTTGGCGGTCTTCGACCTGCCGTACGCGAGGAACGGCTCGTACGGGGTGTGCTCGAAGTTCGGGTCGTCGAGGTCGACGGGGGAGAACCGGTGGCCGCGCGAGGACACCACGACCACGCGGGCGCCGTCGGCGGCGAGCAGCGCCGGCCACAGCCGGGACACCAGCTGGAAGTGGCCCAGGTGGTTGGTCGCGAACTGCGCCTCGTACCCCCGGGCGTCCCGGGTCAGCGGCGTCGCCATGATCCCGGCGCTCGCCACGAGCAGGCGCAGGGGCCGTCCGGAGGCCAGGAATCCTTCCGCGAAGGCGTCCACCGACGCCGGGTCGATCAGGTCCATCGCCGCGACTTCGACCCCGTCGATCCCGTCCAGCGCGGCGGCGGCCCGCGCCGGATCCCGGGCCGGTACGACGACCTCGGCCCCCGCGGCACGCAGGACGCGGACCGTCTCCAGGCCGATGCCGGAGTAGCCGCCGGTGACGATCGCGACCCGGCCGGTCAGGTCGACGCCCGCGGCGACCTCCTCGGCGGTGGAGGCGGGGCCGAAACCGGAGTGCAGGGGCTGTTGTGCGGTGGTCATGGGATGTCTCCTCGCGTGGGCGTTCGCTGAGCCGTCCCGTCCACCGTAGATCCGTCGATCGGGACGATGAATGCTTGAGAGTCCGCAATACTTGCGCGATAGTTCAGGCATGTCTGCCGATCCCCTCTCCGACGCCCTGGCCGTGGCCGATGCCCGCTGTGTCTTCTCCGGCGGTTTCACGGCCGGAGGTGACTGGTCCATCCGGCTGAGGGGACGGGACAAGCTCAAGATCAACGCGGTCGTCCGCGGCAGCTGCCTGCTGGTCGCCGAGGACGGCGGCGAGGTTCTGCGGATCGACGCGGGCGACGTCGTCGTCACCGACGGACGGCGCTCGTACGTCCTGTGCAGCGATCCCGGACTGGAGCCGGTGCGGTCGGCCGACGTGGCCGTGGATCCCGGCAGTCGCATGGCGCACCTGGGCGAAGGCGACGACTTCGTCGCCGTCTCCGGCCACATCGACCTGAGCCGGGACAGCGGCGACCTGCTGCGCGCGGCCCTGCCGCCGCTGATGCGGCTGCGCGCGTCGGCGGCCGAGGCGCCTGTCCTGAGCTGGCTGATCGGGCAGCTCCTCGCGGAGATGACCGCGGGCCGGGCGGGCGCCGACTTCGCCGCGGACCAGCTGGCCCAGCTCGTCCTCGTCCAGGTGCTGCGGGTCTGCCTCGACGGCACGCCGGGTCTGCCGGCGGGCTGGCTGCGCGGACTGGCCGACGACGGCCTCGCCCCGTCCCTGCGTCTCATGCACGCCGATCCGGTACGCCCCTGGCAGCTGGAGGAACTCGCCCGCGCGGCGGCGATGTCCCGGACCACGTTCGCCCTGCGCTTCAAGGCGGCCGTCGGGGTGCCGCCCCTGACCTACCTGCTGAACTGGCGGATGGGACTGGCCGCGCGTGCCCTGCGGGAGGGCGGCACGCCCGTCGCGGCGCTCGCCCAGCAGGTCGGCTACACCTCCGAGAGCGCGTTCAGCAACGCCTTCAAGCGCACCACCGGCGTCGCCCCGCGCCGGTACCGGGACGCCGCCCGCGCGGCTGTCACCGGCGCGGACACCGTGGTCCCGGCCGCTACGCGGTGAGCCGCTCCTCGAGGCGCACGGTCACGGTGTCGCCCTCCTCCTTCCCGATCGCCCTGCGGACCTCGGCCTTGACCGGCAGCTTGTGGGTGCCGTCGCCGAGTGCCATGAACGAGCTGCGAAACGGCGTCCCGTCGATCGTGCCGCCGACCTTGACCAGTCCGCGGGTCCCGAAGAACGTCACGGACTCGGGCCAGACGACGTAGGTCCAGCCGCCCTTCTCGGGGCTCTTCCGCAGCACCGCAGTGAATTCCGCGTCGACCTTGCTCACCGTGCTCATGTGGTCCTCCCGGTCCGGTGGTCCTCTCTTCAAGAGACCACCGGAGCGGCGAGAACTCATCGCGAGAAGCCGCGCCGCCGCTGCCGGCCCCCGTTGCCGAGCAGCCGTACGGCGGCTCAGGCCGGTACGCGGTCCAGGAAACCGTGCACACTGCGGATCCGGTCCTCGGCGTCCAGGACCACGACGTCGAAGCCGGCGACGGGTGCCGAGCCGTCCGCCTCGGCGACCAGCTCCCAGCCGAAGCGCGCCGTGTCGTGGTGCCCGTCGACCGTGCCGAGCAGCCGGAACGCGAATCCCGGGAACTGCTCGTGCGCGGCGGCGATCACGGCCGCGATCTGCTCGTGCCCGCTGACGTCGGCGAGCGGGTCGGTGTAACGGCCGTCCGCGGTCCAGGCGGCGGCGACCGCCTTGGCCAGCGCGTCGGGTTCGCCGGTGTTCCAGGCCTCCAGGTAGCGGGTGACGGCGGTCTCGTAGCGGTCGGAGTTCGCGGACATGGTGAACCAGCCTCCAGCGGGGGACGTATCCATGGTCGGGATCCGCGTCCCGGGCCTTCGTGTCGCTCCGGGACGCGATGCGACCACCCTGCCGGGCGCCGGCCGGAGCGTCGATTACCCCGCGGGTAATGGCCCGCCCGCCCGCCGCCGTGCGGACCGGAAGAGTGCCGATGCCCTTTCGGCCAAGAGCCGCGCTGAATATGCCAAGAGACTGGCTGGAATCACATGGTGACAGAGTGTCAGTAGTGGCGATACTCAATTAACAGGGCGATTCAGCCACGCCCTCGCACCCTCACGGTGCACTGCACATGAGCCGCACTGAAAGCGAGGCCGGACCGGCGACGAGCGACGCCTATGGGGGAACGATCGTGCACGACGAATTCCTGTGCCACGTCACCGCGTACGGAGTGTGCGGAGGTCGGCGCGTCGGTGTACCCCTCGGCACCTATCGGGCCCCCACGCTGGCCCTCGCCCTGTGGTGGATGCGGGACCGGGCGGCCTGGATGGCCGAACGGCTCGACCCGCAGCCCGAGGACCCCACGTTCCCGCCCAACTCGATCGCCCCGGTGGGGGAAAGCGTCCCGGACGTCCCCACCATGCTGCGCGCCTGGTGCGGCGACACGTCCCAACAGGAGCTGGTGGCAGAGGAGTTGGCGGCAGGGAAGCTCGTCCGCGTCTCCACCAGCGACGACACCACCGAGTACGAACTGCTCGCCGAGTCGGTGGACGCGCTGCGCATGCACCGCACCGCCGCTGCGCTCGGCGTTTCCGCCGCCTGAGGCTCGGCGCGGTTCCGCCGGCCCGCGCAGATCAGGCGCAGATGTGGGCGAATAGCTAGAATTCAGGCATGGCAGAGAGGTCCGTCGCGGCGATCGCACCCCAGCTCGTCCTCGAAACCGAGACGGGCTCGACGGTCATGAGTCCGGGCCACGACTACCACGTCGGGCGCGATCCACTCTGCGAGGTCGTGATCGACGACGTCCGGGTCTCGTGGCACCACGCCGTGCTGCGCCCCGACTCCGGGCACTGGACGCTGGAGGACGAGAACAGTACGAACGGCACGTACGCCGACGGCCGGCGCATCCACGAATGGGGCGTCGGACCAGGCAGTGTCATCCGCTTCGGCAGTCCAGCCGACGGCCCGCGCGCCGTTCTCGTGGGCAGGCCGCCGCCCGTCGCCGAACGCCCCTCCGCCGTCTCCGTGCCCGCCGCCACCGGCACCTTCCGGCAGCCCACGACGGTGCGGCCACTGCCGTCCCGCACCGTCCGGATCGGCCGCGGCGGCGACAACGACCTCGTCGTCGACGACCTGATCGTCTCCCGGCACCACGCCGAGCTGCTGGCGAGCCCCGACGGGACGTACGAGATCGTCGACCTCGGCAGCCACAACGGCACGTTCCTCAACGGCCAGCCCGTCGCCCGCGCCCCGGTCACTCCGGGTGACATCGTGGGCATAGGGCACTCCGCTTTCTGTCTGGTCGGCGACGAGCTGCAGGAGTACGTCGACAGCGGCGAGGTCTCCCTCGACGTGCAGGACCTCACCGTCGAGGTGGACCGGGGCCGCAAGACGCTCCTGGACCAGGTGTCGTTTCCCGTCGGCGAGAAATGCCTCCTTGCGGTCGTCGGCCCGAGCGGCGCGGGCAAGTCGACCCTCCTGAACGCGCTCACCGGTCAGCGGCCCGCCGACCACGGCACCGTCCTCTACGACGGCCGCGACCTCTACCGCGACTACGCCGAACTGCGCCAGCGCATCGGCCTCGTCCCGCAGGACGACATCCTGCACGCCCAGCTCACCGTCCGACGTGCTCTCGGCTACGCCGCCGAACTGCGCTTCCCGCAGGACACGGCCAAGGCCGAACGCCGGGCGAGGGTCGACGAGGTGATCGGCGAACTGGGCCTGGAACAGCGGGTGGACCAGCCCATCCACAGTCTCTCGGGCGGCCAGCGCAAGCGCGTCAGCGTCGCCCTGGAACTCCTCACCAAGCCGTCCCTGCTCTTCCTCGACGAGCCGACCTCCGGCCTCGACCCCGGCATGGACCGCTCGGTGATGCACATGCTGCGCGGGCTCGCCGACGACGGCCGCACGGTCATCGTCGTCACCCACAGCGTGCTGAGCCTCGACGTCTGCGACCGTCTCCTGGTCCTCGCGCCCGGCGGCAAGGTCGCCTACTACGGCCCGCCGGACGACACCCTCGCCTTCTTCGGCTACCAGCAGTGGCCCGAGGCCTTCGAGGCCTTCGAGCGCGACACGGACCGGGACTGGGCGACGGAGTACCGGGACTCGCCGTTCCACAGCCAGTACATCGACAACTCCAGCTCGCAGCCGCGCCGCTCGGAGGACACCGGCGCCGCCGTGGTCGGGCCGCCGCCCAAGGCCCAGAGCTGGGGCTCCCAACTGCGCACCCTGGTCCGCCGCTACGCCGCGGCGCTCGGCGCCGACCGGACCTTCCTCGCCATCATGATCGCGCTGCCCTTCGTGATGGGCGCGATGGGGCGTGCCCTGGCCGGCGGCAAGCTGACCCAGGAGACGGCGATGAACGCGCTGCTCATCCTGTGCGTCGGCGGAGTCCTCACCGGCGCGGCCAACGCCGTACGCGAACTGGTCAAGGAACGCGTGATCTACCAGCGAGAACGGGCTGTCGGACTGTCCAGATCGGCGTACCTGATGTCCAAGGTCGTCGTCCTCGGCACCATCACCGTGCTCCAGGCCGTCGTGCTGACCCTCGTCGCCCTGTTCGGCGTCGACCTCAACGCGCCCGGCGGTAAAGGGGTTCTGATGCCCCCGCTGGTGGAGATCACCCTGGCCGTGGCCCTGCTCGCCTTCACCGCGATGATGCTGGGCCTCCTCGTCTCCGCCGTCGTGCGCAAGGAGGAGGTGACGATGCCACTGCTGGTGCTGCTCGCCATCGTCCAGGTGGTGTTCTGCGGAGCGCTCCTGAAACTGCACGGCGTGCCCGGCATCGAGCAGTTGGCCTGGCTGGTGCCCTCGCGATGGGCCCTGGGCGCGATGGCGGGGACCATCGGCCTCTCCCGTATCGTCCCCGGCGAGCTGACCGGCGACCCGCTGTTCAAGCACTCGGCGGGCGTCTGGCTGCTCAACATGGGCATGCTCGTCGTGCTCTCCGTCGTCTTCGGCTACCTGGTCGTCCGCCTGCTGCGGCGGCGCGAGCCCGCCGTCATGCGGAAGTAGGCGCCGATGACGAGCCCCGCCTTCCGCCCCACGCATGTCGTGCCGCAGGACGGGCTGTCCGCCTGGGAGACACCGGACACCTCCCGGCCCACCGTCCCGCTCGACGCGCTGCTTCCCGTCCAGCTCGTCGACCGGCTCGGCGACTGGGGGAGGGTCGTCTGCGCGAACGGGTGGTCCGCCTGGGTCGACGGGCGGCTGCTCATCGGCGTACCGCAGGTGCCGCCCGACGCGACCGGACCGCCCGCCCGCACGGCCGACCCGCGCCCGCTGCTGGCGCGGGTGGAGGAAGCGCTCACCGAGTACCGCAGGGTCGCCGAGGAACTGGCCGCCGGACAGGTCGACGGGGAGGCCTTCCGCGCCCGGACGCAGGGGCGGCGGATCGGTGTCGTCGTCGACGGCGAGTCGATGTGGCTGTACGACGGCGCGCACGAGCGGTGGGTGTTCTGCGACGGGGCACGGCTGAGCACGTTCGCGGCCGAACGCGCCCCGAGCACGTCGCCGCCCCAGCCGCCGGCGCGGGCCCGCGAGCCTCAGCGGCCCGAACCGGCGCGCGGCCCGGTCGGGGACCGGCAGCCACCCCGGAACAAGACGCCCGAGCGAGAGCGAGAGCAGGAGCGAGAGCGGAAAGGGGAACGGGAGTGGGAGCAGAACCAGGGCCAGGAACCTGAGCGGGAGCGGGCTGCGGGCGAGGAGCCCGGGCGACGGCGGGACGCGGGCCGGGAGACCGAGGTCGTGGGCCGGGAGCCCGAGCGGGAGCAGGATCGTGAGCGTGAGCGTGAGCGGGAGCGGGTTGCGGACGGGGAGCGGGCTGCGGGCGGGGAGCCCGGGCGACGGCGGGACGCGGGCCGGGAGACCGAGGTCGTGGGCCGGGAGCCCGAGCGGGAGCAGGATCGTGAGCGGGAGCCGGTTGCGGACGGGGAGCGGGAGCAGCGCCGGGTCCGCGAACGTGAGGAGGAGGAGACACGGGCGGTGCCGGACGCCGCACCGGGCGGGCACGAACCCACCCGCGTGGTCACCTTCGACGACGACCGGGGCCGGCCTTGATGGCCCGCGCCGGGCGCGGGGGCGGTGACGGCTGATGGACGACGAAGAGTCCCGGCGCGAGACCAGCCCGTTCGCGGGACGGCCGTCCGATCTGATCGGACGGCGCATCGCGGACTACCGCATCGAGCGGGAGATCGGCCGCGGCGGGATGGCCGTCGTCTACCAGGCGAAGGACCTGCGTCTGGACCGCACCGTCGCCCTCAAGCTCCTCGCCCCCGAACTCGCCCGCAACGACACCTTCCGCGGCCGGTTCACCCATGAGTCGCGCGTGGCCGCGGCGATCGACCATCCGCATATCGTGCCGGTCTTCGAGGCGGGCGAGACGGACGGCGTCCTGTACATCGCGATGCGCTACGTCGCGGGCCGCGACCTGCGTCATCTCCTCGACCGCGAGGGGCCGTTGTCCGTGACGGTGGCCGCCCGGATCGCGCTCCAGGTCGCCTCGGCGCTCGACGCGGCCCACGACCACGGACTCGTCCACCGGGACGTGAAACCGGGCAACATCCTGGTCGCCCAGGGCACCGACAGCGACCACCCCGAGCACGTCTACCTCACGGACTTCGGGTTGACGAAGAAGTCGCTGTCGCTGACCGGGTTCACCAGCGTGGGCCAGTTCGTCGGCACACTCGACTACGTGGCGCCGGAACAGATCTCCGGCAAGCCCGTCGACGGCCGCTGCGACGTCTACAGTCTCGGCTGCGTCGTCTACGAGACGATGGCCGGCCGGCCGCCGTTCCAGCGGGACGACGACATGGCGCTGTTGTGGGCCCACCAGTACGACCAGCCGCCGGCGCTGACGACGAAGCGTCCCGACATCCCGGTCGCGGTCGACTCCGTCCTCGCGAAGGCGCTGGCCAAGAGCCCCGACGACCGCTACGACTCCTGTCTCGGCTTCGTGAGCGCGCTGCGGATCGCCGCCCACGGCGACGCGACCGGTGAAGGCGTACGGCCGAGTGCGCGCGCGGGAGCCCCTTCCACGGGCGGCCCACCCGGGCCGCCTCCGGAACCGCCGGAGTGGGCCAGGCCGGTGTTCCACTCCTGACCCGTCCGCCACCCGTCCGGCGGCGGGACGACGGCGCACCCGCGCCGGTGTCAGCGGGGTGCGACCTCACCCCTGCGGCGGACCCGCTTGGCCAGGAGCGCGCCGAGGAAACCGGCGACGAGCCCCCACAGCACGGCGAATCCGAGGGCGCCCCAGACCTGGGCCTTCAGGAAGATCTCCCCGCTCAGGCCGCCGCCGATGTCACCGAGACCGAGGATCGACAGGCCGTAGTGCGCCGAGAGCCGGCCGAGGAGACAGATCATGAGGACGGTGAGCGCCAGCGCGACCGCCATGTGCACCGCGTGCTGCCAGGCGCGCATCCGGGCCGGTGAGCGGGCCGCCATCAGGAAGGCCGCACCGAGCAGCAGTACCGCGTCGACCACCACCAGCCACCAGACCCGGCCGTCGTGCTCGGCCAGGCTGTGCAGGTTGAGCGTGGAGACGTCCGGGGTGCGCAGCACCTCGTCGAGCACCCGCGGCATCGGCAGCCCGAACGGCCCGTCCACGCGCCCGTTCCAGGTGGCGCCCAGCCCGATGGTGAAGGCGAGCCAGACGAGGTTGGGCAGGCCGAGGAGCAGCACGGCGAACGTCTCGGACACATGACCGCGGGTCGCCGCGACCACCAGCCCGACGACCACGCCGATACCGACGCAGGTGAGCAGCAGGACGACCATGGCGTACGCGGCCGGGCGCACCGATTCCTGGAAGCGCAACAGGCGCGCGGGCAGCGGGGCGCCGCGCGACACGAGCAGGGCGATCACGAACACCCCCACCAGCCACAGCAGCCCGAACCCGACGGTCGGGCCCGTCTCCGCCTCGAAGCCGACCTTCGGTGTCGCGCCGAACAGGTCGCCGATCGCTCCGATGGTGCCGTCGCCGAGGGACACGGTGAAGTCCTGGCGGGCCGCGAGGGCGAGACCGACCAGGGCGAGCACCCACAGGAGGGCGATCCGCCCGGCCCATCCGGCCAGTTCCGTCGTTCCGGCGACGGCGCGGTGTCGCAGCGGCCGCAGGAATCCCGCCGCGAGGACGAGTGCTCCGACCAGGGTCACCGACAGCGGAATCACCGTCAGACCGGCCTTGGTGTCCGCGATCGCCCCGGCGTCTCCGGTGAACGCGATGGTGCCGCCGACCGCGGTCACGACCGTGGCCGCGATCACCCGCGGGTAGGCGTTGTCGGGAAGGTCGGTGGCGCCGGACGCCCACAGCCCGAGCGCGGCGACCACCCACATGCCGATCAGACCCGCCAGCACGGCCAAAAGGGCCTGGAGCCATCCGTGTCGGGCGGCCGGACGCGCGGCTCGGCGGTCGACTGGCTGGTCGGACGGCGTCTGGTGGCTCACGGTGCCACGCTAAGCAGCCGTGGCGGGCTCCGCCCCTCGGGAGGGCCGACCGCGTCAGCTTGCGGGTGCCACCGGACCGGAGCACACAATGGGTCCGTCGTGGAACAAGTAGGCGCACACCGGTGCATATCGCCTCGGCTCCGTGACGCCCCCTCCACTGGGAAGAGGAGCTCGTGAGCGTCGAACCGCCGTCCTCCGGCCGCCCCACCGGCCCGCCCTCGGGGCCGCTGTCGGGCCCCTCGCAGCCAGGTCCCTCCGAGCCGACACCCACTCAGCCCAGTGGCACCCCGCCGTCCGGACCACCCAGCGGCGCCTCCGGCGCGGGCGGCGGAGCGGGCGGTCCCGGATCCGGCGGACACGGGTCGGGCGACTCGGGAGCAGGCGGGCCGGGCGGTCCGTCCGGGCCCGGTGACGGATCGTCCGGCCCGGACGGCAAGGGCGGCGGACCCGGCCGGCCCTGGTGGAAGTCGGCGCCGCGGGTCGCGCTCATCACCGGCGTCGTGGCGGCGGCGGTGATCCTCGGCATCGTCTTCACCGGCAGCGACGGCGGCAGCGGCGGCGGAGGGACCGGGAAGACCGAGAACGCCGGCAACGAGGTCTTCCTGCAGGCCGCGGACAAGACGGGGCCCGACCCGTTCACCGAGTCGACCGCGAACGACAGTTCCACCGAACCACAGACCCCGACCGCCTCGGGCTCGTCGGAGCCCGCCAACGTGACCCGTGCCGTGAGCGGCTCCGCGCCCGGCCTCTACGGCGGTACCCGCAACGTCGCGAGCTGCGACGTGGAGAAGCAGATCAGCGTCCTCAAGGCGGACCCGGCGAAGAACAAGGCGTTCGCCTCCGTGGAGGGCATCCAGCCGTCCGCGGTCCCCGCGTACCTGCGCTCCCTGACCCCGGTACAGCTGCGGATGGACACCCGCGTCACCAACCACGGCTACCGTGCCGGGGCCCCCACCGGCTACCAGGCCGTCCTCCAAGCGGGGACGGCCGTCCTCGTGGACGCGCACGGGGTGCCCCGGGTGCGCTGCGCGTGCGGCAACCCGCTCCTCGCGCCGGTTCCGCAGAAGGGCACGCCGAAGCCGACCGGAGACACCTGGCCGGGCTACCGGCCGCAGAACGTCGTGGTCGTCGCGCCCTCGAAGACGGTCATCAACGTATTCGTCATCTTCGACCCCGAGAACAACGAGTGGATCGCCCGGCACAAGGGCGCCGACACGCACCGCGACGAGAAGACCCGTCCGCCGGAGAGCCCCTCCCCGTCGGTGAGCGAGTCGACGTCCGCGTCCCCGTGCGACGCGGGGGACTCGTGCCCGCCGTCGTCCGCGTCACCGGGCAGTTCGCCGCCTTCGTCGTCCCCGTCCTCGGAGGCCCCGAAGACCCCGTCCAGCGCGCCTCCCTCCACGGCGACGGAGTCCGCCCCGGCGTCCGGCTCGGCCTCCGACGACCTGAGGACCCACTCGTCGTCGGCCTCCTCGGACCTCTCGTCCTCCACCACGACCGGCGGTGCGCCGAAGTCGTCGGGCACCTTCCCGGAGCTCTGAGCGACGGCCCGCCACGGCGCCCCGAGCGGCTCGCACGCCCGCGGATGGCCCGACCCGACCGCCGGATTCACCGAGAGCGCAACGCCGATCCCTTCCCGTACGGCCCGGGGCTCCTAGGCTGGAGGGGTGAGCGACCACGTGCCGAACGAAGCCCGCGTCATCCCGCTGCGTCCGGCTCCGGCCAGGACCCCGAATCCGGCCGGAGCGGCGGGGTCCTCCCGCCACCCGGTCACGGCCGACGCCCCGGTCCGGACACCGCGGGAGCCCTGGCCGCTCCACGCGCCGGGGGCGGTCCCGGCGGGGCCGCCGGCCAAGGAGCCGCTCTGGCGCGACGTCGTCGGCGACGTCCTGCGCCGTGAGCGGCTCGCGCAGGAACGCACGCTCAAGGACGTGGCCGACGCGGCCCGCATCTCCATGCCCTATCTCTCGGAGCTGGAACGCGGTCGCAAGGAGGCCTCCTCCGAGGTCCTCGCCGCCGCCGCGCGCGCCCTCGGTCTCGGCCTCACCGACCTGCTGTCGCTGGCCCAGCGGGAGCTGACCCGCCGTCCGGCGTCCGGAGCCGTGTCCGGCCGGGGCCGCTCCGCCCCGACCTCCCGCTACGACGGCATGTGCATCGCCGCCTGACGTCCACGGCCC
Organism: Streptomyces sp. NPDC102279; assembly: GCF_044766365.1. NCBI lineage: Bacteria > Bacillati > Actinomycetota > Actinomycetes > Kitasatosporales > Streptomycetaceae > Streptomyces > Streptomyces sp. NPDC102279. Next base: position 59,023 of record NZ_JBIWLU010000006.1, on the reverse strand, counting down.
CGGGGCGGCCCGGGGTCAGATCAGCGCGAGCCGGCGGCTCAGCACCTCGTCCGCGAGCCCGTACTCCACCGCCTCGTGCGCCGTGAAGAACTTGTCGCGGTCCATGTCCGCGCGCAGGGTGGCGGGGTCGTGGTGCGTGTGGCGCGCCAGGACCTCCTCGACCTGCGAGCGGATCCGCAGCATCTCCTTGGCCTGAAGGCTGAGGTCGGACACCGTGCCCTGACGCCCGGCGCTCGCCGGCTGACCGAGCAGGACCCGCGCGTGCTCCAGCACGAACCGCCGTCCGGGATCGCCTCCGGCCAGCAGCACCGCGGCCGTCGAGGCGGCCTGCCCCACACAGAACGTGGAGATCGGCGCCTGCACGAACGTCATCGTGTCGTAGATCGCCATGAGCGAAGTGAACGAGCCGCCCGGTGAGTTGATGTAGATGGCGATCTCGCTCTCCGGGCTCGCCGACTCCAGATGGAGGAGCTGCGCGATGACGACGTTGGCGACGCCGTCGTCGATCTCCGTGCCGAGGAAGATGATCCGCTCGGACAGCAGCCGGCTGAACACGTCGTACGACCGCTCGCCCTGCGGGGTCCGCTCGACGACGTTCGGAATCGTGTACGTCCCCATGTCAGAGCCCCATCCGTCGTCGTGACGCGGCCGGGCGGACGTCCTCGAGCGACTCCACCACCCGGTCCACCATGCCGTACTCCCTGGCCTGTTCGGCCGTGAACCAGCGGTCGCGGTCGCCGTCCCGGGAGATCGTCTCCTCGCTCTGGCCGGTGTGCTGCGCGGTGATCCGCTCGACGGCCCGCTTGGTGAACTCCAGGTTCTGCGCCTGGATCTCGATGTCGGCGGTGGTGCCGCCGATGCCCGCGGAGGGCTGGTGCATCATGATTCGCGCGTTCGGCAGCGCGAAGCGCTTGCCGTGCGTCCCCACACTGAGCAGGAACTGCCCCATGCTGGCGGCGAATCCCATGGCGAGGGTGGAGACGTCGTTGGGGATGAGCCGCATGGTGTCGTAGATGGCGAGCCCCGCGGTCACCGAACCACCCGGGCTGTTGATGTACAGGGCGATGTCGGTGCGGGCGTCCTCCGCGGACAGCAGGAGGAGCTGGGCGCAGACCCGGTTCGCGGAGACCTCGTCGACCTGGGTGCCGAGGAAGACGATCCGCTGTGCCAGCAACTGCGCGGCCAGATGGTCGTCGAAGCGGGTGGCGGGGGTGTCGCCCTCCTCGGCCCGTGGGGCGAGGGCCGGGGACCGGCCGGTGACGATTGGCGTCATGGTTCCTCCTGGTCGTGGCGCGACGGGCTTCGCCGCTCACTCCACTCTTGACCCGCCCGCGCCGCCGGAGCCGCCTTCTCGGCCCACGGCAGATTCGCCCCTGGCAGAGCCGCACGGCACGACCCCCGAATCAGCCGGCCCGGTCCCCCGGCCGGGCGGCCGGGACCGACCGCTCAGGAGGTCGCGCTCAGCTCGCGGAAGAAGGCCCGGACGTCCGCGACGAGCAGGTCCGGCGCCTCCATCGCGGCGAAGTGGCCGCCCCGGTCGAACTCGGTCCAGCGGACGATCCGGTCGGTCCGCTCCGCGACGTGGCGCAGCGGGACGAAGTTCTCCTCGGGGAAGACGGCGAGGGCGGTCGGCGCGACCGACGGCTCGGGGGGCTTGCCCCAGTAGTCCGCGTGGGCCCGCTCGTAGTAGATCCGCGCGGACGAACCGGCCGTTCCGGTCAGCCAGTACAGCATCACGTCGGTGAGCAGCAGGTCCCGGTCCACGGCGTCCTCGGGGCGGTCCCCCGAGTCCGTCCACTGCCGGAACTTCTCCGCGATCCAGGCGAGTTGGCCGACCGGCGAGTCGGTGAGGGCGTAGGCGAGCGTCTGGGGCCGGGTCGCCTGGATCGCCGCGTAGCCGCCCTCCTCACGGTTCCAGGCCTGGCCCCGACGCCAGGAGACGAGCGTGCGCTCGCGCTCCTCGGGGCTCAGCGCGGCGAGTTCCCCGGCGGTCGGTTCCACGGTGGCGGACGAGCCGGGCAGCAGGTTGAGGTGGACGCCGATCAGCCGCTCCGGATGGGACCGCCCCAGTTCACGCGAGATCGCCCCGCCCCAGTCGCCGCCCTGCGCGCCGTAGCGCCGGTAGCCCAGGCGCTCCATGAGGGTGGCGAACGCGGCGGCGACCCGGGTGAACTCCCAGCCGGTGTCGCGGGTCGGCCCCGAGAGGCCGAATCCGGGAATGCTCGGCACGACCAGGTGGAAGGCGTCGGCCGGATCGCCGCCGTGTGCGCGGGGATCGGTCAACGGTCCGACGATGTCGGTGAATTCGACGATCGACCCCGGCCAGCCGTGCGTGACGATCAGCGGTGTCGCGTCGGGTTCCGGCGACCGGATGTGCGCGAAGTGCAGGCGGGCCCCGTCGATCTCGGTGGTGAACTGCGGCCAAGTGTTGAGACGCGCCTCGGCCGCGCGCCAGTCGTAGTCGTGCCGCCAGTACCGGACGAGCTCCTGGAGATAGTCCCTCGGAACTCCGTAGGCCCAGCCGACCCCGGGGAGTTCGTCGGGCCAGCGGGTGCGGTCGAGGCGTTGGTGCAGGTCGTCCAGGTCGCTCTGCGGGATGTCGAGACGGAACGGGCGGACGCCGGGGGTGTCGGTGAGGTTCATGTCCGCGGATGTTAACTCCGGCCGAGGCCCGCCGGGCAAGGGGTTTTCCCACGTCGGGAGCCCGATGACGGCATCGCCCGACGGTGGCGGCGGGCCGGCCGCGCGTAGCCCGGGTGAATGCGTGGCCGCGCGGCAGATGAGTTTTCGGACGAGGATCGGTCGACAGTAGTGACGACGTTTTCCGCCCGAGGAGGTACGCATGCCCGCCGACGGTTTCACCACGAGTCTGTGGTTCGACGGCCAGGCCGAGGAGGCCGCCCACTACTACGTCTCGGTCTTCAAGAACTCCGAACTCGGCAGGATCGGCCGCTACACCGAGGCGGGGCCGGGTCCCGCGGGTTCCGTCCTGGCCGCCGAGTTCGTGGCCAACGGCCAGAAGTTCGTCGCGATCAACGGCGGGCCCCAGTTCACGTTCGACGAGGCGATCTCCTTCCAGATCCACTGCGCCGACCAGCAGGAGGTCGACCACTACTGGAACAGGTTCGTCGGCGACGGCGGCGAGGCGGGCCCCTGCGGCTGGGTCAAGGACAAGTACGGCCTGTCCTGGCAGGTCGTCCCCGCCCGGCTCATCGACCTCATCGCCGACCCGGACCCGCAGAAGGCCGCCCGCACGACCCGGGCGATGCTCCAGATGTCGAAGCTGGACATGGCGGCCCTGGAGAAGGCGTACGCGGGGGAGTGACCGCGGCCCGCGGCCGAGCTGCAGCCGCGGCGGACCCGACCGGGGGCGCCGGTGGACGGCGCCCCCGGTGAGGGTCACGCGAGCTGTCCCGAGTGCAGCGCCGTGTACGCGCCGCCCCGCCGGATCAGCTCCTCGTGGGAGCCGACCTCCTGGATCGCCCCGTCGTCCATCACCACGATGCGGTCGGCGCCCTGGACGGTGGACAGGCGGTGCGCCACGACGAACGTGGTGCGGCCCCGTAGCAGCCGTGCCAGCGCCTGCTGGACGAGCGCCTCGGAGCGGGTGTCGAGGGCGGAGGTCGCCTCGTCGAGGATGAGGACCCGGGGATCACGGATCAGCGCCCGCGCGATGGCCAGCCGCTGCCGCTGTCCCCCGGACAACCGGGCGCCGTGCTCGCCCACCAGGGTGTCGAGGCCCTGCGGCAGCCGGTCCGTGAACTCCAGCGCGTTGGCGTCCCGCAGAGCCGCGCGCACCGCGTCGTCGCCGGCGTCGTCCATGCCGTAGGCGACGTTCTCGCGGACCGTGCCGTCGAAGAGGATCGACTCCTGCGGCACGACCGACACGAACCGCCGGTAGGTCCGCAGATCCAGGCCGGCCATGTCGGTGCCGTCGAGCAGCAGCCGGCCCGAGGTGGGACGGATGAACCCGATGACCAGGTTGAGCACCGTCGACTAGCCCGCCCCCGAGGCGCCCACCAGCGCGACGGTCTCCCCGGGAGCGACCGTGAGGGTGAAGTCCCGTACGGCGGGACGCCCTTCCTCGTGACCGTGACCCGGCCCCTCCGAATAGGTGTGGCCCACCCCCTCGAAAGCCACCGCGCCGCGTACCGAGACGACCTCCGACTTGCCCTCGTTGTCCTCCAGTTCGGGAGCCTGGAGCACCTCGCCGACCGAACGCACCGACTCCAGGCCCTTGGTGATGACCGGCGCCAGCCCCGCGAGGGTCGTCGTGGAGGTGGTGAGCGTGGTCAGGAAGGCGCTCAGCATCACCACGTCGCCGGGCGTGACACTCCAGTACCCGTAGTACGACACCAGCGCCGCGCCCGTCAGGAAGAGGACGCCGACGGCGTTCAGGAACACCCAGGCCAGCGACGCGAACCGGCCGTTGAGCAGGTCGAGGCGCAGACCGGAACTGAGCACCTGACGCAGGGTGCCGTCCACGCGGCGCAGCGCCTTCCCCTCCAGACCGTGGGCCCGGGTGACGGGTATCAGCCGGGTCATCTCCGTGACCCGCGAGGACAGATGCTCGACCTCGTGCCGGAAGTGCTCGTTCTGAGTGCGCAGTCGCGTCCGCAGCCGGGCCACCAGCAGGGCGGCGACCGGCACCACGCACAGGAAGACGGGCACGAACTCGGGTGTGCGCACGGCGATGACGACGAGACCGCCCGTGAGCACGGTGAGCGCGCCGAGTCCTGTCTCGGCGGTCTGCTGCACCATCTGTTCCACGGTCTCCACGTCGCGGATCACCTTGGCCTGGAGGACGCCCGCGCTGACCCGCGAGTGGTAGCCGATCGACAGCTGCTGCATCCGGGTGCACAGCGCCGAGCGCAGGTCCGTGCCCATGCGGCGCACGCTGCCGTAGAGCAGCCGCACGTACAGCAGATGCATCGGGATGTTGACCAGCAGGATGAACAGGATGCCCCCGGCGCTCGCCCAGATCCGGGTCACCTGCCCGTGCTGGACGACGGTGTCGATGATGGTCGCGGTGATCAGCGGCAGCAGCCACAGCGGGCTGTGTTTGACGGTGAAGACGAGGAACGCCGCCGCGAGCCGGGCGCGGTCGGCCCGGAACAGATAGGCGAGGGTGCGGATCGGGTGCTCGTCCCGGTAGCGGTGGTCGAGCGGTTTGTCGGACGACGCCATCGGCGGTGGTCCCCTCCAGTGGCCGGGTCAAGGAGCAAGCGCTCTCTCCCCAGACCGGCCATCCGGTACACCCGCGACCGGGTCCCGCGCCCGGACCCGTACCGCCGCTGTACGGGTGCTGCCGGCGCGGACCGCGGGCGAGGTTCAGCCCGGTGCCGGTGCCGGTGCCGGTGCCGGCGGGCGCGGGTGCGGGCCGCGAGGACGGCCACCTCGTCCTCCGTGCCGGGCGTCGAGCTTTCCGAGGACCGCGTCGACCAGCTCGCGGCGAGCTCCTCGCAGGTCGTGCGTTCGTCCAGCGTGGTGCCGATCGAGTCGACGGCGTCGTCCATGGCGTCGGACGGCACCGCGGCCCGCGCCGTGCCCTCACCGTCCAGGCCCGCCATCGCACCTCCGCCGCACCACACTCCGGCTCCATCCACGCCCGACGGCGGGACGCCCGCACGCTCAGCCGGGCGGCGCGGTGTCGTTCACCAGCACCGCCGCGCCGTCGAAGCGGCCCGCCTTCAGGTCCCGCAGCGCCTCCGGGGCACGCGACAGCGGATAGACGTGCGTCGTCGCCCGCACACCGTGCCGCGCGGCGAGCGAGAGGAACGCGCGGCCGTCCGCCCGCGTGTTGGAGGTGACGCTGCGCAGCTCCTTCTCGTAGAAGAGTTCGCTCTCGTAGCGCAGCGGCGGCACGTCGCTCAGGTGGATGCCCGCCACGGACAGGACACCGCCCCGGTCCAGCGCCCGCAGCGCGACCGGCACCAGGTCACCGGCCGGTGCGAAGAGGATCGCGCTGTCGAGGCGCTCGGGCGGCTCGTCGTACGCGCCGCCCGCCGACGCCGCGCCCAGCGCGAGCGCCAGCCGTCGCGCCGCGGGATCCCGCGTCAGGACGTGCACGTTGGCACCCTCGGCGAGCGCGAGCTGCGCGCAGAGGTGGGCGCTGCCTCCGAAGCCGTACAGCCCGAGCCGGCCACCCGGCGGCAGCGCGGCCCTGCGCAGCGCCCGGTACCCGATGATGCCCGCGCACAACAGCGGAGCCAGGGCCACGCCGTCGACGCCTTCGGGCAGCCGGTGGGCGAAGTCGGCCGGCACCGTCGTGTACTCCGCGTAGCCGCCGTCGACGTCCCAGCCGGTGTACTCGGACGCCGGGCAGAGGTTCTCGGCGCCGCGGACGCAGTACGCGCAGGTGCCGTCCGTGCGCCGCAGCCAGGCGACGCCCACCCGGTCGCCGGGCGCGAAGCCGCGGGCCCCGGGACCCGTTCCCGCCACCACGCCGACGACCTCGTGGCCCGGTGTCACGCCGGGTCGGTGCACGGGCAGGTCGCCCTCGGCGATGTGCAGATCGGTGCGGCACACCCCGCAGGCACTCACCCGCACCAGGAGTTCGCCCGGCCCCGGCACCGGCACCGGCTTCTCCACCAGCCGCAGCGGCTCGCCCTCGACCGGCCCCGGCCGGGCCACTTCCCACGCCCGCATCATCGCGCACCCCGTCCCGTCGACGACCTCGACCGCCCCTCCGTCCAGTCTCGTGCAGCGACCGCCGCTCGGCGCGCGACCCGGGCGAAGCCTGGCTAGCGTGAACAACGGAACCGTCCACCGAACCGGAGAAGGTACTGGTCATGGCCGTACAGCCTGAAGGAACGCCCTGCTGGGCGGACGCGATGTTCAGCGATGTCGAGGGGGCCAAGAGTTTCTACGGTGACGTGCTCGGCTGGACGTTCGGCGAGGCGTCCTCGGAGTACGGCAATTACACGCAGGCCTTCTCCGACGGCAAGGCGGTGGCCGCCGTCGTGCCGCCGATGCCCGGGCAGGAGGGCCAGTCCGCCTGGTGCCTGTACCTCGCCTCCCCGGACGCGGCCGCGACCGCCGAGAAGATCAAGGCCAACGGCGGCGAGGTGCTCATGGAGCCGATGCAGGTCGGTGACTTCGGCACCATGACGCTGGCCCGTGACCCCAGCGGTGCCGCGTTCGGTGTCTGGCAGGCGGGCGTGCACGAGGGCTTCGAGAAGATCGGTGAGCCCGGCGCGTACGCCTGGGCCGAGGTCTTCACCCGCGACCCCGGCAAGTCGGACCCGTTCTTCCCCGCGGTCTTCCCCTTCGCCGCCCAGCAGGTCGAGGACGACAACGTCGACTTCCGGGTCTTCAGCCTCGACGGGAACCCCGTCCTCGGCCGGATGACGATGACGGACGACTTCCCGCCCGAGGTGCCGCCGTACGTCAACGTGTACTTCGGCGTCGACAACTGCGACGAGGCGGTGGCCCGGGCGACCGCGCGCGGCGGTGTCCTGCGGTTCGGTCCCATGGACAGCCCGTTCGGCCGGTTCGCGGCGATCAGCGACCCGCAGGGCGCGTCGTTCTCCGTGATCGACATGTCCACGACCCAGGGTGAGATGCCCGGGATGACGGACGTGTCCTGACGCCTTGGCGCGCGTGGGCAACCACACGCATGCGGTAATCGTCCCTCCTTGTGACCGTGCCGCCCCCGGGTGGCCGGACCCCCCACCAGGACGGCGAGCGAAAGAGACCGCATGCTGCGCATCCACTTCACCTCGCAGGACCTGCAGAACGTGCGCGTCGCCCGGCAGCCGGATCCCCTGTGGGAACTGGTCTGCAGCGTCTGCCGGCTGGAGACCGGGCAGGGACCGCTGGACTTCGGGCACTGGCGGCGCGCGGCCCGCGACCGCCTCGCCACGGACGCTCTCGCGGGCCGTGCGCTGCGCCCCTTACGGACCCTGATCCCGGCGGCCGGATACATCCCGGACTTCCTGACCCCGCCGGTCACCGGCGGGGGACTGCCGGCCGGTCTCGACGCGTTGCGCAGGACCCCCCGCCACCGGCTGACCCGGGACCTGACCCGGCTGGCCGACTCCCGTCCGCTGCCGTCCTGGACGACCTCGCTCGGGCGCCCCGGCGGCGACACCCTCACGTCCCTCGCCGCGGCGCTCTCCGCCTACTTCCGGACGCTCGTCGAACCGTACTGGCCGCACATCCGCACAGCGGTCGGCAACGATGTCGAGCTGCGCTCCCGGACCGTCCTGGACGGCGGCACACAGGCGCTGCTGGAGGGGCTGCGTCCGATGGCCCGCTGGCGGGCCCCGGTCCTCGAAGTGGACTATCCCACCGAACGCGACCTGTACCTGGAGGGGCGCGGACTGCTTCTCGTCCCCTCGTTCTTCTGCTGGCGCCGCCCGACGGCGCTGGCCGACCCCGGCCTCGATCCGGTGCTGGTCTACCCGGTGGAGAAGGCCCCGCTGACCGTCGCGCGGAACGCGGAGGGCGGCGTCGAACGCCTGCTGGGCCGCACCCGGACCGCCGTCCTGACGGAGGTCGCCCTCGGCGGCTCCCGCACCACCTCCGACGTGGCCCAGGCCGTGGGGATCGCGATGCCCAGCGTCAGCTACCAGATCGGTGTCCTGCGCGACGGGGGGCTCGTGGCCAGTCACCGCGACGGGAAGTACGTGCTGCACAGGGCCACCCCGCTCGGCCTGCGGCTGCTGGCCGGCGCGGGCCACGCGGTGCTGCCGTGAGCCCGCTCCCCGTGCGCGGGCGCACCGTCCGGGCGTGGCATGATCGGGGCCATGCCTGAACGTGTTGTGGCCGCCTGTGACGGGGCCTCGAAGGGAAACCCGGGACCTGCCGCATGGGCCTGGGTCGTCGCCGACGGGGACGAGACCCCGACCCGCTGGGAGGCGGGCCCACTCGGCACGGCCACCAACAACGTCGCCGAACTGACGGCGCTGGAACGCCTGTTGACGGCGATCGCGCCCGATGTCCCGCTGGAGATCCGAATGGACTCCCAGTACGCGATGAAGGCCGTCACGACCTGGCTGCCCGGGTGGAAGCGCAAGGGCTGGAAGACGGCTGCGGGCAAGCCCGTCGCCAACCAGGAACTCGTCGCCCGCATCGACGAACTCCTCACCGGCCGCAGCGTGGAGTTCCGCTACGTCCCCGCCCACCAGGTCGACGGCGACCGGCTGAACGACTTCGCCGACCGCGCAGCCAGCCAGGCCGCCGTCGCGCAGCAGCCCGCGGGAAGCGACCTCGGGTCCGCGGAGCCGCCGGCGTCGCCCGACACCCCCGCCTCCTCCGCGCCGGCCCGCCGCAGGACCGCCGCCAAGACGCCCCGGCAGGGCGCGCCGGCCCGCACCCTCAAGGCGAAGTTCCCGGGCCGCTGCGTCTGCGGGCGTTCGTACGCGGCGGGCGAGACCATCGCGAAGAACGGCCAGGGCTGGGGTCACCCCGAGTGCCGCGCCGAGGCGTCCAGCAACGCCTGACGGCCCGGGGTCAGTCCGTGTCGAACGTGTAGAAGGCCGCGTGGTCCAGCAGGTCCGAGGGCCGCACGTCGTTCCACGGCTTCATCGTCTCGTCCAGGTCGACGACGTTCGGTGTGCCCCCGACCGGCAGATAGCCGGAGCCCGGGTGCCGGCGCTGCCACTGCGCCCACAACTTGTCAATGTAGGCGTGGTGGAGCCAGAACACCGGGTCGTTCGGGGAGACTCCGGTCCCCATCTGCCCGCCCACCCAGACGTGCACCCGGTTGTGCAGATTGACGCCCCGCCACCCCTCCAGGTGATTGCGGAAGCCGTCCGAGGCGCTGTTCCAGGGCGCCATGTCGTACGTCGCCATCGACAGTACGGACTCGACCTCGGCGCGGGTGGGCAGTTCACGCACTCCGGCACCCAGGGACCTGCGCAGATAGGTCCGGGTGTCGACGCGCACGCTGACCGGCCAGTTGCCCGCCGAGGCGGCGAACGGGCCGTCCGTCACCCGGCCGTCGAGGCTGCGCCCGGTGCCGCCGAGGAAGTCGGGCGCCCACAGCGAGGAGCGCGCGGTGCGGTCGGCGGTCCAGTCCCAGTAGGGCAGCGTCACCGAGGCGTCCACGGACTGAAGGGCCCGCTCGAACTCCAGAAGGAATCTGCGGTGCCAGGGCAGGAACGACGGTGAACGGTGGCCCGTGCGCTCGCCGTTGTCGGTGTCGCCGAGGATGAAGGCGTTGTGGGTCGTGACGAAGGCGTCGTACCGGCCACTGCGCTTGAGCTGGACCAGAGCGTCGACGAAACGACGCTTCTCGTCCGTGGTCAGGCTCGCCTGGTTCTTGCGTACGGTCATGTGCGGAACTCCACGATCTGCTTGCCGGGTGGTTCAGTTGGCGGCGAAGGGCACGAGGGGTGCCCCCTGCAGCTCGACGACGGCGGCGCGGGCGGCGGCACGCGGGGTGGGCACGGGGTCGTAGTGGCTGACGACGCTGATCCAGCTCCCGTCGGCGTTGCTCATCACATGCAGTTCCACACCGTCGATGAACACGGCGTATCCGCCGCCGTGGTGGTGGCCGCCCCCGGTGACCGGTCGGCCTTCTATGCGGCGTCCCCGGAAGACCTCGTCGAAGGCCTCCGGGCCGCCGTGGTGGTGCTCGTCGGCTGTCGGCCTTGCGGCTGACGCGGACGCCGAGGGGGCGGTGAGGGCCTGGGCGCCGGCGGCCGTGGCGAGTGCGGCGGCTGATCCGAGAACGCGGCGTCGGGTGAGTTCTGGCATACGGACTCCTCCTGGAATCGGCTGAGTTGCTGACCCGATATGCCTATCGGATCGTCAAACAGCGGGAGAAATCGCCGAATGTCGGTTGGCTGCGATCCAGACATTCATGTACATGTCGTGCAAGATTGAACGAAGATGATCTTGCTGTCCGGCGTGGCCGCGAGGCGCCGCCGAAGCAAATCCTGCGGCACGGAGGCCTGTTGCCGATGATCTTGCTGTGGCGGTCCGCGCCGAGTGGCGGTGATCACGCCCGTGAACTGGCGTGAACTCCCGAGGTGCCGAGCCCTGCTACTCTTCGTGATCAATTGACCGCTTTGTGCAACATAGGGGAGTGCGCGTGAAGATCGCGTGCGTCGGTGGCGGACCCGCAAGTCTGTACTTCTCGATCCTGATGAAGCTCCAGGATCCGTCCCATGACATCACCGTCCATGAGCGGAACCCGGCCGGATCCACGTACGGCTGGGGCGTGACCTACTGGGCGGGCCTGCTCGACAAGCTGCGCGAGGGCGACCCCGTGTCCGCCCTCGCCGTCCGCGAGAACTCGGTGTGCTGGAACGACGGAGTCGCCCACGTCGGCGACCGTACGACCGTGCACCCCGGGGACGAGGGATTCGGCATCGGCCGCCGCCGGATGCTCGACCTGCTCGCCGAGCGCGCCCGGGCGCTCGGCGTGCGTGTCGAGTACGAACGGGAGATCACGCCCGACGAGCTGCCCGACGCCGACCTCGTCGTCGCGGGGGACGGTGTCAACAGCGCCCTGCGCGAGCGCCATGCCGACCACTTCGGCACGGAGACCGCCGTCGGGCGCAACTACTACGTCTGGCTCGGCACCGCCCGGGTCTTCGACTCCTTCACCTTCTCCTTCGTGGAGACGGACCACGGCTGGGTGTGGTGCTACGCCTACCGGTTCGGCGACGACCGGAGCACGCTCGTCGTCGAGTGCTCCCCGGAGACCTGGACCGGCCTCGGGCTCGACACGGCGAGCGAGAGCGACGGTCTCGCCCTCCTGGAGAAGCTCTTCGTCGACCTGCTCGACGGCCACGGGCTGATCGGCCGGGCGCAGCCGGACGGCGCCGCCCAGTGGCTCACCTTCCGGACCCTGACGAACCGCACCTGGCACCGCGGCAACCTCGTCCTGCTCGGCGACGCCGCCCACACCACCCACTACTCCATCGGCGCGGGCACCACCCTCGCCCTGGAGGACGCCATCTCGCTGGCCCGCGCGCTGGGGGAGCACACGGACCTGGAGACCGCCCTCGACGCGTACGGGTGTGAGCGCAGGGCGGAACTGCTGCCGGTGCAGAGCGCCGCCCGGCACAGTGCCCAGTGGTACGAGAGCCTGCCGCGCTACATCCGTCTGCCGCCGGCCCAGATGTTCGCGCTGCTCGGCCAGCGGCACTCGCCGCTCCTGCCGTACGTTCCGCCGCAGCTCTACTACCGGATCGACCGTGCGGCCGGACGGCTGGAGGCGCTGCGCCGCTTCAAGCGCTGGCTCGGACCCAAGGTGGCCAGGAGCGTGCAGGCCCGCTCGCACCGCTAGCGGCGGGCAAGAGGGTCGCCCATGTGGGGAAAGGCCCTCCTGACGCCGCGGCGGAGAAAGGCCCGCTTGGGGTGAATGGCCATTCACCGGTAAGGTGAATGGCCATTCACCTCTTTCTTCGTGCCTACTCCTGGAGTGTTCATGGCGGCCCTGCGCGAGCGGCTCGCGATTCCCGTCCTCGCGTTCGGCGGGATCCTCATGGCCGTCATGCAGACGGTGGTCGTCCCGTTGCTGCCCGACCTTCCCCGGCTCACCGGCGCGTCCGCGGGCGCGGTCTCCTGGATGGTCACCGCGACCCTCCTCTCCGGAGCGGTACTGACGCCCGTCCTCGGTCGCGCCGGCGACATGTACGGCAAGCGGCGCGTCCTGTTGATGGCCCTCGGGCTGATGACGGTCGGCTCGCTCATGTGCGCGCTCACCTCGGACATCAGCATCCTGATCGTGGCGAGGGCCCTTCAAGGCGCCGCGGCGGCCGTGGTGCCGCTGTCCATCAGCATCCTGCGTGACGAACTGCCGCCCGAGCGCACCGGCTCCGCCGTCGCCCTGATGAGCTCCACGGTGGGCATCGGGGCCGCACTCGGTCTCCCCCTCGCCGCCCTGCTCGTCCAGTACGCGAACTGGCACGTGATGTTCTGGGCCACGACCGCCCTCGGCGTCGTCGGGCTCACACTCGCCTGGTGGGCGGTGCGCGAGTCCCCGGTGCGCGAGCCCGGGCGTTTCGACACGCCGGGTGCGCTGGGTCTGGCCGCCGGGCTGGTGTGCCTGCTCCTCGCCGTGTCGCAGGGCGGCACCTGGGGCTGGAGCAGTCCGAGCGTCCTCGGTCTGTTCGCCGCCTCCGCCGTGGTCCTCACCGGGTGGGTGCGGCAGCAACTGCGCGCCGTGAGCCCTCTCGTCGACCTGAGGCTGGCCGCCCGTCCGCGTGTCGCCCTGCCGCACATCGCCGCCCTGCTGACCGGCTTCGCCTTCTACGGCAACTCGCTCGTCACGGCCCAGCTCGTGCAGGCGCCCGAGGCCACCGGCTACGGACTCGGGCTGTCCATCGTGGCGACCGGCCTGTGCCTGCTGCCCGGCGGAGTCACCATGCTCTTCCTCTCGCCCGTCTCGGCGCGCATCTCGGCGGCCCGCGGCCCGCGCGTCACGCTGGCCATCGGCACCGCGATCATCGCCTCCGGCTACGCGATACGGATCCTGGACAGCCGCGACCTGTGGATGATCATCATCGGCGCCACGGTCTGCGCCATCGGCACCACGTTCGCGTACTCCGCTCTGCCGACCCTCATCCTGCGCGCGGTTCCCGCGGGCCAGACCGCGTCCGCCAACGGCGTCAACGTCCTGATGCGCACGATCGGGCAGGCGGTGTGCAGCGCCGCGGTGGCCGCGGTGCTGGTCCACCACACGAGCCTCGTCGCCGGCGCCCCGATACCGACGCTGCACGGCTATCTGCTGGCCTTCGTCATGGCGGGTACGGTCGCACTGGTGGCCTGCGCGGCCGCCCTGTCGATACCCGGCGACCCCACCTCGCGTGTGACCCCGCGCACCGGCAGCCGTACCGGCGCGTCCCGCGACGAGGCCCTCGAAGGAGCCTGAGCACCGTGACCACGCCCCCCACCGGTCTCACCGCGTCCGCGACCGCCCCGGGGCCCGGCGACCAGCCGGCCGCCGTGGCACCGGCCGCGGAGGCGGACAGTGCCCCCGTGGCGCCCCGCCGCGACGCCGAGGCCAGCAAGGCGGCCATCCTGCGGGCGGCCCGCCATCTCCTCGCCCGGCACGCCCACGCGGACATCACGCTCAAGGCGGTCGCCGACCGGGCCGGCGTGAGCGCGCCGCTGGTCCTGAAGTACTTCGGCAACAAGGACGCGCTGTTCGCCCGCGTCATGTCCTTCGAGTCCGACGCCGACGCCCTGCTCGACGCCCCGCTGGAGGAACTGGGCCGGCACATGGTCCGGCACCTCCTCGAAGGCCAGACGCAGCGGGGCGCCGACCCCGTCCTGCGGATCGTCTTCGCCCCGCTCCACGGGGAGCAGGGGGACATACTGCGCGCCAACTTCCGTACCCAGGTCAGCGAGCGTCTCGCCGAGCGGCTGAGCGGACCGGGCGCGGGCCTGCGCGCCGAACTCGCCTTGAGCACCCTGCTCGGCCTCGGCGTGATGTACGGCATCGCGCGGGGTACGCATCTGCGCGCCACCGGCGTCGACGACATCGTCGACCGGTACGCGCCGGCGGTGCAGGCCCAGCTCGCTCCCTGAGCCGGGCGACCCGTGCGGGGCGGCGCCGGTCAGTTCACCCCGGTGGGCCGGAACTGGACGCTGATCCGGGGCCCCGCCGCACGTGCCGACTTGGGGATCGCGTGCTCCCAGGTGCGCTGGCAGGAACCGCCCATCACGATGAGGTCGCCGTGGCCGAGCGGCCGCCGCACGGTCTCGCCGCCGCCCCGGGGGCGCAGCAGCAGGTCGCGGGGCGCGCCCACGGAGAGGATGGCGACCATCGTGTCCTCGCGGGCGCCCCGGCCGATCCGGTCCCCGTGCCAGGCCACGCTGTCGCGGCCGTCCCGGTAGTAGCAGAGCCCTGCCGTGGTGAAGGGCTCGCCGAGTTCCTCCGCGTAGTGGGCGGACAGCGCCTCCCGTGCCTCGCCGAGGACCGGGTGCGGCAGGGCGTCGCCCACGCCGTAGTACGAGAGCAGCCGGGGTACGTCGACCACCTGCTCGTACATCTGGCGGCGTTCGGCCCGCCACGGCACCTCGGCGCAGAGCCGGGCGAACAGTTCGTCCGCGCCGCCGAGCCAGCCGGGCAGCAGGTCGATCCAGGCGCCGGCACCCAGTGCGGTGCGGCGCGTCCCGTTCAGCGGACCCAGGTGGAGCTCGTCCGTCTGGTCGAAGAGCGAGCCCTGGAGGTGCATGGCCATACGGCCAGCGTACCCCCGTATTCGAATGTGTGTTCCATGGCGAGACCGACACCCTGCCGTGCCGGCCGCGACGGCGCGTGGATCACGTGCGATCGGCGGCCGCCGCGGAGCCCGGTGGTGCGGGTGTCCGCGCGGGTCCGCCGGACCTACACGGTCACCAGGGGATCGGACCCTGCGCGTCGAAGTAGCCACCGGTCGGCCCGTCCGGGCCGACGCTCGCCATGCGCACGATGATCTCGGCGCCCTGCTCCACGGTCTGGACCCCGGTGTTGCCGTTCAGGTCGGTGGCCGTGAAGCCGGGCTCCACCGCGTTGATCCGGATGTCCGGGAACGCCTTCGCGTACTGCACGGTGATCATGTTGACGGTCGTCTTGGACGCCGGGTACGCGATGCCCGGGTAGAAGTGGCCCGGCGAGCCGGCGTCGCTCATCCCGGTCAGCGAGGCCAGGCCGCTGCTGACGTTCACCACGACCGGGGCGGCGGACCGCTGGAGGAGCGGGAGGAAGGCGTGGGTGGCGCGGACGAGCCCGAAGACGTTCGTCTCGAACAGCTCGTGCATCGTGTCCGCGGTGGTGTCGGCGGCGCCGATCACGCTGTTGCCCGCGCCGCGCCCCTCGACACCGGCGTTGTTGACCAGGACGTCCAGGCCGCCCGCGGCCTCGACGGTCTTCGCCGCGGCCGCGACGGACGCGTCGTCGGTGATGTCGATGACGAGGGCACGTGCCCCGAGTTCCTCGGCGGCACGGCGCCCCCGCTCGGGGTCGCGGCTGCCGACGTAGACGGTGTGGCCCGCCGCGACGAGCCGACGGGCGGTCTCGAAGCCGAGACCCTTGTTCGCTCCGGTGATCAGTGTGGTGGTCATGGGTCCAGAATCGGTCGGCGCGGTGCGGACAACCAGGCGTCCGGTCTTCCTGGGACTGTCGGTACCAGGCACCCGCACGTGCCGGGGTGCACAGTTGAGGGCATGGCGAGCACGGAGTTCGGGCGGACGGTACGGCTCTGGCGCGACCGGGTCTCCCCGGAGGCGGCGGGGCTGCCGGGCGGCGGCCACCGGCGCGCGGCGGGCCTGCGCCGCGAGGAGCTGGCCCTCCTCGCGGGGATCTCGGTCGACTACATCACCCGGCTGGAACAGGGCCGGGCCGCCAACCCCTCGGAGCAGGTCGTCGAAGCACTCGGGCGGGCGCTGCGGGTGTCCGCCGCGGAACGTGAGCACCTCTTCCAGGTGGCGGGGCTCGTGCCGCCGGGCCGGGGCATGGTGCCCACGCACATCACACCGGGCGTCCACCGGCTGCTGGACCGGCTGACGGGGACGCCCGTCGCGGTGTACGACGCGGCGTGGAACCTGCTGCTGGCCAACCCGCTCCACGCCGCCCTGCTGGGCGACCCCTCGGGGTGGCGCGGTAACGAACGCAACGGCGTCTGGCGCAACTTCGCCGGCCCCGGCAGCCGCGTACGCCACACGCCGGAGGAGCGGCGGACCTTCGAGGCGACGCTCGCGGCCGACCTGCGCGTGACGGCGAGCCGCTATCCGGCCGACCAGCGCCTGCGCCGGCTGATCGCCGATCTGCGGGCGGCCAGTGACCGGTTCGCGGAACTGTGGGACTCGGGAGCCGTCGCCCACCACGAGGCCGCGCGCAAGACCGTCGACCATCCACGGGTGGGGGCGGTGACGCTGGACTGCGACGTGCTCGGCGTCGCGGGCAACGACCTGCGGATCATGGTCTACACGGCGGAGCCCGGCACGGAGGACGCCGAACGCGTCGCCCTCCTCGGCGTCCTCGGAACGCAGGCGCTGGTGGACTGAGGGGGGAGCCGCACGGTGTCCGCTAGCCTGCCCGGCGCTCCGCCAGTACGGCGCGGATCACATGCTCGGCGTTGTCGGCCATCACCGGGTTCGTCGTGCGGTAGTACGGCAGTTGGATCAGGGCCATGGACAGCGCCCAGCCGCGGCCCCGCGCCCACATGGCGTCATCGGCGCCCGCCGTGTCCCGGAAGACGGTCCGTGCCCCCGGGGGCAGAAGGTTCCAGGCCGGGATGAGGTCGCAGGCGGGATCGCCGGTGCCGAGCGTGCCGAAGTCGATGACGGCGGCGAGACGGCCCGCCCGGGTCAGGAGGTTCATCGGCATCAGGTCCGAGTGGAGCCAGACGGGCGGCCCCGTCCACGCCGGCGCCGCGAGCGCGTCCTCCCAGGCCGCCGTCGCCTCCCTGGTGTCGATCGCGCCGCGCAACTCCTCGATCGCCGAGCGCGTCTCGGCGTCCACGGTCTTCAGGGGGTCGCCGCGGTAGGCGCGCGGACCGTCCGCAAGACCGGCCCGGCGCAGCGCGGCGACGAAGGCGCCGAGGTCGGTGGCCAGGCCCCGCGCGTCGGACAGGGCGTCGGGAACGGGCAGTTCGCCGTCGATCCACCGCAGCACGGTCCACTGCCAGGGGTACCCCTCGGCGGGAGCGCCGAGACCGAGGATCTCCGGTACGGGGACGGGGAGGAGCGGAGCGAGCCGCGGCAGCCAGGTGGCCTCCCTGGTCACGTCCTCGGCACCGCCCGGCACCCGGGGAAGCCGGACGGCCAGGTCGGCGCCGAGCCGGTAGAGGGCGTTGACGGTTCCGGCCGACTCGACGCGCCTGAGCGGCAGTCGGGCCCACCGGGGGAACTGCCCGGCCACCAGTCGCCGTACGAGCGGACCGTCGATCCGCGCCTCGTCGGCGTGCATCGGGCCTGCGGACATCCGTGCCTGCTTTCCGTCGCGAGGAGGTGGACCGCGGTCATCCTGCGGCCCGTTCGGACTCCGCCGCAACGTGATTCGGGTCGGGAGGCAACCCCGCGAACCCGTTCGCCGTCTTGATCGGCAACGGGCGGCTGACACCGCGACCACCATCGAGCGGGAATTCACGCGCGAAAACCGGGCGAACTATACACCTTGCGTATACATGCCGTGTATACGTCGCGTGGATCGCCGCCTCCCTGTGTCAGTGCCTCACGACAGCCAGCTACAGCACACCACCGGGCCGCACCGCCTGCGGCCGGACGGTGGCAGACGGAAAGGCATTCATGTACGGCAAGGCCTTCGCCCCGGAGTACCAGGGCGCTCTGACCACCCTGTCCGTGAACTCCTCGCTGACCGACGTCCTCGCGGCGGGGACCGAGCAACTGCGCGCCGCCGAGCGGGCGGGGGAACGGACCGAGGCCGCCCGGTCGGGGCTCGCGGTCGCCGAGGCGCACCGCAGACTCGGGCAGGTGGCTGACGCGGACCGCGCGTGGAAGGCGAGTTACCGCACCGCGCGTGAGGCGGGTGACGGTGCCGCCATGGCGTGGGCACTGTGGAGCGGCGGAACGCTGGCCCGGCAGCGCGGCGCGTTCCCGCTGGCATGGCGGCTGCTGCGGCTCGCCGCCGAACTGGGCGGGCGGTCCGGGGACATCGTGGTGCGCGGCTACTCCCTGGCCGGCATGGCCGAGACCGGCCGCATCCAGGGCGACTACGAGGCGGTGACCACCCTCCACGAACAGCTCCTGGCCGAGGCCCGCAAGCGCGGCGAGGCCCGCCACACCGTGTGGGCCCTGGAGGGCATCGCCCAGATCCACCGCAACACCGGCGGGTACGACACCGCGTACGCCCTCTTCGAGGAGGCGGCCGGGATAGCCGCCGGCGCCGAGGACCGGCGCGGACACGCCTGGGCGCTGCGCGGCCTCGCGGACATCGTCTCCGTGCGCGACGGCGACACGGAGCGCGCCCTGGACCTGCTGACCGAGGCGGAAGCGTCCTGCCGTGCCATGAAGCTCTCCGGCGCACTCGCCTACAACCACAAGATGCGCGGCAACGTCCTCTATCGAGCGGGGCGTTACGCCGAGGCCCGCGACGTCTACACCCAGGCGCTCGCCGAGTTCGAGGAGATGAGCGAGCCACGCGGACGTGCGCTGTCCCGGCTCGGCCTGGCCAAGTCCCTGGCGCGTCTGGGGCGGGCCGGTGAGGAAACCGCCGCCGAACTGGCCGAGTTGGCCGACCTCCTGGACGGCATCGGTCTGCGGCACGCCCGGCAGATGGTCGAACGGGCCCGCACGGAACTCGGGTTGACGTCGACCCGCGCCGGAGCGGAGGCCGCACGATGACCCCCACCGCCCTGCGCCGGCTGACGGCGGCGACCGTGACACCGGCCGCGACGGCGAACCGCACCGGTACCGCGCCGCTCGACGCCGGGAACATCCTGCGTCGCTGCCGCGACCTCACCGCCCCCGCCCTGACGGAAGCGATCGACGGTCTGCATCCCTGGGTCGCGGAGATGGCCCGCTACGCGCTGGGCCTCCGCGAGCCCGACGGCGCCGGTCCCAGCCGTGGCAAGGGGATCCGGCAGGCGCTGGCGGTGCTCGGCGCGGAAGCGGTCTCGGGTCCCGGGCACGCGGGCGTTCCGGGAGCCGTGGCGGTGGAGCTCGTCCACACCTTCTCGCTGCTCCACGACGACATCATGGACGGCGACGCGCTGCGCCGTGGCCGCCCCGCCCTGTGGAAGGCGTACGGCACCGGCCCCGCCGTGCTCGCGGGCGACGCGCTGTTCGCGCTGGGTGTGGAGACCCTCGCCGACACACCCCACGCGGGTGGCGCCGTACGGCAGTTGACCACCGCCCTCGGTGACCTGGTCGGCGGCCAGGCCGACGACCTTCTGTTCGCGGAGCGCCCCTGGACCGGCCCGGAGGCGGTCTGTGCGGAGGAGTACGTGACGATGGCCGAGCGCAAGACGGGTGCGCTGCTCGGCTGCGCGCTCGCGCTCGGTGCGCGGCTGGCCGGCGCCGCGGACCGTACCGTGGCCGAACTCGACGGAACAGGGCGCCACTTGGGCGTCGCGTTCCAGATCGCCGACGACGTGCTGGGCGTCTGGGGCGACCCGGAAAGCACCGGCAAGCCGGTCCACGGCGATCTGCGCCAGGGGAAGAAGACCCTGCCGGTTCTGGCCGCCCTCGACGCGACGCCCGGAGGCGGCGAACTCGCCGAGCTCCTCACCACCCCGGGCGCCCTCGACGGTGACGGCGTCCGTCGCGCGGCGGCCCTGATCGAGCGGGCGGGGGGACGCACCCGGGCCGAACACGAGGCCCGACGCCACCTCGCCGAAGCGCGGGCACGACTGACGTCCTTGCGGCTCGCCCCCGGCCCCCTCGGCGAACTACGCACCCTGCTCTCGGCGTTGGCCGACAGGACGGTCTGACGACTCCGGCCCTCGGGGTCCGGGCCGCACCGGTGCCGCAGATCGGCGGCCGGGCTCCTACGGCCTCCATCGGGTCTCCAAGGGGCCCGCGCGGCCCACCGCGCCTGCCTCGCTCCGGACCCCTCGGACCCCGGAGCGTGCCGACCGCACGGCCTGCCAACAGGCAGCACCGAGCGCCGGAGGCTCGTCGCTCCGACGCCGGGGCGAGCGCACCGAAGGCGCGGCCCGGCAGCCCGACACCTCCTGAACGTCACGAGGTCAGGTGGCCGGGTGGGCTGCTTCTTGATGCCTCCCCGCCCCCGGAGCGCGTCGGCCGTACGGCCTCGTAGGCCGACGCCTCCGTACCCGGAAGGTGTCGGCCGCCCTTCTTCCTCCCGCGGAAGCGGTGTACGCCGACAGGTGCCGGTGGCCCGGCAGTTGAGCACCTGGAAGTTCGTCCGGTTCCCCTCCGGGCGGTCCGACGTCGGCCGCTCCCCGTGCGACATGGGTCACATCCGCCTCCCCGCCTGTCCCGGCAGGCAACCGGCTCAGGGCCGCTCACATCTGTCCGGTCGACGCACCGCCGGTCATGTCGGCCGGTGGTGACCCGGGGCCCGACCAGCCCCCGCGGCGCCGAACAGCGCCGTGCCACAGGGCGGTTGGCGTTGCCGGCCGCCCCGTACCGAAGGAACTCAGTGCGTAGACCCCACATACGCCGCGTGGCCATAGCCGTCGCCGTGACGACGGCCGCCACGCTTCCGGGCCCCGCCCTCGCGGCCGTGCCCGACGCTCCCGCCCGCGAGGCGGCCGCGTCCTCCTCGCCGGTGGCATCCGCCAGGGCGGCCGCCTTCGCCCACGCCGAGGACACCGGGGTGGCGCGGGGCGACACCCTGCTGGCCAAGGACGTGATGACGGACCCCGACGGCAAGCAGCACGTGCGTTTCGTCCGTGCCCACCAGGGCCTTCCGGTCCTCGGCGGCGACCTGGTCGTGCACCTCGGCGAGCGGTCGCGGTACCTGGGCGTGACCCGGGCGGCCGGCCACCCGGTCGAGCCCGCCACCGTAGAGGCGAAGCTGACGCCCCGGCAGGCGGAGCGCAAGGCGGCGGACGCGGCCCGGGGCGACGCGGGCGACGCCCGACTCGTCGTGGACGCCCGTGAGGGCGGCGCCGCCCTCGCCTATCAGGTGACCGTGACGGACAGCGGCACCACGGAGGCCGGCGGCTCCCGCACGGTCGTGGTGGACGCCCACAGCGGCAGGATCCGCAGCAGCATCCCGGACAACGACGAGTTCATCTCGCCGTCCCTGGCGGACACGCTGCGCGAGCGGGGTGGCAGCGCCACCCCGCAGGCCGGTCTCGCCGCCGGACTCCCGGGTCTGACGAACGCGGCGCGAGCGGGCCACTACCCGGCCACGGCGACCGGAAGCGGCGCCTCGCTCTTCGCCGGCAAGGTGGCGCTGACCACCACCCGGACCGCCCGGACCAGCTATCTCCTCAAGGACCCGACCCGGTGGAACACCGAGACCCGGGACGCCAAGGGGCAGGAGCTGGAGTCCTTCGCGCGGGGCAAGAAGTTCACCGACGGCGACAACAAGTGGGGCACCGGCACCACGGCTTCCAGGTCAAGCGCCGCGGTGGACGCGCAGTACGGCATCACCAAGACCTTGGACTTCTACAAGAAGACCTTCGGCCGCAAGGGCATCAAGAACAACAGCACCGGCGCCCGTGGCATGGTCCACTTCGGCAACAAGGTCGGCAACGCGTTCTGGGACTCGACGTGCGGCTGCATGCTGTACGGCGACGGCGACGGCCAGTACTTCAAGAAGCCGCTCGTCGTCCTCGACGTCACCGGACACGAGCTGACCCACGGAGTCGTCGACGCGACCGCCGCGCTCGAACCCACCCGCGTGGACGACGAGGGCAACCAGTACGGCGAGCCGGGCTCCCTGAACGAGTCGCTCGCCGACATCTTCGGCTCCAACGTCGAGTTCGCGGCGAACAACCCGAAGAACCCGCCGAACTACCTGGTGGGCGAGAAGCTGGGCCTCGCGCAGAAGTTCCTGCGCCGCCTGGACCACCCGTCCCTCGACCTGCTGGAGGAGGCTGTCGACTACTGGTCGCCCGCCGCCTACGACACGGAGGTGCACGCCGGTTCCGGCGTCTCCTCGCACGCGTACTACCTGCTCGCCGAGGGCAGCGGACGCAAGACGATCGGCGGCGTCACGTACGACTCGCCGACATTCGACGGCTCCCGCGTGACCGGCATCGGCCGGGCCAAGTCGACCGCCGTCTTCTACCGCGCTCTGACCCGGTACATGGTCTCCACGACCGACTTCCATGACGCGCGCAAGGCCACGCTCAAGGCGGCCGCGGACCTGTACGGGGCGAGCAGTACCGAGTACAAGGCGGTGGGCAAGGCCTGGGCGGCGGTGAACGTCACCGCCGCCAACACCCCTGCCGCGAAGCACTGACGGACGGGTCGGGGGTGTCACGCCGTAGCGGCGTGACACCCCCGACCTCCGCTTTCCGGCGCGGTGCCGGTCAGTGCTGCTGCTGCTTCTGGGGTGTCACCTCACTGGGCCGGACGACGACGTATCCCTCGCCCTCCAGCTTCAGCTGCACCGCCTCGCCGGATCCCCCGCGGATCATCGAGCCGATGGACTGCGACCGGTGCAGGGAGGTCCGCAGATGCGCGGTCCAGCCGACGACGGCGTCCGTGTCGACGAACACCGGCTGCTGCTGCGTGACGGGGATGACCAGGGGATTGCCCTCGCATATCAGGCCCAGGTCGCCATGGCCGGTGAAGACACTGTTGAACAGGCCACCGCCCGTGACGCCCGCGCCCTTCACGGTCTTGATGTCGTACGACAACGTGGCGTCGAAACACAGGACGTTGCGGCCGTTGACCGTGAAGACGTCGCCGGGCTCGATGCCCACGATGAAACAGTTCTGCGCCTCATGCGCGAACCAGGCCTCGCCCTGCCCGCGGACGGTCATCAGCGGAAGTCCCTCACCGGTGACGGCCCGCTTGAGCATGCCGCCCACGCCCTGGCCCTTGCGCTCGAACTGGAGGCTGCCCCGGTAGGCGACCATCGCGCCCTGGCGCGCGAACATCTCCCCCTGGACGGCGTACTTGATGGATTTGGCGTTCTGCAGTGTCATGCCCGGCGCGACGGCGGGCTGCACCATGTGGTCGCTGGAAAAGAGATCACTCTTCATGCGGGCATCCTGTCGCGGAGGCCGCGGCTCCGCCAGAGGCGTGGCGATCTTGGGACGCCCGGTGACCGAGCTGCGACATGCCGAAGGCCGGCCCGGATCAACCGGACCGGCCCACAAGGGAGTTGTCAGACGGCTTCGACCGCGCCCACGTGGCTGTGCAGCCGGTTCACGACCTCGGTGATCTGGGCGGCGACCTCGGCGTCGTCGACCGGGTGCGTCTCCGCGAAGCGGACCACGGAGCCGGGGACGGAGAGCTTGACGTCCTCCAGCACGGTGCCGCCGGCGATGCCCACGGCCTTGCGCGCCTCGTCCTGCGCCCACACGCCGCCGAACTGGCCGTACGCGGTGCCGACCACGACGGCCGGCTTGCCGGTGAAGGCGCCGGCGCCGTACGGACGGGACAGCCAGTCGATGGCGTTCTTCAGGACGGCCGGGATGGTGCCGTTGTACTCGGGGGAGAAGAGGATGAAGGCGTCGGCGGCGCCGGCCGCCTCGCGCAGCCGGGCGGCGGCGGCGGGAACATCGCCCTCGACGTCGATGTCCTCGTTGTAGAAGGGGATCTCGGCGAGGCCCTCGAAGAGGTCGACCTCGGCACCCTCCGGGGCGAGCTTCACGGCCGCCTCGGCGAGCTGACGGTTGTGGGAACCGGCGCGCAGGCTGCCGACGAGCGCGAGGATGCGAACGGACATGAATATCTCCCGATACTGGAAACGCTGAAACACTGCCGCAACAAACCGGACCGAGGTCCGCTTACAGGTCTATCACCGAAGCGGACCGCAGTCCAGTTGTCCCCGATTGCCGTTACGCTGGGTTCATGTCCACGCCACTCCCGCCGTTCCCGAAGCGACAGGATTCGTCCGACGAGCCGGTCCTGATGGAGCTGACCGCCCCCGGCGGCGCCCCGCTGCGCGCCGACGCCGCACGCAATCGCGCGCGGCTGCTGGAGGCCGCAGCCCGCCTGGTCGAGGAGGAGGGGGTGGACCGGCTCACGATGGAGGCCGTCGCCACCGCGGCGCGGGTGGGCAAGGGGACCGTGTTCCGGCGCTTCGGCGACCGCACCGGCCTGCTGATGGCCCTGCTCGACCACACCGAGCAGCGCTTCCAGGCCGCCTTCATGACCGGTCCGGCACCCCTGGGGCCCGGCGCCTCCCCGGCGGAGCGGCTGCGCGCCTTCGGCTGCCGCACCCTGCGCCAGACCTCCGAGCAGCTCGATCTGTATCTCGCCGCCGAGCCCGACGCGAGCCGCCGTTTCACCTCCGCGCCGTACCGGGTGCGGCTGATGCATGTGTGCATGCTGCTGCGCCAGGCGGGCCCGGGCGCGGACGTCGAACTGGTCGCCCAGTCCCTGATGGGGTACCTGGACCCGGTGCTCGTCAGCCACCTGACCCGGCAGCGGGGGATGCCCCTCGAACGTCTGGAGTCCGGCTGGCGCGACCTGGTGGACCGCAGCCTCGCCCCGCGCCCCGCTCGGTCCTGAGGCGAGTGGGAACGGCACATGGAAACGGGGCGGGTGCCCTGTCCTGACACCCGCCCCGTCCCGCCCCCGTGGCGTCGGTCAGCTGAAGGGGTCCAGCGTCACGTAGGCCTGCTGCGGGTTGCCGTCGTGGACGAGGGACTCGTGGTTCCCGACGTCGTCGAAGGCGAACGCGTAGGCGTTGCCGTCGGCCATCTGCGCGTGGATCTTGCGGGCGTACTGGTTGGTCACCGAGTCCGCGTAGAAGTTCGCGGCGCTGGAGTCCGGCTGGTTGGGGTTGGTGAGCAGCGTCGAGCGGTTGAAGCCCGCGCACAGCGTGCGGGAAATGGGGCCCCTCACCAGGTCGTTGGGCGCGTCGAGCTTCTTGTAGCAGCCGAAGATGCTGTCCGAGTCGGGCTTCTGGAAGCTGGTGACCACCGCGCCGGAGCTGTTGGTGAAGTTCATGACGTCACCGGAGACCCGACCGAAGTACTTCGTGTTCGGCTGGTCACCGAACGGTGTGACCGTCAGCGTCGAGGAACTGTACTTCTGCCAGACGCGGTTGACGTAGTCGTCCATCACGGTGGCCGGAAGTGCGCCCCCCTCGATGCCGTGCCCCGGGGCGAGCGCCCGCAGCACGGTCCCGTCGGACCGGGTCTGGATGAGGTTGGCCCAGCCGCCGGGCTGGCTCCGCAGCGCGTTGAAGAAGCCGGTGTAGCCGCCAGGCTTGAGGTGACCTGTGGTCTTCGTGGTCCCGTCCGCCGCCTTGACTCCGACGGCGTACGGAGCGGAGAACATGTCGACCTGGGTGCTGTTGATCCACAGGCCGGAGTCGTTGAGTGTGTACTCGGACCAGTTGAAGAGGATGTTGTGGTTCGGGTCGCTCGGATTCTGCACGGCCGGCTGCACGAGTCCGCCGGTCGTCACGCGGAAGTCGAGCTTCTGCCCGAACGAGAAGTAGAGCCGCCCGGAGAACTTGGGCAACTGGATCGTCTTCGTCTGGCCGTTGGCCGGGCCCACGATCGACGCGTCCGGCGCGGGGGTCGGCGGGTTGCCGCCCGCCGGCCAGGCGTGGAACGCCCCTCCCGCGTCGGCCCAGCCCTGCTGTCCCGTCGAGAGCTGGGTGCCGAGGTCGTAGATGTAGACCGGTTCGCTGCGGCCCGAGTTGTTCGTGAACGTGAGGGGGATGGTCGCAGGGACCGCGGCCTCGGCGCGGGAGGGCGTGCCGAAGGTGAGCAGGGTTGTCGTGAGCGTGGCAGCGGCCAGGGCCCAGGTCGTCCATCTGGATGTCGCGCGCACTCTCTGCCTCCTTGATGTGGGGGTTCAGCGAGGTGGATTTTCGCGGACGGGGCTCGTCCGTTTCCTTTTGAGAGCGCTCTCAGAATTGCGCCGGGCGGCGTACATGTCAACGATTCACGCAAAGTTGGTCCGGTCCAACCTGTCCTGCGAGACGACGAGTTCACGCCATGACCCGACAACAGGCGCGTGTCCACGTGGGGTTGACCGTGAGCGGTGTCCACTGGTTCAGTGGCTCATCCACTCAGCCACTGCCCGAAGGGGGAATCGTGGAGGCTCTGCCCCGCGAGACGATCGTCGACGTCCTGGAGGACCGACTGCGCACGGACATCCTCGACGGCCGGCACCCGGCGGGGAGTTACCTGCCCCCCGAGCGCAGGCTCGCCGACGGGTACGGCGTCACGCGCACCACCCTCAAGCACGCCTTCGGACGGCTCGTCCAGGCGGGACTCCTGGAGACCCGGCACGGGGTCGGGACCAGGGTGCGGGACTACGCCCGGCTCGGTGGGGCGGATCTGCTGCCGATGCTGGTCCGGCACGACGCCGGATGGGTGCGTGAGGTCTTCGAAGTCCGGCGCGGCATCGGCGCGTTGATAGCCGAGCGGGCCGCCGTCCGGGGCAGCCGCGCACAGCGCGCCGAACTGGCCGCGCTCCTCGACGCCGTCCGCGGCGCCGACGGCGCCGACGCCGTACAGCTCGCGGACATCGAGGTGCACCGTGCCCTGGCCCGGGCCACCGGCAATCGCGTCTACGTCCTGCTGACCAACACCCTCTTCAACGCCTACCTGCCCGTCCGCTCCCTCCTCAAGGGCCCCTTCACCGATCCGCGGGCGGCGTACGAACGCCTGGTGCCGGTGGTCGACGCGGTGACCGGCGGAGACGCCGACCGGGCCCACGCGGCGGCCGGCGCCTATCTGCGGGAGACCGAGCGCATCATGCTGGACGGCCTCGCGTGAGGGGCACGGTGTTCACCGAGACCATGCTCGGTACGGTCCGTCTCGACGGCGAACCCGGCGACCGGCGCGTCCGCCTCGACCTGCGCGCCGACGCCGACCGGGTCCTCCTGCCGCACCGGACGACCAACGCCCGCCTCACCGGCCGGGTCCGGATCGCCGGACACACCGACGACCCCCGCGCGACGGGCGAGTTGGAGATCTCGCCGATCGCCCGCCGGCGCATCCGCTACCGGCTCGCCTTCACCGCCGACGGTCGCCGCCTCACCCTGGACGGCTGGAAGTCCGTGACCCCGCGCCGCCCGTTCACCTCGATGACGGTGCTGCCCTTCACGGTGTACGACGGCGAGAAGCGGCTCGGCGAGGGAGTCCTGCGCTTCCCCGCGGCCACCGGCCTCGCCCCGTTCCTGCTCAGCTTCCGCTTCCCCCGCCGCGAGGACCCCGAGCGGCACATGGCCCCCCGCTGGAACGGCGCTCCGGGCCGCACCGAGGTCTGGTACACCACCCTCACCGACCCCGGGACCGGCACGGGAGTGTGGGTGCACCACGAACTCACCGCGCCCACGGACGGATCCGGACCCGTCGCGCACGGCTGGGTCGCGGCGTTCCCCCGCGACGGCGAGGTGACGCACGCCCGCTTCGGACCCGTTCCCTGGACCCGCCCGACGGACGGATTCGCCGCCGACGGGGTGAGCAGTGCGGCGGGACGACTGAGCGGCACCGCGGGCGACTTCCAGTGGAAGATCGACGAACGACCGCAGGCGGAACCGCTGTTCACCTTCCCCCGCTGGTCCTGGAACCGACCCCTGCTCCCCGCGGCCCAGATGCTCCCGGCCGCCCGCGCCACCTACGACGGCACGTTCACCTACGGCGGCACGACCCTCACCCTGCGCGGCGCACCCGGAGCCTCGGCCCGGATCTACGGGCACGGCAACGCCCACCGGTGGACCTGGCTGCACGCCGAACTCGGCGACGGCGACGTCCTGGAGATCGTCGCTGCCGTGTCCACCCGGCCCGCCCTGCGCCGACTGCCCCCGCTCGTCTTCCTGCGACTGCGCCGCCACGGCCGGACCTGGCCCCGGCGCCCCGAACGCTCCGCCGTCGGCTGGCTCGGCCTCGGACGGTTCCGCGCCGCGTTCGGACTGCCCGAATGGACGGTCACCGGACGAACGGCGCTGCGCCGCATCCGCGTTCAGGTGAAGCAGCACCCCGAGCGGACCCTCGCCCTCACCTACCGCGACCCCGACGGAGCCTCCGCGGTGTGCCGCAACAGCGAGTCGGCCGACGCCCGCATCGTGCTGGAACGCTGGTGGGGCCGCTGGCGGCCGGAGGCGACCTGGGAACTCGACGGCACCGCGCACGCCGAGGCGGGCGACCGATGACCGCCGAGGGACTCGTCGCCGCACTCCTCGCCGACACGGGTGACGCCGACTGGCCCGCTCGCGTACCGAACCGTCTCGACGCCGTCCTCACCGCCCTGCCGGGACCCGCCCGCGCGGGGGTCCGCACCGCCGTCGCCGCCCTGGAGACGTACACCGTCCTGCGCACCGGCAGACGTCTGACGGCCCTCGCGCCCGGCGAACGCGAGGACGTCCTCGGCTCCCTGGCCGCACGGCCCCGGCTCGCCCCGCTCCTCGACGTCCTCAAGGTCCCCGTGCTGCTCGCCGCCGGCACCGAACGGATGGCGGCCGGCCCCGCGCCCGCCCCCACGGCAGCGCCGCCGGATCCGCCGCTCGACTGCACCCCCGCCGGTGACTGGCCCGCCCGGAGCACCGCCGACGTGATCGTCGTCGGCTCCGGCGCCGGCGGTGCCACGGCCGCCCGGACCTTCGCGCGCGCCGGACTCGCCGTGGTGGTCCTGGAGGAGGGCGAACACCACTCCACCGCCTCCTTCGGGCGCCGGGCACCCCTCGACCGGTTCGCCGAGCTGTACCGGGACGGCGGCGCCACCGTGGCCCTCGGCAACCCGCCGCTGCTCCTGCCGGTCGGCCGCGCCGTCGGCGGCACCACCGTGGTCAACTCCGGTACGTGCTACCGGACTCCGGACCACGTCCTGGCCCGCTGGAGCGGCACGTTCGGCTTCGCACTGGCCGACGGGTTCGGGCCCCTCCTCGACGAGGTGGAGCGCACCCTCCGCGTGGCGCCGCAACCCCTCGACGTCCTCGGCAACAACGGCCTGCTCGCCCTCGCGGGCGCCGAACGGCTCGGCTGGCGGGCCGCGCCCCTGCGCCGCAACGCGCCCGGCTGCAGAGGCTCCTGCCAGTGCGTGGTGGGCTGCCCGACCGGCGCGAAACAGAGCGTCCAGCTCTCCGTCCTGCCCGACGCCTGTGCGGCTGGCGCCCGGATCGTCACCGGAGTGCGCGCCCACCGCGTCCTGCTGGACCGGGACGTGCCGGGCGCGCCCCGCGCGGCAGGGGTACTGGCCCGCCGGGCCGACGGCAGCGAACTGGAGATCCTCGCGCCCCTCGTCGTAACCGCGGCCGGGACACTCCACACGCCACCGCTGCTGCGCCGCTCCGGTCTCGGCGGGCATCCTCGCCTCGGCCGCAACCTCAGCGTGCACCCGGCCACCAGCGTCGCCGGACGCTTCGCCGAACCCGTCACGGCCTCGCGGGGTGTGCTGCAGAGTGTCGGGGTCGAGGAACTCCACGAGCGCGGGGTCCTCGTCGAGGCGACCGCGAGCCCGCCGGGCATGAGCAGCTTCGTCCTGCCGGGCCTCGGCCGTGAACTACGGCGCGAGCTGGAGGAGGCCGACCACCTGGCCACTCTCGGCGCCATGATCGCCGACCGCCCCTCCGGCCGGGTCGTGGGCCGTGACCGCACCCTCGTCGGCTACGCCCTCGACCGGCGCGACGGCGAACGCCTGATGACAGCCGTACGCGCCATGGGCCGCCTGCTGTTCGCCGCGGGCGCGGAGGAGGTCCTCACAGGTGTCGCGAGCGCGCCCCGGGCCCGCTCGCTCGACGCGCTCGACGACCTCCTCGCGGGCGTGGGGCCCCGCGATCTGCACCTGTCGGCGTTCCACCCCACCGGTACCGTCGCCGCGGGCGCCGACCCCGGGCGCGCGCCCGCCGACCCCGAGGGGAGGCTGCGCGGTGTCCACGGTGTGCTGGTCGCGGACGGCTCGGTGCTGCCGGGCTGCCCGGAGGTCAACCCGCAGCTGAGCATCATGGCGGCGGCCCTGGCGGTGTCGCAGGCGTGGCTCGACCGCACGGGAGCGGCCCGCTGAGATCCGCACGCCACCCCAATGGGCCCCCGTGGTTCGCCGCCACCGCTGACGGCACGGAGCATGAGGGAGTCCGTACGAACGGAAGTGGACGAGCCGACGAGCCCCCGTCCCCGTACGGCAGGAAGAGGCGAGCCCCCATGAGCAGACGCGCAACCCCCGGCCGAAGCGGATCACGGCGTGTCGCTGCCCTGCTGGCCGCGATCGCGTGCGGCTCCGTCCTGGTCTCGTGCAGTTCGGACAGCGACGACAGCGGCGCGGCCTCCGCCAACCCCACCCCGCCGAACGCCTCCGACTTCACGGGGACACCGCCTTCCGCGATCGCCTCGGCGGCCTCCTCGATCATCGAGTCCGCGAGCGGCCGGGCATCGTCGGCGGCCGCCTCCGTGTCGGCGCGGGCCTCGGAGTTCGCGGCGTCGGTCAACGCCGACACCGAGCGCGCCGCCGTTACCGCCCAGAAGGAACTGAAGGGCGTCGAGGGCGCCGGTAACGCGACCTCCGACGTCAGCATGACCGGTCTGCCCACCGGGGAGACCGGCGGGCTGCGCGCCGTGGTCGTCACCATCACCAACAAGACCGGACAGAAGGCGTCGTACGCCGTCCAGGTCGACTTCAAGAACCCCGACGGGAAGGTCGTGGAGACCCGCTACGTCGGCAAGGAGAACCTCGACCCGGGCAAGCGCGCACAGCCGGTCGTGGTCAGCCGGCAGCCCGCGGAACCCCAGCTCACCCCCGTGCTCGCCAAGGCCCAGCGCTACTGACCCGCGGCGGTCGCGTCACAGCCGGCCGCGCACCGCCGGGACCCGGCCTCCTGTCGAGGACGGGTCCCGGCCGTGTGCCGCGGGCAGGAACCGTCAGGGGTACGAGACCACCGTGGACGGCACGGTGGAGGTGCCCGACGTGGGCGCCCCCGTGTCGTTGATGACCCGCTCGTACTGACCGGCTCCGCCCAGCGAGACGACCAGCAGGTCGTGGAACTTCACGCCGGGCTTGTTCGGTGCCGCGAAGCCATGGTGCTGCACGATCGTCTGGTCGACGTTGTAGTAGCAGTAACTGCCCAGCCCCCAGCCCTCGTGCGTGGTCACGGAGTCGGCGACCTTGTACGCCGCGTACCCCTTGATGCTGCCGTTCTGGATCGCGGCCTGGTTCGGCGCGTCGTAGGCCTTCTCGTTCTGGAAGAAGATGGTGCGGCCCCGCTCGCCGTACCACTGCACGTCGTACTTGTTGAAGTGTTCGACGAACAGTCCGGTGGCGAGGACGTCGGCGCCGTTGACGCGGATGCCGTAGTCCGCCCGGTTGGTGTCCCAGCCGACGCCCGTGCCGT
Source organism: Streptomyces sp. NPDC102279 (assembly GCF_044766365.1). Classification (NCBI taxonomy): domain Bacteria; kingdom Bacillati; phylum Actinomycetota; class Actinomycetes; order Kitasatosporales; family Streptomycetaceae; genus Streptomyces; species Streptomyces sp. NPDC102279. The sequence continues at coordinate 27,237 of NZ_JBIWLU010000006.1, read as the reverse complement.
GGTCGGCCCGCCACACCCAGGTGTGGTCGATGATCGTGTGACGGCTGTTGATGACCATGCTGGTCGTCGCCTTGCCCGCCCCGGCCCCGCCGATGCGCACGAACACGTCCTGCACGGTGGTCGGGTTGGCCGAGTGGTCCGTCGAGGCGCCCGTCGGGCCGACCTCCAGGAGCGTGTTGGAGTTGACGGGTCCGGCGTCGATCAGGAATCCGGCGAGCCTGACCCCGTCGACGTCGGCCGTCCGCAGCGCGGTGACGCCGTTGTCCGGGATCAGCGTGGCGTAGCCGAGACCGAGGACCACGGTGCCCGCGCGGTTGACCTGGATCGGCTGGTCCAGGTGGTAGATGCCGGGCGTCAGCAGCAGGTGGAGCCCCTGGGTGAGCGCCGCGTTCAGGGTGGCGGCGGTGACACCGGGCTTGGCCACGTAGAACTGGCTGAGCGGCAGCGACGAGCCGCGCGGAGTGCCGTTGCCCCAGGTGACGCCGCGCGCGTTGGTGCGCTTCTCCGGCAGGAACACCCGGTACTCGCTGCCGTTGAGGTACAGGAACGGCTTCTCCCGGGAGACCGGGGTGGTGTCGAGCGTGGTGTACGGCGGGTTCGGGAAGGACTGCGCGGGCGCGCCCTGGACGCCCGAGAACACCATGTTCCAGACGGCGTTGGACCAGCCGCCCACCGAACTGTCGCGGGTGTACCACTGCTGCTGCGAGTACGGGCCCACCGAACCGTCGATCTTGCTGTCGGCGATGTACCCGCCGCTGGCCCATCCGTAGCCGTTCGGGGCGAGGTTGAGGCCGCCCCTCACGTGCATCCGGCGGAACGGCGCCGCCTGCGCGACCGCCCAGCGGTTGGTGCCGTTGACCGGGCTGAGCGCGAGGTTCTCCGCCGAACGCCAGAAGTTCTGGGTGGCGTTGCCGTTGAACCAGCCCGCGTCGACGGTCACGTCACCGTTGATCGACGTGTCGTCCGGGGACAGGCCGAGGCCCGCGATCGAGGTGTAGAAGCCGAGTTGGGCGTTGAGACCGTTGTACGTACCCGGCTTGAACAGGAGCGCGTAGCGGCCCGTGCCGAACTGGGCGGTCTCCTGCTGCTTGAAGATCTGGTCGAGCTTGGCCTGGATGCCCGCCGTCGACGGGTCGAAGACGATGACGTTGGGGCCCAGGTCACCGCCGCCGGGAAGGGCGGCCGGCTGCGGGGCCGGCGCGGCGGACGCGGGGGAGGACAGAGCGAGGAGCCCCGGCGCCGCCGCGGCGGCGGCCATCGCTCCGAGAACGGTGCGGCGCGCGACGGGGGAGCGGCCGGAGTCCGGGGTGTCCGTGGGGGTGTGAGACATGGGGGGCGACTCTCCTGGTTCAGGAAGTGAACGGTGGGAGGTTGGGGGAGCGCTCTCTTGCCGATGCATGCTTCATCCAGGTGAACGACGCGTCAAGAGTTGTGACCGGAGTCCCGCATGTTGTTGCGGAGTGAACCGTCAACTCGGCCTGTATTTGCCGCACTTGATAGACGTTTGGGGGCAGTTGAGTGAGGTTCCCCGGGGTTCTGGTGTGTTCAAGAGGTGCGCGCATCGCACGCAGTGATTCTCCGTCAGCTCCCTTGACACCCTTGCGCACCCGCCACAACACTCCTGGACGGGAGAGCGCTCTCCCAGTTTCCTCGGCACATGTGATGGACCGTCACGCGGGCGGCCCCGGACAGCATTCCGTCCTCGGGCCGCCCGACCCCCACCGTCCCCATCGACGTGGCAGGAGGTCTCCATGGCACGGAGATCGAAGATCGTCTCAGGAATCCTTATGTCCAGCGCACTGGTCCTCACCACGCTCGGCCTGGCCGGCGTGGCGATGAGCGCCGACCCGGCGCCCGGCGCGGCCGCCTCGGTGGCCGGTTCGGCCACCGTCCACACGGGGCACGCGATGCCCGTCTCGACGCTCGCCTCGCCCGAGGACCCGGACGGCGACGGATACATCCCGGCGAACCCGCCGGTGACCGGGGTCGTCCCCTCCAAGGCGGAGCCGACGCACCGGTACTTCCACGAGTTCCAGGCGAACTGTTCGGTGTCCCACACCCGGCCGGACGACCCGATCGTCTACCCCGGCCAGCCGGGCAAGTCGCACGACCACACCTTCATGGGCAACACCACCACGAACGCGGCCAGCACCACCGCCTCGCTCGACTCCGGCGGAACCACCTGCAAGGCCCCCGGTGACAAGTCGGCCTACTGGATGCCGACCCTGCTCAACGGCAGCACACCCGTGCTACCGGTGGGCCCCCAGGTCATCTACTACAAGGCCGGGGTCACCGACTACACCAGCGTGCGGCCCTTCCCGAAGGGGCTGCGCTTCGTCGTCGGCAGCCCCATGCAGTCCGCGGCCGACTTCCGCAACCACCGCGGTTTCGTGGAGGGCTGGGAGTGCGGCGACAGCTTCTTCAACGTCGACTTCCCGCAGCAGTGCCCGAACAGGGCCGACGTCCAGCTCAACATCCGCTTCCAAGCGCCCAGTTGCTGGGACGGCAAGTACCTGGACACCCCCAACCACCAGAGCCACATGGCGTATCCGGTGGTCAACCCCGGCACGAACAACAACATCTGCCCGGACGACCACCCCGTCGCCCTGCCGATGATCGAGTTCAAGATGGCCTTCCCGGTCAACGGTGACATGTCCAAGGTGAAGCTGGCGAGCGGTGCCGGTTACTCCTTCCACTACGACTTCTTCAACGCGTGGGACGCGCCGACACTCAAGGCGCTCGTCGACCACTGTGTCGTCGGTGGCCTCCAGTGCGACGCCCGCGGCTACGACCAGACGCACCCCGAGGCGGGCGCGGCGCTCGACGCGAACTACCGGCTTCCCTGACGCCGGCGCTCCCGCCGGCCGGTACATGGCCCCGGCCGGCGGGACCCCCACCGACCGACCTCTTGCTCTTCCCCCCTCACCCGCACACCGGACGGACACTCATGACCGCATCCCGTACCACCCGGCGCCGCGTCACGGCGCCCCTCACCGCGGGCCTGCTCGCCGCGGGAGCTCTCGTCGCGCTGCCCTCCCAGGCCGCGCACGCCGCCGGCAGCGTCGTCAAGGTCACCGGCTCGCAGGGCAACTGGCAACTGACCGTCGACGGCAGCCCGTACCAGATCAAGGGCCTCACCTGGGGGCCGTCCGTCAGCGACGCCCCGCGCTACATGCCCGACCTGAAGTCCATGGGCGTCAACACCGTCCGCACCTGGGGCACCGACGCCTCCAGCAAGCCGCTCTTCGACGCGGCCGCCGCCCAGGGCATCAAGGTGATCGCCGGCTTCTGGCTGCAGCCCGGCGGCGGCCCCGGCAGCGGCGGCTGCGTCAACTACCTGACGGACACCGCCTACAAGAACCAGGTCCTCACCGAGTTCCCGCAATGGGCGGCCACCTACAAGGACAACCCCGGTGTCCTGATGTGGAACGTCGGCAACGAGTCCGTGCTCGGCCTGCAGAACTGCTACAGCGGTGACGAGCTGGAGCGCCAGCGCAACGCGTACACCACCCTCGTCAACGACATCACCAAGAAGATCCACGCCGTCGACCCCAACCACCCCGTCACCTCGACCGACGCGTGGACCGGCGCCTGGCCGTACTACAAGAAGAACGCCCCCGACCTCGACCTCTACGCCGTGAACGCCTACAACGCGATCTGCGACGTCAAGGCGGCCTGGCAGCAGGGCGGTTACACCAAGCCGTACATCGTCACCGAGACCGGCCCCGCGGGCGAGTGGGAGGTCCCGGACGACGCGAACGGCGTTCCCGCCGAGCCCACCGACCGGGCCAAGGCCGACGGATACACCCGGGCGTGGAACTGCGTCACCGGGCACAAGGGCGTCGCGCTCGGCGCCACGATGTTCCACTACGGCACCGAGTACGACTTCGGCGGCATCTGGTTCAACCTGCTGCCCGCGGGCGAGAAGCGGCTGTCGTACTACGCCGTGAAGAAGGCGTACGGCGCGGACACCTCGCACGACAACACCCCGCCGGTCATCTCCGACCTGACCGTCGAGGGCGACGCCGCCAAGGTGCCCGCGGGGGGCGACCTCACCCTCGCGGTGAAGGCCACCGACCCCGACGGCGACCCGATCACGTACGAGGTGCAGGACAACAGCAACTACATCGACCAGAGCAAGCAGCTCGTCACGCTGCCCTCCACCGACCTCGGCGGTGGCCGGCTCAGGGTGACGGCGCCGGACAGGCCCGGCGTCTGGAAGATCTACGTCAAGGCCAAGGACGGCAAGGGCAACGTCGGCGTCGAGACCCGCTCCTTCCGCGTCGTACCGCCCGTCCCGAGCGGCACGAACATCGCCCGCGGCAAGCCGGCCACGGCCTCCTCGGCCCAGGCGGGCGGCGGTGACTGCCCCTGCACCGCCGCGGGCGCCGTCGACGGCAACCTCACCACCCGCTGGGCCAGCGACTGGAGCGACCCCCAGTGGCTCCGTGTCGACCTCGGCAGCCGCACCTCGTTCCGGCACGTACAACTGGTCTGGGAGACCTCCTTCGCCAAGGCCTACACCGTGCAGACCTCGGACGACGGACAGAACTGGACCACCGTCCGCAGCGTCACCGACGGCAACGGCGGCGTCGACGACCTCGACGTCTCCGGAACCGGACGCTACGTCCGGGTCAACGGAACCGCGCGAGGGACCGGGTGGGGCTATTCGCTGTATGAGTTCGGCGTCTACAACTGAGTCGGACACCAACGGGAGAGCGCTCTCCCAGGAATGAGGCCGGACACATGGAGATGACGGACGACGAGGCGGAACGCGAACGGCTCCTCGGCAAACTGACCCTCCGCGAGAAGGTCCGGCTGCTGACCGGCGCGACCACCTGGCGCACCCGGGCCGAACCGGCCCTGGGACTGCGGGAGATGGTCCTGTCGGACGGCCCCGCCGGAGTGCGGGGGCAGTCCTGGGACGAGCGCGACCCCTCCCTGCTGCTGCCCTCGGCATCGGCGCTCGGCGCACTGTGGGACGAGCGACTCGTGGAACGCCTCGGCGGCCTGCTCGCCGCCGAGGCGCGCCGCAAGGAGGTCGACGTCGTCCTGGCGCCCACCCTCAATCTGCACCGCACCCCGCTGGGCGGACGGCACTTCGAGTGCTTCTCCGAGGACCCCGAACTCACCGGCCGCACCGGCGCGGCGCTCGTCCGGGGCATCCAGGCGCACGGGGTGGCCGCCACGGCCAAGCACTACGTGGCCAACGACTCCGAGACCGACCGGCTGACCGTCGACGTCCGCGTGTCGGAGCGGGTACTGCGTGAGGTCTACCTGGCGCCGTTCGAGGCGGCCGTCGAGGCCGGCGTCCGGGTCGTCATGGCCGGGTACAACGGCGTCAACGGCAGCACGATGAACGCGAGTCCGCTGCTCGACGACCCCCTGAAGCGGGAGTGGGGATTCGACGGCGTGGTGGTCTCGGACTGGGGGGCGCTACGGGACGGCGACCCGGCGGCCCGCGCCGGCCTCGACCTCGCCATGCCGGGACCCGACAGCGCCTGGGGGGCCGCCTTGGTGCGGGCCGTGGAGGACGGACGCGTTGCGTCGGCGGCCGTCGACGACAAGGTCCGCCGACTGCTCACGCTCGCGGCGGCGTGCGGGGCACTCGGGGAACCGCCGGTGGACGCGGCGGCCCGCGCCGTCGCCGAAACCCCCGCCGGTGCCGGCGCTCGCACGGACGACCCGGACGATGCCGTCCGCCGTGCGGCTGCCGGTGCCGTGCTCCGGGGCGGAACCGAGACCCTCGGCCGCGCACGTACGCAGAGCGGTTCCGGTGGGCACGCCGACGCCGACGCCGGATCGCGCATCGGCACCGTGTCCGATCCTCGTGGCGAAGCCTCGGATCACCTCCGTGCGACGGCCGTTCCGTCCACCCGAGCGGAGACGGCAGCCGCGCACCCCGCGCGTCCTGCTGCCGGTACCCCTGTCGGTGCCGAGGCGGAGGACGGGGCCGGGGACACGGACCTGGACGCCCGGGCCCTGCTGCGCCGGGCCGTCGCCGCGAGCGCCGTTCTGCTGCACAACCGCTACGTCCTCCCGCTCGATCCCGGCCGGCTGCGGACGGTCGCCGTGATCGGGGCGCACGCCGTTCTGCCCCGCACGCAGGGCGGCGGCAGCGCCGGCGTCTTCCCACGGCACGTCGTCACCCCGCTCGACGGGATCAGGGCCGCGCTGGGAGACGGCACCCGGGTCGTCCACGTACCGGGCCCGTCGACCGACGCGCCGCCGCCGCCCCTGGCACCGGACCTGTGCACCGATCCCACGACGGACACCCCCGGAGTCCGGCTCCGCCTGCTGGACGCCGCGGGAAGCGAACTGCACTCCGAACACCGGCTCAGCGGACGCCAGTTGGAACCCCCCGTGCTCCCCGGCGCGCACACCGTCGAGATCACCGCCCTGCTGGTCCCGGGAACGTCGGGGCCATGGACGATCGGCGTCGGCGGATTCGGCCGGATGAGCGTGACCATCGACGAACGCGTCGTCCTGGAGGGGGAGTTCGCTCGGGAGACGGACGATCCGGCCGTCGTCCACGTGAACCCGCCCGTGCACCGCGTCCGCGTCCCGCTCACGGCAGGACGCGCGGTGCGGGTGACGGCTCGTCGCGAACTCGCCCCCGGCACCGGCCGGGCCACCGTGGTGACCGCGGCTCCGCCACGCCCCGACGACCGGGCGGCGCTGGCCGAGGCCGCGGTGGCCGCCCGGCACGCGGACGCCGTGATCGTGGTCGTCGGCACCACCGAGCACGGCGAGTCCGAGGGCTACGACCGGACGGACCTCGGGCTCGGCGGCCGTCAGGACGACCTGGTCCGGGCGGTGACCGCCGCCAACCCGCACACGGTCGTCGTCGTCAACAGCGGTGGCCCCGTGGAACTCCCCTGGCGCGCACAGGCGGGGGCTGTGCTGCTGACCTGGTTCCCCGGGCAGGAGGGCGGCGCCGGTCTCGCCGACGTGCTGTTCGGGCACGCCGAACCCGGTGGCCGGCTGCCCACGACCTGGGCGGGCACGCTCGCCGACGCCCCGGTCACCCGCACCGGACCCGTCGACGGCCGCCTCGACTACGACGAGGGCCTGCACATCGGCTACCGCGCCTGGGCGCGCCACCACCGCACGCCCGCCTACTGGTTCGGACACGGACTCGGCTACACCACCTGGGCGTACGAAGCGCTCGACGTCCCCGACGACCTGGTGGCCGGTGAGTCCTTCACCGTGCGGATCGGGCTGCGCAACACGGGCGGGCGCCCGGGACGCGAGGTCGTCCAGGTCTATCTCGCCGGACCTCCGGGCCCCCTGGAGCGCCCGGAACGCTGGCTCGCGGGCTACGCGGCCGTACACGCCGCACCGGGCGAGCGGACGACGGCGGTGGTGCGGATCCCGGGCCGCGCGCTGCGTCACTGGGAGGAGAACACCCACGCGTGGCACACACGGCCGGGGCCCTACCGGGTGCTCGCGGGCCGCTCCGCCGGATCACTCCCGCTGACGGCCGTCACCCTGGTCCGGGCCTCGCGCTGAGCCCCCGGAGGTCGCGGAGAGCGCTCTATCCCGAGGCGGGGCCGGGCGGTTAGGGTGCCGCCATGAGCAGACAGGCTCCCACGCTGGAGGATGTCGCGCGGGAGGCCGGAGTCTCGCGCGCGACCGTTTCCCGGGTCATCAACGGTGTCCGCAACGTCGACCCCGGAATTCAGGAAGTGGTGCGCGAGGCCATCGAGCGGACCGGGTACGCGCCCAACCGGGCCGCCAGATCGCTCGTGACCCGGCGCAGCCAGACGGTGGCCCTGATCGTGTCCGGCGCGGGCGACACACCGGGGGAGGAGCAGAACGCCTTCGCGGCGCGGGTGTTCGCGGACCCCTTCTTCGGACGGGTCGTCAGCGGCGTCGTGGGATACCTGCGTCCGCGGTCGATGCATCCGCTGCTGATGTTCGCCGAGTCCGCGGACACCCGGAACCAGGTGCTGACCGACCTGCGGCAGGGGAGCGCCGACGGCGCGCTCGTCGTCTCCACGCACGCCGACGACCCGCTGCCGGCGCTGCTCGCCGGCGCGGGCCTGCCCGCCGTCCTCTTCGCCCGTCCCACCCGGCCCGTCGCGCTCAGCTATGTCGACCTCGCCCACCGGGACGGCGCGCGCCTCGCCGCCGAACACCTGCTGAACCGGGGCTGCCGGCGGATCGTCACCGTCACCGGGCCCCTCGGGGTGGCCGCGAGCCAGGACCGGCTCGCCGGCTTCCGCGACACGATGGCCCGCAGGGGCCACCCGTACGTCCCGGTCGCCGAGGGCGGGTTCACGCTGGACAGCGGCATGGCCGCCATGTCCGGACTGCTGTCCGAACACCCGGACGTGGACGGGGTGTTCGCCGCGAACGATCTGATGGCGCAGGGCGTGTGCCAGGTGCTGCGGGAACAGGGCCGACGGGTGCCGGACGATGTCGCGGTCGTCGGGTTCGACGACTCCAGCGTGGCCGTGACCTGCCGGCCCCCGCTGACCACCGTGCGCCAGCCGGTGGAGGAGATGGCCGCGGCCATGGCCCGGCTCCTCGACGAGCACATCCGGGGCGTACGCACGGAGCCCACGTCGTTGATCTTCGACCCGGAGATCGTGGTCCGCGCCTCGGCCTGAGGCTCGTCCGGCAGGGGGGTCGGACCGCTGTGCCACACGGGGCCCGTTCACCCCGGTCTGCCGGGTACGCCGAGGTGTGTGGCGGACACTGGACCGGTCAAGAGGGAAGAGCCACCGGCCGCGCGGGCGGGCCGGCGACGGAAGGCAGGCGCATGACCGACCCCATCACCGTGGGCGTGGACGGATCTCCCGAGAGCAGGGCGGCGCTCGGCTGGGCGGCCAGGGAGGCGGTCCGCCGGGATCTGCCCCTCAGGGTGGTGTACGCCTGGCACTGGCCGCCGCACGACATGGTCGGCGGCGGTGACCGGGAGGACCAGGAGCGCTGGGCGCGCGGCATGGTCGAGGACGCGGCCCGTACGGTGACCGACCGGCACGCGGGTCTGCGGGTGACGGCCGAGGTGCTCGACGGTGAGTCGGTGGAGGCGCTGTTGCGGATCGCCACCCCGGCGGGCGTCCTGGTCCTCGGTTCGCGCGGGTACGGCGCGTTCGTCGGCTTCCTGCTGGGCTCCGTCGGCCAGCAGGTGATCTCCCGGACACCGGGCCCGGTGGTCCTCGTGCGCACGGAGGACCGCCCCGAGGGCGAGGCCGGGGGCCGGGAGATCGTGGTGGGCCAGCAGGGCGGCCCCGACGACAGCGCGCCGGGCCTCCGGTTCGCGTTCGAGACCGCCGCGGCCAGGGGAGCGACGGTGCGGGCCGTACGGGCCTGGAGTCTGCCTCCGGTGTTCGCCTACAGCCCCGCCTCGCTGCGGCTGCTCGACGAGGCAGGCGGCCTGGAACCGTACGAGCGGAAGGCTCTCGACGAGGCGCTCCAGCCGTGGCGGGAGCGCTTTCCCGACGTGGCCGTCACCGAGCACGTGGAGATGGGCAGCGCGGGCCAGGTGCTGCTGTCCCTCTCCGACCGGGCCCAGCTGATGGTCGTCGGGCGCCGCGTCGAACGGTCCGCGGTGGGCGGCCGCATCGGTTCCGTGGCGCACGCGGTGATGCACCACGCTCCGTGCCCCGTGGCGGTGGTCCCGCACTCCTGACGGCCCGTCGGAAGCGGCCGGCCCGTCGCCCGGCCGCGTTCAACTCCCGAACCCAGAAGCCGTGTTGACGGCCCTCCGTGCCAATCCTGAGGTGAAGTACTGACGGTGCCATGCCGCTCCGGTCGACTCCCGGACAGGCACACCTGCGCGGTGGACTGGGCCTCTACGGGCATGCGCTTCTCCGTCGACGGCGCCGTCGTCCAGGAGACGACCCGCAACAAGCTGGAGTCCGCCCGCGGCCGGTGGGTCTTCGACCGCAACCAGTACGTCATCCTCAACCTCGCCCTCGGCGGCGCCTGTCCGGCGGGCTGGAACAAGGTCACCACGCCCTACTGGGGGCTGCCCCAGTCCAGCGTCGACCGCGTCCAGCCGGCGGCGTTCAGGCCGAGATCGACTGGGTGCGCGTCGAGCGGAAGAGGTGAGACGGCGCGGCGGCCGGGCGGGTCGGTCACCCGTTCCCGGCCCGGGACATCCGTAGAGCCAGATCCTGAAGCAGGTCGGCCGTGCTGACCTCGGTCCGGCCGGAGTCGTGGAGGTCGGCGAGTTCGGAGAAGAGGAACGCGAAGGCGCCCACCAGCGAGATGGCGGCGGGCAGATACGCGTCCGCGACCGCCTGCCCGGCCTCCGCCGGGCCGGCGTCGCCCGGCACCTCGACCCGGGGGAACACCTCCGTGACGAGCGCGCCCAGGTTGTTCTCCGCCGACTCGACGCCGGCCTCCTCGTCCTGGGCGATCCTGCGCACCATCGCGTTGGTCTCGGTGAGTACGCCGATGGCGCGCAGGATGATCTCCGTCTGTTCCATGCCGTGAGCCTAAACGGGCGAGGCCCGGCTCGGGCAGGGATCTTGGTGTCGGGATGGTAGACAGGGCTCATGAACGACATCTCCCGCTCCCACCGGGCCGGCGCGCGATGACCGCGGGCATCGACACTCCGGACCGCAGGGGCCGCACCGGACTCGACCAGGTGGGCCGCGACCTGACCGGCAACCCCCGGGTGAAGATCCGCGACGTGCGCCTCCTGTCCTGCCACTGGTACGTGGAGCGCAGCACGACCTTCGACCTCCGGCTCGCGGACGGGACCTGGAGCACGCAGGAGCGCGAGACGCACGACCGGGGCAACGGCGCCACCCTGCTGCTCTACGACGCCGACCGGGAAACCGTGCTGCTGACCAGGCAGTTCCGCTACCCCGTATATGTCAACGGGCACCCGGACGGCATGCTGATCGAGACCCCCGGCGGCCTCCTCGACGAGGCGGACGAGCATCCCGAGCAGGCCGTGCGCCGCGAGGTCATCGAGGAGACCGGGCACACCGTCGGCGCGGTCGAGCACGTCTTCGACGTGTTCATGAGCCCCGGCTCGGTCACCGAACGGGTGAGCTTCTACGCGGCCTCCTACGGCCCGTCCACCCGTACCCACGAGGGCGGCGGCCTCGAGGAGGAGGGCGAGGACATCGAGACGGTCGAACTGCCCTTCCGCGAGGCGCTGTCCATGGTCCGCACCGGCGAGATCGCCGACGCCAAGACGATCATGCTGTTGCAGTGGGCCGCTCTGGAAGGGCCGTTCAGGAAGGCTTGACCTCAAGAGCACTCCAAGCTCCAGACTCCCTTTCAGGCCCGAGGACTTCGGGCCCGAACGGGAGGGAACCCATGCGGTACCGCACCATCGGCAGCGACCCCGCGACCCGTCGGGAGGTGAGTGTGCTCGCGCTCGGCGCGATGCTGTTCGGCTCGCTGACCGACGAGAAGACGTCGTTCGCCGTACTCGACCGGTACGTCGAGGCCGGCGGCAACTTCATCGACACGTCCGACAACTACGCCTTCTGGACCGACGGCGGACAGGGCGGCCAGAGCGAGGAACTCCTCGGCCGCTGGCGGCGCAGCCGGGGCATCGGCGACGAGATCGTCATCGCCACCAAGCTCGGCGCCCGCCCGCTGGCACCCGGAACCAGCTTCACCGACAACCCCGAGGGCCTCTCCGCCCAGGTGATCCGCGAAGCGTCCGAACGGAGCCGGGAACGCCTCGGCGTCGAGCGGATCGACCTGCTGTACGCGCACATAGAGGACCGCGGGGTCGAACCCCGCGAGACCGTCGAGGCGTTCGCCGGGCTCGTCGCCGAGGGAAGCGTCGCACTGCTCGGCGTGAGCAACCACGCGGTCTGGCGCGTCGAACGGGCCCGTGCCCTCGCCACCGCGGCCGGACTGCCCGGCTACGAGGTCCTCCAGTACCACCACAGCCTGCTGCGTCCCCGCGCCGACGTGCCCAGTGGACTCTTCCCCGAGGGCGGCCTCGGCGCCGCGACCGGTGAACTCCTCAGCTATCTGGGCGCCGAACCCGGCCTGACCCTGGTCGCCTACTCCCCGCTGCTGGGCGGAGGGTACGGCCGGCCGGACAAGCCGGTGCCCTCCGACTACGACCACCCCGGCACCGCCGCCCGGATGGCGGTCCTGCGTGAGGTGGCCAAGGAGAGCGACGCGACCCTCAACCAGGTGGTGCTGGCCTGGCAGATCGGCGCCGATCTGCCCGTCATCCCGCTGGCCGGCGCCTCCTCGGTGGCCCAACTGGAGGAGAACCTGGCGGCGGTGGACCTGGAGCTGACCCCCGACCAGCGGACCCGCCTGGACGAGGCCCACTGACCGGAGCCGCGCCTCCCGGGCGGCTCTAGGGCCTGTCGCCGTCGTGGGGCGCGCGGCGGGTGGTGAGGAGCAGGGCGATGTCGTCGGGGCGGGCGTGGGCCCGGCGGGCCTCCGCGGTCAGGAGGTCGGCGGCGTGCGACAGGGAGTGGCCGCCCGGACGGAAGCGCTGCGGCGAGCCCGCCCCGGCGAGCGTCGCCCGCAGCGCCTCGACACCGTCGTCGATGTCCGTGCCCGGCTGCTCGACCAGACCGTCCGTGTACAGGGCCAGCACGGCCTCGGGTTCCAGCATCAGCTCCGTCACGGGGTACACGGCCCGCGGATCCACCCCGAGGACCACCCCGCCCGGCAGGTCGAGCACCTCGGTGCGCCCGTCGGGATGGCGCAGCAGCGGCTGCGGATGCCCGGCCCGTGCAGCGCGGGCGACGCCGGTGAGCGGGTCGACCCGGACGTAGCAGCAACTCGCGAACTGGCCCGGGTCGAGGTCGATGAGCAGCCGGTTGGTGCCGCTCATCACCTCGTCCGGGGCATGGTCCCCGAGCGCGAACGCCCTTACAGCGCTGCGGAGTTGGCCCATGGTGGCGGCCGCCTGGACACCGTGGCCCTGTACGTCGCCGATGACCAGCGCCAGACCGTCACCGGCCTCCACGACGTCGTACCAGTCGCCGCCCACCTCCATGCCGACCGTGCCGGGCAGATACCGGCCGGCCGTCTGCACCATCGGGTGCGCCGACAACCGGTGCGGCAGCAGGGCCTCCTGGAGCCCGCGGGCGAGCGCCGCCTCGTTGTCGTAACGCCGCGCCCGCTCCAGGGACTGCGCGATCAGACCGGCCAGCGCGGTCAGCACTGTCCGCTCCTCGGTGCTGAAGGTGCGGGGCCGGTCGAAACCGAGGATGCACGAACCGACGGGACGCCCGGAGGCGATCAGCGGCAGGAACGCCCGGGCGCCGACCTTGGCGTCGAGGGCGATGCCCGGATAGGCGGCCGTCATCTGCTGCATCGACTCGAAGAAGAGCGGACGGCCGCTGGTGAGCGTCTCGACGCCGGGCAGCCGGGCGTCCAGGCCGACACCGTCGAAGGGGGCGAGGAACCCCTGTGGGAAGCCGGTCTCCCAGGCCAGGTACAGACGGCGGTCCTGGAGCAGATAGATCGCCAGGCGGCGGCTGCCGAACGCGGGCAGCAGTTCACGCATCACGACCTCGGACACCTGCCGGGCGGTCACGGCCTCCGCCAGGGCGATGGCGAGGACGATGGGCCGGTACAGCGGGGCCGTGGTCGCGGTTGCGGTTGCGGACTCGGTCTCGTCGGGGTCCAGGTGTGCGGAGCGGGCGGGCTCGGTCCCGAACGGAGTGTTGCCGGTGGTCTCCGCGGCCCGGCCGAGCGGCACGATCTTGCAGGTCACACCACCGGGGCCGGGGTAGACGGACAGGCTCAGCCAGGCCTCGTCCGTGGTTCCGGACGTGCTCCCGGCGTCGTTCGTCAGCGGGCCGCGGGCCCGGAAGTGCACCGGCTCGGTGGAGAGCAGCGCGCCCCGCAGATGGTCCTCGTACGCGGGCCGGGCCATCCACGGGACCGCGTCCCACAGCGAACGCCCGAGCAGTTCGGCGCGCGGGCGGCCGAGCAGTTCCGCCGCGCGCGGATTGGCGTAGGTGAACAGTCCGAGCCGGTCGAGGGCGAAGACGCCCTCCGGGAGCTGGTCGGCCGCCCCGTCCGCGGCGGGTCCCGGCCCCGGGTCGACGAGCACACCGCTGACGCGGTGCGGCGCGCCGCCCGTCCCGCCCGACGGCCACAGGTCGAGCAGTCGCAGCTCGCCGCTGCCGGTGTGTACGGGCAACGGGTGGGGCGGCGGACGGCCCGCGGCCGTCTCGCGCAGGGCGGCCAGCAGCAGCCGGGGTTCGTCGTGGGCCACCGCGTCCGCGAGTGCCTCGGGCGTGCCGGGGAACGTCTCGTGCCGGGTTCCGAGGAGCGCCCACAGGGCGTCGTCCACGGTCACCGTGCCTGTGACCGGGTCCCAGGTGAACCCGCCGACGGTCCGTGAGGAGGGGCCCTCGGCCGGCGGGCGCGCGCCCAGGGGCTCCGCGTCCCACACGACCGGGCACCCGTCCTTGGCCAGCCCCGCCAGCGCGGCCCCCAGTTCCTCCGCGACGGCCGTCATCCGGTCCCGGTCCGGCAGGACCTCGGTGGCGTCCGAGGCCGAGGGACGCAGGACGGTGAGGACGCCGTACGGGGTCGTGCCGCCCACCACCGGGACGTACAGCGAACCGAACCGGAACGGCAGGCCCGCCGCGAGCTGCGGGTAGCGGCGCATCGTCTCCGTCGGGTCGGCGAGCAGGACCTCGACACCGAGCCGGTGGGCGTCGGCGACCGGGAACGGCCGCTCCACGTGCATGCGCCACCAGGGGCGGAAGAGCGGCCCCGGCAGTCCGGCGAGCACCGCCAGACGCAGCAGACCCGGTGTTCCGGATCGCAGGTAGACGCCGCCGGCGAATCCGCGGGCCGCGCGGATCGCGTCCGTCACCGCGTCACTGAGCAGGGTGGCCAGGCCGTCAGGATCCCGGTCCTCGCGTTCGGCGCTCCCTGTCATCGATCTGCCCTCGTCCGCCCGCCGCCAGGTGGGTAACACAGCAAGAATGCGCCTCCCAGGTCCCTGACCGCACCTCGGCACCGCCCGAGGCACCGGGACGGAACCCGAGCATTCCGGTCGTGCCCGGATGTGCTCAGCGCGAAGATACCGGGTCGAGCGCGGTCCGGGACCCGTTCGGAAGGCAGTGATTCAGACGGGCGGGCCGTGGTCCAGCGTCTCGGCGGCGACGGCCGCCACGGCCTCGGCCATCGCGCCGAGTGCGGGGAAGTCGAGCTTCCACTGCTGCCAGAACAGCGGCACGTCGACACTCCGCCCCGGCAGCAGACGGACCAGCCGCGCGCCCTCCAGCAGCGGCCGGGCCTGGACCTCCGGCACCATGCCCCAGCCCATGCCGGCCGCCACGGACGCGACGAACCCCTCCGAGGTGGGGACGAAGTGGCGCAGCGCACCCGCTGCGCCGCCGGTGAGGGTCCGGACGAAGTCGTCCTGGAAGTCGTCGTTCCGGTCGAAGGCCACCACCGGGGCGGCGCCGATCACCTCGTGCAGCGGCGTGCCGGTCCCGGTGCCGAGCCACTCGTCGGCGAACGAGGGGGCCGCCACCGGCAGATACCGCAGCCGCCCGAGCGCACGGACCGAGCAGCCGGCCACCGGGTCCGGCGACGACGTCACCGCCGCCATCACCGCTCCTTCGCGCAGCAGGGCGGCCGTGTGGTCCTCGTCCTCGCGGCGCAACTCGAAGCAGAGCCGCAGCCGAGGAGGTACGCGGGTGAGGGCCGGCAGGAACCAGGTCGCCAGGGAGTCGGCGTTCACCGCGATCGACAGCCGGGTGGGCTCCCCGGAGCCCGGCATGCCCAACTCGGCCTGGGCCTCGCCCTCCAGCAGGGCCAGCTGACGGGCGAACCGGACGACGATCTCGCCGGACTCGGTCGGCCGCACCGGCTTCGTCCGCATGAGCAGGACCCGGCCGGTGCGCTGTTCGAGTGACTTCACGCGCTGGCTGACCGCCGAGGGCGTCACGTGGAGTGCTGCCGCCGCAGCGTCGAAGGTGCCCTCGTCGACCACCGCGAGAAGGGTGCGGACCTGGTCGAGCGGCAGTTCCTTCATCACGAGCGCTAATGATACGTAAGAATCTTTAGCTGTACTCCTGACGATCGGCTTTCTAGCGTCGAAGGCATGACAGACGCCCTCACCGCAGCGGTCGCCGGATTCGGCTCCGGTCTCTCCCTCATCGTCGCCATCGGCGCGCAGAACGCCTTCGTCCTGCGCCAGGGGATCCGCCGGGACGCGGTCCTCGCCGTGGTGGGCATCTGCGCTCTGTCCGACGCGGCCCTCATCGCCCTCGGGGTCGGCGGCGTCGGCGCGCTGGTGGTGGCCTGGCCCGCCGCGCTCACCGCGGTCGGCCTGGTCGGGGGTGGTTTCCTCATCGTCTACGGAGTCCTCGCCGCGCGGCGTGTCCTGCGGCCCTCGGCGCTGCGCGCGGCGACCGGATCCGCGGCCTCGTGGCGCCGCGCCGTCCTCACCTGCCTCGCCCTGACCTGGCTGAACCCGCACGTGTACCTCGACACCGTGTTCCTGCTCGGCTCGCTCGCCGCCGACCGCGGGCCGCTGCGCTGGACGTTCGGTCTGGGCGCGGCGTTCGCCAGTCTGTGCTGGTTCGCCGCCCTCGGGTTCGGAGCCCGGCTGCTCAGCCGCCCGCTGGCCCGGCCCACGGCCTGGCGCGTGCTGGACGGCCTCGTCGCCGTGACGATGATCGCGATGGGCACCGCGCTGGTCGCCGGCGCCTGAGCCGCCGTACACGCCCGTCGCCGTCCGGCCCGTCCCCTGCTGTTCGATTCCGGACCTGTGGAGCCCTGTGCACCAATCCCGTCCCCCGGGGGACACGCGTCACCCGCGCTCGGCCATAGTGATCCCTGAATCGAAAGATGTACCAAGCAACCAGGACGAGCGTGGACACGAGCAAGAGCAACACGGACAGCGCCGCCGCCCCGCAGGACGCGGGGGCCAGGGCCACGGAACTGCCGGGTCGGACCGGGTGGCGCCGGTGGGCCATGGACACCCGGCCGCTGCGCCGCCCCGCGTACCGACGGCTGTGGTCGTCGACCGCCGTCACCGCCGTCGGCAGCCAGCTCACCGCCGTCGCCGTGCCCAAGCAGATCTACGACATCACCGGCTCCTCCGCCTGGGTCGGCTACGCGAGCCTCGCCGGACTGCTGCCGCTGGTGTTCTTCGCCCTGTGGGGCGGCGCCATCGCCGACAGCATGGACCGGCGCAAGCTCCTGATCATCACCAACTGCGGCATAGCCGTCACATCGCTGCTCTTCTGGGTCCAGGCCGTTGCCGGTCTGGAGTCGGTGCTCGTCCTGATGGTCCTCCTCGCCCTCCAGCAGGCATTCTTCGGTCTCAACTCCCCGGCGCGCAGCGCCTCCATCGCCCGGCTCGTACCCGCGGACGAGCTGCCCGCCGCCAACGCGCTCGGGTCGACCGTCATGCAGACCGGCTCGGTGGCCGGCCCGATGCTGGCGGGCGCCCTCATCCCGCTCATCGGGCTGCCCGAGCTGTACCTGATCGACGCCCTCGCCCTGTGCGTCACCGTGTGGGCCGTCGTCAGGCTGCCCGCCCTGCCACCGCTCGACGGCGGCGGCTCCCGGCGGGCCGGCTGGCGCGAGGTCGCCGCGGGATTCCGCTACATCGCCCTGCACAAGGTGCTGCTGCTGTCCTTCCTCGCCGACATCATCGCCATGGTCTTCGGCATGCCCCGCGCCCTGTTCCCGCAGCTCGCCGCCGAGACGTACGCGCCCTACGGCGAAGGGCTGGCGCTCGGCCTGCTGTTCGCGGCGGTTCCCATCGGCGCGGTCCTCGGCGGACTGCTGTCGGGCACCTTCTCCCGCGCCCGGCGGCACGGCCTGATGGTCATCGTCTCCGTCGCCGCCTGGGGCGCGGCCATCGCGGGGTTCGGACTCAGCGACAGCCTCTGGGTCGCCGTGGTCTTCCTCGCCGTGGCCGGGGTGGCGGACATGGTCTCCATGGTCTTCCGCGGCGCGATCCTGCTGTCCGCAGCCACCGACGAGATGCGCGGCCGGCTCCAGGGTGTCTTCACCGTGGTCGTCGTGGGCGGCCCGCGTGTCGCGGACGTCCTGCACGGCACGGCGGGATCACTGGCCGGCGCGCAGGCCGCGGTCGCGGGAGGCGGTGTCCTGGTGGTCGTGGCGGTGCTCGTCCTGGCCTTGGTCACCCCGGCCCTGAGGCGTTACACAATCTGAATACGGAAATGACCAAGGTGGTTCTAGAGTGACCGCCATGCGGGACACGCGACCCACTTCGGAATTCCACGCGCCCAACATCAGCGTGGACAGCACGGCCCGTCTGGTCGGTGCCCTGGACGCACAGGACGTCAACAACGGCGTGCACCGGCTGCGCTCCTGGGCCCACTCGGCCCTGGCCGTCCGGCCCGGGGAACGGGCCCTCGACATCGGCGCAGGGACCGGCTCCCAGACCCGCAACCTCGCGGCCGCCGTCGGGCCCCAGGGCAGGGTGCTCGGCCTCGAACCGAACCCCGGCCTGCGGGCCGTCGCCGAGCAGCGGGCGGCCGAGGCGGGCAGCTCCGCGCGCTTTGCCGACGGTGACGCCCTCGCCCTGCCGCTGCCCGACTCCACCGTGGACGTGGTGTGGTGCGAACGGGTGCTCCAGCACCTCGCCGAACCGGAGAAGGCCGTCGTCGAGATCGCCCGCGTGCTGCGCCCCGGCGGTCGGGTCGCCCTGCTGGACACCGACTGGGCCACCACGATCCTGCACCCCGGCGACCCGGAGACGGTCGCCGCGCTGACCTCCGGAGCGCTGTCCGCGGCGGCCGACCCGTACTCGGGCCGCAAGCTGGTGGGCCGGCTGACGGCCGCCGGACTGGTGATCGACGACCGGGGCTCGCAGGCGCTGCTCCAGGACCACACCTCCGTGGCCTGGCCGCTGATCCGGATGATGGCCGAGTCGGCGATGCGCCGCGGCCTCATCGGCGAAGCCCAGCGGGACAGCCTCTACGAGGAGCTCGCGGAAGCGGCCCGGCAGGGTGGCCTGCACATGTCCGTGACGATGTTCGGGGCCGTGGCGCACCGTCCGGCGTGAACGAGTGGCGGCGCCCGAAATGATCCGGAATATAATGGGATGGCCGTCGCTGACGGATTAGTACGCCGATCTCCCCTTGTATTGGGGGTACGCGACCATCATGTACATCGCGAGCCAAGAAGTGATCCTGGCGAATTCGACGACCAACGTGGTCGCCGCCTTCGTCGGTGGCCTCGTCATCGTGGCCGCCCTCGTCTGGGCGGTCCGGATGGGCATCAGGGTGCGGGGTCAGGAATCGGCCCCACCGACCGCCGAGGAGCAGCCCAGGCTGCCCGAGGGCGGAGCGGTCCACGAGGAGCGGGAGATGCGGGAACCCGACGAGGTCCCGCACGCCGCCGACGAGAGTGAACGGCTGATGCCGTACAACATGCATTCCTCCAGCACCAAGCACGCCGACGACCAGCATCGCAAGCGCTGGCAACCGGGATCCAGCGGATCCTTCGGCAGCGGCGGACCCGGCAGAACCTGAACCGGGACACCGAGGAGCCGACCGCCCGCGAGCGGCCGGCTCCTTCGTGCGCGGTGAACCGGGAGAACAGGCGTACCGCCTACGGGAGATCCGCCGCCGACTCCTCGGGGGTGAGGTCGGGGCGCAGCCGCAGCCAGGAGGGCTGGCGCAGCAGGCCCGCGCGGGTGCGGGTGCTGTAGCGCACCTCGCCCACCAGCCGGGGCAGCACCCAGCGTGCCTCTCCCGCGCGCGGGACCGTGTCGAAGGGGCAGCGGTCCGTTCCCGAGGCCCCCAGCAGCCGGGCGAGTTCGGTGCGCTCCGCCGCGTTCCAGCCGGTGCCCACGCTCCCGACGTAGCGCAGCCGCCCGGCGGCGCGCTGCCCCACGAGCACCGCGCCGGGCAGGCCCGACAGACGTCCCCGTCCGGGCACCCAGCCGCCCACGACGACATCCGCCGTGCGCATGTTGCGGATCTTGATCCAGGACCGCGAACGCGTTCCCGGCTCGTACACCGAGTCCAGCCGCTTGCAGACCAGCCCCTCCAGACCGCTCTCCCGCGTCGCCCGGAGCGCCAGTTCGCCGTGGCCCACCAGCGCCGCAGGCGTAGACCAGAACGGCCCCTCCAGCGCGAGTTCCTCCAGCTTCCGGCGCCGCACCGTGTAGCGCAGACCGGTCTGGTCGTCGCCGAGCCGGAGCACGTCGAACACGACCAGGTGGGCGGGAGCCCGGTCCGCGAGCCGGATCGCCTTGCCCGGCGACCCGGCGAGGCCCATCCGGGACTGCAGCAACTGGAAATCGCCGTGGCCCTGTTCGTCCAGGACCAGCACCTCACCGTCCAGGACCGCCGGCGTCGTGCCGAGGACACCGCCGAGGGCACGCAGTTCCGGATAGGCCGCGGTGATGTCCTCGCCCGACCGGGCCCGCAACCGCACGCTGCCGTCGCCGGGCAGATAGACCACGGCGCGCTGGCCGTCGTGCTTCGTCTCGTAGGCCCAGCGCATGTCCTGTGCCGGGGCCGGCAGAGTTCCGGGTGTCGCGAGCATGGGGGCGATCAGCGGCAGGTTCACAGCTGTTGTGTCGACACACCGCCGGCCGCACACGCCGGCCCGTCGCCCCTTTCCCCTGAACGGCCCCGCGCCCGC
This sequence comes from Streptomyces sp. NPDC102279, assembly GCF_044766365.1. NCBI lineage: Bacteria > Bacillati > Actinomycetota > Actinomycetes > Kitasatosporales > Streptomycetaceae > Streptomyces > Streptomyces sp. NPDC102279. Next base: position 6,678 of record NZ_JBIWLU010000006.1, on the reverse strand, counting down.
GCCGCCGTGGACCCTCAGCCCTCCAACGCCTGGGTGATCAGCGTCTGGAGCCGCAGTCCCCGATGGGCGTCGAGTTCGCCGGACCGCCCCGACCGCACCGCCGTGGCGAACTCGCGGCGCAGCACCGGCCAGGACTCCTCGTGGTCGAGCGCGCCGCCGTCGAAGACCACCTCCGGATGCCGGCCGAACAGTTCGATCCGAGTGATGCCGCGCTCGACGTCCACCGACCCCGACAGCGAGGCCTGGCTGACCGCGCCGCCCTCGTGCTCGCAGGTCAGCTCGACCCAGCGGCGCGGATCGCCCGCGCCGCGGACCCGGACGATCGGCCCGAGCGCGGCGTCCAGCAGATCGAGCAGATGCGGCCCGATGTCCAGCAGCGCCCCGTGCTCCAGGCGCCACGGCGTCGCGAAGTCCCCGCCCAGGAAGGCACCGCCCAGCATGCAGGACCGGGCACCCGAGACGTCGAGGGCCCTCGCCCGGTCGAGGAACTGCCGGGTGGCCGGGTGGTAGCGGTTGGTCAGGACGAGCTGGGAGACGACGCCCGCCGTGTCGATCGCGTCCACGAGCCGCCGCGCCGACGGCAGATCGAGCGCGAGGGGCTTCTCCAGGAGGAGAGCCTTGCCCGCCTCGGCGGCCCGGAGGGCGAGTTCGGCCTGAACGGCGGGCGGCACCGAGAAGGCGACCGCCTCGCAGGTGTCGAGCAGTTCCTCGAAGGACGCGGCCACGGCGGCACCGTGCGGCTCCGCCGTCTCCCGGGCGGCCTCCGGGCGGCGCGCCCACACCGACGTCAGCCGCGTCTCCGGCCCGGCGGCGAGCACCCGGGCGTGCACGGCCCGCGCCCAGGGCCCCGCGCCGACGAGCCCCACCCTCACGGGGGCCTGGGTCCAGGTGGGCGACGTACCTGTCACGTGCATCTCCTCTGCGGTGTACGGGCCTGACGTACCGTCGGCCGCGGCGGCGCCGGAGGAGCGGGCACCGGAGGTGACGGCGGCCGAGCACCGGATCTTCGGACGCGTGGACAGACTTCATCACGCCGGCCCGCCGTCCGGCCAGAGGGACGGCCGGGGCGGGCTCGGCGGGACTTGACCCGATCGAGAGGTGCAGCGGCCGGAGAGCCTCATAGGCTGTGCGCGATGATCACCGTCGAACCGGAGGAGCGAACGTGAGACCACGCCCGCAGCAGGCCGCACGACGTACGACCGTCCTGCGCCGCGAAGCCGTCGTCGCGGCCGTTCCCGTCGCCCTCGCCGCACTGCTCACCGCCGCCGGACCCGCCACGGCGGCCGGGAGCGCGGGCTCCGCGGGCGCGGGTGACCCGTACTTCCCCCTCTCGGGCAACGGCGGCTACGACGTCCGCCACTACGACCTGACCCTCGGCTACGACCCGGCGACCCGGCACCTCGACGGCACGGCGGTCGTCACCGCCCGCGCCACGCAGCGGCTGACCCGCTTCGACCTCGACCTCAACGGCCTGAAGGTCACCGGTGTCACCGTCGACCACGCGAGGGCGTCCTTCCGGCGCACCGGACAGGAACTCGTCGTCACCCCGAGCAAGGCCCTCCACCAGGGCCAGGAGTTCCGCGTCACCGTCACCTACGCCGGTACGCCCAAGCCCGTCACGGACCCGGACGGTTCGCCGGACGGCTGGATCCCCACGGACGACGGCGCCTTCGTGGCGGGCGAACCGCAGGGTGCGATGACCTGGTTCCCCGCGAACAGCCACCCCACCGACAAGGCGTCCTACGACTTCACGCTGACGGTTCCTCAGGGCCGGACCGCCGTCGCGAACGGGGTCCTGCTCGGACAGCGGACCAGCCACGGCCGGACCACCTTCCGCTGGCGGCAGTCCGAGCCGATGGCGGCCTACCTCGCCACGGCGACCGTCGGCACGTTCAAGGTCGAGCGGTACACCACCCGCGACGGCATCCAGGTCTACAACGCGGTCGACCCCCGCGAGGCGGCCGACGCGGCGCCGGTCCTGAAGAAGCTGCCGTCCGTCCTCGCCTGGGAGAGCAAGCTCTTCGGCCCCTACCCGTTCCGGGCCGCCGGCGCCATCGTCGACCGGGCCCCGCAGGTCGGCTACGCCCTGGAGACCCAGACTCGGCCCGTCTACGACTCCGCGCCCGACCTCGGCACCCTCGTCCACGAGAGCGCCCACCAGTGGTTCGGCGACTCCGTCAGCCTGACCAGGTGGAAGGACATCTGGCTCAACGAGGGCTTCGCCACGTACGCGGAGTGGCTCTACACCGAGCAGCACGGCGGCAAGAGTGCCCAGCAGACCTTCGACGCGCTGTACGCCACCCCCGCGGGCAAGGACCTGTGGGCGTTCCCGCCCGCCGATCCCGGCAGCGGCGAGCACATCTTCGAGACGCCCGTCTACGCCCGCGGCGCCATGGCCCTGCACCAGCTGCGCACCGCGGTCGGCGACCGCGCGTTCTTCCGCATCCTGCGCTGCTGGGCGGCGGGCCACCGCGACGGGCACGGTACGACGGCCCAGTTCGTCCGCCTGTCCGAACGGGAGTCCGGCAAGGACTTGTCGGGCCTCTTCCACACCTGGCTCTATTCAGCGGGAAAGCCCGCCTCTCCCTGAGACGGGCCTTCCCGTTCGCTGCGGTCGGCTCAGGCCGGCCGCAGCCACACCGTCGCCAGCGGCGGCAGCGTCAGTTCGATGCTCGTCGGACGCCCGTGCATGCCGATCGCCTCGGCCTTCACCGGCTCGGGGTTGGTGACGTCGCTGCCGCCGTAGCGCAGGGCGTCGGTGTTGAGGACCTCGTGCCAGGCGGGGATGTCGTCGGGGACGCCGAGGCGGTAGTTGTGGCGGACGGCGGGGGAGAGATGCGTGACGGCGAGGAGCGGGGTGCCGTCGGCGGCGTGGCGAAGGAACGCGAAGACGTTGTCGTCGGCCGCGTCGCCCATGACCCACCGGAAGCCCGACGGGTCGGTGTCGCGTTCCCACAGGGCCGGTTCCGCGCGGTACTGCGTGTTGAGTTCGCGGACGAGATCCTGGACGCCCCGGTGGTCTGCCTCGGCGCCGTAGGCGGGGTCGAGGAGCCACCAGTCGGGGCCGTCGGCCTCCTTCCACTCACCGCCCTGGGCGAACTCCTGTCCCATGAAGAGGAGTTGCTTGCCGGGGTGGGCCCACATGAAGGCGAGGTAGGCGCGCAGGTTGGCGCGTTGCTGCCACCAGTCGCCGGGCATCTTGGAGACGAGTGACTGCTTGCCGTGGACGACCTCGTCGTGGGAGATCGGCAGCACGTAGTTCTCGCTGTACGCGTACACCATCGAGAACGTCATCTCGTTGTGGTGGTACTTGCGGTGGATCGGCTCGTGCTGGATGTACTCGAGCGAGTCGTGCATCCAGCCCATGTTCCACTTCAGCCCGAATCCGAGCCCGCCCTCGGAGGTCGGGCGGGTGACGCCGTCCCACGCGGTCGACTCCTCCGCCGTGGTGACGACGCCGGGGTTGCGGCGGTACACGGTGGCGTTCATCTCCTGGAGGAACGCCACGGCGTCGGGGTTGTCCCGGCCGCCGTGTTCGTTGGGGCTCCACTGGCCGTCTTCGCGGGAGTAGTCGAGGTAGAGCATGGAGGCGACCGCGTCGACGCGCAGGCCGTCGATGTGGAACTCCTCGCACCAGTAGGTGGCGTTGGCGACGAGGAAGTTGCGGACCTCGCGGCGGCCGTAGTCGAACTCCAGGGTGCCCCAGTCGGGGTGGTCGGCGCGCTGCGGGTCGGCGTGCTCGTACAGCGGGCGTCCGTCGAAGGCGGCCAGCGCCCAGTCGTCGCGCGGGAAGTGGGCCGGAACCCAGTCCATCAGGACGCCGATACCGGCCTGGTGGAGGGCGTCGACGAGGTACTTGAAGTCGTCCGGGGTGCCCAGGCGCGCGGTCGGCGCGTAGAAGCCCGTGATCTGGTAGCCCCAGGAGCCGCCGAAGGGGTGCTCGGCGACAGGCATCAGCTCGACGTGCGTGAAGCCCAGGTCCGTCACGTAGGCGGGGAGCTGGTCCGCCAGCTGGCGGTAGGTCAACCCGGGCCGCCAGGAGGCCAGATGGACCTCGTACGCCGAGAACGGCGCCTCGTGGAGCGGACGACGCTTCGCCCGCGCGTCCATCCACGCGGCGTCCTGCCACGTGTGCGACGACCGGGTCACGATCGAGGAGGTCGCCGGCGGAACCTCCGTACGGCGGGCCATCGGGTCGGCGCGCAGGGTGCGCGAACCGTCGGGGCGCGTGATGTCGTACTTGTACAGCTCGCCCTCACCGATCCCGGGCAGGAACACCTCCCATACGCCGGACGAACCGAGCGAGCGCATCGGGAATCCCGAGGCGCCGTCCCAGTGGCAGAAGTTCCCGCAGACGCGCACCCCCTGCGCGTTCGGCGCCCACACCGTGAACCGCGTCCCGACGACCCCCTCGTGGGTCATCGGCTCCGCGCCGAGCGCCTTCCACAGCTCCTCGTGCCGGCCCTCACCGATCAGGTGCAGGTCCATCTCACCGAGAGCGGGCAGGAAACGGTACGGGTCCTGTGTCTCGAACTCGGTGCCCTCGTACGTCACCACCAGCGAGTACGCGGGAATCGTGTCGACCGGCAGCACCGCCCCGAACAGACCGTCGCCCAGGTCGTCGAGCGCGGTGCGGCGCCCGTCCACGACTACCGACACACCCTGGGCGTACGGCCGCAGAGCCCGGAACACCACGCCGCCCGGCACCTGATGGGCTCCGAGCAGCGCGTGCGGATCGTGATGGGAGCCGGACAGCAGCCGTCCTCGGTCCGTGGGGTCCAGCGCGGTGTGCTGCGCCGGCGGGGCGGCGGGCTTGGCGCGCCGTACGCGGGGGGTTGCGGTGCGGACTGTCACGGCTCGGGCCTCTCGGAGTGGGGGGTTCTGGGGATCGGTTCTCGGACGGGGTCGGTCGGGGGACAGGGGTCAGGGGCGGGCGTCGGCGAGTCGTCCGACCGCCGCCATGGGGACGGGCAGCCAGTCGGGACGGTGGCGGGCCTCGTAGAGCACCTCGTACACCGCGCGGTCCGTCTCGTACGCGCGCAGCAGCTCGGGTTCCTCCCGCGGGTCCCAGGCCGCGGCGACGGCGTAGCCCGCGCAGAAGGCCTCCCGGCAGCGGTCCGCCCACGCGGGGCGCCACGGCTGACGGGAGCGGGCCGCGTAGTCGAAGGAGCGCAGCATGCCGGCCACGTCGCGGACGGGGGACTGGACACGCCGGCGTTCGCTGATCGGGCGGGCGGGTTCACCCTCGAAGTCGATCACCGACCACCGCTGCCCGGCTCGCAGGACCTGGCCGAGGTGGAGGTCACCGTGGATGCGCTGGGCGGGGCGGACCGCGGAGTCCAGACCGGCGAGCGCGTCGAATGCGGACCCCAACCCGGCCGCGTGGGGCCGGAGTTCGGACACGGCCCGGACCGCCGCGTCGAGCCGCTCGTGCATCGCCTCCGCGAGCCGCTTGTTGCCGCCCGGGCTCGGTGTGTCGAGGGGGAACGCCGTGGCCAGCGCGAGGTGCACCTCCGCGGTGGCCCGCCCCAGTTCGTACGCCTCCTCGGTGAAGTCCTTCTCCGAGGTGAGCGATTCGAGGGCGAGCGTCCAGCCGTCGGCGGCGTCGCGCAGATACGGCTGGAGGACACCGAGCGTGGCGTCCTGCGGCTCCGAGGTGCGGAACCAGGCCGCGGGTGCGGGGACACGGGTGCAGCCCTGGCGGGCCAGCGCCCGCGGCACCTCCAGGTCCGGGTTGATGCCGGGCTGGACGCGCCGGAAGACCTTCAGTATGAACGCGTCCCCGTACACCAGTGAGGAGTTGGACTGCTCCGCGTCGAGCAGCCGCGGCGCGAGTCCGCCCGGCACCGTCACGCGCGGATCACGCTCGAAGCGCAGGGGGCCCGCCGAGCCCGAGACGCGCAGCCGCTCCAGCAGGAGCCCCGCCGCCTTGGGGTCGTGGAAGGCGTCGTACACGGTCAGTTCGGCCAGCGGGCCGCTGCTCGCCCGGCCGATGAAGGCGTGCGCGAGGTGCGGGGGCAGCACCTCCCGTACGCCGAGGAGCAGTTGGTAGCAGTCCTCGGCCGGGGGAGTACCGGCGCCGCCGTGGGCCGGCGGGCCCAGGTGTTCTGTGCGGACGAGCAGATGCAGGCACCCCGGGTACAGCTCGGTCGACGACACCAGCGTCAGGTCCGTGACGGGTCTGCCCTTGCCGGCGAACCAACGCTGCCGCGGCAGCCAGGCGCGCAGCATCTCGGCGAGCGAGGTGAGCAGCGGAGCGGGACCGAGGCCGCTCGGACGGTGCAGAGCGGTCTTCGCCATGGCGACACGTCCTTTCAGGTGCGGGCGGGCTGTGGGCTGCACGGCTTCACGAGTGCTTCGCGCCGACGGGGGCGACCCCGTTGCGCAGCCGGAACCAGTAGAAGCCGTGTCCGGCGAGGGTCAGCAGGTACGGCAGTTCGCCGATGGCCGGGAAGCGGACGCCGCCGATGAGTTCGACGGGGTGGCGGCCGGTGAACTCGCTGAGGTCGAGTTCGGTGGGTTGGGCGAAGCGGGAGAAGTTGTGGACGCACAGGACGAGGTCGTCTGCTCCGTCCTGGTTGGTGGGGGCTTCCCGTAGGAAGGCGAAGACCGCCGGGTTGGACGAGGGGAGTTCGGTGTAGGAGCCGAGTCCGAAGGCGGGGTTCTGTTTGCGGATCT